>NZ_JACSMU010000003.1:0-63675 GCF_018618855.1 Exiguobacterium sp. s166 | reverse complement strand
CACTTCTCAGCTATTCAAACAGACGGTTTCAAATCACTTGACGAAGGTCAAGAAGTTTCGTTTGAAGTTGAAGAAGGCCAACGCGGACCACAAGCAACTAACGTTACTAAACTTTAATTTTCCAAGACTCTGCTGTTGCAGGGTCTTTTTTTGTTTTATCTTTTTTGAAATCTCATCATTCAGGTAAGAACGAAAGGATGATTCTCATGGAAACTTCAGCTAAACATGAACAGCTTCAACTCCTCTTGACAAACCGTCATGATTATTTGATGCAAGGTAACCGAAAAGAGATGCATCAATTGTTATCACCTGATTTTTCTTTTGTTGACGGACAAGGCCGGCAGTTCGATGCCGAGACGTATCTCGATCATTATGTCGATCCGGATCAAATTCAGTGGAGCGATCAACTCAGTGAGTCGATTATCGTCGAAGTTTTCGAGACGACGGCCCTGGTACAGGAAATCGTGGAAGATCATTTCTCATACGGTCGCAGCATGTATGTCGGTCGCTTCCGAAGTGTTTCGCTTTATCACTGGACGAGCGAAGGCTGGAAGTGGCACTTTCATCAACTTACGCCACTTGATCCGTCCTGAATTCCATACTTTCTTCAGATACATCGATCGGATCAGTCTCTCTTTAGGAGAACTGGTCTTTTTCTGTCGAACGCTCCCCCTGTTCCAAAAAATTCAAATTCCCTTTGAAATGAAGTTTGATTAACTGTTTTCATTCCGTTACACTTTAGTTGTGAATATTTTCTGAAAATTACTGGAGGCGGAATGAGATGACGGTTTTTAATTTTTCAGCTGGTCCGGCAGTACTACCGGTACCGGTTTTACTTAAGGCTCAATCTGAGCTTCTGAATTACCAAGGTTCTGGACAATCCGTTTTGGAATTAAGTCATCGTTCTACCTTGTTTGAAAACATCCTTCAGGATACAGAGGCTTTACTTCGGGAACTCTTGCAGATTCCGGATCATTACCATGTCTTGTTTTTACAAGGCGGAGCAACGCTTCAATTTTCCATGTTACCACTGAACTTGGCGACGAATCAGCAACGTGTCGACTTCATCGATACAGGTAGCTGGTCACAAAAAGCGATGCAGGATGCCGCGGCTTTTGTAAAGACAGGTATCGTTGCTTCATCTAATGCGGACAACTACCGTTCGATTCCGGCCGGTCCCATTTATTCTGACGCGGATTATCTGCATCTCACATGGAACAATACGCTTGAAGGAACGACTTTTACCGACGCTCCACAGGTCGATGTTCCGTTAGTGGCTGATTTCTCCTCCTCCATTTTATCGGAACCGATTGATGTCAGTCAGTTTGATGTGATTTATGCGGGGGCTCAAAAAAATCTCGGGTCAGCCGGAATGACGCTCGTCATCATAAAAGATGAGCTTTTACAACGTACACCGGACCGTTTAGGTTCCTATTTACGGTACGATACACATGCCGCCCATCATTCTTTATACAATACACCGCCCACATACAGCATCTATTTGACGAAACTGGTCCTCGAATGGATTAAGGATCAGGGTTTCGATACGGTCGTCGAGCGTAATCACAAGCAATCCGCCTCCCTTTACGCGTACTTGGACCAATCTGTCCTATTTTCAAATCACGTTGCCCTGCCGGACCGGAGCCGGATGAACATTCCTTTCACTACCGGTCAAACGGATTTAGATAAACAATTTCTGCAATTTGCAGAACGTCATCACCTCGTCAATTTAAAAGGACATCGTTCCGTCGGAGGAATGCGCGCAAGTCTCTATAACGCGATGCCGACTGCAGGCGTCGATGCCCTTATTGCCATCTTAAAACGATTCGAACAGGGGGAACGTTAAATGCATCATGTACAACTTTGGAATGACGTGTCGGAAAAAGGATTAAAACGCTTCACCGATCAATACGTCGTCAAACAAGACATCGAAACAGCGGATGCCTTTCTTGTTCGCAGTAAAGATTTACACGGCATGAAGTTCCCGCCTTCCTTAAAAGCGGTCGCCCGCGCCGGTGTCGGCGTCAACAACATCCCGCTCGACCAATTGGCGAATCGGGGGATTCCCGTTTTTTCGACACCTGGTGCGAATGCCAATGCCGTCAAAGAGCTTGTCATTGCCAGCCTGTTCTTGACGGCCCGAAAATTAATCCCGAGTATCTTATGGACAAATAACCTGCGTGGACCGGATATCCCAGAGCGGATCGAAGCGAATAAAAAACAATTTGCCGGTACGGAATTACTCGGGAAACGAATCGGCATCGTCGGACTTGGTGCCATCGGAGCGAGTTTAGCGAATACACTCCACGAACTCGGCATGACGGTTTCCGGCTATGATCCCCATATGTCTGTCGAATCAGCGTGGCGTGTCTCGAATCAAGTCCACCGTGTCACCAATCTCGAAGAATTGCTGGCGACAAGTGATTACATCACGTTGCACCTCCCTTTGATTGATGCGACCCAACACTTGCTTGATGGACGGTTACTCGGAAAAATCAAACAAGGCGCAACCTTACTTAATTTTTCCCGAGGTGAATTAATCGATGAACAGGCTTTAGCAACAGTCTTGAAATCAGGCCGCCTGGCCAACTATGTCACTGATTTCCCGAACGCCTTCATCCTCTCTCTGCCTCGTGTCATCCCGTTGCCGCACATCGGCGCGTCGACGGCCGAAGCAGAAGAAAATTGTGCAATCATGGCCGTCGATCAATTGAAGCTGTTCCTTGAGACCGGCAACATCCGGAACTCGGTCAACTTCCCGTCTGTTGAGTTACCGTATTCCGGTAAACGACGCATCACGATCGCGCACCAAAACATCCCGAACATGGTTGGTCAAATCGCTTCCGTCCTTGCGACCGAACAAATCAACATCGCCAACATGATCAACGGCAGTAAAGGCGGCATTGCCTACACGATCATCGACATCGATAATCATCTGGATGAAATCATTTCATTACAACAATTAAATACCATTCCCGGTGTGTTAAAAACAAGATTACTTTAAGGAGCGATGATTATGCCTACTTTTGAACCTTTTCATGCCTTGCGACCTAACCCCAAATATGCAGAATCGTTTTCTTCCCTCCCGTATGATGTCTTCAATCGGGCGGAGGGACGGGTGGAAGTCCG
The DNA here is from genome assembly GCF_018618855.1 of Exiguobacterium sp. s166. Classification (NCBI taxonomy): domain Bacteria; kingdom Bacillati; phylum Bacillota; class Bacilli; order Caryophanales; genus Exiguobacterium; species Exiguobacterium sp. s166. The sequence goes on along the minus strand of NZ_JACSMU010000003.1, from coordinate 60,546 downwards.
CCGACGTCCGTTGTCCTTTTTACGAATCGACAAGGCAGAAGTGACGTTACCGGACTTGATTGACGACCATGACCCACGCGTGTATCAACAAGCGGCCCTTCATTTCAAGGAAGCGATTGAACGGGGCATTCTCACAACAGATGATGTCGAGAGTTATTATCTCTATCGCCTGACAGACGGTGAGCATACGCAGACCGGTTTTGTCGGTTGTGTCTCTGTCACGGATTACGACCAAGGCATCATCCGGAAACACGAATTCACACGGCCTGATAAAGAACGGGACCGCGTCCGGCACGTTCAGTCGCTTGCTGCTCATACCGGTCCGATTTTGCTTGCCCATCATCCGGATGACGAACTAAATCGAGTCGTCACGGAACAGACCAAACAATCCCCACTCTATCAATTTACAGCGGAAGACGGGATTGAGCATACGATCTATAAAGTCACGGACCGTGATGCCATGATGACGATCGGCAGTCAGTTTGCCCGTCATGATCACCTGTATATCGCTGACGGACACCACCGGGCGGAAGCAGCCGCACAAGTGGCACGGTTGAATCCTCACGAGGATGCCGGACTGTTTCTCGCCGTCTCTTTCTCAAGTGATCAATTGAACATCCAAGGTTACCATCGCGTTGTCGAAGATTTGTACGGTCAGTCCGTCGATGACTTGCTGGAAAGAATCAGTAGCCGGTTCACTATTACCAAGGGACGCGCGACAGAAACAAAAAAACACAGGTTTGAAATGTATCTCAAACAGACTTGGTACACACTCGATTATGAAAAAAACCGTCCTTCTGTCAAAGAGGATCTCGATGTCGCCATCCTTCAAGATGAATTGTTGACACCCTTTCTCGGAATCGAAGATCCTCGGACGGATGCACGGATTCAGTTCGTCGGTGGTGTGAAAGGTTATACCGGGCTTGAGCAACTCGTCGACCAAGGTACGATGGCCGTCGCGTTCCATCTCCATCCAACAAGCTTAACTGAGCTGATGGCAGTTGCTGATGCGGGCGAAGTCATGCCTCCGAAGTCGACCTGGTTCGAACCTAAATTGAGAAGTGGTCTGCTGATTCATCCGTTTTTCTGAGTCTTTCCAAGCATATAAAAAACATCTGTTCAGAAAAGACTATTTTCTGAACAGATGTTTTTTTGTTCGGTTATTCTTGTTCTATTTGGAGAATTTTCCCGGACACCCCGCCTACAGTGACCGATTCTGTATAACGTTGGCCGTCCATCAAATCAACGGTTGCATCTGTCAAATCAAAATGGACGTCCTCTGAACCATTGTTAAACAAAATCAAATAAGTCGCTTCATCAGACTGGCGACGAATCAGAAAGCTTGCCGACGCATCATTCAGTTGCTCGAATTGATAGCCGCTGGCATTGGCGAGACCCGGATGCTGCTTCCGTAAATCAATCAACCGCGTAATATACGCCAAGAGGTCCGCATCTTGTTCGGCCGGATCCCAGACCATACACTTCCGGTTATCCGGATCCTGGCCACCCGTCAAACCAATTTCATCACCATAATAGATGACCGGACTTCCCGTGAACGTCAACAGCGACAACATCAACAGCTTCATCCGCTCGAGGTTCCCGTCTGCCCGCGTCAAGGCACGAGGTGTATCATGGGAATCAACGAGATTGAACATCACTTCGTTGACATTCATCGTGTTGCTGTTTAAGTTCCTTACGACGGCATGACTGAATGCAGAGGCCGTACTTTCGTTCGTCGCAAAAAAGGTTAAAAAGGCTTCCGTCAATCCATAATTCATGACAGCATCAAACTGATCACCGAGCAACCACCCTTGCGAATCCGTCCAACATTCCCCGACGATATACGCTTCGGGATTAGCAGCCCGTACTTCCCGCCGGAACTCGCGCCAAAAAGCATGGTCCACTTCACTCGCGACATCCAGTCGCCAGCCATCAACCCCGAACTCTTCCACCCAGTAACGACCCACCTTTAATAGATAATCTTTCACATCCGGATGGGCCGTATTGAGTTTCGGCATATTGCTTTCAAAGGCAAATACTTCATAGTTGGGTACCGGTGTTGATTGGACCGGGAACGAATCAATCATAAACCAGTTCGCATACTGCGATTCTTTCCCATGAGATAAAACGTCTTGGAAGGCCGGATGCTCGACGCTGACATGATTAAAGACCGCATCCAGCAAAATCCGGATTCCATTTTGATGAAGCAGTCGAACCATTTCCCGAAAAGTTTCTTCTGTCCCGAAACTCGGATCCAGACGTAAATAATCGAGAGTGTCGTATTTATGGTTGGACGGTGCGACAAAGACCGGGCAAAAATAAATGCCGGTAATACCAAGTGCTTTTAAGTAATCGATATGATCAATCACCCCTTGAAAATCGCCTCCGAAATGATTATCAAAGGCTGGTGCTTCCGTTCCCCATGGCGTTGTATCCGGCCGATCATTCGTTACATCCCCATTTGCGAACCGATCCGGAAAAATTTGATACCAGACCGTATCTTTCACCCATGCCGGAGCGTCAAATACATCTACCGCATTCATATATGGAACGGCAAAATAGTAGCCCGGGTGATCAAGCGGTACCTCATCGTACCACCCGCGTTCGGTGTAAACGGCGGATTCACCGCCTACATGAACTCTGAAACCGTAACGGATCCGCTTTTTTTTCGGCTGAATCGCGATAAACCAAAAATCGTGTGTCGCATCCGATCCCGCGAACGTCATCTCTGCCGTCGCCGTTTTCCAAAACTTCTCTTTATCCGGGTCAAAGTTCCAATCCCGATCTTCTTCTTTTTCCGCATCCCATTCATAAGGATCCCCATAAATCAATTCGACACGATTCACGTCTCCCTTTGCCGACATCAGGCGGATATGTACCGTATCTCGATCGTATGTATAGACATACGGAGACAGGGCCCGGTGAAACACAGCTGCTTTATTCATAGTCCCTCTCCTCTCACACGCTAGATTTCATCTTCTGTTACTTCCCGATTTCAGACTGGTTGTAAACGTTAATCATGAAAAAACACGTATTTCGCTATCTTTTCAGTTTAGCAATCAACAACTTATGCGGTATACTGATGAGGCAGAAGGAACCAATAAGTTCCTAATTAAATCGAAGTCATGTGAAAGCGAGTGGATTCTGATGGGTCGTAAATGGAATAACATTAAAGAAAAAAAGGCGTCGAAAGACAAAAATACAAGTCGCGTCTATGCAAAGTTTGGTCGGGAGATTTATGTTGCCGCTAAACAAGGGGAGCCGGATCCTGAATCAAACCAGGCGTTAAAAGTGGTTCTCGAGCGTGCGAAGACATATAGTGTCCCCCGCGCTATCGTCGATCGTGCCATCGAAAAAGCAAAAGGCGGCGCAGAAGAAAACTTTGACGTGTTACGTTACGAAGGATTTGGACCAAGCGGCTCAATGGTCATCGTCGAAACATTGACGAACAACGTTAACCGGACAGCTTCAGATGTTCGGGCCGCTTTCGGTAAAAACGGCGGAAACATGGGTGTCAGTGGATCGGTCGCTTACATGTTTGATGCGACAGCCATCTTTGCTTTTGAAGGCAAATCAGCTGATGATGTCCTAGAATTGATGATGGAAGCGGATATCGATGTGCGTGACATCCTGGAGGAAGAAGAGTCCGTCATCATCTACGCGGAGCCAGAACAATTCCATGCGGTTCAAGAAACGCTGAAAGAAGCGGGAATCACAGACTTCTCAGTTGCCGAACTGGTCATGCTCGCCCAAAACGAAGTGACGTTATCTGACGAAGACGTCCAACAGTTCGAAAAAATGATTGATGCGCTGGAAGACTTGGAAGACGTCCAGCAAGTCTATCACAACGTCGAACTTTAACTATCGACTCATTAACAAATCGGTTTAATACCGGTTTTCAGACACAAAAAGGAGTTGGACTTACATCCAACTCCTTTTTGTGTCTTCCATTTTCAGCTGCATCTGACACGTTTTAAGACCTCTATTTAGAAAAGAACAGGTCTCCTCCACTACTACTCAGCTGACGCCCATCGTTTACGATAGTCACGCGCTGTCGTGATTTATCATAAAGTATGAAACGCGTTTCATAGCAAATAAAACTTAAAAAAATAAAGATTCATTTAAAAGGTTTAATTTTTCTACATACTGGGAAAATACATAACCGATACTGATTGGTGATTGCTCGTTAGGTCACATAGTTTTCACATAAGGAGGAAATAGCATGTCATATTCATTGATTGAAACTTTTAAACGAATCGTAAGCGAAGCTAACCACTTCAACCGAGTTGATTTCGGCGGTTACGATATTTATATGCAAGCGAGCGATGGACGGACAATCACGGCAAAAATTCGTTTTGACGGTGGTGGTCAAGATCAAAACGAAGCATACCTGTCTCTTGAATCCAGTACAGGCCATAGTCGGATGACGACTCTAACGTTACATCAATTTGAGCATCTCTCTTCCTATGCTGCACACAGCGAACGAATTCAAGCACTCGTTTCGACAAGCGCTTAATTCTTTACATGACAACACGCTCTCAGACGAGAGCGTGTTTTTTACTGGTTATCTTCTTTTTCTAGACGTTCCAGTTCAGCATGAGTTTGCGGAAAACCATTGGCTTGCCAATCTGCCCGGTGAATCGAATCGAGTTGTGTCAATCCAACTTCTGTTTCATCCTTTTTGGCATCGATACTCGGTTGACGATCGAGTGCAGCTGGATCACTGAACCCTTCTGACGAATCCCCCGCTTGCTTATAACGCTTGATGACTAACGCAGATAAGGCTGCGATTCCACCAATGAACAAACCTTGTTTAAATGACTTTTTCATGACGGCACCTCTGTTCGCTGAATTTTTAGACTTAGTTGGTTTTCCCTGAAAAAGACCATTGTAATCAAATTGCTCTCGTCTTTTAAAATTTTTTTGAACTTTTTTTCTCATTTTTCTGCCGTGTTCCTACATATTTAATAATTTAATCAAAAACCGCTTTCCTGCACTACATCATGAAGGTTCGCGTCATGCAGAGAGCCGAAATCTACGTTATACTTTTAACAGATGCTTCATAAGAATCGAATGATTGGATAAAAGGACTCGTCACAAGCACGACTGCTCGCTTGCGTACTACGTCCTTCTTTCATTTTTTTCGATGAAATGAACGATATGAAAAGGGGGGAATCATGTGTCATTGCTTCATTTCGCAATTTTATTGCCGCTAGTCGTCAGTCTCTTCATTCCATTGCTGTATAAAAAAATTCGATCGGTGCACACCGGCTGGTTCGTTTTGCTCGTTCCGCTGATATTGGTCGCCTATTTCAGTCAATTCCTCAGCCAGACGATGGCCGGGAAAACAGTCGTTGCGACGATGAAATGGATTCCTTCGCTCGACATCAACTTTACTGCTTACGTTGACGGCCTGGGTCTGCTGTTTGCGTTGTTGATTACCGGAATCGGTTCGCTCGTCGTCCTGTATTCCATCTATTATCTCGATGCCAAAAAAGAAGCTCTTCATAATTTTTATGTTTACCTACTTCTTTTCATGACGGCGATGCTCGGAATCGTCTTATCTGACAATATGATCGTCATGTATCTATTTTGGGAATTGACATCAATTTCGTCCTTCCTCTTGATCGGTTATTGGTACGAGCGGGAACGCTCCCGTTACGGTGCACAAAAGTCGATGCTCATTACTGTATTCGGTGGTTTGTCGATGCTTGGCGGGATTTCCCTGCTGTCGCTGCTGTCCGGTTCATTCAGTATCCGGGAATCGCTGGCGACGGTCGGCACTTATTCAAGTGATTCGCTCTTCACCGTGTCGCTTGTCCTGTTTTTACTGGCAGCTTTTACAAAATCGGCCCAGTTTCCGTTTCATATCTGGTTACCGGATGCAATGGAAGCGCCGACCCCGGTCAGTGCTTACCTGCACTCGGCCACGATGGTCAAGGCCGGTCTGTATCTCGTCGCCCGGATGAGTCCCATCTTTGCTGAAACACCACTTTGGTTTTATCTGGTCTCGTCTGTCGGAATGTTCACACTCTTCTGGGGGTCGCTGAACGCCGTCAAGCAGGTCGATTTAAAAGCGATTTTAGCGTATTCGACGATTTCCCAACTCGGTCTGATCATGTCATTGCTCGGACTCGGAGCAGCTGCGTTACAGGTCGAAATCTTACCGGACAGCCTCTATACGGTTGCGACCGTTGCTGCCGTCTTTCATTTGATTAACCATGCCACATTTAAAGGAAGTCTCTTCATGATGGCGGGGATTGTTGATCACGAGACCGGCACACGGGATATCCGAAAACTCGGCGGCTTATCGCAACTGATGCCGGTGACGTTTACGATCGCGACCATCGGAGCGTTGTCGATAGCGGGTGTCCCGCCCTTCAACGGTTTCTTGAGTAAGGAAATGTTTTTAACCGGTGTGCTCGAAGTATCAGAGTCCGGATTGTTCCATCTCGATACATTTGGACTCTTGTTCCCATTCGTTGCGGTCATCGGCAGCATCTTTACGTTTGTCTACAGTATCTTAATTGTTTACCGGACGTTCCTCGGTCCAAGACAACTCGACAAGTTGCCGAAAAAACCGCATGAAGCACCGATCGGCATGCTGATTCCGCCGCTCGTTCTCGTTTCATTGGTTATCTTAATCGGCTTGTTCCCGAACCTGTTGTCGAACACGTTGATCCGCCCGGCCGCTGAAGCGATTTTACCGAAAGTGATCGCAAATGGCGGGACGATTCCAGTCGAGATCAAACTCTGGCACGGATTTAACCTGGAACTGTTCTTAACCGTCCTGATTATCTCAGTCGGTACGTTTTTATTCCTGACTTTACCGAAATGGCGCTCGTTGTATCACCGGATGCCGAAACAGGTCTCACTCAACCATCAATATGACGCATTGTTGCGTCGAGGTGAACGGACATCGACCGCTATCCATGATACGGTCATGACCGGCTACATGCGGTCTTACTTGGTCTACATCTTCGGTTTTATCGTCGTTTTAGTTTTATCGAGTCTGTATTTCCTTGATGCCTTCCGGTTTGATGTGAATCCGCTCAGTACGGTTCACACTTATGAAGTCGTCTTAGTCCTCGTCCTCGTTGGCAGCGCCTTGTCGATTACGTTTGCCCGGTCCCGTTTGACATCGATTATTCTGCTTGGTGTCGTCGGTTATACGGTCGCTCTGTTCTTCGTCTTATTCCGGGCACCGGACCTGGCTTTAACGCAACTCGTCATCGAAACGGTGTCCGTCGCCCTGTTCCTGCTTGTGTTTTATCATATGCCGGAAATCAGCCGGAAAGAGGAACGGATTAAGTTTAAACTCGGCAATGCCGCCATCTCGGCACTCGTCGGATTAAGCGTCACGTTGGTCGCACTGGCTTCACTCAGCCAACGCTCATTCGCTTCGATTGCCCAGTATTACATCGACAACGTGGCGGACTTAGCCGCTGGCGGTAATATGGTCAACGTCATCCTCGTCGACTTCCGTGGTTTTGATACGTTGTTTGAAATCAGTGTATTAGCAATTGCCGGTCTTGGTATCTACGCGATGATTAATTTCCGGAAGACAGGAGGAATCGATAAATGAAAAATCCGATCAAAAAACATACGAACGACGTCATCTTAGAATCTGCGACGACGTTCATCACGTTCATCATCTTTTTGTTTGCCGTCTACCTGTTTTTCGCCGGTCATTACACACCGGGCGGCGGTTTCGTCGGCGGTCTTGTAACGGCTTCCGCACTCGTCTTGATCTTGCTTGCCTTTGATATCAAGACGCTTCGGCAAATCCTGCCCGTCGATTATAAACAGATGACAGCCATCGGGATGTTGATTTCCGTCCTGACAGCGTCAGGTGCCCTGTTGTTCAACAAACCATTTTTCACACATGCCCACGACTATTTTAATTTGCCGCTGTTCGGAAAAACGTCCTTACATACGGCGATGCTGTTCGACTTAGGCGTGTATCTTGTCGTCGTCGGTGTGACGATGACGATTATTCAAACGATTGGGGAGAGTGATTAACTCATGGAAATCATCATGGCGATTGCAGCAGGCATCCTGACGATGTGTGCTGTGTATCTCATTCTTTCAAAAAGTGTCTTACGGATCATCATCGGAACGGGTTTACTCAGTCACGCCGCTCATTTGCTCGTCATGACGATGGGCGGTTTGAAGACTGGTGCCGCTCCCGTCCTCAAAGACGGAGTCACCCAGTATACGGACCCACTGCCACAAGCGCTTGTCTTGACGGCTATCGTCATCAGCTTTGGGGTGACCGCATTTTTCCTTGTCCTTGCTTATCGGGCTTATCAGGAACTGGGAACAGACAATCTGGAGGAAATGAAAGGAACCGATACGCATGATTAATTTACCGTTACTACCGCTTTTGATTCCACTGATCACCGGAGTCATCTTGATGCTGTTTCCGAGTCGTCTCCGTCTGCAACGGACGCTTTCACTCGTCTCGACCTTCTTGACCATCGTTGCAGCCGTCTATCTCGTTTACAGTATCCGCCAAGATGGCATTCTGACCGTCACACTTGGTAGTTGGCCGGCTCCGTTCGGTATCACTCTCGTGTCGGATATGTTATCAGCCTTGCTCGTCCTGACGACCAGCTTACTTGTCTTTTTTGTCGTCTGGTATTCGATCTATTATTTGTCGGATCTGCATCAACGGTTTTACTATTACATCGCCGTCCAGTTTTTACTCGTCGGTGTCAACGGTGCCTTCACGACAGGTGATATTTTCAACATGTTCGTCTTTTTCGAAGTGTTTCTGATTTCGTCTTACGTCTTGATTGTTCTTGGAGGCAAGCCAGCCCAACTTCGGGAGTCGCTGAAGTATTTGTTGATTAACGTCATTTCATCCGCATTGTTCGTCATGACGGTTGCCTTTTTATATGGTGTCATCGGTTCCCTGAGTATGGCCGATATTTCACAAAAGATTACTGAAATCAATCAACCCGGTATCCTCAGTGTCATCGCGGTTCTGTTTTTAATTGTCTTTGGCTTAAAGGGTGCCATCTTCCCGTTGTACTTTTGGCTTCCCGGCTCCTACCAAGTACCACCGACACCTGTTCTCGCACTGTTTGGTGCATTACTGACGAAAGTCGGTGTCTACGGGATCTTGCGGACATACAGCCTGTTTTTTTCGCACCAGCAAGAGTTTACGCACCAAATTCTCGGGTGGCTTGCACTGGCAACAATCATCATTGGTGTCATCGGTGCGCTGGCGACACGTGACGTCAAACAGATCTTAATCTACAACATCATCGTCGCAGTCGGTGTCATCTTATACGGTGTCTCCGTCATGACCCGTCAGTCGCTCGAAGGAGCAGTGTTTTACCTGGTCCATGACATGTTGATCAAGGCGGCCTTATTCCTGCTGATCGGCGTCATGATTGGTATTGCCGGATCAAGTCGTCTAAAAGACATGGGCGGCATGATCAAAGACTATCCCTTACTCGGATGGACGTATTTCATCGCTGCATTGTCGCTCGCCGGAATTCCGCCACTCAGCGGTTTCATCGGAAAACTGCTCATCGTCCGGGGTGGTTTCGAAGCCGGGGATTTAGTCGGTCCATTCGTCGTCTTGATTTCAAGTCTGCTCGTGCTCTATTCCGTGATGCAGATTTTCATCCGTGGATTCTGGGGAACACCGAAAACCTACAGTGGTCCGAAACACCACCTGATGAAGCAGTTGCTCGCACCGGCATTCGTTTTGGTTGGAATTACCGTTTTGTACGGTATCGGAACGGAAGCGGTCCGGCCGTTCATCTCGCAGGCGGTCGATCCACTTGTCGACCCCTCAATCTATATTCAAGCTGTACTGAAGGAGGATTAACCCATGCCATTTCAGTTATTACTCAACATCTTGCTTGCGTTCCTCTGGATGTTTCTTGCTAACTCCTTCTCGGCGTCATCGTTCATCATCGGCTATTTACTAGGATTGATTGCGATGTTCGCGATGCGACGGGGTTTCAGCAGCCGGTTTTATCTCGGACCGTTCATCGCCTTGATCCGACTTTTCATTCGTTTTTTATATGAACTGGTTGTTGCGAACCTTCAGGTGCTGTCCATCATCCTGAAACCGCGTCTTGATATTAAGCCCGGTATCTTTGCCTATGAAACCGAACTCGAACACAATTGGCAAATTACATTGCTATCGATGCTGATTACGTTGACACCGGGGACATTGGTCGTCGATATTTCGGACGATAACAAAACGTTGTACATTCATGCCCTACACATGCCGGAGGCGGATGATGCCGTCGCCTCGATCCGCAACAGTTTTGAGAAAGCCATCTTGGAGGTGAGCCGCTAATGTTAGAGATGTTACTATTCATCGCTTTAGGAGGCGTCTTTCTATCCATGCTCGGTTTATTTTACCGGGTCATCAAAGGACCATCCGTAGCTGACCGGGTCATCGCTCTCGACTCGATCGGGATCAGCTTGATTTCCGTCGTCGGTCTCGTATCCATCATCCTTCGGACAAGCGACTATCTTGAAGTCATTTTATTGATTGGGATATTAGCTTTCATCGGGACCGTCGCCTTCTCTAAATTCATCGAGAAAGGAGAGATCATCGAACGTGACCGCAATCAGTGATTATTTTGTAGCCGCCTTTGCGTTGATCGGGGCATTTTTCAGCCTCGTGACGGCACTTGGCCTTATCCGGTTACCTGACCTCTACACGCGCGCGCATGCCGCCTCTAAGAGTGCGACACTCGGCGTCATGAGCATCCTCATTGGCGTCATCATCTATTTCGTCGTGGAAGATGGATTTTTCTCTTCCCGCGTCCTGCTCGGAATTCTGTTTGTTTTGATTACAGCACCAATCGGCGGACATTTAATTGCCCGCGCCGCCTATTACAGTGATGTTCCGTTGTGGAAAGGATCTGTTCAAGATGACCTTGCCAAAAATCCGGAACATGTCACTCCTAAAAAACGGTCCGGTCCAAAACTAAAATGAGTGGACTTTTTTTACTAAACTAGACGAGTATACAAAAAATGGATGCCCCCGTTCACTTAACGTGAAGGGTTGGCATCCGTTTTTGCAAATAACAAGTTCAGTTCGTATGGGTTTTTGAGTAGTTCGGCTAATGTATGTTGTTCCAGTTCACGGATAAAGGCGCGCAACGCACGACCGAGAATCCCTTTGAGTTGACATTGAGGTTCGATGACACAATGCCCGTCTGCCGCAAAACATTCGACGATATCCATCGGCTCCATCTCACGAACGACTTTCCCAATATTGATTTCTTCCGGATCGCGAATTAACCGAAGACCCCCAGTCCGTCCACGTGTCGATTCCACGTACCCGAGCCTCGTTAATTGTTGCGTGACTTTCATTAAATGATTGGAAGATATCCCATAATGATTGGCAATCGTCGGCATCGGTGTCACTTCTTCGCGATGAATACCTAAATAGATCAGAACGCGGAGTCCATAGTCTGTATATTGAGTGATTCGCATTGCATTCCTCTCCATTCTCTGTTCATGGAACCCGTTTAAAATCCCACTTAACACTGTTGTTACATCGTATCATGTTCGATACCAATCGAAAAAAAAGAATGTGCTTTTATGAGTATACGTAACGGAAAGCGATTTAGATGTCATCTGAACAAAAAAAGTCAATTTCCTGAAAAGGAAACTGACTTTCGGGGAAGTTATTTCTTTTTTGGGTGTTGCAATACTTCGTTAAATCGATCGGCGAAGTTCGTGAAGACGCCAGTTACACCGTAATCGAGCATCCGTTTCATATCTACTTTCTCATTGACGGTATACGGATGCAGTAACAACCCTGCACTTCGGATTTGTCTGGTGTTTTCTCGTGTCAATGATTTAAAAGATGGTCCGACGCCAACCGCATAAGACTTGATGGCTTTTAATGTATTTGGAGTTATATCCGTCATTTGCGGTGCCTCAAGAAGCTGGACGAGCGGAAGTTTCGGATCTAATTGCTTCACCTTCAACAAGCTGTCCCGACTGAACGATTGAATCATGACTTGTCCCGGTTTGACCTGCTTGCTCGATAATCCGTGACGTCGTAACGTATCTAATAGTTTTTTCTCCATCCCCGGGTAAACCTCCGGTGATTTCGTCTCGATATAGTAATTGGCTTGTTTGCCGTACCGGTTAAATATTTCGTTTAACGTCGGCACTTTCAATCCCTTATATGTTTTCTTCGCATAGGCCGGATAGGATTCGTTAAACCAGCTGCCGGCATCGAGGCGTTTGATTTGCGCGAGTGTTTGATCCTTGACGGCGCCGGTACCATTTGTCGTCCGATCGACCGTCTCGTCATGCATCGCAATCAACTGACCGTCCTTCGTCATTTGTAAGTCAATCTCAATATAATCGGCTTTGAATTTTTTATGACCCATCTCATATGCGGTCATCGTATGTTCCGGTGCATACCCGGATGCTCCGCGGTGAGCAATGTTGACAATCCGGTTTGGATCGAGCAGTCCTTTTGCTTTCCCCGCTGCTTCAATGCTCGTTGTGCTGCTTGCGACAATCATTCCCGCGACTACCGTGACACCGATTTGTTTCAACATTCATGGTTCCCCCTTTGAAGTAACGTACAGATGTATCTTATCGGCTTTCAATGAAGGATTTATGAATTCCATGTAATCTTCTGTTTAGATTCGATGACAGAGTTGTCATATCCGCTCAATCCGGTACACAAAAACTCCCTGCTTCAGTTACAGAAACAGGGAGCAGGAATATTCGATTAGGCTTCAAAGATCAATGATTCCGGATCTTCGAGCAAATCTTTGATGTGCTTCAGGAAAGTCACGGCTTCTTTCCCGTCAACGATCCGGTGATCATAGGAAAGCGCGACATACATCATCGGACGGTTTTCCATCCGCTCGGCGTCGATGGCGATCGGACGCAGGTTGATTGCATGCATTCCGAGAATCGCAACTTGCGGTCCGTTGAGGATTGGTGTCGACATCAATGAACCAAACGTTCCACCGTTTGTAATCGTAAATGTCCCGCCTGTCAAATCCGATAAACCGAGTTTGTTGTCCCGGGCTTTGACCGCCAGATTGATGATATCTTTTTCGATTTCACCGAAGTTCTTTTTATCAGCGTCACGTACGACCGGTACAACTAAACCATCCGGTGCTGAAACCGCAATTCCGATATCATAGAATTTCTTGAGCACGATTTCGTCTCCTTGAATTTCGGCATTCAAATATGGCATTTTTTTCAAAGCGGCGACGGCTGCTTTTGTGAAGAACGACATGAAACCGAGTTTGACTTCATTGTCCTTGACGAATTTTTCTTGGCGGCGTTTCCGTAACGACATCACAGCAGACATATCGATTTCATTGAACGTCGTCAACATTGCCGCTGTTTGTTGCACTTCGACTAAGCGATTGGCAATTGTTTTACGGCGGCGCGACATTTTAATCCGTTCTTCCGGTTTGCCAGGGGCAACAGCAGGCGGTGCGGCTTGCGGTGCCGGAGCTTGTGGTGCTTTTGCTTGTTCGCGTGGTGCGACTTCAAATGTCGCAACGTCCTGCACACGAATGCGACCGAGTGGATCTTGTGTCGCGACTTGCGCTAAATCAATTCCTTTTTCACGTGCCATTTTCCGGGCAGCGGGTGAAGCGATTGGACGATCGGCGCGTGACGTCGCTTCTGTTGCTGCGACGGCTGCCGGTTGTTCTTTTTTCGGTTCTTGTGCAACAGGTGTTTCTTTTTGTTCAGGTGCTGGAGCTGCTTCTGTCGGTTGTGCCGCTTCTCCACCTGCTGTAATGATAGCAATCGTTTCTCCGACGCGGACTGTATCCCCTTCGGCAGCCATTACTTCAGACAGAATTCCAGCTTCGTCAGACGGTACTTCGATGTTGACTTTATCTGTCTCCAGTTCGACGATGGCTTCCCCTTTTTCTACCTGATCGCCGGGCTGTTTTAACCACGATGCGACCGTACCTTCCGTAATCGATTCTGCAAGTTCTGGCACTTTGATTTCCATGTTAATTCGTCCCCCTAAGACTTTTCGTGTTTGACCCCACTTGATTTTAGATTAGACATTTGTTTCGGAAGTAGCTGATGTGCTTGGTTGATCGACTGTCGTTCGTGTCAAAGCTTCTGTCAGGATTCGCGCCTGTTCGACTTTGTGCCCTGTCGGATCACCTTCCGCTGTACTCGAACGTCGACGACGACCGATGTAACGGACGGTTGTGATTCCGTTGATGGCAACTGATTCAAGACGTGGCTCGATGTATGTCCAGGCTCCCATGTTTTTCGGTTCTTCCTGAACCCAGACAAATTCACCGACATTCGGATAACGTTCCAACAACGCGTTTAACTGTTTGGCCGGGAATGGATAAATTTCTTCAATCCGTACGATGTGCAACCAGTTGAAATCATCGTCTGATTTCGAGACGGCTTCTGCCAAGTCAATTGCAACTTTTCCGCTGCAGAAGACAATCCGCTCAACCTGTTCCGGTGTTTGTCCCAAACCATCCTGTTCGACAATCCGTTTGAATGAACCGTCTGTCAGTTCAGATAAATCGGACGTCGCGAGTGGATGGCGGAGTAAACTTTTCGGTGTCATGACGACTAGCGGACGTACTTCTTCTTTTCCAAGAATCGCGGCTTGACGGCGAAGCAGATGGAAGTACTGTGCCGCACTTGAAACATTGGCGACTGTCCAGTTCTTTTCGCCTGATAACGTCAAGAACCGCTCCAATCGGCCACTTGAGTGCTCCGGCCCTTGTCCTTCGTATCCATGCGGTAATAGCATGACAAGTCCGGACGTCTGCCCCCATTTTGCACGGCTTGCCGAGATGAACTGATCAAAGATGACTTGACCGGAGTTTGCGAAGTCGCCGTACTGGGCTTCCCATAAAACAAGTGTTTCCGGCGCAAAGACGTTATAGCCGTATTCGAATCCGAGAACGCCTGCTTCCGATAATGGACTGTTGTATACAGCAAACGATGCTGTTGCTGACTTCAGACTGTGCATCGGTGAAAACGATTTGCCGGTCTTCACATCATTCAGATTAATGTTTCGTTGGGCAAATGTTCCCCGTTCCGAATCCTGACCACTTAATCGAATCGGTGTGCCATCGGAAAGAATTGAAGCAAATGCCAATGTTTCGGCATGACCCCAGTCGATGCCGTTTTTCGTCGTCAACGCATCCGTGCGGCGTTTCAGGACTTTCTCAAGTTTATGGAAAACGTTAAATCCACTCGGCCACTCGAGGAGTTGCTCGTTATAGTCCGTCAATTTCTCGACCGCAACCCCTGTCTCGATGTGCGGGACTCCTTTGAAGACGACATCCGGCATGACTCCGCCGTATTCTTTTTCCACATTCGGGACTTTCTCCCGGGCCGCTTTCATCATCTCATTGATGTCAGCTTCAATCTTCGTCACATCTTCTTTTGCGACATCGCCCTGTTCTACCAGTTGCTTGGCATACAGAACGCGTGCTGAATCATGTTTATGGATTAAATCGTAGAGAACGGGATTCGTATTCATCGGCTCATCCATCTCGTTATGTCCGAAGCGACGATACCCGATCAAGTCAATCAAAACGTCCTTGTTGAATGTTGCACGGTATTCGCTAGCGAGCAATGCTACGGCCAGACAACTTTCCGGTTCATCCGCATTGACGTGGAAAACAGGAATCTCGTAGCCTTTTGCCAAATCACTCGAATAGCGTGTTGAACGGGAATCAGTCGGTTCTGTCGTAAAACCAATCGTATTGTTGGCAATGATATGAATCGTTCCGCCCGTATTGTATCCTTTTAAGTTAGTTAAATTAAGCGTTTCAGCAACAATCCCCTGTCCCGGGAACGCAGCATCACCGTGAATAAGAATGGCAGCCGCTTTTCCCTGTTCCTGACGAGGTGCTCCTTTTTGTGAGCGGTCGTCTTGCGCAGCCCGTGTAAACCCTTCGACGACAGGATCGACGAATTCAAGGTGAGACGGATTGTTGGCAAGCGTCATTCGAACGTTGCTCGATTGTTGCTCCATCTTCCGGTTTAATCCGAGGTGATACTTGACGTCCCCCGTCCAACCGTACGTGATCCCGATTGATCCTTCTGAGGGAACCAAATCATGGTTCGGCGCATGTTGGAACTCTGCAAAAATCATTTCATATGGTTTTCCTAAAACGTGCGCTAAGACATTCAGTCGTCCCCGGTGCGCCATTCCGATGTTGATCGTTTCCGATCCGTTGGCAATCAGATGTCCAACAATCGTATCGAGTAACGGAACCATCGCATCAAGTCCTTCGATTGAAAAACGTTTTTGTCCAACGTATGTTTTATGCAAATATTTCTCAAATAATTCGGTTTCCGCTAAACGTTTGAACAATTGCTTTTTTTGATCAATTGTCAGCTTAGCTGTCAATGCCCCTTGTTCAATCTTTTGCCGCAACCATTTCTTTTCATCCAAGTCATCGACATGTTGAAATTCAACCGCTGCCGCCCCCGTGTACTGAGCCTTTAAGTGCTCGATTCCTTCAAAAGCATCTTGAAGATGAGCCGGTGGTTCTGGACAAACGAGTGTGACAGGCATGGCGCGTAAATCGGTTTCTGTCAATCCGAATTGACGGAGCTCGAGCAGTTCTGTTTCCCGTGGATGATCTTTGAGCGGATAAATATCAGCTGCAAGATGACCTTTCGCCCGAATCTGATCAGCTAATCGACTCGCGGCCAAATACTTTTCGAAATCTCCCGTTTCGACCGTTTGCTTCGTTACACGTTCTGAAACCGGAGCACCATTTTGTTCAAAATATGCCCGTGTTTCTTCATCGACTGAAGAAGCATCTTCTAAAAAGCGTTCATACAATTCAATGATGTACCCAAGGTTTGGTCCATAAAATGCTTGTTGGTCCTGGCTTGCCATGTACGGTTCCCCCCGTTTCATTCGTTTCACTCCTGTACTGCATCAGTACGTTTCCAGCTCTCTACCTGTTAGCGCTTTCAAATCATATGACATAAAAATTCGATAATCGTCATGTTCCTGACATTTCATCCGAACATAACCCTTAACGAAGGCCTGTATGTCAAAAGTGTTTGCCTTAGTTATTATATTACTACTTCTTTTAGGTCAGTGCGTTTCGAATTCCCAATTTCTCCGTCACAAATGTATAAGTTTTTCTTATGACTGTACCCTGTGTTCTTTATGATTGAAACGTCTCTAGGCGAAAACAGGGGTTTTCATCAAAAAAAAGCAGGAATGACCTCCCTGAAGGTCATTCCTGCTTCATTTCATCATTTACAAAACTTTACTTAAAAAAGACTGTGTCCGTTCGTGTTGCGGAGAATCAAACAATAAACTCGGAATGTTTTCTTCGACGATAAAACCACCGTCCATGAAAAGAACACGATCCCCGACTTCACGGGCAAATCCCATCTCGTGCGTAACGACAATCATCGTCATCCCTTCGAGTGCCAATTGCTTCATAACGGCAAGAACATCCCCGACCATCTCTGGATCGAGTGCGGATGTCGGTTCGTCAAACAACATGATTTTCGGATTCATGGCCAGAGCACGGGCAATGGCGACCCGTTGTTTTTGACCACCGGACAGTTCACCCGGATAATTATCCGCTTTTTCCCGTAATCCCACTTTATCCAGCAATTCGAAAGCCCGCTGTTTCGCTTGAGTTTTATCCGTTTTCCGAACCTTCATCGGTGCAAGCGTCACGTTCTCGAGCACCGTCTTATGCGGAAACAAGTTGAAGTGTTGAAACACCATCCCTACTTCTTCCCGTACTTTATTGATATCGACTTTCGGATCCGTAATGTCGTGTGTATCGACAATCACGGTCCCTCCTGTAATATCCTCCAGCCGGTTTAAACAGCGGAGAAACGTACTTTTTCCGGATCCTGAAGGTCCGATGACACAAACGACTTCTTTTTCTTGAATCTCAACCGAAATATCCTTTAACACTTCGTTTGAACCAAATGACTTTTTTAATTGTTTTACTTCAATGATACTCATCGCAGTGTAAACCTCCGTTCCAAGAATTTCCCTAACAATGAAAGGAGATAGATGACGACGAAGTACATCAGACCGACAACTGTCCAAACGATGAACGGTTCAAATGTCGTCGCCTGTTGCACTTGTCCCTGTTGCGTCAAATCCGCGATCCCGATGATCGATAGTAACGACGTATCTTTTAGACTGATGATCGATTGGTTCGTAATCGTCGGCAACATCCGGCGGAAGGCTTGCGGTAAAACAATTTGCGTCATCGTTTGACGTCCTGTCATCCCGAGTGATCGTGAGGCCTCGGTTTGACCTTTATCAATCGATTGAATCCCTGCCCGGATGATTTCAGCAAAGTAGGCTCCGGCATTAATCGCAACTGTCAGGATTCCGGCATACATCCGGTCCATGGACAACCACTCGAGCGAGTTGAGTCCAAAATAGATAAAGAACAATTGGACGATAAAGGGGGTTCCCCGAATAACATCGATGTAGACGATGGCGATACCGTTTAAAATCTTAAGTGGTGATAAACGCATCAATGCGACGATCAAGCCGATTAAAAATCCGACGATGACCGCGATGATAAAGATATAAAGGGTGATCTGTAACCCTTCCAAGAAAAACGGAAACGCCGTTTTTGCGACTTCCATCAGTGACTCAACTCCCTTGTCATTCGTTCAAATAGCTTATTTCAAATACGTATCGACGATTTTGTCGTACTCGCCGCTTTCTTTCAGGTTAGCCAGTCCTTTATTGATTTTTTTCAACAACTCTTCGTTTTCACCTTTTAAGACAGCGATTCCGTAGTTATCCCCGTTCAAACGGTCTCCGACGAGTTTCAGACCAAGATTTTGTTGTTTGTTGGCATACGAGATGACCGGATAATCTTCAATCAATGCTGCAGCATTTCCGTTTTTGACTTCTTGGAACATGGCTGGACTGTCATTGAATTGTGTGACTGTGATACCGAGTTTATCTGCATTGTCCGTCGCATATTTTGCACCTGTCGTTCCTTTTTTGACCGCGACTTTCTGTCCTTTTAAATCATCGACCGACTTGATTTTATTGTTGTCATCTTTGACGACTAAAATCAATCCGGCTTTAAAGTACGGATCGGAGAACGTGACGACTTTTTTCCGCTCCGGCGTGATACTCATACCGGCAATTGCAACATCCAACTGGTTCGCTTGAAGAGCCGGAATGATTCCGCTGAAGTCCATTGCTTCAAACTTGATTTTAAACCCTTGATCCTTTGCAATGGCTTTGATGAGATCGATATCGATCCCCTTGTACGTGTCCCCGTCTTTATATTCGAACGGTGGATACGTGACATCGATTCCGACTTTATACGTCTTGTCTTTCGACACCTCGTCCTGTGATCCGATACTGCATGCACTCAATACCATTAAACAGCTGAGCAGTAAAAATAAAACCGATAAATGCTTTTTCATGTTGTTACTCCTCTCTTGAAGACAAATGCCTTCTCCCTTGTAATTTCCTTAAAATCTTTTCCTTAACACATATTTTATCAGAAAAATTCAAATTTTACGAACAAACTTGTTAAGGACATGAATCAAAAATTTTTATAAAAAAAATAGAAGCCCACTTCTTACGAAGAGTACTCCTATTTTCACTTAAAAATGCCGCCGAGAGGACTTGAACCTCCACGGTGTTGCCACCACTAGATTCTGAGTCTAGCGCGTCTACCAGTTCCGCCACGACGACTTCTATTTATGTTATTAGAATACTAAATAGTGTTTTTGATGTCAACGATTTCACGCATTTTTTTACACGCGTTCCATTGGTTCGCCTAAAATCCGACGGACAAATGTTTCGACGACCGCATCATAAGTGTCCGGATCTTCAAAGTAAGCCATCGCGTGGGCAGCATTCGGAATGACTACCAATTCTTTTTCTGTCGGACAGGCTTGATACAATTCATAGACCATCGAGGTTGGAACAAACGTATCCGCTCCACCGTGTAAAAACAGAATTGGCACCGTCGCCCGCTTCACTTGTTTAAGTGCAGACGCTTCACTGAAAAAATAACCTGCTTTCATTTTCGTCAAAATGCTTGTCATCGTCAAAAATGGAAAATGGGGCAGACGGTACATCCGTTTCATTTGATAGGCAAGGACGGCATTGACCGACGTGTAGGCACAATCGGAGATAATTCCTTTGATTTGCGGCGGCAAAACTTCACCACTTGTCATCAGAACGGTCGCTCCCCCCATTGAGACACCATGTAAGAAAATCGCACTTTCTTGTCCAAGACGGGCCACCAGGTACTCGGTCCACCGAAGACAATCTTCACGGTCATGCCAACCAAATCCGATATAGTTCCCGTCACTTTTTCCGTGTCCTCGGTTGTCCGGCATCATGACATGGAAACCGGCTTGATGATACAGATACGCAAATCCGGCTAAGTCTGTTCCGACTCCACCGTATCCGTGAACTAAAATGACGACCCGATTCGATGGAACAAGCGGCGGTAAGTAATGCCCGCGTAAGGTTAATCCATCATGCGCCTTTACTTCAATCAGCTCCAGCGGCTGTTCTTTGATCCACGTTTGACCCGGTTGCATCAGACGAACCATCTCGTCACTCAAATCACGGTTGTTGGATAAAAAGGGTTTCGGATTGGTCGCAATCGCCATTTCATAAAAGTAATAACTCGCCGCGAGCATCCCTGAACCGATTACACCTAAGCCGATTTTTGTTCGTGTTCGCATTGCTTCCACTCCTCATCTGCTCTTATAAATCAATTTGTAATTGTGCCGAAGACTCGGCATCTTCTTCTTGTAAAATTTGTTGCCGCAGACGATGTTCGTGTTGTGCCTTTCGGTAAGCAAATTCCTGAACTAATTCTTGTCCTGTGAAACCTTCGTCGACGATGTCCGACAGCAAATCCGTTTCCGTCGTGACGATTTCCTGTGGATTGCGGATAATCAACACTTGACCGACCTGCGCCAACATCAGTTCATCTTTTAACTGTAATGCATCATAAAATGGTTCAGGTAAGGTCATCCGACGTGTTTCCGGATTGATGTGTATCCGTTTATACGCTGCTAACGATTGAAACTTCCGACTCGCCATATCTGTCCTCCTCTTCTAGATCACTGAAACGTCATGTCTAATCTAGAATCTTTTCCTTGAATCGTGATGGTTGCCGATGCTCCGTTGACGAGTGTCATTTGCGGCGGTTGATGTCCGATGTCGAGATCGTAAAACACCGGGATATTCAACAGTCTTTTAAACGTTTCATAGACATCTAGGATCGTATAATCTTCGATCGTCCGACCACCTGCCGTTCGTCCGAACACGATTCCAGATGTCCGCTCGAACCAACCCGCGAGATACATCTGCATCAGTGAACGGTGAACGTCAGTAGCGCTCGCTTCCGACACTTCGAAATACCAAAGAATCGGTTCTTCGTTAATCTGGTTTTCCTGAAATGCTGCTACGTCTCCATACGGCGTTCCGATGAGATGACGAATCGTCTCAAGACACCCGCCAAGCAACCGCCCGGATACCTGTTTTTGTGTCGGATCCAGCGTTTTCCACTCTGTCGTTGCATCAAGATGATACATATAACGTTCTGGTCGTTCTGAATGGTTCCATTTGGTTTGATACAGATCAGACGTCCACTGAGTGACGGTCCCTCCGGCAGGCGTCGCCAGCACTCGCCGCCAGGCTGTCGTCGTTTCATCCCATTCTTCGCTGCGCATGTCTACAAAATTCGGTCCATGTGCTGTCGCGATGCCTGTCTTGACTGTGATGGCAAACAGGAGCGTACTGATATCCGAGTACCCAAGCAACCATTTTACCGGGATTCGTTCGAAATCCAAAAACGGTAATACATCAATCGCCCGTTCTCCTCCAAAAGGTGGAAGGATTGCATCGATTTCCGGATTTTTCAGCATCTCATTCAGTTCATCCGCTCGTGTTTGAGCCGGAGCGCTTTCCGCCTGATGTTGCGTCCAAACCGTTTGTCCGATTGTGACTGCCATTTGCCGATCCTGGAGACGCAACGTTGCTTCCTCGAGCATTGAATGTAAGTTTTC
The DNA here is from genome assembly GCF_018618855.1 of Exiguobacterium sp. s166. Classification (NCBI taxonomy): domain Bacteria; kingdom Bacillati; phylum Bacillota; class Bacilli; order Caryophanales; genus Exiguobacterium; species Exiguobacterium sp. s166. The sequence continues at coordinate 38,514 of NZ_JACSMU010000003.1, read as the reverse complement.
CGGCACTCCGGAAGACGGAGCTGTCACACCGATTGTTTGGCCGGTCCAGCCTAAAAAGGGATAGCGCATGATTGTTTCCTCCTGACGATGTTGGATTTTTCAGTTCATCGAAGCCACTAATCGGCTGAGTTGTTCGACTTTCCGGGTAAACGGTTCGATTGGAACGATTCGTGCTTCCCGGTGAAGTTCTTTTCCTTGAACAAAAAACAACAAAGAAGGCGCGGTAAACACCGAAAATTCTCCGACAATTTCCGGGACGGTAACCAAGTCAACATGTCCAGACCGAAATTCGGGATGATTTGCCAAAATCGGTTCGATTTGTGGAAACAACGAGGCACAAACGCCACAGCCCGGACTGGAAATATAAATGAAACTTGCCGATTCTTGAAGATAAAAGTCCCTTACGTCTTCAATTGACGTCAATTCTTGAAATGTTGCCATGTTTCGCCCTCCTCTTTTTGTAAAATATCTTTTAATTATAACGTGACGCCGCCTATAAATAAAACGTGACCTCTCATTCAGGTTTTTACGCCCAAAAAAACACCTTCGTCTCGAATCTTTAAGGATGATTCCTTAAAGATTCGAGCGAGGTGTTATTTATCGAATTACGATTTGGTAGATGCCGTGAGTTCTGCATATTCTTCAGTCGTAAAAGCACGAGAACGTGTCAAAAATCGTTTGCCCTCGACACCTTCCAAAGAAAACATTCCGCCTCGACCATTGACGACATCAATGATCAATTGTGTATGTTTCCAATATTCATACTGATCCTCATGAATATAAAACGGACAACCACCGATTGTGCCGATCAATAAATCCTGATCCCCTAAAAATAAATCGCCTTCCGCAAAACACATCGGGGAACTGCCGTCGCAACAGCCACCCGATTGGTGAAACATCAACGGTCCGTGTTTCGCTTTCAGCCGTTCAATCAATTCCAAGCCGGCATCGGTCGCAAGTACACGTTCGACCATGTCGCCACATCCTTTCTTCGATTAGAAGAAACCAAGTTTATCCGGGCTGTAACTGACGAGAAGGTTTTTTGTCCGTTGGTAATGGTTGAGCATCATTTTATGGTTTTCACGACCGATTCCTGACATTTTATAGCCACCGAACGCGGCGTGTGCCGGGTACTGGTGGTAACAGTTTGTCCAGACCCGTCCAGCTTCGATCGCCCGTCCGAAGCGGTATGCGCGGTTCATATCGCGTGTCCAGACGCCTGCACCTAAACCGTACAGTGTGTCATTGGCGATTTGCAACGCTTCTTCTTCTGTTTTAAACGTTGTGACCGATAGGACAGGACCAAAAATCTCTTCTTGGAAAATCCGCATTTTGTTATGTCCTTTGAAAATTGTCGGCTGAATGTAATAACCATCCGCCAAGTCGCCGTCAAGATGGTTCCGTTCGCCGCCAATCAGGCATTCGGCCCCTTCCGATTTTCCGATTTCAAGATACGAGAGGATTTTTTCCATTTGTTCACTCGACGCCTGGGCACCCATCATGACGTCAGCATCAAGCGGATTGCCGAGTTTGATTGCTTTGACCCGCTCCAGTACACGCTCCATGAATGGTTCGTAGATCGATTCTTCAATCAAGGCACGCGATGGACATGTACAGACTTCGCCTTGGTTCAAGGCAAACATCAATAATCCTTCAATCGCTTTATCGAAGAAGGCATCATCGGCATCCATGATGTCGGCAAAGAAAATGTTTGGTGATTTCCCACCGAGCTCGAGTGTGACCGGAATGATGTTTTGCGAAGCATACTGCATGATGAGCCGTCCTGTCGTCGTTTCACCCGTGAAAGCAATTTTTGCGATCCGTTTGCTCGACGCGAGCGGTTTTCCGGCTTCAAGCCCAAAACCGTTGACGATATTCAAGACACCCGGAGGTAATAAATCTTCAATCAGTTCCGTCAGTAACAGAATACTTGCCGGTGTTTGTTCCGCCGGTTTCAAGACGACACAGTTTCCTGCCGCGAGTGCCGGTGCCAGTTTCCAGACAGCCATTAAAATCGGGAAGTTCCACGGAATGATTTGACCGACGACTCCAAGCGGCTCATGGAAATGATAGGCGACCGTATCGTTGTCGAGTTCCCCGATTGAACCTTCTTGCGCCCGGATGACCCCTGCAAAGTACCGGAAATGATCGATGGCGAGCGGAAGGTCGGCATTCAGTGTCTCGCGTACAGCTTTTCCGTTTTCAAGCGTTTCCGCATAGGCGAGCATCTCAAGATTTTCTTCCATCCGATTCGCAATTTTATTTAAAATGTTTGACCGTTCTGCGACTGACGTCTTGCCCCAGGCATCTTTTGCCGCATGTGCTGCATCAAGTGCCAGCTCGACATCTTCTTTCCCTGAACGGGCTACTTGACATAACACTTTCCCGGTAATCGGCGTCACGTTATCAAAATATTCTCCACCGACCGGTGCCGTCCACTTGCCATTAATGAAATTTTCATAACGATCCTTGTACTGTACCTTCGACCCTTGCGTGTTTGGAATCTCATAAATCATCTGATTGTTCCTCCCTCAAATAAAATGGTCAAACGACGAGAAGGTATCTCATGTATGCGCTTTCATTTTACCCCTATCGAAATGTCTTCTCGTTTCTATCGTACCAAATGTTTGATAAAAGTCAAAATTTTCCGATATTTTTTATCCAGAAATTTTTATAAAAAAACACGTCCTCCTAAAACGGGTGGACGTGTTGCTCGTTTAATTTAGCGTGTCGGGTCAATACCATCCTCTTTGTCAGAAGGTGTGTCTGAGTTGCCGAACTCACCGACCTTACTGAATCCGTCGGTTGCCCCGTCGATATCTTTTCCGGTTGCCGTGACGGACGGATCAAGAACCGCTTCTTCACTCGGACGGGATGCCGGATCGTTCCCGACTTTTTCTTCTTCTTTTTTAGCGTCTTCAATACATAACAACGTTTCCGGAATGATATCAAGACGTTCGATTTCGATGTCTTTTCCACAGACTTTACAGACGCCGTACGTGCCATCTTCAATCGCTTTCAACGCTAGATCGACGTCCGATAACATCTCTTCCTGCATGTCCGTCATCGCTTGATCCCGTTCCCGTAAAAAGAGTTCGTCTCCTGAATCGCCCGGATGGTTATCGTAGCTCGACAGTTCCCCGGTATCGTAATCGACTTCACGATTTTCGATATTGGTCTCCGTTTTATCTTTTTCCTTTAACAAACGTGTTTTGAATGTCTCGATTTGCTTTTCTGATAACATATCCTTCATCTCCAATTCTTTAGCTTCAGCTTCTTCTCTAAAGGATTTAACCGAAATGAAACCATGTTAAACGTCAAAGACCCTCTCAAGAACATTTATACGAGCGGATCGAACCGTGTAAATCACAGATGACCGTCATGAATTCTTGACCGTCCTTAAAGCAGATTTGATGGCTTCTGCCGTTTTTGGAAGTCGTAATGTCATCAATCCATAGCCGCGTGGCGTCAGCAGACGATAACATCGCCACTTTATCACGAATCAAAAACAGATCAAATGGTAACAGATTTAAGGACTGGATGACTAAGCCGTATTTCCGGAACAGCGGATCTAGTTGATAATGCGATAAACTGTATAAACTTTTTTCCATCCCGCCGATTAACAATTGAATCGAGTGACACGGTTCCCGGCTGTCGATCCGCTCTTTTTGTAAAATGATTTGACCGTTGACACCAGATCCGTCGAAGACACGCTGCATTTTCTCTTGATCGACACGGAGTGCTCCCGGTTTAACATGCAAAACCAAATGAGCAAATTCGGCATAGTCCGGTTTTCCGATTTCAAGCGCTTGAATATGTCTCACTTCTTCTCGTTCAATCAATTCGATCAGTCCGCGTTCCACCTTGTCCGACACGTCTAATTCAGAAAAAAGACGGACATCGATCACGTATTGGTCGACGACGGTATTGACTTCGAGTGTATACATCAAGTGCTGGTTCTGTTCCTGATCGAGTGTCAGACGATTTAACAGCAGTTGATGAAGCAGTTCAACCGGTGTATGCGATGAAAATTGACTTGTATAAATCAAGTGTTTGGCTGTCAAAGAATGATTGGTTTTTAATCGTGCGCCTTTTACCATATATACGTTCACTTTATAATTTTGCATAATGCCACCTTCTCTTAACTAAGAATCGGATCGGAGAATAGTTCCGTTTCTATAGCGTACATCGCAATAACCACAAAAAATATTCGATAACGAATATTCTAAATCTGTTATACACAAGACTATTGATTTATGTTAGAGATTTGGAAATTTCAACAGCATCTCGATGTTTACAGTGTTTGGCTACAATTTTCATGTCTTTATATAAAAAAACCAGTCTCCGCAAAAACGAGACTGGTTGAAAGTAAGCTCTATCACGCAATCGAATCACTCATCGGATGCATCTGTTCGTATTGACTGACAATCAATTGACTGAGACGTTCTTCAGCCTCCAGACCAAGATAGGTCGTGACCGTCTGGCGAATCCCATGTTCTTCGATGAACGTGTTTAATTCAGAAGATTCTGAATCATTTGGATCGGAATAGGTTAAGGCGGCTGCAATCCCTAAGGCTAATCCATTCGCTTCGATTCCGCGATCCATTAATTCCCGGGCCGGTTTGACCAGGCGGTCGCGTGGTCCGAGTTTACGAATCGGCGAACGGGCGACGCGGACGATTTCATCATGAATCCGCGGATTTTCAAATCGTTTAATATTTTTCTGGATGTACGCACTGTGATCTTTTGGATCAAAGCCGTATTTTTCAAGCAACAGCCAACCGGTCTCATACAAAGCGGTCTGGACACCGCGTCGGACACGGACGTCCTGCAGACTTTCAGCAATCGTCTCTTTTCCAAATAACGCACCGAGGTATGAGGCAATCGCGTGTCCGGTGTTAACGGTGAATAACTTTCGTTCGATGAATGGTGTAATGTCCGTGACGTACGTTACCCCTTCAAACGTCGGATACCCGTCCGGTAAGTCTTTCGTCTCAATGACCCATTCGAAAAACGGTTCGACTTCGACATATAGCGGATCTTCATGATGTTGTAATGGAACGATCCGGTCGACGGCGGCATTTGGGAAAAAGACGCCCGGCGGCATCGTATCCAGATGTTGCATCACTTCTTGCTGCAAGTGACTGGATCCCTCAATCATGTTTTCACACGCGATGACATATACGTTTTTCATTGTCGTCCGCCGTTTGATTCCCTCTGCCAGTAACGGCGCGATTCTTGCGAGCAACGTTGGACCGACTGCCGTCGTCACAACATCGGCTGTGGCGATTGCTTCCATCACCTGCTCGGCTTCGGTTTGACTATTCAAGGCAGTCACGTTGGATACCTCCTCTGCCGCCGCTTCTTCTGCCGCATAGCCAACCGTATATGCCCGGCGCGACTTCAATGCTTCGACGACTTCGGCGTTGACGTCAATGAAACAGACGTCATAACCGGATTTAACCAATTGTAAGCCGATGAATCCCCGACCGATGTTTCCTGCTCCAAAATGAACGGCTTTCATGCCTTACACCTCCACAGTTAACAATTGAATGATGTCTTCCGCCGTCTGCGCCTTAACCAACCGTTCGACATTCTCTTCGTCTGAACAGATGATGGCAATATGCGACAGCAGTTCCAAGTGTTCGTCGCCGATTCCCGCGATACCAATAATCAGCTTCGCCTGTTCCGCTCCGAACGGGACACCGTTCGGAACTTGCAGAATCGATAATCCCGTTTTCAGGACTTCGCCTTTCGACTCTTCCGTACCATGGGGAATCGCGACGTGGTTTCCGATATAGACCGTCGATAAGCGGTGACGGGTTTTCATCGATTCGATATATTTCGGACGGACATACCCGTGATTAACAAGTAATTCTCCTGCTGCTTCAATCGCTTCCTCGTCTGAACTAAAGTGTTGATTCAGTAACACCATCTCTTTTTCTAATTTCATCGCTGTTGCCATCATGCATTCACTCCTGTCTATTTTTTAAGAAATTTTATTTCGTGCTGTTTCAATTTCATGAACCAGTTGATCATAGTATCCGGCATTCAAGAAGTTTTCGACGGACCGGTGTTCGGCTTGCGGTACTTGTTCCTTCGCCCGTTGCGTCAAATCCTGGTGCGTAATGATGAACTCTGCGTCTTTCGGGAGTTGACTGATTGACGTGTTCGTCACTTTAATCGGCAATCCGGCTTTATTGATTTTGTTACGTAAGACGGATGCTCCCATCGCACTTGACCCCATTCCGGCATCGCAGGCAAAAATGATATGTTCGACTTCTGCTAACGAAGTTGCCGATTCAGCCGAGACGAGCGATGAAGCGATCGAATTTTTGCCTTTCATCGCGCTGACATTGGCCGTCGCTTCTTCAAGTGATGTTTCTTTTGCTTTACTCGTTTTGAGTAAGACCGCCGAGACGACGAACGTTACCGATGCGGAAATCAAGATACCGGCAACAAGGCCAACGTATGAACCGCGGGACGCCATCGCAAGGACAGCAATGATACTTCCGGGTGAAGCGGGTGCGACAAGACCGACATCAAATAAGACGAATGTCAGGATACCGCTCATTCCTCCGGCAATCATCGCGAGCAAGAGAACGGGTTTCATCAACACATACGGGAAGTAAATTTCATGAATCCCGCCGATAAATTGGATGAAGGCCGCCCCTGGAGCCGTCTTTTTCGCTGCGCCGGAACCGAAGATTGAATATGCGAGTAACAAACCGAGACCGGGACCCGGATTCGCTTCAAGTAAAAACAGAACTGATTTTCCGGCTTCACTGACTTGATCCAAGCCGAGTGGACTTAAAATCCCGTGGTTAATCGCATTGTTGAGGAACAAAATTTTAGCCGGTTCGATGAACAGACTGGCGAGCGGTAACAGGTGTGCACTAACAATTGCTCCGACTGCCGCTGCCATGATGTCATCCAGTCCTGTCATTAATGGACCAAACAGTTTAAATCCACCGATCATCAGCAAACCGCCGATAATTCCGACTGAGAAGTTGTTGACGAGCATCTCAAGACCCGGTTTGACTTTTCCTTCAATCAATTGATCAAATTTCTTGATGGTGAATCCCCCGAGTGGTCCCATGACCATTGCGCCGAGGAACATCGGAATGTCTGTTCCGACGATAACCCCCATCGTCGCCAGTGCTCCGACGACTCCTCCCCGGACATCATGCATGAGCTTCCCACCGGTAAAACCAATCAGTAGCGGTAACAGATACGTGATCGTCGGACCGACTAATTCTGCCAGACTTTTATTCGGTGCCCATCCGGTCGGAATGAATAACGCTGTAATGATCCCCCAGGCGATGAACGCACCGATGTTCGGCATGACCATTCCGCTGAGGAAACTTCCGAACCGTTGAACCTGGACACGCAATCCGCGTTTTCCTGCTTGTGTTGTTGTCATTGGTGTACCTCCATTTCATTTGCATCGTATGATAAGTGCTTTGCTATGCCCTTATTGTATGCGCTCTGGAAACGCTTACTCAATCTTTCCTAGTTCACGTTTTGGCAACCTTCTTGGACAAGACTAAAAGAACCATCCGCATCAACGAATGGTTCTCCTGATTTGCCGTCACAATAAAAAATCAAGCGGTTGCTCGACCGTCTGCAGTTCCCGTTCAATGACTTTTCGGAACGTCCGGTTCAAGATCTGCCGAAGCTGATGGACATCTCCGTATTCAAACTGATGGGTTTGCACATCATTTTCGATGATGGCACCACTAATCGAACTGAGCAGTTGCAACAGCTGATCCGTCGCTTCTTCCGGTGCAGCCAGAACTAAAATCCGTTCGACCGGTTGAATCGCTTGATCCATCCCGAGCAGCTCAATCGGTTGTTCGAGCTCATAGATGAAAAATCCCCCCCGGTGAATCGAATCGTCGCGACCGTGAAACAATGCCAGGCGTGTACCAGGAATCCCGAGTCCGGACATCTCGTGCCGGCGTAACAACTGTGTTGACAACTGAACAGCCGATGAAGTGACATTTTTATCGACCAGTCCGTTGCTGATTTCAAGAAGGATTTCTTCCAATCCTTCCGTTTGTGCGGAAATTGTTTCGATGGAAAAGGCGTCACTTAATTGACGGGCCGTCTTAACCAATTCTTCCAATCTGGATAAATCCAGCCAGCCGGATGATTCCTGTCGAGGAGCGGCTTGGAAGGATTTAGGTAAGGAAACGAGCAACTTCCGGATTCGTTCAACCTCTTCTTTGGGCAATAACGGGTTGACGAGCAGATGAGGTTGACTGATATCCGGTAACGGCACCGTCGATAACACAAAGTCATAATCCTTCAACTGTAGACGTCCGATGCCAAAGAGCGACGAACTTTCGACCTGCTCCAATTCCGTAAATTCCTGTCGCAACCGGTTCATCAATAATTTGGATGATCCCAGTCCCGCCGAACAGACGACCAGGACACGGTACGGGATTTTCGGCAATGGTTTACTCAAAACGGCACCAAAGTGCATCACCCAAAATGCCAAATCATAATCTGCAAACGTTTGATCGTTGAAGACGAATTCAGCTGCTTGTTTGACGGCATCAAACAGACGCGGATACTCCCGTTCAATTTGTTTGATGACATAGGACGGATTGACGATGTTTTGTTTCGTGTATGACATGATGTGGCTGACTAAACCGTGTTCGAGTGCCCGGTCTTCCATAAAAGCTTCCCCGTACAATAAGGAGACTTGTTCGATGAGTCGTTTAACACGCAGTCGAATGACCAATTCTTCACCGGTCTCCAGCTGATCTTGTTGGAAATTCCGTAATTCCTCAGAAATCCATTGCCGCTCGGCAATCGATAAAGGATACGGCAACCGTTGCTGCAGCGTATCGACGTGATGCAGCACTTCGAGCGGATACGCTTTCAGTTCGTAGACCATCGGGAACCGGTCCATCCGGATTGCTTGTACCGCTAAACTCAGTGCCGCCCGCATCAGGAGACGGTCACTGATATCCTGTTGTTTCGTCAAAGGAACAATGACGGCATACGATTGGTTAATTGCTTCAATCCACTCCCTTTGGTGGATTTGAAGTAAATGAGGCAGTTGATCGACGTGCCCCTGAAGAAATCGGTAAAAGGACAAGACATCCCATTGGGTGAAAATCAAGGATACCAGCAAGCGGCGTTTGTCGATTTCTTCACCGATGACTTCCGCCCCTAATCCTTTTTTACGTTTTAACTCCAGCGCATACTGACAAAACCATTCATCAACCTGTTCTAAATCTTGACTGATCGTACTTGGCGCGATGTACATGGCATGTGCCAAAGCCTGCAGTTTGATCATTCCTTCTTCTTGTAAGAGCCGATACGCAAGCTCGACTTGCCGATCTTCCGACGATGGTAACTGCCGATGCGATAACAACAATGCTTCACGGAGTTCCCGTTTGTGTCCCTCATCGCCACTCAACTGTAAGCCCCTTCCCCGGATATAACTCATTTCTAACTGAAACGGCGCTACCGTTTGTCCAAGCCGCTCGCGTTCCCGTTGAATCGTCCGCTCCGAAGTTTCGAGTGCTTCTGCGATTTCCTGAATCTGAACCGGTTCTGATTTCGTCAGTAAATAAAATAGGATTTCCCGCTCGCGGGCCGTAAAATCAATCACGTTGCATCAACTCGTTTCTAATGGTCTCAATTAAATCATCATAGGACGCCGCTGCCAACAGATGATCGACGGCAAATACCTTGCACGTGGAATCGACCGGTAAATCGGATACGATTTTCCGGGGACCGATTAGAAATGTGGTCTCTGTCGGGATTTCTTTCGCCCGGCATGTCTCGACTGTTACGTGAAGATGCTCTTTTTGTAATCGATTCCGCAACACTTTGGCTCCCATGACACTGCTGACCAGTCCTGAGTCGCAGACAAAGATAATAGTAATGGCCATCCTAATCACTCCTTCTCTTTCATCCTAGCTGAAAGCGCTTCGAAATGGGTACAAGATAAACAGGATTATCAATTTTCTTTTTTTAACATTGTCCAACATTCATGACAAACCAAAAAACGTTCGAATCTCCTGCCTGAGGAGTCTCGAACGTTTTTTGATTTCACTACTGATCAACCGGTTTGCTGGTGCAAGCTCAGGAGGTGTTGCTCAACTTTTTCAGCAACTTCCCGTCCTTCCCGGATCGCCCAAACAATCAATGACTGACCGCGCCGGGCATCGCCGGCGGCAAATACACCCGGTCGGCCGGTCGCGTACGACCGCGTTTTAATCTTCCCGTTTTGTGTCTCAACCGGTAGATGACGTAGAACATCCTGCTCGACACCGCTGAACCCGATTGCAATCAACATCGTATCGACCGGATAATATTTTTCGGTGCCCAGAAGCTTCTGAAACTCAACCCGTCCATCGCCATGGCGGATTTTTTCATTATGAATCGTCCAGACGCCGGTTAATCGTCCGGCTTCATCCGTCGTGTAACGCTCAATCGCAATCAAGTATTCTCGTGGATCACGACCAAATTGAACGAGGGCTTCCTCATAACCATAATCGAGGCTGTACAGGTTCGGTGTATCCGGCCACATGTTGTCCGGTGTGCGTTCCGAACCCGGCATCTCGTGTTTCCCGAACTGGACGACGGAGCGGCATCCTTGCCGCAGTGCCGTCGCTACACAGTCTGCTCCCGTGTCACCGCCTCCGATTACGAGGACATCTTTCCCCCGTGTATCATGCAGGTCGATTAACGCTCGTCCTGTCAAAAGTTGCCGCGTCACGCTTGTCAAATATTCCATCGCGTATCCGACGCCACTACTCGGAGCGTCCGGTATTTTTCTTGGTTCAGTTGCGCCGACACAAAGGATGACGGCATCGTAATCGGCTTCCAGTTGATCCAGTGATAGATCAAGACCGATCGTGACACCGGTTTTGAACGTGATACCTTCCGTCTCAAGCAAGCGGACACGACGGGCAACGATGTCTTTCGAAAGTTTCATCGCCGGAATCCCGTATGTCAATAATCCACCAATTTGGTCTTCCCGTTCAAACACCGTCACTTGATGCCCCGCTTGGTTCAATTGATCGGCTGCCGCTAAGCCGGCCGGCCCTGAACCGACAATTGCAATCCGGTGTTGACTTCTGACCGACGGAATACGCGGTTGGACCCATCCTTTTTCAAAACCGATATCGATGATGGTCCGTTCGATCTGTTTGATCGTGACAGCAGGTTCGTTGATCGAGAGGGTGCACGATCCTTCACACGGCGCGGGACAGACACGGCCTGTGAATTCCGGGAAGTTATTTGTCTCTTGGAGCCGCTGCAGGGCTTCGTGGAAATTTCCCTGTTCGACCAGCACGTTCCATTCCGGAATCAAATTGTAGACCGGACACCCGATTTTGACTTGTCCATACGTCTCACCGACATGGCAAAACGGTGTCCCGCAATCCATGCAACGGCTGGCCTGCTCCGACGCTTCCGATTCAGAAAAACGTTCTTTGTACTCATTAAAATCGCCAACTCTTTCCCTGCTGTCACGTTCCTTGCCTGCCTGGCGAGGAACGTTCATAAATTGATCCCGTCTCTTCATTTTTCCCCTCCTGTTCCGCGTCCGATATGCGTCTCAAATGCCAGCAACATCGCTTCTTCTGTATTGTGTCCCTGTTGCGCGTAGCCTGCCATCAGAGTCGTCACAGCTTGGTAGGTCGTCGGGATGACACGGATGAATGAGCTGAGGACATGATCCCAGTTTGCCAGGATGGCATGACCTTGTTCACTGTTCGTCCGCGCAACATGCCGCTCGATAAACGATTTTAAGCGTGTTGCTTCTTCCGGGTCAGAAACAGCTCCCGTTACGACGAGTTCCCGATTGATCCGGGCCTCAAAACGTGTAACATCTTTTGGCAAGACGTACGCGACGCCACCCGACATTCCGGCCGCGAAGTTTAGTCCGACATCACCCAGGATGACGACACTTCCGCCCGTCATATATTCGAGACCATGATTTCCGATCCCTTCAACGACCGCGGTTGCTCCGCTGTTCCGGACAGCAAATCGTTCCCCCGCTTGACCATTGACGTAAAGTTCGCCGCTTGTCGCTCCGTACAGTGCGACATTTCCGATGATGACCTGATCAGAAGAGACAAAACTCGATTTTGCCTGTGGACGAACGGCGATGACCCCCCCTGATAATCCCTTGCCGACATAGTCGTTGGCATCTCCTGACACATTCAATGTCATGCCGCGTGGAATATACGCCCCAAGACTTTGACCGGCTGAACCTGTCAGATTCAGCGTTAACCGATCCGTCGGAAGCCCCATTGCGCCGTAGAGCCGTGTCAAACGTGATCCGGTATTCGTTCCGATTGCCCGGTCTATATTGGTGATCGGGAAGGCAAAGGTTTGTTGTTCCGTAAAGGATTCATCCGTGATGACAGTTTCCAGTTCCCGTCCGTCAAAGGAAGCCGAGACGTAATGCTGTTGATACTGCCGGTTTTCTGCCGAATAACCCGGCATGACGAACAGTCGGGATAAATCGAGACTGGAAGCTTTCCAGTGCGTCTTCATCCGGTTGGACGTTTCTAACAGCTCGGTCCGACCGACTAAATCGGCTAAACGTCTCACACCGAGTTGTGCTAAATATTCACGGACTTCTTCGGCGACAAATTCCATGAAATGGACGACATGATCCGCCGATCCTGTAAATTTCTCACGTAATTTCGGATCTTGTGTCGCGACACCAACCGGACACGTATCGAGGTGGCAGGCCCGCATCATGATACAGCCGACGGCAATTAACGGTGCCGTTGCAAACCCGTATTCATTGGCTCCGAGCATCGCAGCGATGATGACATCGCGTCCCGTCAATAACTTTCCATCCGTTTCCAAAACGACCCGGTCCCGTAATCCGTTTAATGCAAGTGTCTGATGGGTTTCGGCCAAGCCCAGTTCCCACGGTAATCCCGTATGTTGAATGCTGGTCTTCGGTGAAGCACCGGTCCCTCCGTCATGACCGCTGATGACAATGACATCGGCCAATCCTTTGGCGACGCCGGCAGCAATCGTTCCGACACCGCCTTTGGCGACTAGCTTAACACTGATCCGCGCCTGATCATTCGCTCGTTTCAAGTCGTGAATCAACTGCGCCAAATCTTCAATCGAATAAATATCATGGTGGGGTGGAGGTGAAATCAATCCGACACCGGGTGTCGAGGCCCGGACACGGGCAATCCACGGGTAAACTTTTTCTCCCGGCAGCTGCCCGCCTTCTCCCGGCTTTGCTCCTTGTGCGACCTTGATTTGCAGTTCGTCGGCATGGACGAGGTAATCGCTCGTGACACCGAATCGACCAGATGCAATCTGTTTGATCCGGCTCATCCGGGAATCACCGTTTTCATCCAAATGATACCGTTCCTCTTCCTCACCGCCTTCACCGCTGTTACTTTTCCCGCCGAGCCGGTTCATCGCAATCGCTAACGTCTCGTGTGCCTCTTTGGACAGCGAACCGTAAGACATGGCTCCCGTCTTGAAATACTTGACGATTTCGCTGACCGGTTCAACTTCTTCAAGCGGAATCGGAGTCGTTTCCCGGAAAGACATGAGGTGACGCAAAAACGTCGCCGGTTCTTCCTGGATCCGGGAAGAATAGGTTTTGAACAAGTCATACCGACCGGTTCGGCAAGCATGTTGCAGTAAATGAATCGTTGCCGGGTTGAACGCATGATGTTCTCCGTCGTGCCGATAGCGGAAGACACTGCCTGACTCAAGGTGTGTCCGTCTGATTCCTTCTTCATGTTGACGAAGAGCTTCCTGTTCAATCAGTGACAAGTTCAAACCGTCGAGTTGCGAGACAGTTCCTGTGAAGTAACGGTCGATGACCTCTTCGGCAATCCCGACAGCCTCAAAAATTTGAGCCCCCCGGTAACTGAAGACCGTCGAAATGCCCATCTTCGACATGACTTTGACCACACCCTCTGTCACTGCGGACCGGTATCGCTCCGCATAGTCAGGCATCGTTTCGACAACGGCATCCTGTAACGTCGCATAGACAAGGTAAGGATGAATGGCATCGGCTCCGTATCCGAGCAAGGCGGCAAAATGATGGACTTCCCGGATTTCACCACCTTCGATGATTAAACTGACTTTCGTCCGCAGACCTTCCCGTATCAAATGATGATGGACAGCACTTGTGACAAGCAGGATCGGCATCGGGACAGCACCCGGCCGGACATTCCGGTCGGAAAGAATCAACAGTTCACAGCCCCCTCGGACGGCATGGACAGCTTGCTCGAGTAACGCTTCGAGTGTTTCCTCAAGCGGACCGTCAAATACGGTCGAGAGCGTCTTGTGAACGAGTTTCGTCTGCTTTAAGGCCGCAGCTTCCGATGGCGTGAGAACCGGGGATGTGAGACGAATCCGACGGCAGTTCTGCCGGTTCGGCGTCAACAGTTCCCCTTGCTGACCGAGCCAGGTCATCGTCGACGTAACGATTTGTTCCCGCAACGCATCGATCGGCGGATTCGTCACCTGCGCGAATAGCTGTTTAAAATACCGGAACAAGGATTGCGGCCGTTCACTCAGCACAGCAAGCGGGATATCCGTCCCCATCGCACCTAACGGATCTTTTTTCTCTTCCACCAGCGGAATCAAATACTGATCGATGTCTTCCCGTGTGTAACCAAACAACCGTTGTAACGTTCCGAGATTCGAGACCTCTTCCGTTTTCACGTCTGCCGGTAATTTTATCATCTCTTCCGCCAACCACTCGGCATAGGGATGGCGCATCGCGAGTTCACGCTTGACCTCTTCATCTGAAATCAATTGGCCGGACGCAAAATCAAGCAATAACAGTTCTCCCGGAACAAGGCGTTTCTTAAATAAGATATCGTGTTCAGCTACCGGCAGAACACCGGATTCTGAAGATAACATGAAATGACCGTCCCGCATCATCATGTACCGAGCAGGTCGCAGACCATTCCGGTCAAGTGTCGCCCCAATCTGTTTCCCATTCGTGAAGACAATCGCTGACGGACCATCCCACGGTTCCATCATACTGCTGTGATATTCATAATACGCCCGCTTTGCCGGCCGGACCTCTGCATGTTCGAACGGTTCCGGCACGAGCATCAATGCTGTTTCTGCCAGCGTCAATCCAGACAGATATAAAAACTCGAACGCATTATCAAGCATCGAGGAGTCACTGCCCGATTCGTCCAAAATCGGTAAGACATCTTTCGCCCGACGGCCGTACGTCGTTTTGGCCAATCCGTTTTCACGGCTCCGCATTGCCCGGACATTCCCTTGTAATGTATTGATTTCTCCATTATGGATGAGATAACGGTTAGGATGGGCACGTTTCCAGCTCGGAAAGGTGTTCGTACTGAATCTAGAGTGGACGATCGCGAAACCAGACTGGTACCGTTCATCCTGCAAATCATCAAAATACAAACCGAGTTGATCCGTCGTCACCAGTCCTTTGTAGACAATCGTCTCGCTGGAGCTGCTTAAGACGTATTGTTCGATACCGAGTTGCTCCGCTTCTCGCTCAAAAAGTCGACGAATCAAAAACAGTGTCCGCTCGAACGCTAATCCTTCGACGTTTTTGGCTTCAATAAAGCATTGCCGGATGACGGGTTCCGTTTGACGCGCTTTATCTCCGATTACCGTGTTCGTAACCGGGACAGTTCGCCACTCAATTAACCCTTGTCCTTCTGATAAAATAATCGATTCCAAAACACGTTCCAACCGTTGCCGCAAGCGGTCTTCCCGCGGCAAAAACATCATCATTACCCCGTAGTCCCCACTGCGTGGCAAGTTGATATTTCGTAACGTTTGGCGGAAGAGACGATCTGGTATTTGTGTGAGGACGCCGGCTCCATCACCTGTTTTGGCATCACTACCTTGTCCCCCCCGATGTTCCATCTGACACAACATCTTCAAGGCGTTTTGAACGATTTCATGACTTACTCGTCCCGTCCGATGAGCATAAACCCCGATTCCACACGCATCGTGTTCTTGTCTCGGATCATATAGTCCTTGCCGTTGCGGCATTTGATGAAATGACATATTACCACGCTCCTAACCGTTCTAAATTTTCTGTATATTCTGTTAAAATATACTTTACACTCTTTTATGTTTATTCGCCACCATGTATATTTCTAAAATCCGGTTCTTCAAATCCCTTGATAGACCGTCTCTTCTTGATGATAACGCTTACATATAGGTGAATATTTTTTTTGAATAAAATATTTTTCAAGAGGCTATTCTTTTTTGCGCCAATTCCATTTTCCATGGTACTTTTAAATAGAAAATAAATTATCAGTGCTTGTTAGGAAAAGGAGAATTGAAACGATGAAAAACTCTGTGAAATGGACGGGTCTCTTGATTGCAGGAACTGCCCTGGTCCTTAGTGCATGTGGTCAGGAAGAAAAACAAATGACCGCATACGATAAGATTCAAAAAGAAGGAACCTTGACAGTTGCAACGGCTGGTACACTTTATCCGACCTCATTCCATGAAGAAAAAAGCAATAAATTAACCGGCTTTGATGTCGAAGTCGTCAAAGAGATTGCTAAACGTCTTGATTTGAAGGTGGCATTTAAAGAAATGTCTTTTGACGGTATGTTGACGAGTGTAAACACTGGTCAAGTTGATTTAGCCGCCAATGATATTACAATTACCGATGAACGTAAAGGAAAGTTCGCCTTCTCTAAACCATACAAATATACGTACGGGACGGCGATTGTCCGTAAAAGTGATTTGTCCGGCATCAAGTCTCTGGAAGATTTAAAAGGCAAAAAAGCAGCGGGGGAAGCGACGACGACCTATATGCAAGTCGCTAAGAAATTCGGTGCAAAAGAAGTCACCTATGATAATGCGACGAATGATCAATATTTGCGTGATGTTTCCAACGGACGGACAGATGTCATCTTAAACGATTACTATTTACAAAGTTTAGCTGTCGATTTCTTTAAAGATTTCGACATTACGATTCATCCTGATATCGCCTACAATCCAAGTCAAGTCGGACTCATCATGGATTTAGACAACAAAGAATTACAGTCGAACATCAATGCTGAAATCGACAAGATGAAGAAAGATGGAACGCTTGCTAAACTGTCGAAAACATTTTACGCCAACAAAGACGTCTCGAAAATGCCGGATATCAAGACGACGCTCGTTGACGTGAATTGAACAGCTTCTTTGAAATTGAATGGCGGTCCGTCTTTAATCCAGAATTAGCACGAGAAGCGTTTCCTTACATCTTAGGTGGTCTTAGTCATACTCTTTGGATTTCGATTCTCAGTATGGTGATCGGCCTTGGTCTCGGCTTGTTACTGGCTTTGGCTCGGTTATCCACATCACGACTGTTACGGACGATTGCCACCCTCTATATTTCATTTATGCGCGGTGTCCCGATTCTTGTCTTATTATTCATGTTTTATTTTGGTTTACCGGTCATCAACATTCAACTGGATGCCTTGACCGCTGCCATTGCCGGCTTCAGTCTGAACAGCGCTGCCTATATGGCTGAAATCATTCGTTCATCCCTTTTGTCGGTGGACCGTGGTCAACAGGAGGCTGCCCAATCACTAGGACTTTCCAGATACCGTGTGTTCGTCGGCATCATCTTGCCTCAGGCTGTTCGACTGGCGATTCCTCCGCTGTCAAATGTCCTTCTTGATTTGGTGAAAGCCTCTTCGCTTGCCGCCATGATTACAGTCCCGGAGATTTTTCAACGGGCAAAGATTGTCGGTGGACGGGAGTTCGACTACATGACAGTTTATTTTGTCATCGCCTTCATTTACTGGGGAATCTGTGCCGTCATCGCTGCCGGTCAGGAAATGCTCGAACGGCGTTTCGCCCGCTATTTATAACGTGCAAAAGCTCAACCGTTTTCTACAGACGTCTCGTGACGAAAGTGAAAATGGCTGAGCTTTTGTATTAGGCTTCTAACTCGAGTAATGGTTCAATTGATAACGCTTCCAATGGTTTATGGAACAAATAGCCTTGAAGCGTCTGACACCCTAATCCTGTCAAAAGTTCCGCTTCTACCATCGCTTCAATTCCTTCCGCGACAATTGTCATCTTCAATCGACTTCCCAGCTGAATGATTGTCTCGACGATGGCTCGTTTTTCTTCCGAGTCAATCGCCGCCCGGACAATCTCTTTCGGAATTTTTAACTGATCGAAAGGTAATTCGACGAGCGTCTGCATCGATGAAAAGCCCGTTCCGAAATCGTCAAGCGCAATCCGGATCCCGTGAAGATGCAATTCATTTAAGGTTTTGATGATTTGTACCGTTCCTTCGATAAAAATATGTTCCGTCATTTCAATTTCCAATAAGTAAGGCGGAAAACCGGTCGTTCGTAAAATCTCCAATACCTTTTCGGTAAAGTCTTCTTGCCGCAACTGCCAAGGCGAGACATTAACAGCAATCGTTATTGGTTTTCGTCCTTGTTCCAACCACTGCTGTCCTTGCCGGCAGGCTTTACGCATTACCCATCCCCCAAGTGTTTCGATGAATCGTGTCCGTTCTGCCAACGGAATGAATTCCAGTGGCGAAATCAGCCCATATTTCGGATGATTCCACCGGACTAGTGCTTCAGCACCCGTGATGCGGTGAGTTGCTGCGCTGAGTTGTGGTTGAAACAACACAAAAAAGTCCCGGTCAAGATCAGCATCATACAGATCCCGTGTCAGTTGCATTGCTCGTTTGCGTTCATTTTGGGTTACCTGATCCGTAATCGCAAACGTATTTTTCCGATTTGACTTTGCCGTAAACAAAGCAATCTCGGCATCATTGATGACGTGATCAATCGACTCCCCGTTGACGAACGAAACCCCGATGCTTGCCGTTACATTGATTTGCTTAAAATCAATCTGAACACGTTCAGAAATACTGGCTAAAATCTCATCACATAGTTGATGCGGTGGCGTAGATGTTGCATGTAATAAAAAAGCACTTCCACTCGCTTTCGCCACGATGCAGTCCGAAAAACGGGTCATCAACCGCTTGCCGATAACATGAAGCGTCCGATCCCCCGTCCGGTAACCGAATGCATCATTAACTGTCTTAAAATCATCCAAGTCAATCAGACAGATGATATCTCCTGTAACTGCTTTTTTCTCCGTTTCAATGACAAAAAAGGACCGATTCGCCAGTTCCGTGACCGGATCGAAGAAAGCTTGTTCTTTTAATCGTGTCAGGTAATCGATGTTTCTTTCTAAATGCGTGACATATTGTCTATGAATCAACAGACTGATGAGTGTAGCAATCAGAATCAATCCAATTCGCGCGATATGATCAGTCAAACTAAAGGTCGAGATTCCTGTCGGTGCTTTTAACCAGACATACAACAGGGACAGGACACTGATTCCCGTCGCATACAGCAACATCGTCCGATTGATCACGACAAGAGACGTCAAGACAAATAACAACGAGGCTGCCCAAACCGTCTGTGCTCCATTGTCGATGTATGGATAGTAGATGAAAGGTATCAATAAGAAGACGCTCGACATCACATGGGGTTTCCATCGATCGGTCAGATTACTTTTTCCAATTAAAAATTGAACTACACCCACGATAAAAATTAGAAATGCCCGCCATCCGACAGACCGCTCCAACCCAGTTTGACTGATGCTACTTGAAAAAACATACAGAGCGGCACCGCAAGTAGTCAGCACAAAAATAATCATTCCGAACAGCCGATAATTTGCGTTTACTTCGCGATGATAGTGAAGATTTGCTGATGAAGGACGGTTATGCGCCTTCATATCATCCCCTCTTTTCCGTCAATTCATCCTTTCCTTTTCCTTATCAAGTTGGAATTAAAACCTAAATCCTCCATCAATTTGCTTTTCATTCTCCCACGTCTAAAGAAGTCTTCAATCGGGTATTTGACTAGTAAAGATTGAAAGGAGTGTTATGTCATGAGCCGTTTGTTATTTATTGAAGCAAATGATAGTACCCATCAAAAGAAAGGAATCAGCTCGCACATGAACGAAGCGTTTCTCGCGAGTTACCGGACACATCATCCGGATGATGAAGTCGTCGTACTCAATTTATTCGAGGAACGGTTACCGTTTTTTGATTTACGTCTCGCCACTGCTGCCGCCAAACTATTTCGTGGAGAATCCGTCGAGTCCGATGAACATGTGCCGCTCGACAAATTACAAGAATATCTGACCGGGTTTCTCGACTCGGATAAAGTCGTTTTTTCTTTCCCGATGTGGAATCTGACCGTTCCGGCTCCGCTTCATAATTATATGGACTATCTTGCACAAGCAGGTCAGACGTTTCGTTATACAGCAGAAGGGTCTGTCGGCTTAGTAACGGGCAAACAAGTTTTGTTGCTGCATTCACGCGGCGGGGACTATTCTACAGCGGATAAAGCTGATTCCGAACATGCCGTTCGTTACATGCTCGATATCCTTCGTTTCTTCGGGATTGAAGATGTCCAGACCATTATCCTGGAAGGACATCAGCAATATCCTGACCGGGCGGAGGAACTCGTCAAAAAAGCCCTCTCCGCATGTGAGAAGGCCGGGGGAACATTTTAAAATTTGTAGAGTAAAAATTCTTCGTGACTATCAATGACAAGTTGTTCATAGCTCGGCATCTCAAAGGCTTTAAACAGGCTGTAAGAAAGTGTAAAGTCTCTCTTAACGTCTTTGATATCACCATTGGTTTTTTTGGTAAAGTAGCCGCGTTGAAAATAAAAATGCCCTAAAAATGATGCATCGTCCAACGCAAGACTTTCTTTAATTCCAGTCGCTACTACTTTTAGCCCCTTTTCATAATTTTTTTGAAATGATAATTGTTGGGCATGGTTATACATTATTTTAATTCTGGTTTTCTTTAGTTCAATCGTATCAAAATTTAAATTTAATATTTCTTCATATACGTTTTCTGAATGAACAAACTGTTTGTTTTCAAAGTAAAAATTTGCAATCGCCATCTTGATACGGAGGTACATTTGAGGTGATTCAAACCAAACTTCTGCCGTATCCGTTAAACGAACTAATTGTGAGATACTTGTTCGGAAATCGACCTTTTTAGTGCGCTCATTACACACGATTTCAAAATATTTCAACAAGAGTAGAATTTCCTTGACTGTTGACTGACTTCTTATTTGTTCAATTTGATTCATTAGCTCATCAAATTGTTGGCTTCGGAATAAGCTGTTGAGGAGTCGGTCACATTCACGGAATTGTTCACTTTTATATTGATCACGAAATAACATCGACATCGGAATACGCAACCGTTTGGCAATTTGTTGCAACAAGTCAATTGTTGGTGAATTGCGTCCATTTTCAATTTTGCTAATTTCCGCCTGACTACATATACCTTCACACAACTCTTTTTGCGTCATTTTCTTTTGCTTACGAATACGTTTGATTTCATTTCCAATTGATACAGGTAGTGAATTCATTAACTTTCTCCCTTGATGTAACCTTATAAGAACTTAAATAACAGATAATCATTTCTTCCTTTTTCAACAATCTCGACGTAACGCTCTAAATTAAATGCAGTGAATAAAGTATATGACAACGTATAATCTTCTTTTATTTTTTTGATCTCATCAAATTCTAGCTTTTCTTTAAAATTCGCACGTTGATAAAAAAAATGTCCTAAAAAAGAAGAATTTTTTCGTTCTATGCTTTCAGATATACCTATTTCCGTCACTTTCATTCCTTCACGGTAGTCTTCTTGAAAGAACAGTTGTTGGGCATGGTTATATAAAATCTTAATCCGTAAGTTTTTTAATTCTTCTGTATTGTAATCCATTACTAGTAATGCTTCGTAAATCTTTCTAGAATGTACGAACTGATGATTTAAATAATAGTAATTTGCGATTGCTAATTTGATTCTTATATACATTAACGGTGATTCATACCATACTTCTTCTTGATCTGCTAAAAATGATAATTCCGAGATACAGGATCGATAATCCAACCTTTTTTTACCTTCTAATGCGATTAATTCAAAATATTTAGCAAGTAGATATACATTAATATTTATTGGAGTAGATAAAGTTTCTTTAACAGAATTAATAACAGCATCAAATTTTTGATTACGAAAGAGTTGTGTCCACCCCTGATCATATTCTTGAAACAGTACCGCTTGTGCGTCTTCCTCGAATAATTGTAGCATTGAAACATTTAGTCGATTTGCGATTTTTTGAATTGTTTCAATCGTTGCGGATACTTTTCCTTGTTCAATTTTACTTAATTCTGCTTGGCTACAAATATTTTGACAAACTTCTTTTTGAGTAAGTTGTTGTTCAAGCCGAATTCGCCTTAATTGATTTCCGATCGAATTTGAAAGTGGAATCATTTTATAAACAGCCCTTTTTTAATCAATATTCATTTTATTCGGTAAAAAGAAATTTTCGTTTTACTTCTTTAACAGTATTCGCATATCGAGTCATGTGAAATGCTTTAAATAATTCATATGCGATAACATAACTTTGAGAGGTTTCTTCACCATCACCGTTCAGTGCTTCTAACACTTCTCCCTTTTGATAATAAAGATGTGCGATATAAGAAGCATTACTCAACAGCACACTCGAATGAATACCTTTTAATGCAGTAGTCAGACTCTCTTCAAAGTTTCCCATCTTAAACAGTAGTTTTGCATGATTATATATAATTTTTAATTGCTGTTCGATCACTTTTTCATTACTAAATTCAAAATGCGTCTCTTCTAACTCTTTGTACAACTTTTCAGCTTGTCTATATTCCTGATTTTCTGCGTACAATATAGCTATTGCCATCTTTGCTCTTAAGTATAAATCCGGATAATTATATTTAATATCATTGTGTTCAATTAATCGATAAAGTTGAACCGATGTTGTCCGATAATCATAATTATTTATACGATACTCGCTAATGATTCGATAATATTCAAGTAATAATGTCGTCTCATCAAATCTATCACCAGTAGTAATATCATATGATAGAATTTGTTTATAGTTTCCTTCTCGAGTTAATTGTAGCAACGTATGGTCTATTTTTTTTACACTTTCTTGCTGCTTTCGATTTTCGAGTAGGAAAGAAACAGGTATTTCAAGACGTTCCGCAAGTTGTTGTAATAAATCAACCGTCGGTGAATTACGTCCATTCTCGATTTTACTGATTTCTGCCTGACTACAAATTCCCTGGCACAGTTCGGCTTGTGTCCAATTCCGTTCTTGCCGGATCCGCTTAATTTCGTTACCAATCGAAATATTTAATTGATTCATGGATGTCTCCTTCAAGATCAGTCCCTGTTCTAAACAAAAACAGGTCCTCCGTTCAAGTGATTGACTTGTGACGGAAGACCTGTTTATTTTGATGCTTCCGGCGAGAATCGAACTCGCACTGCAGCATTACCATTGCTGAGGTCTGCCATTAACCTACGGAAGCCTGTTTTTTCTAATATTAGTATAACGTAAGCCTAAATGAATATCAACTTTTTCAAGAAAATACAAAAAAAGCAGTTAAGGGAAATTTACTTCCCCCTAACTGTTTCATGATGCATTAAAGGACTGTTTTAGTTAATGAGTTATCAAAGACAATCAACACAGAATAATGTTCATCCGCTTTCGATGCGACGAATGTCGAGAATTTAAGTGTGATGATTGAATTTGAACCGACACCATTTTCCTCAAAGAAATGATTAAGTCGTTCTTCGAGTTCTTCTGGTGATCGTCCTACTAACACTTTTGAATGTAACATAAAATCCACCCCGTCCTTTTTTTTGTGTACGATATTGAGTTTTCCCATGCGCCCTTTTTTTAAAACCTCTATTTTTCTAACTTGCCGAAATGAGACCTGTTCGGTACTGTGAAGATATAGTTAAGTTTATATCGAAAGGACTGAACAAAATGAATGAGCATATGTTTGATGAAGTTTTAGAGAAAAGACAAACCGGGTCCGCCAAATGGGATGGTTTGAAACAACTGTTCGGATCGGATCAACTAATTCCGATGTGGGTTGCAGATATGGATGTCCGTCCTGCCGACTCGATAACGAAAGCTTTGACAAGACGGGCTGCAAGCGGCAACTTTGGCTATTCTCTGTTCGAAGAAAAAGCAAAACATGCCATTCAACATTGGTTTGACAAACGTTATGACCAATCGGTCGATTCGGCAACGATCCTCTATTCGAGCGGCGTCGTTCCCGCACTCGCACATAGTGTATTAGCATTGACGGAAGAAAATGATGAAATTATCATCCAGACTCCTGTCTATCCCCCTTTCCATCATGTTATAGAAGCGAACGGACGACGTTTAGTCGAAAATCCGCTTGCTTTACAGAATGACCGGTATGAAATCGACTTTACATTGCTCGAACAACAGATGAAGTCAGCACGCATGATCATTTTATGTAATCCGCATAACCCGACCGGTCGCGTGTTCAGCTTCGATGAATTGAAACGATTGGTTGCACTTGCTAAACAATACGGTGTCTACGTCTTGTCGGATGAAATCCATGCCGATTTGCTGTTTTCGAATGTAACGCATCATCCGATTATCGCGTTTGATTACGATCAGGTAATACTGGTCAGTGCTCCATCTAAAACATTCAATATCCCGGGACTTTATGCTTCTTATCTGATTGTACCGAACGCTGACTTGCGTCTTAAAATCGAGCAGGTGCAACAGGCGAACTTCGTGCATCCGAATGCTTTTGCGGCAACAGCTATCATTGCTGCTTATGAGGACCCGGAAAGCGAGCGCTGGTTACAGGAGTTGTTGGTTTACCTTGAAGAGAACCGTAACCATGCCATACAACGAATTCAAACAGAAATGCCTCGTCTCACCGTCGTTACACCGGACGCCACTTTCTTGCTTTGGATTGACTGTGCCGCTCTTCCTTTTAATTCGAAAGAGCGGGCTGACTGGTTAGTCAAGCAGGCTGGTCTTGCCCTGACACACGGAGAACCATTTGGAAAAAATGCTTCGACGTTTGAACGCTTGAATTTCGGATGCCCGCGAAGTCAGTTGGACGAAGCACTTAACCGTCTTCAAACGGCTTACCAAGCGATTGTCTTTACAGATTAAGTTACGTTCCCACCCGCGATTCAAGTGATTTTTATATCACTTGAATCGCTTTGTTCATACAGACAAATTTTTAATTGTACCTTTTTTGACAACACCATTCATTTCGATTACCTTGCCATTTGACAACATTTCCATGACTGAATTTCGAAAATTAGAACTTCTAGAGGGACGAAAACCGTCCCAACCCCTTGATAGACGAGGGCTGAAGCCACTTTTCATGACATTGTGAAGACTTGCTTTGTCGTTTTAGACCCTGTAAGGTGGGGAACAAATCGATTGTGCTTATTTTGACAGATGAACGAACAGCGCAAAAAAAGATTAATTGGAGGCTTTATTGTTATGACGCAAGAATGGATTTCAATCAGCTTGTATCTGGTCATGATGCTTGCCATCGGTTACATTGCCTACAAGCGAACGACAAACACAGAAGATTATATGTTAGGCGGTCGAGACTTAGGTCCCGGAGTCACGGCACTATCCGCCGGAGCATCCGACATGAGTGGCTGGATGTTGATGGGATTACCCGGAGCCATGTACGCAACTGGTGTATCTGCTTTATGGCTTGCTTTAGGACTGTTAATTGGTTGTTACGTAAATTATTTGATTTTAGCGCCACGTTTTCGTCTTTATACGGAAATGGCAAATGATTCAATTACGATTCCTGACTTCTTAGAAAATCGTTTTAAAGATACGTCACGTGTCTTACGGACTGTTTCTGCAGTTGTCATTATCGTTTTCTTCACCTTCTACACATCAGCTGGTATCGTATCCGGCGGTAAATTGTTCCAGAGCTCATTCGGCTTTGATTATCATTATGGTATGCTCTTGACGATTGCGGTCGTCGTCGCCTATACACTGTTTGGCGGTTTTCTCGCAGTCAGTTGGACCGACTTCGTCCAGGGTTGTATCATGTTCATCGCCCTTGTCCTCGTGCCGGTCGTTGCCTTAACGGACGTCGGTGGCATCGATGGTGCCTACAACTATGCAGAAAACCTGGATCCTACATTGTTTGATCCATTAAAAGGCACAACATTCCTCGGAATCATCGGATTCCTAGCCTGGGGACTTGGTTATTTCGGACAACCGCACATCATTGTTCGTTTTATGGCCATTCGTTCGGTCAAAGATTTGAAAAAAGCACGCCGTATCGGGATTGGTTGGATGTTTATCTCGATTCTCGGTGCCATGATGACAGGACTTGTCGGGATTGCTTATTTTGAAGGGCAAGGCAATGGACTGGGCGATCCGGAGACCGTATTCATCCGTTTCTCTGACGTCTTATTCCATCCTTACATCACAGGATTCCTGATGGCAGCGATTTTAGCCGCTATCATGTCGACGATTTCGTCGCAGTTGCTCGTCACATCAAGTGCTTTAACAGAAGATTTTTATAAAACGTTCTTAAATAAAAAAGCAACAGACAAACAGCTCGTCTTGACAGGAAGAATTGCCGTCCTGGTCATCGCTGTCATCGGTTCCGTTTTAGCCTGGAATCCGTCAGCCACGATCTTATCACTGGTCGGTTATGCCTGGGCTGGTTTTGGTTCCGCCTTTGGTCCAATCATCCTGCTTTCGCTTTACTGGAAACGGATGACGAAACAAGGTGCACTCGCCGGTATGTTATCCGGTGCAATCACCGTCATCATTTGGGTTCAGCTCGGTCTCAGTACGACACTCTATGAGATGGTACCTGGGTTCTTCACTAGCTTATTCTTCACAGTTGTCGTTAGTCTCTTGACGAAACAACCGGTTGAATCGGTTCAAGAGAAATTTGACGATATGGAAGAAGAATTAAAAGAAGCAGTCGAATAATTTCAACCAATAAGTAAAACCCCTCTGAGTCTGACTCAGAGGGGTTTTGTCGTCATAATTCAAGGACACCATAATGCAGTTTGGATGATTTTCGTTTCGTCCGCACGAATCCGTATCGTTCAAATAACTCACTCTCAAAATGAGCTTTTAAGACGATTCTTTGTCGGGCGACTCGTTTGGCTTCGGCTACTACTTGTTCGGTCAACGGTTCATAGTTTGCCAGTTGTCGCAGTCCGTCAAGATGCGTTGATTCTGAAACGGTTTTTTCAAACATCGGATCAAAATAAATGACATCTATTGATTTGCTGGCACATTGCTTCAGGTACGTGAAGTGTTCCGCCAACTGAACTTCAATCTGTCGCATCGCATCAATGATTGGTTGGTATCCTTCGATCCATTGTTGTAATCCTTCCCGTACGATCAAGGCTGGCACCGGATTACTTTCTAAACCGATAACTTGACCAGACTGTCCGACTGCGTGACTCATGACGATTGCATCCGCTCCTAAGCCTAACGTACAATCAAGAACTGTCATCCCCTTTTGCAATCGGGCGATTGTAATCAATGGATCATGACCATTCCGGTCAAATTGTTTGATTCGAAAAACCGCACTGGACGGATGAAAGAAAAAAGAGCTGTCCGCATCTTGCGGATAATATTCCAATCGGTTTTTATCCACGACAAGAATGGGACGCTGATACTGCTCGTGAAGTGCCTGCAGTCCTATTTTTTTTCGCTCGATGACATCGAAGTCAATGGTTTGCTCCATTTCATAAAGTCGCTGTAATCTGGTCCTGACTTCATCTGTGGGCCTTAAGCACGTCGTCAATACGACTTTTTGTTTGTCCAATCCGTTTCACTCCCAGAAAAAAATAAGCTAGCCTGCGCCAGCTTATTTCTTTTTCTTCAATAACCCTTCGATATCTTCGATGAGGGCTTTTTTAGAAATTAAATCTTCTTGTTTTTCCTGCTCGACTTTGGCATCAACAGTCGTCCGTTGTAACAAGGCCTGCAACGTCTCATCGATACTTGATTTCAAGTGATCGCGATCTTCTTTATTTAATGCAAGATCATGACGGACTTCGTCCCCTTGTTCGTCAAGTTGGCGTAACCGCTCCGTCAATTGTTTCGCTTCCCGATTCAAATCAGAATATAAGCGTTCGATTTGTTCTAAGCGTAATTTGATTCCATCCCGTTCTGTGAACACATTTTCCAACCCCTTCCAGCATCCAGATGTCTACATCATTACTTTACCATATTCATCACGAATTGAAACAATCACAATCCGTTTACAACTTACTTTTTCGCTTTCCTACCGTTCCTTACTTCTCCAGCTATCTTTTGCAATTTGTTTCCTGAAGTCGCTATAATAAATGAGCAGAGTGAATTGCGATCAGAGGAGGACACCGTCATGGATTTAAAACGTCGAACACTACGTCATGTAGATCAGACTGAATTCGAACATTTTTTAAAGTACGGCGAACAGGCTTACGGATTATCTCGTCAGGAAATTCAAGGATACGACCATGAGCTCGGGGCCGAGCGCGCTTTTGATTCTGTTGAACACAGTTATTCCGAAGATTTCTACTTTGATCTTCTTGTCGACGAACAACTGATTGGTCGTGTACTCTTATTAAAAATGGGACATTATTTCCAACTTGATTTGATGATATTCGACCCATACAGCGGTCGCGGTTTTGGAACAAAGGCAGTACAACAGGCACTTGAGCAATCAAACGTATTGTCTCTTTACGAAGTACGTGCCCGTGTCTTACCGACGTCTCCCCATCAAGAGATCGCTTCTCAGATTTTGAAGACAAACGGATTCGTCAAACAAGACGATTATTTTAGTAAGGGTCGTCGTAAACGATATTCCTTACAACGCCCTTGAGGCTCGACCGACGCAATCAGGCGTCGGTTTTTTTGACATCGATTCAAAAAAAGCGTAAAATTTTGGATTGTATGATTCAGAAAGGAGTTCTCACATGAACGAATGGTTATGGTTTCCTTCCATCTTACTTACGATGGGATTGTTATTACTCAGTTATCGTCTGTTTGGTAAAACCGGTTTGATGATGTGGATTGCCATCGCAACGATTATTGCCAATATCCAAGTCACACAACAAGTTGAACTTTATTCTTATATTTTCACACTAGGGAACGTCGTATACGGAAGTTGTTATTTGGCTACCGACATCTTAAATGAAAAGTACGGAAAAAAAGTAGCGCGGCAAGGCGTCTACATGGGATTTTTCTCATTGATCACGACAACGTTATTGATGCAATACAGCTTATTGTACACACCACTTAATGACACCCTGGCGAAAGACATGTCGAGTTCTTTGAACCTGTTATTTGGTTTACTTCCTTGGATTGCGCTTGGTAGTTTGTCTGCCTACCTGGTATCACAATTGTTTGATGTCTTTATCTATTCAAAGATCCGTCAAAAGACGGGGGAAAAGAAACTTTGGTTACGGACAACCGGATCGACTGTCCTCAGCCAATTGATTGATACGTTGACGTTTTGTGCGATTGCCTTTCACAACTTACCATTTGATATTTGGTGGCAGATTTTCATTACCACTTATCTCGCTAAATTCGTCATTGCCTGGGTCGCCACTCCTTTCATGTATCTTGCTAAAAGGATTCACCCGACCACTCCATCTAAAGATTTAGCAGCTTGATACAATCACCTTCCTGATTTTCAACATTTCGCTAGAAGATTGTCCTCTTTTAACGGATAATGGAAATCAGGAGGTGTTCATCTTGAAGATCAAACGCAACGAATCTTTCCGGTTTCATTTTGATGAACCGGTTGCTGGTGAATTTTATCTTGTCAAAGGTGGACAACGGACGCCGATTGGATCGATGAATATTCATAATATCTCACCTAGTGGCATGGCGATTGCAACACCGCTGAAGCTGCCGATTGACCGTTCGATGTCGATTGTCGTCGAATTTTCTCTTATACGTGGTCTCGAACCATTGAAGCTGAACGGACGGATTTTGCATGAAAAATGGCTCGATTCCCAGCGTTTGTATGGCATACGACTCGAAACAACTAAAGATGAGCAACAGCAGATTATCGATACGATTAAACAAGTCGTCAAAGCGACCTCTTGAATGTCGTGTATTTTACTTAGAGTAGAAGTTCGTGACTTTTCTTTAATCGAAAGAACGGACTTCAACAACCAAAAACAAGGATGGCGGATTTCATGTCCGCCATCCTTGTTTTTTTCCTTGTTTACATGCTGTTCTTTTTTACCGGAATATTCGGTAGACGATTGCTTCATATGGCCGAAGGACCAACTCTTCTTTCGAGACCAACGGAGAGTCGTTGTAATTTCCGATGACTGAATCAGAGGTATCGTGTGAAAGTGGAACGGTTACTTTGTCTTTACTGAATGAGCAGTAAACGTACCATGTTTCATTTTCATATGTTCTTGTATAGGCATAGATATCGGTCTCATCTTCTAAAATCAACGCATATTCGCCGTATACGATTAAATCGTGCTGATGACGTAACGCAATCAGCTGTTTATAGTAATAGAAGATTGAATCAGAATCTGCTAAGGCCTGTTCGACGTTAATGGATGGATAATTCGGATTGACCTTCAACCAGGGTGTTCCTGTCGTAAAACCGCCGTGCTCGGTCGCATCCCATTGAATCGGTGTCCGGGCATTATCCCGCCCCTTGATGTGGATAGCACGCAATAACTCTGCCGGTGAAGCCCCCTGCTCGGTCCGCTCTTTCCACATATTGCGGATTTCGATATCCTCATATTCCTCAATCGATTCAAAGGCAACGTTCGTCATGCCGATTTCTTCCCCTTGGTAAATGTAAGGTGTTCCTTTTAACATGTGAAGCAATGTCGCTAACATTTTAGCGGATTCAACACGATACGTCGTATCGTCTCCGAATCGACTGACGACCCGCGGCTGATCATGGTTATTCCAGTACAACGAGTTCCAGCCTTTCTCATGTAAGGCAACTTGCCACTTCGTAAAGTTTTCTTTTAGCTTTTGAAGATTGAACGGTTGGACATCCCATTTGCCTCCTGGACCGGAATCCAAGTCCATATGTTCAAATGTAAAGACCATGTTGACTTCTTTCCGTTCCGGATCCGTATACAGGATCGCATCTTCGGTCGTCGCTCCTGGCATTTCCCCGACCGTCAATACATCATACTGACCAAACGATGCATCATTCATCTCTGTTAAAAATTCATGAATTCTTGGTCCATTAATATAATGTTGTCCGCCGTCTCCATATAGAGCACCGGGAGGAACCGTCGCATCCGGAAGACCGGATGTCTTCGAGATTAAATTGATGACGTCCATCCGGAAGCCGTCAATCCCGCGATCCAACCAGCGGGTGATCATCTGATACACTTCTTGACGGAGTTTTTCATTTTCCCAGTTGAGGTCGGGCTGTTTTTTAGAAAACAGATGCAAAAAATATTCGTTTGTCGTTTCATCTAATTCCCAAGCCGGTCCGGAAAAAATCGATCCCCAGTTGTTCGGCAACGTACCGTCTTCGTTGGCACTTCTCCAAATGTAATAATCGCGATACGGGTTGTCCTTGCTTTTCCGTGACTCGGCAAACCAGGCATGTTCGTCCGAGGAATGGTTGACTACGAGATCCATTACGATTTTGATGCCCCGCTCATGCGCCTGATCGAGTAGACGATCAAAGTCCGCCATCGTTCCAAACTCGGCCATGATGGCTTCATAATCCCGAATATCATATCCATTGTCATCGTTTGGTGAGTCGTAGACAGGGCTCAGCCAAATGACATCAATTCCAAGTTCTTTTAAGTAATCCAATTTTTCAATGATACCGACAAGATCTCCAATTCCGTCTCCATTGGAATCCTTAAAACTACGCGGATAAATTTGATAGACTACACTGTCATGCCACCATTTTCGTTCCATATGATTGATCGACTCCTCTTGTGAACAATTTATGCAAGCGATTGCACTTTTCAATAAAGCGCTTCCATTTATTTCATCGTTAGCGTATCACGAATATTGTAACCAGTACAAGAGGATTCCCTTATCCGGATTCCGGTATACTGGAACTAGCGTTTTACGTTTGAATTTTTCCGATAGAGGAAAATGATTTAAGAGAGGAGGCGTACCAACATGTACCGTCGTTATTTATTGTTTCTAGTCTGGGCTGTTGCCATTGTCTTCATTCTACTATTTGGGAATAACAGAGTTTTTCCTTCCGGTTTTCTTTTGTCCTTTTTACGGTTTGATCAAAGCCAGTTCGATACGTCTGCACTCAGTTTATTTACATTACTTGGCATCTATCCAGCCGCCTTTTTCATGCTCTTTTTAGATGAAAAACGGTTCTTAAAACCTTCACCGATGTTAGCAAGTTTTGGCGCATTTGCGTTAGGATCATTTATCCTCATGCCGTATCTAGCTCTCGCCATCCCGCGTCAAACGTTTTTGCCGTTTCGACGTCAGAAGTTCATCCCTTACGTTGTCGCACTGCTAGCTGTTCTGTCAGCCGTCATCATCTGGTTAGCTTTAGCACGTTCAGACTGGTCTATTTTCCAAGTCTATTTCATGACAAATCAATTCGTTCGGACGATGACTGTCGATTTGGTGATGTTTTATATTTTACAGCTGTTCATGTTACACAGAATACGGGCGCGACAAGACGGACGCCTTGGCTGGCGGGATATCGTACCGTTGTTTGGCCTGTTCAGTCACTTGTTCCGGCTTCACCTTCCAACTTCTTCCAACAGTTGATTCAATCCAGGATGTTCGGCTACAATAGGAAGATAGCTTTAATAGGGGGACATTATTCATGAAACAGTATCATCAACTTTGTCAGGAAATCTTAACGAACGGCATCAAAAAAGAAGATCGGACGGGAACCGGGACCATCAGTATTTTTGGTCATCAAATGCGGTTCCCTTTACAGGATGGTTTTCCGATGATAACGACGAAAAAGTTACATATGAAGTCCATCATTCATGAATTGATTTGGTTTATCTCCGGTGAAACCAACATCTCCTACCTGCAAGAACATGGAGTCCGCATCTGGAATGAGTGGGCGGACGAAGATGGCAATCTCGGACCGGTCTATGGTGCCCAGTGGCGTTCTTTCCCTAAACCGGACGGCACGACAGTCGATCAATTAGCAGATGTCATTGAACAGATCAAAGTGAATCCGGACTCGCGTCGTTTAATTGTCAGCGCTTGGAATCCTGGTCAATTGGAAGAAATGGCTTTACCGCCTTGCCATTTGCTGTTCCAATTTTATGTGGCGGACGGAAAACTATCTTGTCAGCTTTATCAGCGGTCAGCAGATGTCTTCTTGGGTGTACCGTTCAATATTGCTTCTTATGCCTTATTGACCCATATGATTGCCCATGTGTGTAAACTTGAGGTCGGCGATTTTGTTCATACTTTAGGTGATGCCCATATTTATTCGAATCACTTGGATCAAGTCAATCTCCAATTGAGCCGGAATCCAAAACCTTTGCCGACGATTCGTTTTGCCCGGGAAGTGGAACGTATTGAAGATTTTACGTTTGACGATATCATCATTGAAGGATATGATCCCGATCCGCATATTAAAGGAGTCGTCGCCGTATGATTTCGCATATCGTTGCCTATACAAAAAACCGGGTCATTGGTCGGGATAACGAGATGCCCTGGCATCTCCCTGCTGATTTGGCCCATTTCAAGAAAACGACTTACGGCAAACCGGTCATCATGGGCCGAAAAACATTTCTGTCAATCGGACGTCCATTACCGGGTCGCGAAAATATTGTCATTACGCGTGATCCAAATTTCCATTCAGAAGGAATCACCATCTGGCATGATTTAGACGGACTGGCTGCTTTCGCGGAGTCGGAAGAGGAAGTCTTTTTGATTGGCGGTGGTGAACTGTTCCAACAAACACTGCCACTTACCAAGCGGATTTATGCGACGGAAATCGATGCCATCATTGAAGGGGATGTTTATTATCCCGAGATCCCGGTTGACTTCGTTTGTTTGTCCGAGATGTTTCATCCGGTTGATCCACAACATTCAGAAGCTTTTACGATCAAACAGTTTGATCGTCCTCTCCGTTAACATTCTTTTGTTTTCAAAAGACACCTCGACTTCTATAAAGTCGAGGTGTCTTTTTAGTATACTGCCGTTACGGAAGACGAATCACCCATTGTCGAATTTGCTCTTCTAATTGATGTGGATCGAGAGGAGACAAACAATAATCCGTAACGCCTCGTTCAAGCGCTTGACCAAGCAATTGATTTTCTTCGCCGGCAATCGCAATCACGTCAATGATTTGGTCACGTGTCTGCTTCCATTCATCGACAAGCTTAAAATTTGATGCTGCCAGTTCTTCAAGCGGCATGACATACAATTGAATCGCGCCAACTGTTTTTTGATTGTCCGCCACGAGATCAAAATCATATTTCGGATGGCTCGGGATTTCCATCAGCGAAAGAGATGGAAGAATCGACTTTTCGATTTTAATGACGGCTTTCACTTTCTCTTTGGCAGTTGCCATTGCATAGACGATAACCTGATTTCTCCCATTTCGCTTGGCTTGATACAGCGCTTCGTCCGCTTCCGATGTCATTTCCTCCAAATCCAGCATTACATCATCAATGACTGTTAATCCGATGGAAACCGTCACTTTCAATCCATTTGGAAATGTATGACGTTCAATCCGTGCCCGAACTTTCTCCATCATTTCTGTAGCATGATTCGAATCATCCGCACTAAACAACACCATGAATTCTTCTCCACCAAAACGAATCAATTCGTCGTCTTGTCGAAGAGCTTGTTTCGTCAAGGCAGCCAGTTCGGTCAACACAAGATCCCCCGTTGGATGACCATGTGAATCATTGATCCGTTTAAAGTGATCTAAATCAAAGATGGCAAGGGCAAACAATTGACCATCACGTTCTAACCGGGATGTCCGTCTCCGGTAAGCATTTTGGAGGTATTTCCGGTTAAAGGCTCCTGTCAATTCATCGACTAACATCGACGAAGAAACTGTCCGGAGTTTTCGGAGCAAACGCTTCAGACGAATTTTACGTTCATCGATTCCGACGGTTTCATCCCAATAGTCGTCTGTCCCGAGCGCATAACAAGCTTGACGGACACCCGGGTCATTTGGACCAATCAAAATCAGGGGAATAAACGATGCTTCTAATTTTTTAAACAACTTCACAATCAATGCGTCATTCGTCATTCGGATGATTTCGTAGTCGATCAACATCGCATCGACATGCAAATCGTATCCGACTTCCAATGTATCTTCGATGGATCCAAAGAAACGGGTCATGTATCGTTCTTGTTCCAGTGCTTTTTTCCACTGAATATTATCTAAAAACCGTTTTGTGACCGAAAGAATCATTTCTTTCCGGACGACTTTTTTCCGTCCCCGTTCTGATAGATGATCGATGACCGGTGCGAGTAGTGTCACGATCTGTTCATGCGGCACTTCTTCTACCACACTGTCCAACTCACTCACCCAGCGAGCAGTCTGCCGTTCGAAAAATTCTGCTTGATCGTGTTCGCTAAACCGGTTAAGCCACTGTGCGAAAACAAGCAACTCCGATTTTGGAACAGAATCCATCCGGAGTAAGCGTTCGACCATGAGAATCGTTTGATCGATTTGTTTTTCAATTTGTTTTTTTGTTGTTTCCACAAGTCTTCCCTCTCTTTCTATACAGCCGAAATCATCCGTTCGACTGAAAAGAAAACGAGGGAGGACCCTCGTTTTCGATTATGCCTTTAGGTTAGGATGGACCATCTCTGCTGGAACGATCCACTGGTCATACTGTTCTTCTGTCAACAAACCGGTTGCAAGCGCAGCCTCTTTTAAAGTTGTACCCTCTTTATGAGCAGCTTTAGCAATCCGAGCTGCATTTTCATAGCCGATATGCGGATTCAGTGCCGTGACAAGCATCAGCGACCGTTCGACGTTCTCGGCAATGACCGTCCGTTCCGGCTCGATTCCGATCGCACAATGGTCATTAAAGGACTGAAGAGCGTCCGTTAATAAACGAACCGATTGGATGTAGTTATACATGATGACCGGTTTAAAGACATTTAATTCAAAGTTCCCTTGGCTTGCTGCAAAACCGATTGTCGCATCATTCCCGAGAACTTGAGCGGCAACCATTGTCAGCGCTTCACTTTGTGTCGGGTTGACCTTTCCAGGCATGATTGAACTTCCCGGTTCATTTTCCGGTATCGTGATTTCACCAATTCCCGCACGGGGACCCGATGCCAACCAGCGGACATCATTGGCGATTTTCATCGCATCCATCGCCAGGGCCTTGATGGCGCCATGGGAAAAGACAAGTTGATCATGACTTGTTAAGGCATGGAACTTATTTTCTGCGCTGACGAATGATTTCCCGGTTTCTTGACTCATTTTTTCAGCCGCCCGGTCTCCGAATTCTGGATGGGCATTGATTCCGGTTCCAACTGCAGTCCCGCCAATGGCTAGCTCCGTCAATGGCTCTAACGTCAACTCAATCATCTTTTTCGAAAGCTGTAACATACGGACCCAACCACTGACTTCTTGTCCCAGTGTGATTGGTGTTGCGTCCTGTAAATGTGTCCGTCCAATTTTGACGATGTCTGAGAAGGCTTTTGCTTTCTCATCGAGCGTCGCATGGATGGCATCAATCGCTGGTAACAGTTGATCGATGACAATCGTTTTCGCTGCGATATGCATCGCGGTCGGATATGTATCGTTCGAACTCTGTGATTTGTTGACATCGTCATTCGGATGAATGACTTGCTTGCTTCCCCGTTCGGCAAGTTTTCGTGTCGCGACCCGTGCGACGACTTCATTGACGTTCATGTTCGACTGTGTACCTGATCCGGTTTGCCAAACGACCAGTGGAAATTCTGCGTCGAATTGTCCGGCGATGATTTCGTCACATACTTCAGCAATCACTTCGGCTTTCTCTTGATCCAGGACACCTAAATCACGATTGGCTAAAGCCGCCCCTTTTTTGAGAACCGCAAATGCCCGAATGATTTCAATCGGCATTTTTTCTGTTCCAATCTTAAAGTTTTCCAGGCTCCGTTGTGTTTGTGCTCCCCATTCTTGTGTTTCCGGGACACGAATTTCCCCCATCGTGTCGTGTTCTAAACGGTATTCCATGCTAATTTCCCCCTTTATCTGCTGATACATTAATAGTTTAACGGAAACCGTGACGAATGGGAATGATAGAGGCCAGTTTGGGGAATAGTTTGTTATCGAAAAGGAGTGAATGCTTGATGTGGTTGATTAATTTAATGATTGTCCTGCTGTTGATTTTAGCAAACGGTGTGTTCGCGATGACAGAGCTCGCCTTGTTATCTTCGAAGAAATCAAAACTACAGCAATATGCCGATGAAGGAAAAAAATCGGCTCAAGTCGCACTGGACTTTTTAGAACGTCCAACAGATTTACTATCGACGGTTCAAGTCGGTATAACCTTGATTGGCATCATCAACGGAGCATTTGGCGGTGCTGCATTATCCGCCCCTTTGATTAGCTGGCTGTCGGGCTTTTCATGGCTGGCTCCTTATGCCAGTACGGTCGGCTATATCGTGGTCGTCACCATCATCACCTATTTATCGCTGGTTGTCGGTGAACTGGTCCCGAAACGGATCGCCCTTGTCAGTCCGGAGCGTGTCACGATGGTCTTGGCACAACCGATGCGCTTATTCTCGAGTATTTTAAGACCGTTTATCTTCATCTTAAGTAAATCAACAAGTGTTATTTTTCGGATGATCGGACTTGATCGTCTTCAAACGGAAGACGAGACGGAAGATGAGGTCAAACAATTACTGATTCGCGGGACGAAAGAAGGAACGTTCGCCATGTCAGAAGCAGAACAGGTCTCTCGGGTATTTGCCTTTCATGATCAGTTAGCGTATGAATTAATGGAACCGCGTACGGTAACGGAATGGATTGACTTAACGGACTCACCGGAACAAATCTTAGCAGATTTACGGACTGCAAAACACCGGAATCTTCCCGTCGGTCACGGTGATTTGGATCACTTTGTCGGATACATCGATGCGAAGGAAATCCTGGCTGCCGAGCAACCGATTGCTGTGATCGAGTCGATGATTCATACACCGCTCATTGTCCCGAAACAATTGCAAGCGACCGTCCTGCTCGAACGAATGCGAAAAGAAACGGTTTCGATTGCCTTTGTGCTCGACGAGTATGGCGGCTTTTTGGGGATGATTACGCTGTTTGATATTCTCGAAGCATTTGTCGGTGAAATTACAACTGTTGAAGAGGAGCCGGAACTGGTGCAACGTACGGATGGATCTTACCTGGCGGATGGATTGTTGCATATTGATGACCTAAAGCGTGTTCTTGGTATCAAAACAGATTTACCGGGCGAAGCAAAAAATACGTATCATACGGTGGCTGGACTAGTCTTATATCTGCTCGGCGAATTTCCGGTCCGGGGAAGTCATGTCACGAGCGACGGCTACCGTTTTGAAGTCGTCGACTTGGACGGTCGACGGATTGATCAAATCTTAATCGAACGACTGGAGGAACCTGTCGACGATATATCCCTACCAAAAAGCTGACCGGGTCATAGATGAACTGCCCCATAAAAGTTGGACATGAAAATCCAACTTTTATGGGGTGTTTTTTATGGTCAAATATACGAAGGCGTTTAAAATCCAG
>NZ_JACSMU010000020.1:0-294 GCF_018618855.1 Exiguobacterium sp. s166 | reverse complement strand
CTTTCACGTTCGATGAAGCCAAAACCTTTTTCTGCGTTAAACCATTTTACTTTACCTTGTTCCATGTGTGTTGCCTCCTGCGTATGACTGAGCCATACTGATTATTACTACCGTGATCAATTTCATCGAGTCAAAAGTGTAACCTTCATATCTCCACCGAACAACAATAATTACTTAATAATATAGCACGTCCGGTTTGAAAAAGATAGGGGTAGGCGGAAAAGAATTAAAAAAGAGGATCCGCAGTTGCGGATCCTCTCAGGAAAATTAAAGTTTAGTAACGTTAGTTGCTTG
>NZ_JACSMU010000019.1:0-404 GCF_018618855.1 Exiguobacterium sp. s166 | reverse complement strand
CATTTTGGTATTCTAAGAACACACGTCTAATGACATGGTTATAAAAATTTGATGTCTTGTTGATGTCTTCAGTTTTCAAGGTGCGAGTGCCTTCTCCGTCAGGAAAAGACAAATGGAGCCTAGCGGGATCGAACCGCTGACCTCCTGCGTGCAAGGCAGGCGCTCTCCCAGCTGAGCTAAGGCCCCATGAGATTATAAAATTGAATGGTGGGCCTAAGTGGACTCGAACCACCGACCTCACGCTTATCAGGCGTGCGCTCTAACCAGCTGAGCTATAGGCCCATTCAAAATGGGTTGTTCAATTGAGAGATCGGACTCTCAAAACTGAACGATGGGCATGTCCCGTAAGGGACGTTTTCCTTAGAAAGGAGGTGATCCAGCCGCACCTTCCGATACGGCTACCT
>NZ_JACSMU010000018.1:0-529 GCF_018618855.1 Exiguobacterium sp. s166 | reverse complement strand
GTTCCCATGCCGAACACGGAAGTTAAGCACTTGAACGCCGAAAGTAGTTGGGGGCTTCCCCCTGTGAGGATAGGACGCTGCCAGGCGATACATATGGAGGATTAGCTCAGCTGGGAGAGCATCTGCCTTACAAGCAGAGGGTCGGCGGTTCGATCCCGTCATCCTCCACCATTTTTTATTACACTTGCCGGTGTAGCTCAGCTGGTAGAGCAACTGACTTGTAATCAGTAGGTCGCGGGTTCGACTCCTGTTGCCGGCACCATTTTCACCTTAAATATCATCATCGACCTTGAAAAAGTGTAGATGCTACCTTTTAACACCCTGCCGGGGTGGCGGAACTGGTAGACGCACAGGACTTAAAATCCTGCGGGGGTTTCCCCGTGCCGGTTCGATTCCGGCCCTCGGTACCATTTAAATTTCACTGTTTGATTAATTACCCCGCACCCTTAGCTCAGCTGGATAGAGTACTTGACTACGAATCAAGGGGTCGGGAGTTCGAATCTCTCAGGGTGCACTTTTCGGGAAGTAG
>NZ_JACSMU010000017.1:0-870 GCF_018618855.1 Exiguobacterium sp. s166 | reverse complement strand
GAAGGTAAACTGCCGAAGGCAGCAGCGGAAGAAGTCCTCCGTGCCCATGAAGCCGACGTCTATAAAACATTCCAACAATATGCAGCCGGTGACTACGAAGGATCGTACAACACGTTCCGTGAAGGCTACAGCCGCATGTATGATATCTCAAAAGCACTCTCAGTCGCGATCACAACACAAATGCCTGAGAAGTTCGACAACACGAAAGCGGACACAAAAGCAGCTGACCTCCGGTCAACACTCAACAGCCTTGCAGCGGAGCACGTCGCCCTTGCGAACATCAGCATGACGGCTGGCGTCGATCAAGCGAAAGACTACGATGCAGCGAACTGGGCAGAAGACATGCACACAGCTGACTTCAAAGCGGCAATGAAATCCGTCTACGGTCAAGCGGGTGCGGATCAGTTCGAGCAAGTCTGGACGAAAAACCACATCGAAGCGCAAGCGAACCTTGTCACAGCAGCAATCAACGACGACAAGAAAATGATGGGTGACGCACAAGACATGCTCAAAATGTTCTCAAATGACTTCGGTGCATTCCTTGGTGCAGCAACGGAAGAAAACCTTCCGACAAAAGCAGCACAGGAAGCAATCTCTGGTCATGAGACATACGTCCAAGATACGTTCATGCAGTATGTCGAAGGCGACTACAAAGGATCAGTTGATACATTCCGTGAGTCATATGCTTACATGTACGGTGTCGGTGAAAACCTCGGTGAAGCAATCGTCAAACAATCACCTGAGAAATTCATGGATGGTACACCAGGTTCAATGCCGAACACAGGTAACGGCGGCATGAGCGACAACAATACAGCAGGTACAACTGGTGCGATCGCTCTCTTCGGTCTTGCACTCGGTGCAGCCGGAATC
>NZ_JACSMU010000016.1:0-1253 GCF_018618855.1 Exiguobacterium sp. s166 | reverse complement strand
CCGTTCCCATGCCGAACACGGAAGTTAAGCACTTGAACGCCGAAAGTAGTTGGGGGCTTCCCCCTGTGAGGATAGGACGTTGCCAGGCATACTTTTTTAATAAAGTATTTGACAATTTTGACTGATTGATATAGTATTATAGAAGTCGTCAAGTTACCACGGTCCTGTGGTGTAGCGGTTAACATGCCTGCCTGTCACGCAGGAGATCGCGGGTTCGAATCCCGTCAGGACCGCCATTTTTATTTACCGAAACTTTTTAGTATGGCTTTGTAGCTCAGTCGGTAGAGCAGAGGACTGAAAATCCTCGTGTCGGCGGTTCGATTCCGTCCAAAGCCACCATTACACCTGCCGGTGTAGCTCAGCTGGTAGAGCAACTGACTTGTAATCAGTAGGTCGCGGGTTCGACTCCTGTTGCCGGCACCATCTTAATATGGCGGTTGTGGCGAAGTGGTTAACGCACCGGATTGTGATTCCGGCATTCGTGGGTTCAATTCCCATCAGTCGCCCCATTTTATTTTTAACTTCATACTATTTGTGTCATTAGCTCAGTTGGTAGAGCATCTGACTTTTAATCAGAGGGTCGCAGGTTCGAATCCTGCATGACACACCATTTTTTTATGCGGGTGTGGCGGAATTGGTAGACGCGCTAGATTTAGGATCTAGTGTCTTTGACGTGGGGGTTCAAGTCCCTTCACCCGTACCATTTATATTTATGCGGAAGTAGTTCAGTGGTAGAATACGACCTTGCCAAGGTCGGGGTCGCGGGTTCGAATCCCGTCTTCCGCTCCAATTTTTTCATATAAGAAACATCAAATAGCATAATTTGCGGTCGTGGCGGAATGGTAGACGCGCTAGGTTGAGGGCCTAGTGGTGGCAACACTGTGGAGGTTCAAGTCCTCTCGACCGCACTTATTATGCACCCTTAGCTCAGCTGGATAGAGTACTTGACTACGAATCAAGGGGTCGGGAGTTCGAATCTCTCAGGGTGCACTTTTCGGGAAGTAGCTCAGCTTGGTAGAGCACTTGGTTTGGGACCAAGGGGTCGCAGGTTCGAATCCTGTCTTCCCGACCATTATTTTTCATATCGGACTTTGAAAACTGAACGATGAGGCAAAAAACGTATCTTTGGATACAAACAATGAATGAAGCGCAAGCTTCGTCAATGTGACTTCGGTCACACAACGAGCAAGTCAAACACTTTATGGAGAGTTTGATCCTGGCTCAGGACGAACGCTGGCGGCGTGCCTAATACA
>NZ_JACSMU010000015.1:0-1400 GCF_018618855.1 Exiguobacterium sp. s166 | reverse complement strand
AGGCGACCTTGAGGACCTGAGTCCGGTATTCCACCGGGCTCAGGTTTTTTAGTCGTCTCTTAATACGACGATGGTTATAGTACTCGATATAACGCTTGAGCTCACATTTGAAGTGGTCCATGTCATCGAACTCCTTGAGATATAGGAGCTCTGACTTGAGCACGGCGAAGAAGCTTTCGATGGCTGCGTTGTCGAGACAGTTTCCCTTACGGGACATACTTTGCGTGATGCCGTGCTCGTGGAGCGTATCGATGAACGCTCGGTATTGATAATGCCAACCTTGGTCGGAATGGAGGATTGGTTGGGCTTCTCCATCGAGCCTTCTGATTGCCTGGTCCAACATTTCGCCGACGAATTGGTATGTGGGACGGTCCGACATGGTATAGGCAATGATCTCACGGTTTCCCAAGTCCATCATCGGCGAGAGGTAGAGCTTCTCCCCGAAGAGGTGAAACTCAGTGACGTCGGTCACCCATTTCTGGTTCAGGCCGGAGGCCTTAAAGTCCCGTTGGAGAAGGTTAGGCGCGACCTTCCCGACTCGCCCCTTATAGGAGCGGTATCGCTTCATGCGGACGAGGCACTTAAGCCCGAGCTCGTTCATGAGACGGCGTATGGTCTTCGGGTCGTGCCGGAAGCCCTGGCGTTCGAGGAGTGCGTGGATGCGACGATAGCCACATCGCCCCTCGTGTTCGTGGAAGAGGGTATGGATGGCTGCCTTCACCTCCGCATACTTGTCTTCGCCCGTCAGGCGCGTCCGCCAGTAGTAGTAGACGCTTCGGGCCATACCGAGCACGCGGAGGAGTCCCGGGACGGGATAGATCGCCCGCAACTCGTCGATCACTTGCGCCTTGATCCGGTTCGTCGCGCGTTCTCTTCTTGAACCAAGGCTCTCAATTTTTTTAACGCAGCGTTCTCCATCTCGAGGTACTCGATTCGCTCCTTGAGCTTCTCAACCTCTGTCATCTCTTCAGGATTCTTTTTGCGTCTCGCCATCGGGGCACGTCCTTTCGGTCTGGCGACCAGACCCTCGACCCCTTCCCGTTCATACGTTGATCGCCAGTTCGAGATCATCCCTGGGGAGGAGATTCGGTATTTTATAGCCGCCTCTATGCGGGACAGCCCGTTGGTCGCCATGTCATTTAATACCTCCAGTTTAAATGTCGGCGAGTGGGTTGTATAGGAAGGATCGAAGATCGTCTCCCCCCAACTTTCATAGAGACGCGACCAGTCACGGATCAGTTGACGCGCTATCCCGAATTCTTTCGCCACACCTTGGTATCCGTCTCGTCCCGTCAGATAACGTTCAGCGACCTGGATTTTAAACGCCTTCGTATATTTGACCATAAAAAACACCCCATAAAAGTTGGATTTTCATGTCCAACTTTTATGGGGCAGTTCAT
>NZ_JACSMU010000014.1:0-4411 GCF_018618855.1 Exiguobacterium sp. s166 | reverse complement strand
ATGGTCCTCTCGTAAGAAATAAAGATCGACTCCCCAACCCCTCGATCCCGAGGGGCTCCCTCGCCGGTAGGCAGGTTCTCACGTGGGGAACGTGAGAACAGCAAAAAGGGTTCTTTTTTTTTGGGTGGTCAATTCTTATACTCAGAACGAAAACCCCTCTAGAACGCTCTGAGAGCGATTCTGAGGGGTTATTTTCGTTCTTCCGTTACATTGACACCCATATACGCTTAAAAACGCTT
Organism: Exiguobacterium sp. s166; assembly: GCF_018618855.1. Lineage (NCBI taxonomy): Bacteria > Bacillati > Bacillota > Bacilli > Caryophanales > Exiguobacterium > Exiguobacterium sp. s166. Next base: position 4,172 of record NZ_JACSMU010000014.1, on the reverse strand, counting down.
ATACGGCCTTCTAGCGCTCCATTTCAGAGCCCTTCTCTCGTTGCAATCTTTCATTCCGTACTTGAATGGCTTTTTCTTTGCCTGAAGCCTCATATTCGTTGATTGGCTCCGCTTCTTTCTCCATCTTCAAAGAAAGACCGACTTGATGCTTTGCAAAGCCTATTATTTCGCTTGCCCGTTCTTTTCCTATCACCAAAACACCTTTATCCTTGAGATTTTCCAATACTCTTCGAACTTTCTCAACAAGTGCTGATAAAAATTGATTTTGCTTCTGCAAATAACCGTTCTCGATCCGCAACTTAAACATATCACCCAGTTCCTTATCTTTTTCCCTGTTACTCTTCTCCAGCGTCCGGACTCGTTGCTCCGAGATCCGCAATGCCCGTTGCATCCGTTCCGCGACTTCTGCCCGTTTCTTCAGTTCTTCAAAAGTCTCGTTCGACATCGACACTTTATTCAGCAAGTTCGGCTTCAAATCGAGATTAATCGACTCATTAAAATTCAACTCGTTGAGCGAATCGATTCGCTCGTTGAGTTGTTTTTGATGCTCTTCGAGGTCTTTTTTTGTCGCAGTAAGTAAGCCGTTCATGTCTTGCGTATCCATGATAAGCCGTTCTTGTTTTTCACTCGTATCTTTCTCGAATTTCGTCATTACTTTTTCAATCGTCTCGATTTCTTTGATTGCTTCTTGTTCTACTTTTTCGACCCGTTCTCTACTTTCTTTTTTCAACCGTTGTTCGTTCACATCTATCCTTGCTTTTCGAGCGAAAATCTCACGATTTAAAGCAGCCCGTTCCTCTTCAAGGGCATTCACTTCTTTCTCTAAATCCAATTTTGCCTTGTACTCATGAATATCGAGTTTCTGTTTCGTTTTCTCGCCCGATCCACGCACTACATCGAATCCTTTTTCTCGTAGTCGTCGAGGAATATCGTCATGGATTTGATTCAAAGCCGCCTTATTCATTGTCGTCCTGGCTTGTAATCGTCCTGTTTCTTTGTCGATTGGCATGAAGTGAAGGTGCATATGAGGAGTCGTTTCATCAAGATGGACTTTGGCACTCAAGACATTCTCTTTTCCGAACCGATCAGCGAAATAATCATGGCAGGTTTTGAAGTAATCCTGCATCTGTTCGTTCGACATTTTCTTTGCTGCTGATTCCGGAATCGTGATGATGTTGGAGTAGCTAATGACCGAATTTTTTTGGACCCGTTTGTTTTCAGACTTGAGTTGATCGACACGTTCCTTCGCTCGTTGGTAGAGGTTTAATTCACTTACCACCAAATCATAATTGAGGTGGGTACGGTCAAGATCAATCATGTCGTTCTTGATTTGTCCTTCTCGTTCTTGTTCTCTTTCTTTGCCTTTGATGTCGGACATTTGGTTCTTTTGAGTGTTCCAAGCAAACTCGATCGACATGGGGTTTTCCTCCTTATAAAGACAAAGACCGAGAGAAGCGAGATGGGAATTTGTCGGCGTTGATTTGATAAGAGTATAGCCCGCTATACTCTTGCAAAGCAAGAGGCGGTCTCTACGAGGTGGAAAGAGCATGGCTGCGCCACTCAAGACCAATGCCGTTTCGTGTCCAAGACACGAAAAAAGGCGATGCTTTAGCATCGCCTTAAAAAATCAAATCAAATCTTCCAGTTCAGTTATTCTAGAAGATTTTATAATCAATCCTAAATTATTAGGAATTCGAGATATAGGTAAAGGGGCTTGTGAAGTAGGGATAGTAGCAATTACTAATTCTCCTTGGACAGTATGCTGAGGTCCAGCATACAACGTACCTAATAAATAAATACGTGTAATACCTATAGTGATATTACCATTCTTATCTCTGTAACCATTCTCATTTAATAAAAAAACAGGGGATCCACTAGAACCAGGGAAACATGCTGCATCTATCATAAACTCTTTTTTTCCGTCGTAATCAAGATAAGGATGAGTTGCCGCAACTCCTTTACGGAAAATTGGTTTATTGTTTCTTGTATCCCAAATTCCATTGGGATAGCCAACCATAATAATATCTTCCAAAGGAGACAATTCTTTTAATTGTTCATCTGAAGGTATTAAAGATTTATCCAAAGGAATAAAGAAAATTGGATTTCCTTGCATGAGAGAAAAATCCAAAAAAGGTTGTAAAAAAATAATACATAAATCAACGCTTGGATCGGGATGTCTTCTGATTAAATCTTGAAACGTATTACTAGAAGTAAGAATATCTTGAGTATTTAAAACTACATGTTCAGTATCTAAGGGGTTATTTTCTTCATCCATAAGAGTAAAAGTAAATTTTCCATGAATCGCTCCGTCAATAACATGCTTGTTAGTAACAATGACCGGAACTCTGTATCCATTAGTTGGATTTTCTTTAAGGGTAAAAAAATAACCGGTTCCTGTACTGATTCCACCATTAGCAGTAGAAGATTCAATTCTAACTGTAGAATACTGAAGTTGTTCTGCAATAGACATTTTCAAATGAATATTCCCCTTTCACATAAGAAAGACTTCCAACATCAATTTTTTTGATTCAAAATCAATCATTCATTCTATTTCAAATTCATCTGTTACATTAAAATTATACCTTTGTTTTTCCATTTTTGTTAATTCAACATATTCTAAGACAAATTCCGATTGATCAGCACGCCAATTCGCCATAATTTTATAAAAGTATTCGTTTTTATCCTTTTCCATGTACTTTTCCAACTCGTTGGCTTTGTATTTCAACATGTATTCTTTGAAAAAACCACTGTAAGCAATAACTTGCTTACCCTTCAAAGAATTGTAGAAGGTCTCGAATACTTCTGGACTGACGCCCATATCGTTGCTTTTAGCCGAGTACTTCGCGATCTCCGAAACCGCATTTCCAGTCTGTTTTTCCTTGATTCGTTCGATATGAACTTGCGTGATTGTATAGTCACCAGTGACCTTGCGCCACATTTCTAACCATTCATCACGTTTGATGTAATTCTTCGAATCATTGAAGTAACTTTTTTTTACGGCAAGGACAACATGAAAGTGTGGGTTGTATGTATCATAGGTGGGATTCTCGTCTCCAACTTTCAATCCTAATCGTTCATAATACGCCTGTTTTTTCTCGAATAATGGAGTCGTGATTAACGGATTCCCGTCATATGTCATCTCCAATTTTCGAGCATATCCTTGAATAACTCGATCTATTTTTCGTCTTTTAAACAACTTGTGAAATGCCTTGTTCATACTCTCAATCTCCGACTTCACTTCGTTCGCTTTCACATTCGGTGTCGTCAAAGTGAGGAACAAATATTTCACGTCATGTTCTTCATGCATGGCTTCCATCACGACAGACAATGCCATCGCATCTTTTCTAGCTTTGCGCCAAGCGCAAATCGGACAAAATCGGTTCTTACAGTGATTCCCTCCAACCATCTTCTTTTTCTCCTTATCCAATGTCGAAATATACAAGTTGAACGTCCCACACTCTTTGTACAGTTCCTGCATTTTTTCGGAAAGATGATCCTTAGCTAGTTCATACATACGTAGATTGTCGAGTTTTTTAGGTTTTATAAGTGCAATAGGGTCTTGTTTTTTCTTAGTCATTTTGTCTATAATCCATGTGTAGCATCAATTTATGGACAGTTTACGGACACCATAAAAGGGTAAAAAAAACAGCATAGATCAAAGATACTTGTCTCCTTTCTAGTTTAGGTTTTTGTGTGGTAACTTAAATGCTAAACGAGTATATTGGAAAACGCAAGTTTTTTTGGTCGAAAGCCGTTGGGGCGCAAGGGATTCACTCACTTGCTTGCCCCTTTTTTTGTGCGGAAATAGTTACCCTTATTATCAAGATAAGAAAAAACTCGAAAAACGAAACTAACATTTCTTAAAATACGTAGAAGTTTTGCAAGGAAAATATTCGAAGGAAGGAGGTCGACCAAATGGAAAAATTAGAAATTAGATTCGTTAACGGTGATGTAATCACGATCGAAGAAGGAACAAACTTAAACGAGGTTCGAAACACTATTCAGAACCACGAAGGAAAGTTCATCACACTCAATAACGGTGTCGGCGTAGAAAGAACTATTTGCATCGATAAAATCGTTCAAATGGTCCTCTCGTAAGAAATAAAGATCGACTCCCCAACCCCTCGATCCCGAGGGGCTCCCTCGCCGGTAGGCAGGTTCTCACGTGGGGA
>NZ_JACSMU010000013.1:0-3050 GCF_018618855.1 Exiguobacterium sp. s166 | reverse complement strand
CACTCGCACCTTGAAAACTGAAGACATCAACAAGACATCAAATTTTTATAACCATGTCATTAGACGTGTGTTCTTAGAATACCAAAATGCTAGATCAAGGTATGAAGGGCGTACGGTGGATGCCTTGGCACTAGGAGCCGATGAAGGACGCGACGAACAGCGATATGCTTCGGGGAGCAGTAAGTATGCTTTGATCCGAGGATTTCCGAATGGGGGAACCCACCATCCGTAATGGGATGGGACATGTTACATGAATACATAGTGTAGCGTGAGGCAGACCCGGGGAACTGAAACATCTAAGTACCCGGAGGAAGAGAAAGCAAATGCGATTCCCTGAGTAGCGGCGAGCGAAACGGGAACAGCCCAAACCGGAGAGCATGCTCTCCGGGGTTGTAGGACACTCTATACGGAGTCAAAAAGGAAGACAGTAGGTGAACGACCTGGAAAGGCCGGCCGAAGAAGGTGACAGCCCTGTAGCTGAAACTGTTTTCCCTCCAGAGTGGATCCTGAGTACGGCGGGACACGTGAAACCCCGTCGGAATCCGGGAGGACCATCTCCCAAGGCTAAATACTCCCTAGTGACCGATAGTGAACCAGTACCGTGAGGGAAAGGTGAAAAGCACCCCGGAAGGGGAGTGAAATAGATCCTGAAACCGTATGCCTACAAGTAGTCAGAGCCCGTTAATGGGTGATGGCGTGCCTTTTGTAGAATGAACCGGCGAGTTACGATAGCGCGCGAGGTTAAGCTGATGAGGCGGAGCCGTAGCGAAAGCGAGTCTGAATAGGGCGCCATAGTGCGTTGTCGTAGACCCGAAACCAGGTGATCTACCCATGTCCAGGATGAAGGTCAGGTAACACTGACTGGAGGTCCGAACCCACGCACGTTGAAAAGTGCGGGGATGAGGTGTGGGTAGCGGTGAAATGCCAATCGAACCTGGAGATAGCTGGTTCTCCCCGAAATAGCTTTAGGGCTAGCCTCGAGGTTGAGAGTTCCGGAGGTAGAGCACTGATTGGACTAGGGGCCCCCACAGGGTTACCGAATTCAGTTAAACTCCGAATGCCGGCAACTTATACTCGGGAGTCAGACTGCGAGTGATAAGATCCGTAGTCAAGAGGGAAACAGCCCAGACCGCCAGCTAAGGTCCCAAAGTGTATGTTAAGTGGAAAAGGATGTGGCGCTGCCTAGACAGCTAGGATGTTGGCTTAGAAGCAGCCACCATTCAAAGAGTGCGTAATAGCTCACTAGTCGAGTGGCGCCGCGCCGAAAATGTAACGGGGCTAAACATACCACCGAAGCTGCGGATTCCGTAAGGAATGGTAGGGGAGCGTTCCAAACCGCTGTGAAGCTGTACCGTAAGGAGCAGTGGAGCGTTTGGAAGTGAGAATGCCGGTGTGAGTAGCGAAAAGAGGGGTGAGAATCCCCTCCGTCGAAAGCCCAAGGTTTCCTGAGGAAGGCTCGTCCGCTCAGGGTTAGTCTGGACCTAAGCCGAGGCCGAAAGGCGTAGGCGATGGATAACAGGTTGATATTCCTGTACCACCGATCCACCGTTTGAACAATGGGGGGACGCAGGAGGATAGTGACGCATGCGGATGGAAGTGCATGTGTAAGTTTCGAGACCGTCTGATTGGCAAATCCGTCAGGCATCAAAGTCGAGGAACGATGCGGAGTCCCGTAGGGACGAAGGTCACGATTTCACACTGCCAAGAAAAGCCTCTAGTGAGGTGGAAGGTGCCAGTACCGTAAACCGACACAGGTAGGCGGGATGAGAATTCTAAGACGCGCGGGATAACTCTCGTTAAGGAACTCGGCAAAATGGTCCCGTAACTTCGGGAGAAGGGACGCTCTACATTGAGTAGAGCCGCAGTGAATAGGCCCAAACGACTGTTTAGCAAAAACACAGGTCTCTGCTAAATCGCAAGATGACGTATAGGGGCTGACGCCTGCCCGGTGCTGGAAGGTTAAGGGGATGGGTTAGCGCAAGCGAAGCTTTGAACCGAAGCCCCAGTAAACGGCGGCCGTAACTATAACGGTCCTAAGGTAGCGAAATTCCTTGTCGGGTAAGTTCCGACCCGCACGAAAGGCGTAACGATTTGGGCACTGTCTCAACGAGAGACCCGGTGAAATCATAGTACCTGTGAAGATGCAGGTTACCCGCGACAGGACGGAAAGACCCCATGGAGCTTTACTACAGCCTGATATTGAGGCTTTGTGCATGATGTACAGGATAGGCGGGAGACGTCGAGACCGGAGCGCCAGCTTCGGAGGAGTCACCCTTGGGATACCGCCCTTCATGCATAGAGTCTCTAACTCGCAGCCGTCATCCGGCTGGAGGACCGTGTCAGGCGGGTAGTTTGACTGGGGCGGTCGCCTCCTAAACAGTAACGGAGGCGCCCAAAGGTTCCCTCAGAATGGTTGGAAATCATTCGTAGAGCGCAAAGGCAGAAGGGAGCTTGACTGCGAGACCTACAAGTCGAGCAGGGACGAAAGTCGGGCTTAGTGATCCGGTGGTTCCGCATGGAAGGGCCATCGCTCAACGGATAAAAGCTACCCTGGGGATAACAGGCTGATCTCCCCCAAGAGTCCACATCGACGGGGAGGTTTGGCACCTCGATGTCGGCTCATCGCATCCTGGGGCTGGAGTAGGTCCCAAGGGTTGGGCTGTTCGCCCATTAAAGCGGTACGCGAGCTGGGTTCAGAACGTCGTGAGACAGTTCGGTCCCTATCCGTCGTGGGCGCAGGAAATTTGAGGAGAGCTGTCCTTAGTACGAGAGGACCGGGATGGACGCACCGCTGGTGTACCAGTTGTTCCGCCAGGAGCATCGCTGGGTAGCTACGTGCGGACGGGATAAATGCTGAAAGCATCTAAGCATGAAGCCCCCTCCAAGATGAGATTTCCCTTTGAGTAATCAAGAAAGACCCCTCAGAGACGATGAGGTAGATAGGTCACGGGTGGAAGCATGGCGACATGCGGAGCTGAGTGATACTAATCGGTCGAGGCCTTGTTCTAGCAGATGCATTGTTGATGACTTCAGTTTTGAGGGCGCGAGCC
>NZ_JACSMU010000012.1:0-14267 GCF_018618855.1 Exiguobacterium sp. s166 | reverse complement strand
GATCAAACTCTCCATAAAGTGTTTGACTTGCTCGTTGTGTGACCGAAGTCACGTTGACGAAGCTTGCGCTTCATTCATTGTTTGTATCCAAAGATACGTTTTTTGCCTCATCGTTCAGTTTTCAAAGTTCGTCCGCGCCTGTTTTGGCGACTCAATTAGAATACCAAGTCTGAAACAATAAGTCAACAACTTTTTGAAAGAAGTTTTTTCTTGTTTCCGGCAGTGCGCTCATCCTCTTAAGGACAAGAATTAATATACCACGATAATTACAACCTGACAACTCTTTTATTAAATTAATTTTAAAAAGAAGATAAAAGAAGGCTACCTCCCCATTACTAGGCGGTAGCCTTCCTCTTTTTTCATTATAAGCGAACAGTCGGTAGCGAGACACGTCGTTTCTTCGCTTCTCTAATATAGAAGTAATAAACGGATTCAGCCAGCTTCATTTGAGCTTCGAGATCACCGTAGTCATCGTAACTGATTTCAAGCAAACGGCGTTTCATCAAGTAGTTTTCTTGTGCCTGCGCCAGTTCCCGAAGAAAACGTTCATCATATTCGCTCCGGATTTTTTTCCGAAACCAATTCATAACTCGCGTCTTCCCTCCATGGCACGGGATAACGTTACTTCATCCGCGTACTCTAAATCACCACCGACCGGAAGACCATGGGCAATCCGGGTAACACGAATACCCGTCGGTTTCAGCAGTCGGGAAAGATACATGGCTGTCGCTTCCCCTTCAATGTTCGGATTCGTTGCCAAAATGATTTCTGTAATGGCTTCATCCGCCTGCAAGCGCGTCAATAAGCTCGATACATTGATATCTTCAGGACCGATTCCTTCCATTGGACTGATTGCCCCGTGTAAGACATGGTACAACCCTTGATAGTCCCGCATCTTTTCCATCGCGATGACATCCCGTGAATCTTGAACGACACAAACGATTGTCCGGTTACGGTGTTTATCAGAACAGACGTAACATGGATCTTTATCTGTGATATTCCCACAGATGCTGCAGTACGAAATATCACGCTTTGCGCTTACAAGGGCCTTTCCGAACATCAGCACATCGTCTTCTTCCATATCAAGGACATGGAACGCAAGACGGACAGCCGTTTTCGGACCGATTCCTGGTAACTTCGTAAAACTTTCGATTAAGCGGCTGATTGCTTCAGGATATTGCAATTCGTTTCCCCCTACAGTTTAAAACATTCCCGGCATGTTCATTCCTTGTGTAAATTTACCCATCTTACTCGAAACGAGTTCATCCACTTTTTTCAAAGCATCATTCGTAGCCGCTAGAACGAGATCTTGAATCATCTCAACATCGTCCGGATCAACGACTTCTTCTTTAATGATGACATCGATGATATTTTTATGACCATCTGCTACGACTGAGACCATTTCGCCACCGGCCGTTCCTGTCACCGTCAAGTCCTTTAACTCTTCTTGCGCTTTCGCCATATCTTTTTGCATCTTTTGCATTTGTTTCATCATATTGTTCATATTCCCCATACCACGCATAATTCTTCCTCCTCTAACTGAAATTAGTCTTCGAATTCTACGATATCACCAAATCGTCCGAGCGTCTCGGACAACAATCGATCTTCTTCCGATTCGACTGCCACTTCTTTCTCTTCTATATTACTACTATTTCGTTTCGCAACAAACTCTGCTTTTAGTTCTTTCCAGTCACTATCGAGAATCGCAAGAATTTGACGTTTGACGCCACAGACCTCAAACAACGCTTCTTCAATGACGAAACGCGTCCGTTCGTTGGTCATGACCTGTTCAAAGTGCCATCCTTTTCCGTTATCGAATTCAATCAGCAACGTATCCTCTGAGCATAAGACCGGTTTACTTTCGTGTACCAAAGAATAAATCGGACCATCTTGTTTTAGAATCAATTTCAAAATGGCATCCCAACGTTCTTGAATCTCAAGAAGCTGCGTCTTCTCTGCACGACTCAACATTTGCCGAATTCTTTCCTTGGCAATCCGTACTGTCGGTCGTGCTTGTTTTCGCTTAGCGGGCTGTTGGGCAGTGGCTCCTTCGGCAGCCGGGACTCCGGTCACTTTTAACTGATGCATCTGTTCCTTCAGTTCCCGTACCTCTTGTTGCAAACTTTGCATGATTTGTCCTGTCGTCCGTCCTTGTTCCGCGATCTGAATGAACGCAATCTCGACTAGAACACGGGGATGGTTCGTCAAACGCATCTGCTGCTGGCAGTCATGTAACTGTTCAATGACGTGGAAACATGTTTCTGTCTCGATCGTCTCGACGAATGTCTTGAACGCTTCCGTCGGTCGAGCCCGTTCCAGTAAATCAACTGCTGTCGGAGACGTTTTGAGTAGCAATGTATCACGATAGAAAAACACCAAATCTTCAACGAAACGCTTTAAGTCTTTTCCTGCACGTTGCATTTTTTCAAGCGTCTGCAACAACTGGTCGACTTGATGAGCTTGCAGGGCATTGGCGACCGCAAGCAATGCTTCATCCTCGACCGCACCCGTCACTTCTAATACGGCATCATCATTTAAGTCTCCATTTGAAAAGGCAACTGCTTGATCGAGCAGACTTAATGCATCCCGCATTCCGCCATCCGCAGCCCGGGCAATCAATCGTAACGCCGTTTCCGTGTAGCCGATCGTTTGATCCGACAAGATGTACTGCATCCGTTCCATTAATTGATCCACTTCATGCCGTTTCACATCAAAACGTTGGCAACGTGAAATAATCGTCGCCGGAATTTTATGCGGTTCTGTCGTTGCCAGGATGAAAATCGCATGTGCCGGCGGTTCTTCCAATGTTTTTAATAACGCATTGAAGGCACCGGTCGATAACATATGGACTTCATCGATGATATACACTTTGTACGCTGCTTCCGATGGCGGATATTTGACCTTATCCCGGATTTCACGGATTTCATCAACACCGTTGTTGGACGCGGCATCGATTTCAAATACATCAGGACTTGATCCTTCTGTAATCGCCCGACATGTCGGACATTCGTTGCATGGTTCATTTACAGGCGCTTTTTCACAGTTGATTGCCTTCGCAATGATTTTTGCCAGACTTGTTTTCCCCGTCCCCCGTGGTCCAGAGAACAGATAGGCATGTGACATCCGTTCTTCCATCAAGGCGTTTTGAATCGTCCGGGTAATGTGGGCCTGTCCGACGACTTCATCAAAACGTTGCGGCCGGTACACCCGATATAATGCTTGATAGGCCAAGTTTGCGCCTCCTCTATTTATAATCCTCTTTCTATTCTACCTAAAAAAGTCTACAACCGGAACCGGCTGTAGACTTGTTATCTAAAATTAAACTGCCGCGCACCATATTCTGAAATAGGTTCAACATGCGTTACTCACGCAGCCTGCTCAGTCCAAGCACTCCTGCGGCACACAGAGAGCACCACTTAAGGCTGCTTCCTTCCGGACCTGACCTGGTTCATGGGTATCTGTTGCGCAGGACTCAAACGTCAACGCTACTTACGTAAGGCAGACCACACCAATCCTATCCCTCGATATGGAATTCAGTCTCGCTATAGCGGATTGCGAGTGACAGGGAACCGCTACATCCCCACCTAGCACGGCAAATGGTTTATCGTATTTTAGTGGCACTTGTTTCGAGTGCTTTTTCATTATACTGTTTCATCGGTCCCGTTGCAACCCATTGCCCGTTTCTGTTGTTTCTTTTTCGCCCGAAGCTCCCGGAAAAATGTAGTCAGCATCTCGCCACACTCCTGTTCAAGGACACCACCTGTCAATTGTGACACATGATTGAACCGGTCATCCTGAACCAGATTCATCAACGTTCCGCAACAGCCGCCTTTCGGATCGACCGCTCCGAAGATGACGTGTTCGATCCGCGACAGCATGATGGCTCCGGCACACATCGGACAAGGTTCGAGTGTCACATAGAGTTCGCATCCTTCGAGACGCCAGTTGGCGAGCTTCCTGCAGGCTTCTTCGATCGCTAACAGCTCTGCATGCGCCGTCGCCTGATGATTCGTTTCCCGGTGGTTATAACCGGTCGCGATCACCTCATCCCCTTTAACAATGACACAACCAATCGGGACTTCTCCGATGGCTTTTGCTTTTTTTGCTTCCTCAATGGCAAGGTGCATATAGTGTTCATGCCGTTCCATCATCACACTTCCTATCTTTACAAAAATTCTCTCCGGGAAACTTCGGCAGGTGCCCCTGCTTTGTGCTAAAATATAAATTGCACTTTGCTGAACGGAGGGTAATTGAATATGTTCATAACGGTTGAAGGACCCATTGGTGTTGGAAAAACTTCACTTGCTAACGCCATCAGTCACCATTTCTCATTTTCTATGTTACGCGAAATCGTCGAAGAAAATCCCTTTCTTGGAAAGTTCTATGAAGACATTGAAGAATGGAGTTTCCAAACGGAAATGTTCTTCCTGTGTAATCGCTTTAAGCAACTCGATGATATCGAACGTCACTATCTCAGTAAGCAACGCTCTGTCGTCGCTGATTATCATATCTTTAAAAATCTTATTTTTGCCCATCGTTCTCTGAAAGTCGAGCACCTCGATAAGTACGAACAAATCTATTCGATCCTGACAACGGATATGCCTAAACCGGATGCCGTCATTTATTTAGATGCAAGCATCGACACATTGATGAAACGTGTTGCTTTACGAGGACGTGAGATTGAAGAAAACATGTCACGTGCTTACCTCGAACAACTGGCAGCTGATTACGAAACGTTCGTCACGGATTATCAATTCAAACATCCGGAAGTGAAAGTCATCCGTTTCAACGGAGATGAACTCGACTTCGTCAAACGTCCGGAAGATTTAGAATATGTCCTGACAAAGATCCGCAATGAATTATATGAAGGAGCGAACCACGCATGAACTCGAAGTTACGCGAAAAGTACAACATCCCGGCAGACGCCGTCATCACGATCGGCGGAATGGTCGGTATCGGTAAATCGACGATTACAAACGGTCTAGCAGACTCACTTGGTTTCCGAACATCTCTTGAAAAAGTCGATACGAACCCTTACCTCGACAAATTTTATCATGATTTCGAGCGGTGGAGCTTCCACTTACAAATTTACTTCCTTGCTGAACGCTTTAAGGAACAAAAGAAAATCTTCCAATACGGTGGCGGCTTTATTCAAGACCGTTCGATTTACGAAGATACAGGTATCTTTGCGAAGATGCATTTCGAAAAAGGAACGATGTCGCCAACAGACTATGAAACGTACTCGAGTTTATTTGACGCGATGGTCATGACACCGTTCTTCCCGCATCCGGATCTCCTGATTTATCTCGAAGGATCGTTTGAACAAGTTTTAGAGCGGATTCGTTTACGCGGACGCGAAATGGAACAACAAACGCCAATCGAGTATTGGGAAGAAATGTACGAACGCTATACGAACTGGATCAATAACTTCACGATCTGCCCTGTCCTTCGTCTATCGATTGACGAATACGATTTGTTGAACGAACCGGAATCCATCGAACGGATTTTATCAAAAATCGACAAACAACTTGAAGTTGCCCGCACAGCTAAAATCCGCTAATCCAAAAGCCCGTCGACGGTTAGGTCGACGGGCTTTTTTTCATGCTACGGTTACTTGTTCAATTTGAGCCCGGTGATGCAAATCGTGTTGCATCATGGCACCTAAAAAGTCGAGAAGCGAAATCGTTTTTCCTTTTGACGTGAATGTATCCGTCAACCGGTCTTCCGGAATCAGTTCAACGGCACGGTGCAACCGGTCACGGCTGACTAAAAATTCATCAATCGTCAAAATCCGTTGTTGTTCCCGGCTCATTTTTGCAGCCTCTTCGTTAACAGCCTCGCTGTCCGGTTTCACACGGAACGGCTCATTGGCCAAAATATATGGCAAGCGTTCCGCGACAAGGAACCGGTCCCACGGCGATAAATGACCAATGATTTCAGCGACTGTCCATTTCCCTTCCGCATAAGGTGTCCGCCATGCTTCTTCCGGTATATGTTCAAGACCACGAACAAAATCCATCGTGTCCTGATAATGCGTGAGTAACGTTTGTTTAGTGAGTGTCATAGTTGCTGCTCCTTTTTCTGTCTAAGATGTAGGAAAACATAGCATGCCACTCTCGATGGAAGCAATAAAAAAGCACCTCACCATGAATGGGAGATGCTTATATAAGCGGAGTCGGTGGGATTCGAACCCACGCGGGCCTTGCGACCCCTAACGGATTTCGAGTCCGTCCCCTTCAGCCGGGCTTGGGTACGACTCCATGTTACATGTAATTTTAGGTAAAAAAAAAGAAGTGGAGGAGGCGGTGGGATTCGAACCCACGCACGGCTTTCGCCGCCTGACGGTTTTCAAGACCGTTCTCTTAAACCACTTGAGTACGCCTCCAAGTTATATGTAGTTTTCAGGTAAAAAAAAAAGAAATGGAGGAGGCGGTGGGATTCGAACCCACGCACGGCTTTCGCCGCCTGACGGTTTTCAAGACCGTTCTCTTAAACCACTTGAGTACGCCTCCGTACTTATAATTGCGCGTCGTGTTGTACGAGCGCCTTCCTGACATAAATTATGATAGCATCTTGGTTTTATTGTGTAAAGCCTTTTTCTAAAAAAACTTTTTAAAAAATCAGAAGGGGGAAATCTCCCCCTTCCTACTTATCCTTGAATGACTTCAAGACCGCCCATGTATGGACGAAGTACTTCTGGAATAACAACTGATCCATCTGCTTGTTGATAGTTCTCAAGAATTGCCGCTACCGTCCGTCCGACTGCAAGTGCAGATCCGTTTAACGTATGGACGAATTCCGGTTTGGCATTCGCTTCCCGACGGAAACGGATTTGTGCCCGGCGCGCTTGGAAATCTTCAAAGTTTGAGCAAGAAGAAATCTCACGGTACACACCTTGGCTCGGCATCCAAACTTCGATGTCATATTTCTTCGCAGCTGTGAAACCAAGATCTGCTGTACACATGCTTAAAACTTGATACGGAAGTTTGAGTAATTTCAGCACGTCTTCTGCTTGTCCTGTCAATAACTCAAGCTGTTCGTATGATTCTTCCGGTTTGACGAAGCGGACCAGTTCCACTTTGTTGAATTGGTGCTGACGGATCAAACCGCGGGTATCACGGCCGGCAGAACCTGCTTCAGACCGGAAACATTGGCTGTAGGCTGCATAACCGATTGGTAATTGATCGGCTGACAGGATTTCTTCCCGGTGCATGTTCGTCACCGGTACTTCTGCTGTCGGGACAAGGAAATAGTTGGTGTCTTCGACTTTGAACGCATCTTCTTCAAATTTCGGAAGCTGTCCTGTTCCTGTCATAGAATCGCGGTTGACCATGAGTGGCGGAAGAATTTCCGTATAGCCGTTTTTATCCTGGTGTAAATCCATCATGAAGTTGATCAATGCCCGCTCGAGACGTGCACCGGCACCGCGGTAAAAGACGAATCGGCTGCCCGTTACTTTTCCGGCACGCTCGACATCAACGATTTTTAATTGCTCCATCAAATCCCAGTGCGGTACAGCTTCAAAATCAAATGCCGGTTTATCGCCGACTTCGCGGATGACGACATTATCGTCTTCCGTAGAACCGATTGGGACACTGTCATGGGGAATGTTCGGAATCCCGAGCAACAACAGGTTTAGTGTCGCTTCGACTTCACGCAATTCTTCATCAAGCGCTTTGACTTCATCGCCGACTTGACGCATCGCCGCAATCGCCTCATCCGCATTTTCTTTGTTGCGTTTCAGTTCTGCGATTTTTTTTGTTGCTTCATTGCGTTCTGCTTTTAGAACTTCTGTTTTCGCAATCAGTTCCCGGCGCTTTTCATCAAGTGCGAGGAACCGGTTCATGTCCGTCAAATCTTCCCCCCGGTGTGCTAGTTTTTCTTGGATTGCGTCAAAATCCTGACGCAGACGTTTAATATCAATCATCTTATTTCCTCCTTTTTTTCAATAAAAAAAGGCAATCCATCCCTCTCCGGTTCTAAAAAACCGAAGAGGGACGAATCACCTGGATCCGCGTTGCCACCCTCATTGCTAGTCGTACTAGCCAACTCTAAAGACGCGATAACGGGCGTACCCGCACCTTGTTCGCAAGGTGTGTGATCCGGCTCGATTCAAAGTATCCTTCTGACTAGTTCGCACCACCCACTAGCTCTCTTAACAGAATAAATGCTTCTACTTGGTCCGTTCATGACATCATTATGAGATTAGCTTTACTTTACACTATCCCCTTTAAGGTTGACAAGGGTTGGTTGATGAATCGCTTGACTGATTTTTTTGGACCAGGCCGAAACTGCACGGAACAAACGTGTCTGGAAGCTCGCCAGTTCAACTTTTTCAGCACTGGTTACGACAGCCTGAGGAACGGAAAAGCCGGGCAAGTACCGTCCGGCGTCCTCCACTTGGACCGTCCCGATGGCTTCACCCCGCTTTAAAGGGGCTTCGGCTTTTGAAAATTGAAAGACGGGCGTCTGGGGTTTCGGCTGATTTTTTAATACCGTCACGTATAAAGCTGTTTTCGTCACAACATCATAACGGGCTTGTTTTGCCCCTCGGATCGGTAAGGCGCCTTTAATTTGTTCTCCTTTTCCGTAATACGTCAACGGTTCAAAAGAAGAAAAACCATAATCGAGCAATTTTTTCGTTTCGGCGAATCGGGCTTTATCCGATTTGGTGCGCATGACGACCGAAACGAGCGTTAAATTCCCACGGGTTGCGACACTCGCAAAACAGTAACCGGCAAGATCCGTCGTTCCGGTCTTCATTCCCCGCATTCCGCTGTATACATACGGTTGACGCGGCAACATCTTATTGGAGTTTTCCACCTTCGCTCCATTGATTGTAATGAATGAACGTTTCGTCACATCTAATACATCTGGATAGTCTTGAATGTAACGGATGATCAAAAGCGAAATATCCATCGCCGTCATCAAGTTCGTTCCCGGTAATGTCGCATCGACAGCATCCAGTCCGGATGCATTTGCATATTCCGTGTCTTTCATTCCCAGTGCGGCCGCCGTTTCATTCATCCGTTCGACGAATTGTTTTTCCGTTCCAGCCATGACTTCTGCCAACAGGACGGCAGCATCGTTAGCCGATTTAATGAAGGCCGCATCATACAGTTCCCGAATCGTATACGTTGTTTTCCGAATCGGTAACCGGGCAATTCCTTGTGTTTTCGCAAGTTTCAACACTTTTCCACTTGGTCGAACCGTTTGATTCCACGACAGTTTTTTCTGCTCAATTTGCTGACGCACTAGATAAAGTGTCATCAATTTTGTCATCGAAGCCGGCGGTAACGACAACTCAGCCTGTTCAGCCAATAAGATCTTACCTGTCACAGCATCGACCATTATGTAAGATTCCGCCTGAATGTCCGGTGTTTCCGCATAGCCTGTCATCGGTGACAAACCAGCTGTCAGTATAAGTACACTCAGGAAGAGTGTGAAAAGACGTTTCATCGGTCCTCTCCTTCAAATGATGTTCTATCTTTTCAGTGTAGCACAAAAAAAGAAACCGACAGCCGGAAACTGACGGTTTCTCTGTTGCTTTTGATCAAACAGAAACAGCATTACGCTGTCTGATTTTTTGAATGAAATAGTCATGAAGACGTCGGTCTGACGTTAACTCCGGATGGAAGGAGCAGGCGAGATGGAGGTCCGTCTCGACGGCAACGGCCGCTGTTCCCAGCGTAGATAAGACGCGTACGCCTTCTCCGACCTGTTCGACAAAAGGAGCTCGGATGAAAACAGCTTCGATATCCTGCCCTACGCCTTCGACAATCAAAGATGTCTCAAAACTGTCGACTTGTCGCCCAAACGCATTTCGCTTTACTGTCATCGGGATGGCTCGTAAATGGGCAGGACTTTCACTCAATTCACTTGCCAGTAAAATCATTCCGGCACATGTACCGAACATCGGTAACGTATCAATTTGAAGCCGCAAGACATCGAGCAATCCATAGCGATCAATCAACCGGCGTATCGTCGTTGATTCCCCGCCCGGTAAGATTAAACCGTCGATCCCTTCCAAGTCCGCAGCCGACTTGACGATCATCGTTTTGACTCCGAGTGTATGAAGCATCTCCTGATGTTCCCGGACCGCGCCTTGGACACCTAATACACCAATTACCATCCGCGTGATGCCATCCGTTCTTCAAACGGCATCGACGTCACATCGATTCCTTTCATCGCTGTGCCCAGTCCTCTCGAAAGATGGGCAATCCGTTCGAAATCATCTTTATACGTAACGGCTTCGACGATAGCTTTCGCCACGCGTTCCGGATGTTCCGATTTAAAGATACCAGAACCGACAAACACACCATCGGCTCCGAGATGCATCATCAAGGCGGCATCGGCCGGCGTCGCAATTCCACCCGCTGCAAAATTGACGACGGGAAGACGCCCTGCTGCTTGAATCTGTTGTAATACTTCGTAAGAGGCTCCCCACTCTTTACTGCGTGTCATCAATTCATCGGGTTGTGAATGAAGAATCTGCTGAAGTTGCGCTTGAATCTTCCGCATATGACGAACAGCTTCCACGACATTGCCCGTCCCCGGTTCCCCTTTTGTCCGGATCATGGCCGCTCCTTCTGCAATCCGTCGTGCTGCTTCCCCTAAATCACGTGCTCCACAGACAAACGGGACTGTAAACGCCGATTTCAACAAATGATATTCTTCATCTGCCGGCGTCAGGACTTCACTTTCATCGATAAAATCAACACCTAATGATTCAAGAACCCGTGCTTCCACGATATGTCCGATACGGCATTTCGCCATCACCGGAATCGACACGGCCTGCAAGACGTCTTCTGTAATGAGTGGATCAGCCATCCGGGCCACTCCACCGTCACGCCGGATGTCCGATGGTACCCGTTCAAGTGCCATGACTGCCACCGCACCGGCAGCTTCTGCGATTTTAGCCTGCTCCGCATTCACGACGTCCATGATGACACCACCCTTTTGCATTTCGGCCATCCCTCGTTTGACACGATCTGATCCTTGTTGTCGCTCCATCATTTTGAACTCCCCCTAGACATTGATAGTATTTCCAATCGGTGATACTTTTTAGTATATTCTTCGTTGACTATTTTAAAAGTATCAGTTTATGATGAATTAACCAGGTCAGTGAAAAGGAGACAATCTATGGACATGTTATCGTTTGAGTTAGTACGGGAGGGAAACCGTCCGTTGTATGAACAGCTGTATCAACAAATACGTCAGGAAATCATTGAAGGACGCCTGGCCTACGGGACGAAATTACCGTCAAAACGAAAGCTTGGCCAGTTTTTAAATCTCAGCCAGACGACCATTGAACTGGCTTATCAACAATTGGTCGCAGAAGGATATGTCGAATCCGTTTCCCGGAAAGGTTACTTCGTCTTAGCGTATGAAGAGCTGGCGTATGTTAAAACAACACCTTTGCCGACAAGCCAACGGACAAATCAAAAACCGACCATGCGGTACGATTTTCACCCAAGTAAAATCGACGGCTCCTCTTTTCCTTTTTCACGTTGGCGAAAACATGCCAAGGATGTCATCGATGAACAACATCAATCACTCGTCTCCCTCGGACATCCGCAAGGTGATTTAGCGTTACGTCTTGAGATTGCGACGTATCTTTATCATTCACGAGGGGTCGTCTGTTCTCCAGAACAGATCATCATTGGTTCCGGCGTCGAACAACTTCTGCCGCAAATCATCTTTTTGTTAGGAAAATCGACGACTTATGGTATTGAAGATCCAGGGTATCATGCGACACGCTTAATCCTTGAAAGTCATGAACGAAAGACCATTCCGATTCCTGTCGACCAAAACGGTTTAACGATTCATTCTCTGATTCAAAGTCCAGCCGATGTGATGTATGTGACACCAGCCCACCAGTTTCCGTCCGGCAGTATTCTGTCTGTCAATCGACGCCGGCAGCTGCTAAACTGGGCAGCTGAATCGGATAGCCGTTATATCATTGAAGATGATTATGACAGTGAATTCCGATACAGTGGAAAATCAATTCCTTCCTTGCACAGTATGGACAGTGAGCGGGTGATTTACCTGAGTACATTTTCAAAATCGTTAATGCCCTCCCTTCGAATCGGATATATGGTGCTGCCCCGCCCTTTACTAGAACGATATCAAACTGAATTTCCGTACTACACGTGCAGTGTCTCCCGATTTGATCAAACGATTTTGACACGCTTCATGAAAGAAGGCGACTTTGAGAAACATTTGAACCGGATGCGAAAAATCTACCGTCGGAAACTCGATGTCGTCGTTCACGCTCTCCGGGATGTTCCGTTTCTGCGATTGACGGGGGAAAGCGCCGGCCTTCATATCGTCCTTTCCGTCTCAAACGGAATGGACGAACAGGAGTTACTGCGACGGGCGAATGAATCTTCCATTCAAGTGTATGGTTTATCAGATTATGCCCAACTTCCGTTATCCACAGTTCATCCACAGATTGTTCTCGGATTTGCAAGTCTGACAGAACAACAGTTGAATCAAGGGCTTACTGAGCTCGTTTCAGCTTGGCAGTTACAGTAAGTTTATCCACAAGGTTATCCACAAAAAACCCTGCGACCTTCATTGGCCGCAGGGTTTTGAATTATTGACGCGTATAGTTTGAAGCTTCTTTTGTAATTTGAATGTCGTGAGGATGGCTTTCCTGTAAACCTGCACCTGTCATCCGGATAAACTGTGTTTCTTCACGTAATTCTTCAAGTGAAGCAGAACCACAGTATCCCATTCCTGAACGAATGCCTCCAACGAGTTGATAAACAGAGTCACCCAGTTTACCACGATATGCCACACGACCTTCTATTCCTTCTGGAACAAACTTCTTGTCGGCTTCTTGGAAATAACGATCTTGGCTACCGCGCTTCATTGAAGCTTCCGATCCCATACCACGATACGTCTTGAATTGACGACCTTGGTAAATTTCCATTTCTCCCGGACTTTCCTCTACACCAGCAAGCAAGCTACCCAACATGACAGCATGACCACCTGCTGCGAGTGCTTTGACGATATCCCCTGAATACTTGATTCCACCATCGGCGATAATCGAGACACCGTGCTTGCGGGCTTCTGTCGCACAATCAAAGACAGCTGTAATTTGCGGAACCCCGACTCCTGCAACGACACGTGTCGTACAAATTGATCCCGGTCCGATTCCGACTTTGATGACTGAAGCACCTGCTTCAATCAAATCACGTGTCGCTTCAGCTGTCGCCACGTTTCCTGCGATGATTGGCAAGTTCGGATATTCATCACGAAGTTCACGTACCTTCACGAGAACCCCTTCTGAGTGACCGTGCGCCGTATCGACGACCAATGCGTCAACTCCTGCATCTACGAGGAACTTGGCACGAACCGATGCATCTTTTGTGACACCGACAGCTGCTGCAACGAGCAGACGTCCAAATGAATCTTTTGCTGCATGTGGATATTGCTCAACTTTTTCAATATCCTTTGTTGTAATCAATCCTTTTAAAACACCGTTCTCATCAACGAGTGGCAATTTTTCAATCCGATGTTTGTGAAGAATCTGTTCTGCTTCTTCTAAAGAAGTACCGACTTTTGCTGTAACCAGTTCTTCTGTCGTCATGACGGTTTCGATGACGGTAGAGTAATCTTTTACGAAACGAAGATCACGATTCGTTAAGATACCGACCAGTTTACGCTCCGTTTCATTATTGACGATCGGAACACCCGAAATCCGGTATTTGCTCATCAAATATTCAGCATCATAGACTTGTCGTTCTGGCGTGAGATAAAAAGGATTTGTAATGACACCATTCTCAGAACGCTTAACACGATCCACATGCTCGGCTTGATCTTCCATCGACATATTCTTATGAATGACGCCGAGACCCCCTTGACGTGCCATTGCAATGGCCATTGGAGCTTCTGTTACAGTATCCATTCCAGCACTGATTAAAGGGATGTTTAATGTAATCCCTTCGCATAATGTTACTGACAAATCAACATCTCGCGGTAAGACACTTGAACGACGTGGTACGAGCAAGACGTCATCAAACGTCAAGCCTTCTTTAGCAAATTTGTTCTCCCACATGTTATCCACTCGCTTTCTCTTCTATAAAAGAATATTGATGTTATGGTAACAAGCGAGAGGTGTCATGTCAATGACTCCACCAATAATCAGAACAATCAGAAGTTTCACATAACACAAAAAGACCGACCTGCAAAATGCAGATCGGTCCTTCACTTGCCTGGCAACGTCCTATCCTCACAGGGGGAAGCCCCCAACTACTTTC
>NZ_JACSMU010000011.1:0-41831 GCF_018618855.1 Exiguobacterium sp. s166 | reverse complement strand
CGTTCCCATGCCGAACACGGAAGTTAAGCACTTGAACGCCGAAAGTAGTTGGGGGCTTCCCCCTGTGAGGATAGGACGTTGCCAGGCAAGTGAAGGACCGATCTGCATTTTGCAGGTCGGTCTTTTTGTAGTTTGGATTAAGAAAGGACTGGAAAATATGGAAGGTCGTATGCCAATTATTGAAGCACTTGTTGCTCATGTAGAGAGAAAAGCTACTTCCTGGCATGTTCCGGGGCATAAGAATGGAACATTAGTTGAGGGATTACCTTCTTTTTTTGAATGGGATAAAACGGAGTTGCGTGGTCTGGATGATTTTCATCATCCGGAAGAAGCCATTTATGAAGCCAAGCTTTTATTGCGCCGAATTTATGGGGCATCAGATAGTCATTTTTTGATCAACGGATCGACGGTCGGGAATTGGGCGATGTTGGCTGCTGTCTCACAAAGGGGAGACCGGATATATGTTCAGCGTAATTCACATAAATCGGTCTTTAATGCGATGGAATGGTTGGGCTTGTCACCAATTTTACTCGAACCAGAAAGGGATCCGGTAACAGGTATCAGTGGGAATGTTTCACGTGAAACATTAAAGGAGTCCTTAACTGTTTTTCCTGGAGGTACAGCCGTATTTTTAACATCACCGACTTATTATGGTGAAACTGCTCGAATCGAAGAGTTGGTTCGGATCACAAAATCATCCAATATACCGTTACTGATTGATGAAGCCCATGGCGCTCATTTCGGTGAAGCGTTTGGTGTCCGTTCAGCATTTGAACTTGGTGCAACCGCCGTGGTTCAATCAGCACATAAGACATTACCTGCTCTGACAATGGGGGCGTGGATTCATGAACGATTTACGGAGGATGAACGAAGACGATTGATGCGGGCCCTTCAGGCATTTCAAACATCCAGTCCGTCTTATCTGTTGATGGCTTCACTGGACTTTGCCCGTGATTATCGCGAACGTTGGACGGTTTCATACATGAAATCTGTTCGGACTAGTCATGAATTCCTACATCAGCAAATTAATCAACGGACAGGTATGGCGGCATTTACGTTTGATGATTGGTCGCGGATGGTGCTTTCCTGTGAACCGTATTCCGGAAGTCAGTTGTTGGAGGCACTAGCAGATCAAGGACTTGATGCTGAATTTGCTCTTGGAGCACACGTCGTGTGCATTTTACCGTTACGAATCATCGAACCATTTGAACGGGATGCCTGGATCCATCAGATACAATTAACCGTCGAGTTCCTGAAAGCAGAAGGAATTCCAGATAAAAGGTATATGGAACAACCGATTATGGGTAAAATAAAGGTATCGTCCCTGAGTTATCCACTTGATCAATTGGACTACGCCCAGGCAGTCGAGCAGACTTTTGAAAAAGCAGTCGGATTGGTTTCACTTGAAACCATCATCCCCTATCCACCTGGTATACCTTTACTATTGCGGGGAGAACGGATTACAGCAGAACATATTAAAATGATTGAATACTATACAAACACATCGATTCATCTGCAAGGCGGTGAATTTCTCCAACAGGGGAAATTGCGTGTGATACAGGAAGGAATTATAGAATGACAGGAACATTTATTACGGTCGAAGGACCAGATGGTGCCGGGAAAACGACCCAGTTGCAGTTACTTGCAGATCGTTTAACGGCTGAAGGATATGATATCGTGATGACACGTGAGCCCGGTGGTACACGAATCGGAAATGAGATTCGATCACTGATCTTAAATCCCGACTTTCAAGAGATGGATGAGATGACGGAAATTCTCCTGTATGCGGCGTCTCGGGCACAACATGTCAATGAACTGATTCGCCCCGCTCTTGCTGCCGGAAAAGTCGTTTTATGCGATCGATTCATCGATGCATCGATTGCGTATCAAGGATATGGACTCGGATATTCGATTGAACAGGTTCGTTCCATTAATCAACAGGCCACCAACCATCTCACACCGGATCGCACGTATCTGTTCAACTTGTCAGTCGCAGATTCAAAGCAACGGATGATGGACCGTGGGACACTGGATCGAATCGAACAACGTGATGACGCATTCCGCCAACGGGTGTATGGAGGGTTCCTGACGTTAGCGGAACAGGAACCAGAACGAATTCAGCTGGTTGATGCAACTCAAACGATTGAAGCATTACAAACGACATTATGTCAGGATGCTCTGGCGTATTTAAAAAAAAGGGAGAGATTATCATGAAAATGGTCATTACGATTGTTCAAGATAAAGATAGCCTACGTTTAGCAGAAGCATTGGTCGAACACGATTTTCGGGCAACGAAACTTGCGACGACAGGCGGTTTTCTCAAAGAAGGAAATACGACGTTCATGATTGGTGTCCAAAGCGAACGATTGGATGATTTAATGCGTTTGATTAAAAAGAATTGTTCAAGCCGGGAACAAATGGTATCACCTATTTCACCGATGGGCGGTCATGCCGATTCATACATCCCATACCCAGTCGAAGTACAGGTAGGCGGGGCGACAGTATTCGTCTTACCAATCGAAGGGTTTTATCAATTCTAATGCAGACATTTCATGAACTAGAACAAACTCAATCGGTCATCGCGACGATTTTGCGTAACTCGTTACAGACGAATCGTATTAACCACGCTTATATCTTTACGGGGGACTATGAGCCGCTTCTTTTAGAGGCGGCTCAGTTGTTCGCCAAGAGCCTGTTTTGTGAACGGCGGAATCAAATTGAACCATGTCAAACTTGCCGGAGTTGCCGCCGTATGGACAGCGGCAACCTGGTCGACTACTATCAAATCGAACCGGACGGAGCCACCATTAAGAAAGAACAGATTCAGCAGTTGATGCATGATCTATCGTTACGGGGTCTTGAAGGCGACCGGCAAATCTATGTCGTGACACAGTCGCATAAAATGACACCCCAGGCAGCCAACAGTCTGTTGAAGTTCTTTGAAGAGCCGGGTGCCGGAAAAGTAGCGATTTTAATTACGAATCAGCCGCAGTTACTGTTGCCGACGATTCGTTCACGGGGGCAATTATTAAGTTTTCGTCCGGCAGATCGTTTGTTAATCGGACAAGTCTTATCCGAAAAAACGGGACGGGATAACGAATTAACGCAACTGGCTGCCCGGGTCTATCCGAAAATAGAGGATGCGGAACAGGCATTAGTCGAAGACTGGTTTGTAAATGCGCGAGTGTCAGTGGTACAATTGATGGAGGAATTAGCGAATCGTCCGGCGGATTTACCGTTGTTTGTCCAGGAAAAATGGATGAGTCAATTTAAAAATCGGCAAGATGCACGAATTGGTCTGGAACTCGTGACCTGTTTCTTTGAAGATGTTCTTCATCTCAAATTGAATCCGTCATGGGAAACGATCACATATGCAAACAGCCGGCCATTACTGGAACAAATGGGTGGAAAAAGTCAGACGACGATCACGCGGTGGTTGCAGGCAGTACTCGCAGCCGTTAAGCGGATCGAAGCAAATGTTAATCCTCAATTAACAGTTGAGCGTCTCATGTTTGACTTACAGAAGGGGTAGAGCGATATGCTAGAAGTAGTAGGCGTTCGCTTTAAAGAAGCGGGCAAAATTTATTATTTTGCACCTGGACAAGAGTCATTATCACGAGGACAGTCCGTCATCGTTGAGACAGTACGGGGCATTGAATATGGCGAAGTGGTCATTGCCGATAAACAAATGGACGAAGAAGATGTGGTCTTGCCACTAAAATCCATTCTTCGGGTCGCAGATGATAAAGATGCGATGATCGTCCGTGAAAATAAAATGGCAGCGCTTGATGCGCATGCTGTTTGTGTGGAAAAAATTCGTGAGCACAAACTCGATATGAAATTAGTCGATGTCGAATATACATTTGATCGCAATAAAGTCATTTTCTACTTCACGGCAGAAGGTCGTGTCGATTTCCGGGAACTCGTCAAAGATTTGGCAGCTGTTTTCCGGACACGCATTGAGTTACGACAAATCGGTGTTCGTGATGAAGCGAAGTTACTCGGGGGAATCGGTCCGTGTGGTCGTGTTCTTTGTTGCTCTTCGTTTTTAGGTGAATTTGAACCGGTCTCAATCAAGATGGCGAAAGATCAAAATCTGTCCTTGAATCCGACGAAGATTTCTGGTGTCTGCGGTCGTTTGATGTGTTGTTTAAAATATGAAAATGACACATACGAAGAAATGCGACGGGATTTACCGGATTACGGAAAACGATTGACTGTTCCGGAAGGTGAAGGACGCGTGGTGGGTCTGAACATTCTCGATCAAATCGTCCAAATTGAGTTGAAAGACCGTTCGCGGGTTCTGACATACTCGATGGAGGAACTACTGTCTGTCGGTGCCGTAAAACAAAAACGACCAAAAGAATGACGGGGTGCATACGCGTGGAGAGAGTCGATAAAAAAGAAATCATTACGCGTGTTGATGCGATCGAGCAACAGATTCACTTGCTGACTGAGCATCTGAGCGTTTTGAAAGATCAGCTTGCTTACATGATGGAGGAGAATCAACATCTGTATCTTGAGAATCATCACCTCCGTGAGAAGGTAGAGCGCGATGAGCAACAACCGATTACAGAAGAAGCGCAGGCGGAAGCCGGTACAGGTGCTGGCTATGATAATCTAGGACGACTATATCAAGAAGGATTCCATATTTGTAACCTGCATTATGGTCAAGTCCGTAAAGACGGAGATTGTCTGTTCTGCTTGTCCATGTTAACGAAACATTGAGAGGCTGACTTCCTAGGAGTCAGTCTTTTTTTCAGAAAGGAAGAACGATATGCCTGAACTATTATCAGATGAGCGACTGGATCATCTGCTTGGAAAAGAAGGACGAATCATTCAAAGCCCCACCGTATTTTCCTACTCCTTGGATGCCGCCTTACTGGCGCAGTTCGCCTGGGTACCGATCCAACAAGGGAAGTTGGTCGATTTATGTGCCGGTAATGGAGCTATTCCATTATTTTTGTCTTATCGGACGAAAGGGATGATCACAGGGCTTGAAATTCAACCCCGTCTTGTCGATATGGCCGAGCGCAGTATTCAACTGAATGAAAAACAGGACCAACTGCAGATGATCGAAGGTGACGTCAAGGAAGCCGGGAAACGACTGGGGTATGGTCTGTATGATGCCGTCACGTGTAATCCCCCTTACTTCCTGGCAAATGAGTCATCGAACCGGAACATAAGTGAACATTATACAATCGCCCGGCATGAAGTATTATGTACACTTGAAGATTGTATCCGGTCAGCGGCAGATCTTTTGAAACAAGGCGGAAAAACAGCATTCGTCCATCGACCGGAGCGTCTTCTCGATATCGTCACCTTGATGCGTCAGTACCGGCTTGAACCGAAGCGGATGCAACTCGTTTACCCAAAAGAAGGAAAAGAAGCCAACATGCTGTTGATTGAAGGGATCAAAGATGCCAAACCGGGTCTGAAAGTATTGCCTCCCTTCATCGTATACGAACCGGACGATACGTACACATTGCAGATGCGGACTCAGTTTGATGTCTGAACATGCCATCTACATCGTCCGTTGCCGGGACGGCAGTCTCTACACAGGATATGCAGTTGATGTCGAAAAGCGGATTGCGACACACAACAATGGACAAGGTGCAAAGTATACCCGGGCCCGGTTGCCGGTCGTACTCGAATATACAGAAACATTTTCGACAAAGTCGGAAGCCTTAAAGCGTGAGTATGCCATTAAACAATTGACACGTCTTAAAAAAGAACGACTTATTCAAGGAGGGAGGTCATCTCATGAAAGCAACCAGTAGTTTTAAAGGACAAACAACCGGTTTGTACATCGTACCGACACCAATCGGTAATCTCGAAGACATGACTTATCGCGCGGTTCGTATCTTACAAGAGTCCGATCTCGTCGCGGCTGAGGATACACGGCAAACGATGAAATTATTTAATCATTTTAAAATCGATACGAAACTCGTCAGCTATCATGAACATAACAAACAGGTCAGCGGGGCACGGCTGTTGGGCGACCTGCATGCGGGAAAACAGGTTGCTCTGGTATCGGATGCCGGGATGCCGGGAATCTCAGATCCGGGCAGTGATTTGATTCGGGAAGCGATTGCCGAGGACATTCCGGTCGTCGTCTTACCGGGAGCTAATGCCGCGTTAACGGCACTCGTCGCCTCAGGTCTTGCGACAGAACGATTTTTATACTATGGTTTTTTACCGCGTAAGAAAAAAGAGCGTCGTGAGGCGCTTGAGACCGTCCGTTATGAAAAAGGCAGCCTCATCTTCTACGAAGCACCGCATCGCCTTAAAGAGATGTTAGGCGCCTTACGGGATGTACTTGGGGATCGTCAACTGACGTTAGCCCGCGAACTGACAAAACGGTATGAAGAGTATATACGGGGTTCTGTGACAGAAGCTCTTGAATGGGCCGGAGAAGAAGTCCGGGGAGAGTTCGTTGTCATCGTCGAAGGTTCGACGGAGGAGCGGCCGGCGGAAGAGGAACAGGAAGCGGATCCGTTGCAACAAATTGAGCGGTATATCGAACAAGGTGAAAAGCCGAATGCTGCCTTAAAACGTGTGGCGAAGGAACGGGGACTCGATCGTCAGGAATTGTATTTGCGTTATCATGAATCCTAAAAAAAGAAGCGACTCCATTTGGAATCGCTTCTTTTTACTTATTCGTTTCCAGCGTAATGACGGTCGAGGAAATCTTTTAACTCAACGAGGACACGTTGTGCGCCATCTGGAGAGAGAATCAATTTACCATCTGCTAATTTGAAGTTATCGTCTGATACTTCGCCTGTTACTTGGCAAGTCATGTTTGGTTTGTATTTTTTAAGGATGATTTGCTCGTTGTCGACATAAATCTCAAGAGCATCCTTCTCTGCAATTTGAAGAGTACGACGAAGTTCGATTGGAATAACGACCCGTCCGAGTTCATCTACTTTACGTACAATACCTGTTGATTTCATTTTGTTGTTCCTCCTCTGATGTCTAGGTTCTCTTTATTTTTGGAAAATCGTCAAAATTCGACATCACTTCTATAGAATGTAGAATACTAAACTTTCCAAAAGTAGTCAACCAATCTGAATAGCTTGAAATCAAAATGTCATTTTTTTCTCAAAAAAGCCACAAATGAAACGATTTACTAATAGATTTTCCCTTTTTAAAGGAAATCAAACTATTTAGTGTGTTTTTTTGGTATTCGATGTCTGATGTCAAAAAATGTTTGGATTCGACAAAAAACGAGTTTCGACACAGACGGCAGAACAGCGTATAATAATGAAATGAAATACAGAACGGAGGAATATCATGGCAAAAACATTTTATATCACTACACCGATTTACTATCCTAGCGCTAAGCTACATATCGGTCACGCCTATACGACAGTCGCAGGGGACGCGATGGCGCGTTACAAACGACTTCAGGGATTTGATGTCCGTTACTTAACCGGAACGGATGAGCACGGACAAAAAATTCAAGAAAAAGCGAAGGAAGCCGGCGTTTCCGAGCAGGAGTTCGTCGATGGTGTCGTTGAACAAATCAAAGTCTTATGGGACCGTCTTGATATTTCCTATGATGATTATATCCGGACGACAGAACCACGTCATAAAGAAGTCGTTGAACGCGTTTTCGAGACATTACTCGAAAAAGGTGATATTTATCTTGGAGAATACGAAGGCTGGTATTCTGTTCCGGATGAGACGTATTATACGGAATCACAGCTCGTCGACGGTAAAAGTCCGGACAGCGGTCATCCGGTCGAACTCGTCCGGGAAGAGTGTTACTTCTTCCGAATCAGTCAATATGCGGATCGTTTAGTAGAGTATTATGAAGCAAATCCATCGTTCATTTTACCGGAATCACGGAAACATGAGATGATTAATAACTTCATCAAACCGGGTTTACAAGATCTTGCTGTTTCCCGGACGACATTCGATTGGGGTGTCAAAGTCCCGTCCAATCCGAAACACGTCGTGTACGT
This sequence comes from Exiguobacterium sp. s166, assembly GCF_018618855.1. Classification (NCBI taxonomy): domain Bacteria; kingdom Bacillati; phylum Bacillota; class Bacilli; order Caryophanales; genus Exiguobacterium; species Exiguobacterium sp. s166. The sequence goes on along the minus strand of NZ_JACSMU010000011.1, from coordinate 33,864 downwards.
ATGGGTTGATGCGTTAACGAACTACATCTCGTCACTTGGATACGGAACAGACGACCAAGGAAACTTTGATAAGTACTGGCCGGCTGATGTCCACCTCGTCGGAAAAGAAATCGTTCGTTTCCACACAATCGTCTGGCCTGCTCTCTTGATGGCACTCGACTTACCACTTCCAAAACAAGTGTTTGCACATGGTTGGTTGTTGATGAAAGACGGCAAGATGTCGAAATCAAAAGGAAATGTCGTTGATCCGGTTCCGATGATTGATCGGTACGGACTCGATGCGTTACGTTATTACCTGCTTCGGGAAGTACCGTTCGGTTCAGACGGGATGTTCACACCGGAAGCATTCGTCGAACGGATGAACTTTGATTTAGCGAATGACCTGGGGAACTTACTCAACCGGACGATTGCGATGATCACGAAGTATTTCGACGGCGTCATTCCGACGTATGCCGGAAACGTGACACCGTTTGACGAAACGTTGTCGACACTGGCCAAAGAAACGGTCGAGAAGGTCGAAGCTTCGATGGAACACATGGAGTTCTCGGTTGCTTTATCGCACATTTGGCAATTGATCAGCCGTGCCAATAAATACATCGATGAGACACAACCGTGGGTACTCGCAAAAGATGAAACGAAAACAAAAGAACTCGCTTCATCGATGGTCCACCTGGTTGGTGCGTTGCGCCACGTCGCAATCATGTTACAACCGTTTATGACACGTTCGCCAAAAGAAATCTTCCGTCAACTCGGTCTTGAAGGACAACCGATGGACTGGGCAGCACTTGAACAGTTCGCAACTGTTGAAGAGGGGACGAAGGTCGGTACGGCAGAACCAATCTTCCCGCGTCGCGATATGAAAGAAGAGGTCGAAGCCATCGTTGAGATGATGAAACAAGCTTCTGCTGCGCGCGTCGAAGAAGAGACGGAAGTCGAAGAGGCAGACACGGATGTTCGTCCGGAAACGACGATTGATGTGTTTGACCAAATCGAGTTACGCGTCGGAGAAGTCGTTACAGCTGAAAAAATCAAAAAAGCAAAAAAATTGCTGAAGCTGACGGTCGACATGGGGAAAGAAACACGACAAATCGTTTCAGGAATCGCTGAATGGTATGAGCCGGAAGATTTAGTCGGTCGGAAAGTCATCGTCGTCGCCAATTTAAAACCGGTCACATTACGGGGAGAATTGTCGCAAGGAATGGTGCTCGCTGCCGAGAAATCAGGTAAACTTGAATTAGCTACCGTACCATCAACGATGGCGAACGGGGCAAGCGTAAAATAATCCAGATGCCTGTGGACTCGATGTCACAGGCATTTTTTTGAAAGAAGGAGTCGAATAGTATGTTGATTGACACACACACACATTTAAACTCGGATCAGTTTGACGGAGATGTCGATGAGACGATTGAGCGGGCACGCGCAAACGGTGTATCTCCGATGATCGTCGTTGGTTTTGATCATAAGACGATTGACCGGGCAATGGAACTCGTTGAACAGTATGATGATCTCTACGCCGTCATCGGATGGCATCCGGTCGATTCGATTGATTTCGACGATGCTGCCTATGAAAAGGTGGAACGTTTAATGGACCATCCGAAAGTCGTTGCCCTTGGAGAAATCGGACTGGATTACCACTGGGATACTTCTCCGAAGGATATTCAGGACGCAGCGTTTCGAAAGCAGATTCGCTTGGCGAAACAAAAAAATAAACCGATCGTCATCCATAACCGGGAGGCGACAGAAGATACGCTCCGCATCTTGGAAGAAGAAAACGCAAAAGAAGTCGGTGGCATTTTACACAGCTATAGCATGAGTGCAGAACTGTTACCACGTTGCCTGGCAATGAATTTCTACATTTCCCTCGGAGGACCGGTGACGTTCAAAAATGCGAAGATGCCTAAACGCGTCGCACAAGAAGTGCCGCTTGACCGGTTATTGGTCGAGACCGACTGTCCGTATCTGACACCAACGCCATATCGCGGAAAACGAAATGAACCGGCGTATGTCCGATTCGTTGCGGAAGAAATCGCACAGTTGCGCGGGATGATGTACGCTGATGTCGAACAGGCGACGACTGAGAACGCGAAACGCGTCTTCCGCCTTCCATGATTCGATCGATTACGTATATGACAATCGGCTGTACCCTATTGTTGGTTGCGAGCCTGCTTTATGTAATGATGGACCATCCGCGTGATGTCACGATCATGGTGGATGGTCGACAAACAAAAGTCGAGACGCTTGAGACATCCGTTTTCGGTGTCTTGCAGGAAGCCGGTATTTCAGTTCGACCACAAGATGTCATCGAACCGGCACTGAGTGCTGATCTTCCGAAAAACGATTTGATCGTCATTCAACCGGCCAAAGAAATTACACTAATCATGGGGTATGGTGAAGCGCGGACGATCCGGACGCAAGCCCGCCGCGTCGACGATCTGTTAAAAGAACAGGGAATCAGTCAAATGTTAGAGACAGATGACGTGTATCCTTCAAAAGAAGCCGTTTTGACAAGCGGAATGACCGTCCGGTACCGGGAGGCATTCCCGGTCGAACTGATTGTCGAAGGAAAAGCCCGCGAAGTCTATACGTACCAAACGACGGTGCGGGAACTGCTGTCGATGCAGGGGGTTAAGCTCCAGACGGAAGATAAGGTCATGCCTGGTCTAGAGACAGTCGTCGCAAAGGATATGCTGGTCACGGTCAATACGACGCGTCGTGCCGTGCTGACGGAACAACAGCTGTTACCATTTGAAGTCGAGACCATCGAAGACGACACGTTGCCGGCGGGTGAACAGTTGGTGACGAAATCCGGCCGGCCGGGCATCCGGACACAAAAATATCAATTGACCCTCGCGGACGGTTTAAGCAAGGAAAAGAAACTGATTGCTAACGAAGTTACGAGTGAACCGGTCAAACAAGTCGTCAAGGTCGGAACAAAACCGGTCGAACCGGTTGAGGCCGTGACGACACCGACACCAACACCGGCGTTTGATACGGAAAAAGCGACGGTACCGTTAGCAGAAGTGCCTAAAGCGGCAGCCGATTTGGATTTTAGCAAAGCGAAAACGCTGATGGTCGAAGCAACAGCTTATACGAATAATCCCGCTTCCAATGGCAGCCAGCTGTATGACGGACGGGCTTTGACAGCAACCGGCTATGATGTAACGGATACGATCACGTATCAAGGACTGCCGATTATCGCCGTTGATCCGAAAGTCATTCCGCTCGGAACCAAGGTGTACGTCGAAGGGGTCGGACTGGCGATCGCCCTCGACACAGGCGGTGCCATCAAAGGCAATAAAATCGATGTACTCGTTGAAGGGGAGTCGACCGCCAAACAGTTTGGCCGGAAGACGATCCAAGTCTGGGTCATCCCGAACGATACGACGGAAGCGGGTACTTGACGCTTCCTTGTTTTTTTTGCGGAAACAGGTACAATTACGGAAGTGTTTGAAAAAGGTGGAGAAGATATGATGCGGAAACGCTTAAAAGAAGTCATCGTCGTTGAAGGACGCGATGATACGACACGCTTACAGGAAGTATTCGATGTCGATACAATTGAAACAAACGGTTCGGCCGTCAACGAACAGACATTACAACGCATTGCCAAAGCGCTTGAACGCCGTGGTGTCATCGTGTTTACCGATCCCGACTTCCCGGGTGACCGGATTCGGGCACGGATCAATGAACGGGTACCGGGATGTAAACAAGCCTACCTGCCACGGGCAGACGCAAAAGATAAACGCGGGAAAATCGGTGTCGAACATGCATCACCGGAAGCAATCGAACGGGCACTTGGTGCGGTATATGAGACAGAAGAGCAGCATGATGCCGAAGTGACACGGGATATGATTCTCGCCGCCGATCTGATCGGGGGACCGGCAGCCTCGAAACGTCGGAAACGGTTGGGGCAAGTGCTTGCCATTGGTGAACCGAATGCCAAACAACTCGTCAAACGTGTCGCGTCGATCCGAATCACGAAACAGGAATGGGAAGACGCTTTGAAACAGATAGAGGAGGAACAGGATTGAAAGACATCGCTACATTGCACCGGACGAAGGAAATCTTGGCCAAACACGGATTTTCATTTAAAAAGTCCTTGGGACAAAACTTTTTAATCGATTTAAATGTACTCGGAAACATCGTCGGTGCCGCTAATCTGACACCGGAAAGCGGTGTGCTTGAGATTGGTCCCGGTATCGGCTCATTAACGGAACAATCAGCAAAACAGGCGAAAAAAGTTGTGGCGCTCGAAATCGATCAACGGCTCTTACCGATTCTTGAAGACTCACTTGCTCCGTACCCCCACGTGAAAGTCATTCATGGGGATGCACTGGAACTGGATCTTGAAACGATCGTTGACGAAGAATTCACGCAACAAGGGATTACGGATCTCGCCGTCGTGGCGAACCTTCCTTACTACGTGACAACACCAATCATTATGCGTATTTTAGAAGCCCGTACTCCGTTCCGGACACTCATCATGATGATTCAAAAAGAAGTGGCGGAACGAATCGGGGCAAAACCGGGAACGAAGGCGTACGGTTCATTGTCGATCGCCATTCAGTATTATGCGGAGGCAGAAGTCTGTTTCACGGTACCGAAACACGTCTTCATTCCGGCACCGAACGTCGATTCAGCAGTCATCCGTTTAAATATTCGCAAGGAGCCGGCAGTCAAGACGCTGGATGAGAAACTCTTCTTCGAAGTGACACGTGCCAGTTTCGCCCAACGCCGGAAAACGATTTTGAATAACTTATCCAGCCATTTCGGTAAAGCGGAAAAAGAGGCGGTCGAAGCGGCCTTACATGAAGCGGGTATTGATCCACGCCGCCGTGGCGAGACGCTCAGCCTGCAGGAATTTGCACAGCTGGCCGATGCACTTTTGCCGATTAAAAAACGTTGACGGTAGACAAAAGAACGGATATAATATTTCCCCTTTCTAATATTTAGTTCATATGCTATAATAAATATTAGTGAGGTGAAGCGTATGCCAAAGACGTTGAACGAAATCAGACATGTATTTGAAACACATGTAGGTGAAAGACTGACGCTAAAAGCAAGCGGCGGTCGTAAAAAGGTCGTAACCCGAATCGGAACGCTCGTTGAGACGTATCCATCGGTGTTTGTAGTCAAGCTAGACGCAGAGCGCCATAATGTCGAGCGAGTTTCTTATAGCTACGCCGACGTGTTAACCGACTCCGTACAAATCGAATTCGCGAATTCGTAAACTTACCTTCCGAAGCGGACAGAAATGTTCGCTTCTTTTTTTGTGCAAAGGTTGATACAATTCGTACAGGAAACGTACTAGAGGAGGAACGGCAGGATGACGATTATTGTAAAAGCTCCAGCGAAAATCAATTTAGTATTGGATGCGACGGCGAAACGTCCGGATGGTTATCATGATGTACATATGGTAATGACGACGGTGGATTTGGCAGATCGTCTCGAGTTGACGGAACTAGCGTCCGGCGAGATTCGGATGAATGCCCAACATGCATATGTGCCGAATGATGAACGCAACTTAGCGTATAAAGCAGCAGCGGTTTTAAAGGAACGGTTCGACATCAAGAGCGGGGTTGAAATCTACTTAGAAAAACAAATCCCGGTCGCAGCAGGTCTTGCGGGCGGCTCGAGTGACGCGGCAGCCACGTTGCGCGGGCTGAACGAATTGTGGAAGCTCGATTTGACACTTGAACAGTTGGCGGAAATCGGAGCAGAAGTGGGATCGGATGTCCCGTTTTGTGTCATGGGCGGAACCGCGATTGCAACGGGACGCGGAGAGAAGCTCGAGAAACTAGTATCCCCTCCACCTTGTTGGGTCGTACTGGCGAAACCGACGATCGGTGTCTCAACAGCCGATGTTTACGGAGCACTGGATTTAGAAACAGCGGAACGTCCGGATGTCGAAGCGATGATTGATGCGGTCAAGAACCAAGATTTCACGGCAATTTGTGATGCCCTTGGCAATGTCCTTGAATCAGTGACGTTACCGATGCATCCGGAGGTCGAACAAATCAAGGCTTTCATGACGAGTTGCGGGGCGGAAGGTGTCCTGATGAGCGGTAGCGGTCCGACTGTATTTGCCTTGACGGAACATGAAAACCGGGCTCAACGTCTCTATAACGGATTACGAGGATTTTGTAATGAAGTCTACGTCGTTCGTCTTTTAGGGGAAAACCATTGATAGTTTCCGTATGAAAATGATATATTCACTATTGAATATTCGGAATTACGGAGAGGTGGAACGATTTAGATGAAAATTCGGAGAAGTGGTCGGTTGGTAGACATGACACGTTACCTGCTGGATCATCCGCATCATCTAGTCTCATTGACGATCTTCGCAGAACGGTACAGCTCTGCGAAATCTTCGATCAGTGAAGATTTAGATATTGTCAGCGAAATGTTGGAGCATGAAGGAACAGGACGACTCGTCACGGTTCCGGGAGCCGCGGGAGGCGTCATGTTCATCCCTACATGGAGCAGCGCAAAGGCGTTGCCGTTTATCGATGAGTTATGTGAACGTGTCGCACGACCGGATCGTCTGTTACCGGGGGGCTACTTGTATTTGACGGACTTGCTCGGAGATCCGCGGATGGTGAAACAGATGGGACAAGTGTTTGCTTCTGTCTTCAGCCAGAAAAAAGTCGACGTCGTCATGACGATTGCGACAAAAGGAATCCCGCTTGCTTATGCCGTCGCCGAACAGTTGGGTGTACCGTTCGTCATCGTCCGCTCGGACAGCCGGGTGACGGAAGGTTCGACCGTCAGCATCAACTATGTTTCCGGCTCATCGAAAGCAATCCGGACGATGGCTCTTGCGAGACGCAGTTTACCGCGCGGTGCGAACGTCCTGCTGATTGACGATTTCATGAAAGCCGGCGGAACGATCCGGGGGATGATGAGTCTGCTGAGTGAGTTTGAAGCGAACGTAGCAGGTGTCGGTGTGTTGATCGAAGCAGAGGGTGCCGAGAAGAAGATGGTCAGTGAGTACGTCAGTCTGATGAAGCTTTCGGATGTTGATGTGGATCTTGGACAGATTCAAGTGAAACGGGGAAACGTCGACCAGTATTTCACAGACGTAGAAAATACCTGAATTTGACACACGATTTTTTTGTAACTATACTGTAATTATCAAACTTTTGGAAATTATGCGTGAAATGATTGGCAAAAGCTAAACCTTTGAATGTTTTAAGCCGTAAGTAGAAGTAGACAACGAAGAGTTGTGACAACGGTTATAAAAAGGGGTGCGGACAAAATGAATGTCACCGACGTCAAGATTCGTCGCGTCGTAGCAGAGGGTCGAATGAAAGCACTGGCTTCGATTACGCTTGACCACGAATTTGTGGTACATGATTTACGCGTGATTGAAGGGAACAGCGGTCTTTTCGTCGCGATGCCAAGCAAGCGGACACAGGAAGGCATCTTTCGTGATGTCGCCCATCCAATCAATGCATTAATGCGAAAAAAAGTCGAAGATTCAGTACTAGAAGCATACGCGATTCGTGAAGAAAACGGTGAGGCGTCAGAATTTGAACTGACGGCGCTCGAAGCAACCGATCCTTCCTAACGCGATTGACAGGTCTCCATCAATGGGAGAACCTGTCTTTTTTTGCGTGTTTTGTTGATTTCCGGTCTGTCCTGTCATTGATTCGTTGCGCCATTTTCGTTATAGTTGGAACGAGTGGACTATTTCAGAACGAAATCAACACTAATTTACATGGAGGAGCGACAAGGATGAATCATTTCGCGGTAATTCTAGCAGCGGGTAAAGGCACTCGGATGAAATCAAAGCTATATAAAGTACTTCACCCAGTAGCTGGGAAACCTATGGTACAACATGTCGTTGATCAATTGACGACACTCGGTGTCACGCGTCAAGTCGTCATCGTCGGTCACGGTGCAGAGTCTGTTAAAGAAGTGCTCGGCACATCGGTGGAATATGCACTTCAAAGCGAGCAGCTTGGCACGGGTCATGCTGTTCAAATGGCAGAACCTGTCCTTGGACAGGAGAAAGGCTCGACACTCGTCGTCTGCGGAGACACTCCCCTTTTGACAAGTGAGACGTTACAATCTCTCTTGCAACATCATGCAGAAACAGGCGCGAAAGTAACTGTTTTAACAGCCCATGCGGATGATGCGACGGGGTATGGACGAATCGTTCGTGGGGAAGACGGCAACGTCTCGAAAATCGTCGAGCACAAAGATGCGAACGCAGAAGAACTTCTCATTAAAGAAATCAATACCGGAACGTACGTATTTGACAATGAGATGTTATTCGCGGCTTTAAAAGAAGTTAAGAATGATAATGTCCAAGGTGAGTACTACTTACCGGATGTCATCGAAATCGCAAAAGCAGACGGTGAAACGATTGCGGCCTATGCGGCAGCGACGTTTGAAGAAACGATTGGTGTCAATGACCGGGTTGCCCTGGCGCAGGCGGAAACGTCAATGCGGAAGCGGACGAATGAACATTGGATGCGTCAAGGCGTTACGTTCATCGATCCGGCGTCTACGTATATCGGACCGGATGTCGTGATTGGTTCGGATACGGTCCTGTACCCGGGAACACAATTGCTTGGTAAAACGACGATTGGCTCAGAATGTATCATCGGACCAAATTCGGATATCCGTGACAGTGAAGTGTCTGATCAAGCCGTGGTGCGTCAATCAGTCGTAACCGACAGCCAAATTGGAGCAGCTGCACAAGTCGGTCCATTTGCGCACTTACGCCAACAGGCAGTTCTCGGAGCGAACACGCGCATCGGTAACTTCGTCGAAGTGAAGAAATCCACTTTTGGTGAAGGCAGCAAATCTGCTCACTTAAGTTACGTCGGTGATGCAACAATCGGCACGAACGTTAACTTAGGTTGCGGATCGATCACAGTGAATTATGATGGAACAAATAAATTCCAAACTGTCATTGAAGACGATGCGTTCATCGGTTGTAATGTCAATTTGATTGCACCGGTCACGGTCGGTAAAAATGCGCTTGTCGCAGCAGGATCAACCGTTACGGATGATGTTCCGGAAAACGGTCTTGCCATCGCACGGGAACGTCAAACAACTAAACCAGATTACCGTTAATTTTATTCGTTCATTATCTGTCGCTCTACTCGTCTAAACCCAAACAAATGGAGGCCACCTAACCATGTCTACTGTCTTAGAACATGAAATTCGTATTTTCGCACTTAACTCGAACAAACCACTGGCAGAGGAAATCGCTAAAGTCATCGGAATCCCTGTCAGCGAAAGTTCAGTCAAACACTTCAGTGACGGCGAAATTTCAATGAACATCGAAGAAAGCGTCCGTGGGGATGATATCTACATCATTCAATCGACAAGCCAACCGGTCAACGAAAACTTGATGGAGCTTCTCATCATGATTGACGCTTTAAAACGTGCTTCTGCGCGGACGATTAACGTCGTTATTCCGTATTACGGATATGCACGTCAAGACCGCAAAGCCCGTTCACGTGAGCCGATCACAGCGAAGCTTGTAGCGAACTTACTTGAAGTAGCCGGTGCGACACGCGTCGTGACGATGGATCTTCATGCTGCACAAATCCAAGGATTCTTCGATATTCCAGTAGATCAATTAATGGGTGTTCCCCTGCTTGCTTCTTACTTCGAGAAGAAGAACATCGACCCGAACGAACTCGTCATTGTTTCTCCAGACCATGGCGGTGTGACACGGGCACGTAAATTAGCGGAACAATTAAAAGCACCAATCGCGATCATCGATAAGCGTCGTCCAAAACCAAACGTCGCAGAAGTCATGAACATCGTCGGACAAGTCGATGGCAAGATTGCCATTATCATTGACGATATCATTGATACAGCGGGTACAATCACGCTTGCTGCCAACGCCTTGATCGAAAACGGAGCGAAGCAAGTGTATGCCTGCTGTACGCACCCGGTTCTCTCAGGTCCAGCGATGGAGCGGATTGAAAACTCGGCAATCGAAGAACTCGTCGTCTTGAACACAATCGATTTGACGAAACGTGAATGTGCAAGCAAAATCAAACAAATCTCAGTTGCACGCTTGTTGGCAGAAGCCATCATCCGTGTTCACGAACAAAAATCAATCAGCCCGCTCTTCAGCTGATTTCAAACAGATATGAACGCCAAGGTCCGGTTTTTAGAAATCGGACCCTTGTGCGTTCCATTTTTCGTCAACGGGATATAAATCAAAAAAAGCAGATAAGTAGAGGAGGTGACGATATGAAATGTATCGTCGGTTTAGGAAATCCAGGCACGAAATATACGAATACGCGTCACAATATCGGTTTTTTAGCGATCGATGCCCTCGCCAAGGAACATGGCATAAAATTAGCGGAGTCGAAGTTTAAAGCCGTCTTCGGAACGGGAATGATTAAAGGGGAACGGGTCGTTCTCGTTAAGCCATTGACGTATATGAATTTATCGGGAGAAGCTGTCCGTCCGTTGCTCGATTTCTATAAAATTGCGGTCGAGGACGTCCTTGTCATTTATGATGACCTTGATTTGCCGCTTGAAAAGATGCGCCTGCGTTCAAAAGGAAGTGCCGGTGGTCACAACGGAGTCAAATCGTTGATTCAACATTTAGGTACACAAGACATCAAACGATTGAAACTTGGAGTCGGTCGTCCGCCAGCACCGATTCAAGTCATCGACTGGGTCTTGATGCCGTTCGCCAAGTCGGAACAGACGACGTTGCAACATGTGTTGTCTGATTCCGTCGAGATCGCAACTGATTTTATCGATACACCGTTTTTAGCTTTGATGAATCGTTATAACTGAACAAAACGCTTTGGGTGACCAAAGCGTTTTTGCTGTCGTCCTAGGAGGGAAAGAACGTATGAAACAACTACAAAATCTGTTACTCGGCATTCCGGAGATTAAAACCGTCCGGGAACGGTTCCGCGACGGAGTCAATGCCCAACTGATCACAGGGCTGATGAACAGCGGAAAAGCGTTATTCGTCGCCGGTATTTACCAAGAGACGAAAAAACGGTTCGTCATCGTGACCCACAACATGTTCCAGGCTCAAAAATTATATGATGATTTAATTGAACTTATACCCGAGCAGGACGTGATGTTGTATCCGGTCGATGAAACACTTGCGGCGGAGCTGTCATACGGTGCAAGTCCGGAATTGCGCGCGACGCGGATTGAAACCCGTCACCGTCTGCTGACGACGGATGACGGAATCCTCATCATTCCGCTTGTCGGACTGAGACGTTACGTCCCGACGGCGCCCGACTTTTTAGGACATACGAAACGAATCAAACCTGGCGATGTCCTGTCGATCCCAGACTTTATTCAGGAATTGGTCGACGCGGGATACGAACGGACGGCAACGGTTACGACGCCGGGCGAGTTCGCAGTCCGAGGAAGCATCATCGACTTATACCCGTTAACCGTCGAACGTCCGTATCGTCTTGATTTATTTGACGAAGAAGTCGATTCCATCTATACGTTTAATGCGGAAACCCAACGTTCGCTTGGTGTCATCGCGGAAGCTCTGGTACCTCCGGCAACGGAACATTTTGCATCGCGTGACGGATTGAAATCGGCCGGTGAACAATTACGCCGTCTGTATGAAGCAACGAAGGAACGGGTCCAAAGTACGGAAGTATTGGCTGCCCTGGAAGAAGGAATTGCTTACGACGTCGAAGTCCTCGAAAGCGGTGATCGTCCGAAGCAACTTGCAAAATATGCACCGCTTCTATATGAAACGACGTTACTCGACGATATCAAAGATGCTGTTTTGATTGTCGACGAGGTGGCACGGATTGAAGAAGCCGCCGAGGTCCAGGATACGGAAGAAGCGGAATGGATGGCTTCGTTGATTGAACGGGGACAAAGCATCAGTGACTATACGTTATCGGTTCCGATGCTGCAGGTGTTCAAGCAACGCCAATTGCTGTATTTATCGTTGCTCCCGACACGCCGCAGCGGTGTGCCGGAAAGTGCGGCGATTCATTTCAGCATCAAGCCGATAGCACCTTTCCACGGACAGATGGAACGGTTGAAACAGGAAGTCGATCGTTACGGCCGGGCCGATATGTGGATGGTCTTCCTGGCAAGTAACCGGGAACGGGCAGAACGGATGCGACAGACGTTATCGGATTACGGAGTCGAAGCTTCCCTGCACACGACGGAAGACGAGATTCGCCGCGGTCATCCGTCGATTTTAATCGGTGGCATTCACGGCGGATTCGAGATGACCAATGCCCGTCTCGTCGTCATTACGGAAGAAGAAGTCTTTAAACAGCCGGCACGGCGCCGGAAGCAAACGACGAAACTGACGAACGCCGAACGGATCAAAAGTTACCAGGAATTGAAGACGGGCGATTACGTCGTCCACATTCATCACGGAATCGGTCGTTACCATGGTATTAAAACGATTGATGTTGCCGGCAATCACCAGGATTACCTGCATTTGATTTATGCCGGTGAGGATTCACTGTATGTCCCGGTCGACCAGATTGACTTGATTCAGAAGTATGTCGGGGCAGAAGGAAAAGAGCCGAAGATTTATAAACTGGGCGGCATGGAGTGGAAGAAGGTCAAAGCGAAGGTTCAAAAATCCGTTGAGGATATCGCGGATGAACTGATTAAGCTCTATGCGGCACGCGAAGCAGCAGTCGGCTTTGCCTTCCCGGAAGATGATGACAGTACACAGGCCTTTGAAGCGTCATTCCCTTATGAAGAAACCGTTGACCAACTCCGGTCGATCGAAGAAATCAAAAAAGACATGGAACGTCCGCGCCCGATGGATCGGCTGTTGTGCGGCGATGTCGGTTACGGGAAAACGGAAGTTGCCATCCGGGCAGCCTTTAAAGCTGTCATGGCAGGAAAACAGGTCGCTTTACTCGTTCCGACGACGGTGCTTGCACAACAGCATTATGAAACGATGCTCGAACGATTCAGTGAGTGGCCGATCAACGTCTCCGTCATGAGTCGTTTCCGCTCGGCAACAGAACTGAAAGCGACGAAAAAAGGATTGAAGGAAGGGACGATTGATGTCGTCGTCGGCACCCATCGTGTCCTGTCGAAAGATGTCCAGTTCGCGGACGTCGGCTTATTGATCATCGATGAAGAACAACGCTTTGGCGTCAAACATAAAGAACGACTGAAACAGCTGAAGACAAATGTCGATGTTCTGACATTGACGGCGACACCGATTCCCCGGACGTTGCATATGTCGATGATCGGAATTCGTGATTTATCCGTACTCGAGACACCACCGGAAAACCGTTATCCGGTTCAAACATATGTCATGGAGTATGACGGAATCGTCATGCGCGAAGCACTCGAACGTGAACTGGGACGGGGCGGACAAGCGTTCTTCCTGTATAACCGCGTCGAAGGGATTGAACGCAAGGCAGAGGAAATCCGGGCTCTTGTACCGGAAGCGCGTGTCGTCACTGCCCATGGTCGGATGACGGAAACAGAACTTGAGAGCCAATTAATCGCCTTCTTCGAAGGCGATGCGGACGTCCTGGTCAGTACGACGATCATTGAAACAGGCATCGATATTCCGAATGTCAATACGTTGATTGTCAACGATGCCGATCAGATGGGTCTTTCCCAGTTATATCAATTACGCGGCCGTGTCGGCCGATCGAGCCGTGTCGCGTATTCCTACTTCACGTACCGTCCGCAAAAACGATTGACGGAAGTTGCGGAAAGCCGTCTGCAAGCGATCAAGGAATTTACTGAACTCGGGAGCGGTTTTAAGATTGCGATGCGTGATTTATCGATTCGCGGAGCCGGGAACTTGCTCGGATCGCAACAATCCGGTTTCATCGACTCTGTAGGATTCGATCTGTATTCACAAATGCTTTCGGAAGCAGTTGAAGAACGGAAGGAACGGATGAAAGGTAGAAAAAAAGTTCAGAAATTCGTTCCGGATTTCACGTTCAGTCTGGATGCCTATATTCCAAGTCACTACATGGCAGATTCGGAACTCAAAATCGAGTTCTACAAACGTATGAAGTATGTCGATACACCGGAAAGTCTCGAATCGCTGGAAACAGAGATGTTGGAACGTTTCGGAGAATTCCCGACCGAAGTCGCACGGTTGATCCAATTGACTCGGATGAGAATCTTTGCCGAACGGGCACGAGTCGAACGGGTCAAACAAACGGATCTGAAAATTGAAATCGTCTTGTCTGAACAGACGACACAAACGCTGGATGTAGCGGATTTTGTCAAATGGACGGTTCCGATTGGACGTGGTCTTGGTATGGGGCAGGAAGAAGGTAAACTTGTTCTGACGCTCAACCGCGGGAAACAAAACTTACAACAGATGACAGAGCAGGCTGAACGGTTACTGGCTGAGATTGACCGCCGGATCGTACAATGAGTCAACGAAGGACGATTGCGCAAGGGGCAGCTTTGCTTGCTATTTCGAGCTATGTCTCAAAACTGTTGAGTTTCTTTTACCGGATTCCATATCAAAATATGGCGGGAGACTTCGGGTTATATGTCTACCAAACTGTCTATCCGGTGTTTGCGATTGCAGCGGCGCTTGGTATTTACGCCTTACCGGTCGTCGTTGCGAAGTTAACATTGCATCATCCGCAAGAGAAACGTGAAGTACTGTGGTCGATTTTCTTTGTCCTACTTGCGATGTCGATTATATTAGGAACAATTGGTTGGTGGGTCGCTCCTGAAGTCGCATTCTTGTTCGGTGACGAACAGCTCGCCCAACCGCTTCGAGCCGTTACCTTTACCTTCTACCTGTTGCCGGTCATTGCTGTTTTGCGCGGGATGTTTCAGGCGGATCTTGAAATGCGTCCGACGGCTTTCTCACAAATCACGGAAAATGCCGTTCGGGTCTGTTTATTGTTGATTGTGACGTATTACGGGGTTCAGATAGGTGCGAATCCGTATCAAGTCGGAGCAAATGCGCACATGACGGCACTCGGTGGAAGCATCGCGTCGCTGATCTTGCTGTTACGCTTTGCGAAAGGAAGGATTGGTCGTCCCGTCATCTCGAAACGACACATTCGCCGTGTCGGACGGGTCTTGTTGACGAGTGGTCTGGCAGTCAGTATCGCGTCTTTGGCCTTGTTACTGATGCAATTGATTGATGGATTGACGTTCGTCAATTTACTCGGGAATTCGATGGAAACGAAAGTCGAAAAAGGAATTTTTGATCGAGGGTATCCGCTCTTACAGTTTGCGATCTTGTTCGCAACATCCATCAGTTTGGCCAGTGTTCCGACGTTGTTGATGGAATACCGGAAGCGGAATGATGCAGCAACAAAACTGCATCTTGAAACGCTCTTACGATCCGGGTTACTGATTGCGGCGGCAGCGACCGTCGGATTGGTTGGTGTCATGCGTCCGTTGAATATTGCCTTGTATCAGGACGATAACGGAACAGCAGCACTCAGCTGGTTGGCTGCGACGGCGTTCACCGCCTCCTTGTCAATGATCATCGTATCGTGTCTGCAATCCGTCGATGCGGAAAAATATGCGTTTGTCGGTGTAGTTGCAGGTCTGTTGATCAAGCTGGGTCTCAATATCTACTTAATTCCCTTATATGGCATGATCGGTGCCGGAATGGCGACTTTTGGTGGTTTTGCGGTCATGGCAGCAGCTCAGTTACTTTTACTCAATCGAAAGTTCGGTCGGGTGACGGCAGGACGTCCTTTTTATGTTCGTCTCTTGAAGGCGGTCATTCCGATGGCCCTGTTTTTATACATCGTCGAACAACTTTTCCGGCTGTCGGGCTGGGAAAACCGGGTTGGAGCGACACTTGAGGTTGCCCTACTCGTTCTGGGTGGAGCCGGTATATTTTGTCTCTTTGCCTTACGGATGGGGGTCTTGACGGAACGGGAATGGGCCGTATTGCCGTTCGGGGAAAAACTATATCGAATGCATCAGCATAGGAGGATTATATGACACATCAGATTACAGTCGTCGGCTTAGGAGTCGGAGAACTCGAACAATTGCCGTACGGCATCTATAAACGCCTAAAGGAAACGAAACAACCGATTTATCTGCGGACTGCGGATCATCCTGTCGTTTCGGAATTGATGGCAGAGGGAATGAAATTTACATCGTTTGATTCGATTTATGAAAAACATGATCAGTTTGAAGGCGTCTACCGTGAGATTGTTGCAACGCTGCTTGAACAGTCCGAGAAGGAGCCGATCATCTATGCTGTTCCGGGTCATCCGCTTGTCGCGGAGAGTACGGTCCAACAGTTGCTCGCTCAGACGGAGAACCTCGACATCATTGGTGGTCAAAGCTTCCTCGATCCGATGTTTGCCGCGGTCGGTGTTGATCCGATCGAAGGCTTTCAATTATTGGATGCGACAGCGTTTGATATCGATGAAGCGCAGATTCGTCAGCATTTGTTGATCGGACAAGTTTATGATCAACTGGTTGCAGGTGATTTAAAGGTCATGTTGATGGAGCGTTATCCTGACGAACATGACGTGACGCTTGTGACGGCGGCGGGAACGAGTCGCCAACATGTCAAGACGGTTCCGCTCTATGAACTGGATCACATCACGACACTCAGTAACTTGACGACGGTTTACGTACCGCCTGTCACGGATCAAACGATCTTGAATCGTGATTTCACGACACTCAAGCAAATCATCGCGCGCTTGCGTGGAGAAGGCGGTTGTCCGTGGGATCAAGAACAGACACATGAATCGCTCAAAAAACATTTAATCGAAGAATCCTACGAATTACTGGAAGCAATCGACCTTCAGGACGATAACTTAATGATAGAAGAATTAGGCGATGTGTTGTTGCAAGTCATGCTACATGCCCAAATCGGTCTGGATGAAGGGTATTTCGATGTCCGTGATGTCATAGGAAGTGTCAGCGACAAGATGATTCGCAGGCATCCGCATGTCTTTGGAGATGTAAAAGTCGACTCGGCCGCGGACGTCGTCACGAACTGGCAGGAAATTAAAGCGCAGGAAAAATCGGAACGGACGTATCTGTTGGACGGCGTCACTAAGGGAGCTCCTGCCTTGTTGCGTGCCGAACAGATTCAGAAGAAAGTCGCCCGAGTCGGATTCGAATGGGAGACGGTTGCCGGTGCGCTCGATAAAGTCCGGGAAGAGATTCAAGAATTAAAAGAGGCTCCGGCAGAAGAACGATTGGGTGAATTCGGTGATATCCTGTTTTCACTCGCACTTGTCGGCAAATACCTGGAGTTATCTGCAGAGGATGCTTTACAGCAAACCAATGACAAATTCATTCGTCGTTTTACACGCATGGAACAATTGACGGACCGGCCGTTGACAGACTTGTCGCTCGCCGAACAAGATTCATTATGGAATCAATCAAAGCAGGAGGAACAGTCATGAGACTCGATAAATTTTTAAAGGTATCTCGTTTAATTAAACGCCGGACACTGGCAAAAGAAGTTGCCGATCAAGGCCGGATCACCATCAACGGGCTTGTCGCAAAAGCAAGCAGTACGGTTTCGGTGGGGGACGAGATGACAATCCGGTTCGGAAATAAGATTGTCACCGTTCAAATCGATAGTATTAAAGAGCATGCGAAAAAAGAAGAAGCATCAGACATGTATCAAATCATTCGTGAAGAAAAAGTGAATTCCGAAGAATCGATGTAATTTGGTTGAAAAAGGAAGTATACTAGAGAGTGTCAGAGATGACCACTCGGATAAGGAGGGATGATATGCCAGCACCGTTGGAATCAGGGCGTGATACACCGCCCAAGATCAAACCGCTTAATGACCGGAAAAAACAGTTGAGTCAAAATGCAATCGAAAACCGTTTACGTCTGAAGAGGCGCTTCTTAGTCTGTATGTCGATTTTTCTTATTGTCCTGTCCCTGATGGGGTGGTCATATATCGAAAAACAACAACTGATCGCTGAACAGAAGCAGTCGTTTCAGGTTGCGAACCAAGAACAGGCGAAAGCAGAAAAAGAAACAGTTCGTCTGAAAGAAGAGATTGAACGATTGAATGATAAGAAATATGTTGCGAACTTAGCGAGAAGTGAACTGCTGTACTCGAAAAAAGGCGAAACGATTTTCTATTTTTCACCGGAAGATTAAACGAAGGTTGTCGATTGATTGAAAAAATGTAGAATCACTCGTATAATAAGAAAGAATCAACTAAAAAGGAGCAATACAATTTATGTCGATTGAAGTAGGCAGCAAAGTACAAGGGAAAGTTACAGGCATCACCAATTTCGGCGCGTTCGTAGAATTACCGACGGGTAAGACAGGTCTTGTTCACATCAGTGAAGTAGCAGATTCTTACGTCAAAGATATCAATGATGTCTTGACAGTCGGACAAGAAATCACGGTTAAAGTGTTGAGTGTAGAGAACGACGGGAAGATTGGTCTTTCGATTAAGAAAGCAGTCGATCGTCCAGAAGGCGAACGTCCTCGTCCTCCAGCTCGTCAATTTGATCGCGGACCACGTCCGGCAGGTCAAGACCGTGGACCACGTCCGTTCGATAACAAAGGACCGCGTGGTGGAAGCGGCGGCGGTGGAAACCGTGGCGGCTTTAACAAAGGTGGCCGTGGCGCACCAGCTCCACGTAAAGAGCAAACGTTCGATACGTTGATGACTAGTTTCCTCAAAGATAGTGAAGATCGTCTTGCGACATTGAAACGACAAACCGATTCAAAACGTGGCGGACGCGGTGCTAAACGTCAATAACTTGCTGACCTGTTCTTTATAAGAATAGAGATGGAATGACGCTGTTCATTCCATCTTTTATTTTTTTGAAATTATTTTTATGAAAAGCGTTGACAATTATTTGACTCCACCGTATTATAGAAAATGTGCTTAAGACGCACGCGTTCAAAATATGGCGGTGTAGCTCAGCTGGCTAGAGCGTACGGTTCATACCCGTGAGGTCGTGGGTTCGACTCCCTCCGCCGCTACCATATTTTTTTGGCCCGTTGGTCAAGCGGTTAAGACACCGCCCTTTCACGGCGGTAACACGGGTTCGATTCCCGTACGGGTCATTCTGTAAAAAAGCTATCTCTATTATATAGAGGTAGCTTTTTTCGTTTAAGTCATTTATGGATCAAGGGGGACCAGGCATGGGATTCGAGATTAATCTTCCAAAGGAACCGTTGTTGGTTGCTGTTTCCGGCGGCTGTGATTCAATGGTACTGGCACATCTTTTGTATGAAGCGAATCATGATCTAATGATTGTTCATGTTCATCATGGTCTGCGCGAAGAATCGGACGAAGAAGCAGAAGCGGTCCGCGCTTGGGCGGATGCGAGACAAGTGGCTGTTCGGATGACACGACTCGCATGGGATGATCAAACACCGAGCCAGGCGGCTTGCCGGGCGAGGCGTTATGCCTTTTTTCAAGACGTCATGGCTGAGACCGGACGGCGGCATCTTGTGCTCGCACACCACCGGGACGATCAATTGGAGACGTTGTTGATCCAGTTGATCCGAGGGGAAGCAGGCGTCGACGGCATTCCCCGGATCCGTTCTTTTGCGACGGGACAGATTCATCGTCCGTTGTTGACGTACTCCAAACAACAACTGTATTACTATGCAAGAAACCATTACGTGACATGGTATGAAGACGAGACGAATGCCGGAACGAAATATCTCCGGAATCAGATGCGGCACCGGATCCTGCCATTGCTTGCGGAACTTCGCCCGGGTTATGAAGAAGCAACGGTTCAGGCGGCGATATCTCGTCATGAACAAAAACAGGAACATTTCACGTACGTCACGTCCTTTGTCAAAGAACGGATGACGGACCGCGGGCTTCCTCTTGAAGCGATTCAAACACTCCCTTCAGACTTCAAGCGGCTTGTCCTGCGTGCCTTATTACCGGACCGTGACTTTACTTCCGAGGAATACAATCAATTTTTGGCATTGTTACGAGTAGATATGCCGTCCGGCGAAGTGTATTATGGAAACTGGAGGATACAGCGTACATATGGCTACGTGACATGTGTCCGTTGTCCGAGAAAGCACCTGCTCCCGGAAGCATTGGAAGTGGGAATTGATTTGGGCACTTATCATTATGGTGAACAAACGATTGTGTTCTCACGTTCGGCGACCGGTATTCCATTTTCAGCCATCCGTTTTCCACTGACGATTCGACAGCCCTTACCCGGTGACCGGATCCGGTTAGCGGTCGGTACGAAAAAAGTGAGCCGGATTCTTGTGGATGCGAAGGTTCCACGGGGGTTACGGACGGAAATTCCGGTTGTCGTCGATGCGACAGGGCAAGTTCTGGCGGTCATCGGACATCGAATTGCAATATTCGGGTCATTTGAACTCCTCGCAGAATCGTGTTTAATGATAGAATGGTAATGTAGTGTTTAAAATGGAGGAGGAATACCTAGTATGACCTTAATGAATGATATGGAAAAAGTACTGATTTCAGAAGAAGAGATCCAACATAAAGTCGGTGAACTCGCGGGTGAACTGACAGCGGATTACGGAGATCGTTTCCCGCTCCTCGTTTGTGTCCTGAAAGGCGCAATGCCGTTCATGTCAGATCTCGTCAAAAAGATGGACATGCATCTTGAAATGGACTTCATGGATGTCTCGACGTATCACGGCGGTACGACATCGACAGGTGAAGTGAAGATTGAGAAGGATTTAAACACATCCGTAGAAGGTCGTGACATCCTGATTGTCGAAGATATCATCGACAGCGGATTAACATTAGGCTACCTCGTGGACCTGTTTAAATACCGGAAAGCGAAGTCGGTAAAAATCGTAACATTGCTGGATAAGCCAAGTGGTCGTAAAAACGATTTACATGCGGATTACAGCGGTTTTGTCATTCCACATGAGTTCGTTGTTGGTTATGGTCTTGACTATGAAGAAAAATATCGTAACCTTCCTTATGTTGGTGTCTTGAAACCAGCAGTCTACGGCGGCTAATTATTTTTAATCTTGACTGTCACATGATAAGATAAAACCAATTACAAAGCGCGCTTTGCCGCGTTAGGATTCGTATCGATTGAAGAAAATCAATCAGTTGATGCGGAGAGGAGGCCTACGATGAACCGAGCAGTGAAGAATACCCTTGTGTTTGGGGTCATTTTTCTAGCTTTGATCTTGTTTCTGCAATACTTGCAGAGTCCAGTGAACAAAAGCAAAGAAATCAATTACACACAGTTTGTCGAGTCTGTTGAAAAAGGTGATGTGAAGACGGCGACGTTCCAGTATGAGGGACAGACGTACAATGTCACAGGTGAATTACGTGAAAAAGATACGACATATGAAACGGTCGTACCGGCTGTTGATACAGAACTGACGGATTTGTATACGCAATTGCGTAGCCAAAACGTCAAGATGGAATTTAAGGCGGCAGAAACAAACGGTGGTTGGATTGCCCTGTTGACGACAATCGTGCCATTCATCATCATCTTCATCCTATTCTTCTTCCTGATTAATCAAGCACAAGGTGGCGGCGGCGGTGGCCGTGTCATGAACTTCGGTAAATCGAAGGCGCGCCTGTATGATACAGAAAAGAAAAAGATTACGTTTGACGACGTGGCAGGAGCGGATGAGGAGAAACAAGAACTCGTTGAGGTTGTTGAATTCTTGAAAGATCCACGCAAGTTTGCCCGTCTAGGTGCCCGTATTCCTAAAGGTGTCCTCCTTGTAGGTCCTCCAGGTACAGGTAAAACATTGCTTGCCCGTGCAGCAGCTGGCGAAGCCGGCGTCCCGTTCTTCTCGATTTCAGGTTCTGACTTCGTTGAGATGTTTGTCGGGGTCGGGGCATCACGTGTCCGTGACTTGTTTGAAAACGCGAAGAAAAATGCACCATGTATCATCTTCATCGATGAAATCGATGCCGTTGGTCGCCAACGTGGTGCCGGTCTTGGCGGCGGACATGATGAGCGCGAACAAACATTGAACCAACTTCTTGTTGAGATGGATGGATTCAGTGAAAACGAAGGCATCATCATGATCGCAGCTACTAACCGTGCGGACATTTTGGACCCCGCTTTACTCCGTCCAGGTCGTTTTGACCGTCAAATCACGGTTGAGCGTCCAGATGTCGTCGGACGTGAAGCAGTTCTTAAAGTACACGCACGCAACAAGCCACTCGATACGACAGTTGATTTGAAAGCCATCGCGCAACGTACACCAGGTTTCTCAGGTGCAGATCTTGAAAACCTGTTGAACGAAGCGGCACTTATCGCAGCCCGTACAGACCGTGATAAGATTTCAATCGTTGATTTGGAAGAAGCGATCGACCGCGTCATCGCAGGTCCTGCGAAGAAGAGTCGGATCATTTCACCGAAAGAGAAAAAAATTGTGGCATGGCACGAAGCGGGTCATACCATCATCGGTGTCACACTCGATGATGCGGATGAAGTGCATAAGGTAACGATCGTTCCTCGTGGTAATGCAGGCGGTTACGTCATCATGCTTCCAAAAGAGGATCGTTACTTCATGACGAAACCAGAACTTGAAGACAAGATCACCGGATTACTTGGTGGTCGTGTCGCGGAAGATGTCGTCTTTGGTGAAGCTTCCACTGGCGCAAGCAATGACTTCCAACGTGCGACAGGACTTGCCCGTAAGATGGTCATGGAGTTTGGGATGAGTGAAAAACTCGGACCGCTTCAGTTTGGTTCCGGTCAAGGTGGAAATGTCTTCTTAGGACGTGACTTCCAAAACGAACAGAACTATTCAGATGCGATTGCCCATGAAATCGACATGGAAATTCAAGCGATCATCAACCGTTGTTACCAAAAGGCGAAGGCGATCTTGACGGAGAAACGCGATCAGCTTGATTTGATTGCGACGACGTTACTTGAAGTCGAAACACTGGATCAAAAACAAATTCACCATCTCTTAGAGACAGGCGAATATAAAAAACATGAGCCTGCGGCCATTACAGAACCGAAAGCAGACGAGAAAACGCCGGAATCGACGACACCTGTCATCGATCAACCGACAGAATCTCCAACGCAACGCGGCTCTGTCATCGACGAAGGACAAAATGTCGATACGGAAAAACCAGATCAACCACGTCGGGATGATCAAATCTGATTTTCTATCTTCCCGGTCTAATCGACCGGGGTGACGATAGGAATAAGACGGATGATTCGTTCGAGCGAGAGGTCAGCATTCCCAACCGGGGTGCTGACCTTTTTTTATGGAAGTACCAAGCCGCAGTGCGCACTTCGATAGGTGATGCCTAAACTGCGTGGTATAATCACAACGTATAGAATCAGTTATCGTCAGAGAAAAGTGGGGAATCAGATGATTTTAGTAATCGATGTAGGAAATACGAATATCGTACTTGGAGTATATGACGAACAAACACTTGTCGAGCATTGGCGGATTGCGACGGACCGGACGCGGACGACCGATGAATATGGGATGTTGGTGAAAGCCCTGTTTCGAGATGCAGAGTTAAACGTGGAAGATATTGAGGGAATCGTGTTATCATCTGTCGTACCCCCTGTCGTGTTTCCGCTTGAAAACATGTGCGTCCGTTATTTCAACCGGCGCCCATTCGTAATCGGGCCTGGAATCAAGACAGGACTTGACCTGAAAGTCGACAATCCAAGAGAAGTGGGAGCCGACCGGATCGTCAATGCCGTCGCAGCGACGGTCAAATATGATGGTCCTTTGATCATCGTTGATTTTGGAACGGCAACGACCTATTGTTATATCGATGCAAAAAAACGCTATTACGGTGGAATCATTTCACCGGGTGTCATGGTGTCGACAGAAGCACTTTATAATAAGGCGGCTAAATTACCGCGGATTGAAATTGCCAAACCGCAGTCAACGATTGGCCGCAATACCGTACATGCGATGCAGTCCGGAACGTATTTCGGCTACGTCGCGCAAGTCGATGGACTCGTCCATCGGATGAAAGAAGAAATGGGAGAGGCAACTGTCATTGCGACAGGTGGACTCGCCCGACTAATCAGTGAGGAATCTGCAACGATTAAAATCGTCGATCCATTTTTGACGCTTGACGGGTTGCGGATTATCTACGAACGAAATAAGTGAGGGAAAACGAATGAAACGTGAAGAATTATTAGCACAATTAAAAGATGATTATTTGGTAAGAGCATTAGGGTTTAACGGAGAAGTCCGTGCCTTTGCAATCCGTTCAACAAAAACGGTGTACGAAGCACAACTCCGTCATCAGACGACACCGGTCGTCACGGCAGCACTCGGTCGGACATTGACGATCGGTGCCATGATGGGAACGATGCAAAAAGGCGATACCCGTGTCACATTAAAAGTCGAAGGTGATGGTCCAATCGGAAAAATTATCGTCGATGCCGATGCAAAAGGACAAGTGCGGGGATATGTCAGCCACCCGCGTGTCGAGATGGATACGTACGTCAACAGTGATGGTTTGACAAAATTAAAGGTTGGCGATGCGGTCGGCCGCGGAAATATTTCCGTCATCAAAGATTTAGGTCTACGTGATTTCGTCGGTGGTCAGTCTCCGATTCAGACAGGTGAAATCAGTGAAGACTTTACGTATTACTTCGCCGTGTCGGAGCAAAGTCCGTCTGTCGTTGGAGCAGGTGTTCTTGTTTATCCGGAAGATGAGTCGGTCATCGCAGCGGGCGGCTTGATTGTTCAATTGATGCCGGGTGCATCGGAAGAAACGATTGCGGCACTTGAACAACGTGTTGCGGCGTTAAAACCGATCTCGATTCTTGTCGGTGAAGAAAAAACACCGGAAGAGATGTTGAGTCTTGTACTGGGTGAAACGTTTGAAGTGCTGGATACGATTCCGGTTGCGTTCAACTGTACGTGCGAACGTGAAAAGTTAGCAACTGCAATCGTCGCACTAGGACCTGATGAGATTCAAGCGATGATTGACGAAGATGGTGGCGCGGAAGCCGTTTGCCACTTCTGTTCGGAACATTACCAATACGATGTCGAAGAATTACAATCACTTCGCGAAAAATCACTCGAAAGAGCATAAGAGGGTCTGAAAATGGGAACTGTAAACTCTAAGTACTTGTGGATGTTGATTTTCATTTTGTTGCTGACGAATTTTATGACGGGTGCGTATGCATTCATGGGCGAATTGCCGAAAGTCGATTCACCGAAGATTGTCCAGGACAGTATCGGCGGACCGCTTGAGGATGTCGTTGCGTCGGTCGGAGATGAAGAGATTACGCGTGCCGACCTGTATCAAGAGATGCGTAAGGGGCATGAAAAAGAAACCCTCGACCGTCTGATTCAGGAAGCAGTCGAAAAACAGTCGGAAAACGGATCGAAGCCGACAGTAAAGCGCTTTGATTGACAATTTTCATCCAGTCCGTGGATAATTGATCTATCGGATTACTTGGAATTAAAGCTTTTCATTATGAGGAGGAATGGTCATGCGCATTGCGAATTCAGTATTAGATTTAGTCGGCCGCACGCCGATTGTTAAATTAAATCATTTAACAGGACCGGAAGATGCGGACGTGTACCTGAAATTGGAATATATGAATCCGGGGTCAAGCGTCAAAGACCGGATCGCTCTAGCGATGATCGAATCAGCAGAGTCAGCGGGTCACTTAAAAGCAGGCGATACGATCATTGAACCGACAAGTGGCAACACGGGAATCGGACTGGCAATGGTCGCTGCTGCTAAAGGATACCGTTCGATTCTCGTCATGCCGGAAACGATGAGCATGGAACGTCGAACTCTTCTTCGTGCGTACGGTGCGGAGTTGATTTTAACACCTGGTCCAGAAGGAATGAAGGGTGCGATTGCTCGGGCAACGGCAGAGGCGGAAGAGCATGGTTATTTCATGCCGCAACAATTCAACAATGAATCGAATCCTGTTGTTCACGAGAAGACGACCGGACCGGAAATCGTTGAAGCGTTCGAAGGATTGACGCTCGATGCTTTCATCGCCGGAATCGGAACGGGCGGTACGATCACAGGAGCCGGGAAAGTTTTACGGCAGGCATTCCCGGGTATCGAAATCATTGCTGTCGAACCGACGGATTCTCCTGTTCTTTCAGGCGGAAAACCGGGTCCCCATAAATTGCAGGGAATCGGAGCCGGATTCGTTCCGTCGATTCTGGATACTCAGATTTATGACAGTGTCGAGCAGGTGACGACGGAAGAAGCGTTTGATCATGCCCGTCGTGCAGCGAAGTCGAACGGCGTTCTTGGTGGTATTTCTTCCGGAGCTGCGATTGCGGCTGCCTTAAAAACAGCGAAGCGTCTAGGCAAAGGGAAAACGGTTCTCGCCATCATCCCGTCGAACGGAGAACGTTACCTCAGCACACCACTGTATCAAGTGGAAGAAGAGGCGGACAGTTCAAAACTGTAATTTTTTTAACCGAGAGGTACATTCCGATGTAAAGGAATGGACCTCTTTTTATTTGGGCGGGGCAAGCGACTTATGTTTGAGTCCTCCGCCTGTCCGATTTTTTGCGTATAATGAGAGCAGAATAGTTCGGAAGTGGGGGAACGCTCGTGCGACAGACAGTATACGAATCATTTACATGGACAAAGGAACAATTTTATAACCGGTATGTGGAATTGACGGCAGGACAGACAGGACATGTCTGGCTCGAAAGTGGCCGTATCGGATCTTATACGATGGCGGGAGTCCGACCTGTCGGACATATCCGTACGAAAAACGGAGTGACAACGATTCAAGAAGCCGGGGAGCAAAAGCAACGAACAGAGGCGCCGTTTATACTGTTGGAAGAAATACGCGCTCGTTATGCATCGGCTCGTCCGGCAGGAATGCCGCCGTTTTTCGGAGGATTGGCCGGATATGTCAGTTACGATGCCGTCCGCTATCTCGAACGGTTGCCGGAACAGGCGGAGGATGATTTGACAACAGCCGATCTCTCTCTTTACTGGTATGATGAGGTCGCCGTTTTCGATCATCAGGCGGAACGGTTATTTGTAGCCGTCACACGGGATACGGAAGCGGAAGCAACACTTGCTTTGGCAACGGAAGTCGTGTCATGGCGTCAGCCGTGTCCGGTCCCGGTGTTCGCGGCACCGTACGAAAATCAGCTAGACCGTGGACGTTCGTTTGAACGGTCCGCTTTTATAGAGGCAGCAGACCGGATCAAACGTTACATCGAAGCGGGCGATGTCTTTCAGGTGAACCTTGCTGTCCGTCAGCAGGAACCATTGCGGACGACACCGGCGCATATCTATGATGTGTTACGAATGGTCAATCCGTCGCCCTACATGGGTTACTTTGCGGACGAAGAGTTGGTACTCGTTTCAGCGTCTCCGGAATTATTGGTCGAAAAGATCGGTTCATCGCTCGCGACCCGCCCGATTGCCGGAACCCGGCCGCGCGGGAAAGACGAGGTAGAAGATTTTGCACTAGCCAAAACGTTACTCGACAACGAGAAGGAACGGGCGGAACACGTGATGCTCGTCGATCTCGAGCGGAACGATTTAGGGCGCGTCAGCCAGTACGGTTCCGTCCATGTTGACGAACTGATGGTCATCGAAAAATATTCCCACGTCCAGCATATCGTCTCAAACGTCCGGGGAGAGATTGCGGAAGGTGAAACCGGAAGCAGTGTCCTTGCTGCGATGTTTCCAGGCGGGACGATCACGGGAGCGCCTAAAATCCGGACGATGGAAATCATTGAAGAGCTTGAACCGGTCCGCCGGGGAATTTATACCGGCTCACTCGGTTTTATCAGCTGGGCGGATGATGCGATTTTCAACATCTTGATTCGGACGCTTGTCGCAAAAGACGGGATGGCGTATATTCAGGCGGGAGCCGGAATCGTGACAGATTCCGACTCGGAAAGCGAATATGAAGAATCACTCAGTAAGGCGAAGGCGCTTTGGGTCGCCAAAGAATTAGCGGAGGGAACGACATGATTGTACTGATCGATAATTATGATTCATTTACGTATAACTTAGTACAGTACTTTGGAGAGCTTGGACAAGAGATCCGTGTTTTTCGAAATGACGCAATTACGATTGAAGAAATTGAAGCACTCGCTCCGGATCATTTGGTTATTTCCCCAGGACCATGCACTCCGAACGAAGCCGGAATCAGTTTGGAAGCCATCCGCTACTTTGCCGGTCGTCTGCCGATCCTCGGTGTCTGCCTTGGGCATCAGGCAATCGGTCAAGTGTTTGGTGGAAAGGTGGTCCGGGCAAAGACATTGATGCACGGGAAAGTGTCTTTGCTTACCCATGACGGTTCCGGCATGTTTGCCGGAATTGAACAGGAGACACCGGTGACGCGCTATCATTCGCTTGTCGTCGAACGCGAAAGTTTCCCGGACGCCTTGACGATGACGGCAGAAGCAGACGGAGAAATCATGGCCCTTCGTCATAAGGAGTTGCCGATCGTCGGCGTCCAGTTCCATCCGGAAGCGATTTTGACACGTGACGGGAAACAGATGTTAAAAAACTTTTTGGAGTTGACACACTATGTATCTTTGGCATGATGGACAGATAAAACAAGAAGAAGACGTACGCATCTCGCCGCTCGATCATGGGTATTTGTACGGGATTGGGGTCTTCGAGACATTTCGGACGTACGCGGGTCACCCGTTTCTCTTTGATGATCACATCGAGCGTCTCCAGATGAGTTGCGCGGCAATCGGTATCAAATTACCTTACAGACGTGATGAACTATTGGCGGCTGTTGAAGCGTTGTGTCGTGTGCATGGAACGGGAGATCTGTACTTCCGCTTAAACGTCTCTGCCGGTGCCCGTGAAATCGGTCTTTCGATTGAACCGTATGAGCAGCCGACCGTTCTGTTGTATGCGAAATCGATCGGTTCCAGACAGATGGCGGAACGGGCGCTTGAAACCGTTCGTTTGCCCCGGAGTACACCGGAAACAAGTTATCGGTTGAAATCACATCACTACATGAACAATCTGGTCGCCAAACGTCAGTTGTTTAATCAAGAGGCGGAAGGCCTCTTTTTGACAAAAGACGGTTTCATCTGTGAAGGCATCACGTCCAATATCTTTTGGCGTTACGGAGAAAGATGGTATACGCCACCACTTGAGACAGGTGCCCTCAATGGTATCACCCGTCAATTCCTGATGGAAGAGTTGCCTGTCGAGGAACGACTGGCATTGTTGCCGCAATTGACGGAAGCGGATGAAATTCTTTATACGAACTCGGTTCAAGAAGCGGTCGCGGTCTCTTCCTTGGATGGTCGAATATTCCCGGGTCTCGAAGGACACGGATATCAAGCAGTCCGGAGATTGTTTGATGATGCCGTCCAGTCGAAGTGGTCAAGGAGGGAAAAAGGATGACTAAAATCATGGGGATTCTCAACGTGACACCGGATTCCTTTTCTGATGGTGGAAACTATGTGGATATCGAACAAGCAGTCCGGCATGCGAAACAACTCGTCGCGGATGGAGCGGACGCGATTGATGTCGGCGGTGAATCGACGAGACCGGGCGCTTCATTTGTCTCGGCTGAAGACGAAATCGACCGTGTCGTCCCGGTTATTCGACGCTTGAAACGTGAACTGGATATATTGGTGTCGATTGATACGTATAAACCGGAAGTCGCCGAAGCCGCTGTTCGTGCCGGGGCAGACATCATCAACGACGTTTGGGGATCGAAGTGGGGGGACGGCTCGATGGTCGAGGTGGCAGCCCGGCATGACGTCCCGATTATTTTAATGCACAACCGCTTAGAACCTCATGGACCGGATATGCTGGCTGAAGTACGGGCCGATTTGGAAGATTCGATTCGATTGGCGAAACAAGCCGGAGTGTCAGAAAACCACATCTGGTTGGATCCCGGGATCGGCTTCATGAAGACGCATCAAGAAAACCTATTTTTAATGCGTCATCTGTCGATTACTACGGACTTTGGTTATCCGGTCCTGCTTGGGACATCCCGGAAGTCAATGATTGGTCTGACGCTTGGCTTGCCAGCGGATCAGCGTGTCGAAGGGACGATTGCGACAGTCTGCTACGGTATTCAACAAGGATGTGAATGGATGCGGGTGCATGATGTGCAGGCGGTCAAACGGGCAGCCGTTATGATGGATACGATGTTGGCTGCGGAATTACCGGGAGGAGAATGATGATGGATCGGATACAGGTGACCGGTATGCGTTTTTACGGATACCATGGTGTGTTTGCAGAAGAAACGAAGTTGGGTCAACGCTTTAACGTCGACCTGACGATTGGTCTTGATTTATCAATTGCCGGTAAGATGGATGATTTACGCGAAAGTGTCAATTATGCGGAGTTGTACGAAGTCACGAAGCAGGTCGTCGAGGGGAAGCCGTTGCAACTCGTCGAAGCGCTCGCAGACCGGATTGCAGAGCAGGTGCTGTTACTCGATTCCCGAATTCTTGAGACGACGATCAAGGTCATTAAACCGGATCCGCCGATTGCGGGACATTATGAACATGTTGCCGTTGAAATCCACCGGAAGCGGGGCGATTATGCATGAATCGTGCCTACGTCGCACTGGGATCGAATATCGGTGATAAAGCGGGACATTTGGCAGCTGCGATTGACGCTCTGCGTCATCTTCCGACGACACAGGCAATCCGTCCTTCATCCGTTTATGAGACGGCTCCTGTCGGCTATACTGATCAAGATCTGTTTTATAATATGGTGATTGAACTGGAGACAGATTTGCCGGCGGAACAACTGTTGGACGTTCTCCAACAGATTGAACAGCAGGAAGGAAGAAAACGTCTGTTTAAAAATGGGCCGCGGACACTAGATCTCGATATTCTTTTATATAACAGTGAGATGATTCATATGGATGGACTGACAGTACCGCATCCACGTATGCAGGATCGGGCATTCGTATTGGCTCCGCTGGACGAACTCGTATCCTCTTATATTGTTCCCGGTTTAAATCGGACGGTTGCTGAACTCTATCAGGATTTACCGGAAACAGAACGAACAGATGTCAGACGGATTGAGTCGGGATCGATTGAAGGAAGAAGGGAAAAAAAGAATGACAGGATTTAAAATTGGAGAAGTCGAATTGAATAACCGTGTCATTTTAGCACCGATGGCAGGTGTCTGTAATCCTGCGTTTCGTTTGATCGCAAAAGAATTCGGGGCAGGCCTCGTCTGTGCAGAAATGGTCAGTGATAAAGGAATCCTTTATGAAAATGAACGGACGATGCAGATGTTATACGTGGACGATCGGGAAAAACCGCTCAGTTTACAGATTTACGGCGGATCGAAGGAAACGTTGGTCCAAGCGGCTCAGTATGTCGATGCCAATACGAATGCGGACATCATTGACATCAACATGGGATGTCCTGTACCAAAAGTGACGAAGTGTGACGCTGGTGCCAAGTGGCTGCTTGATCCGGATAAAGTCTACGAGATGGTTCATGCCGTCTCCCAAGCGGTTGATAAACCTGTCACGGTTAAGATGCGGACGGGATGGGACAGCCATCATATTTATTGTGTCGACAATGTCCGGGCTGCGGAAGCCGGAGGGGCGAAAGCGGTCGCGATCCATGGCCGGACCCGTTCACAAAAATATGAAGGTGTCGCCGACTGGAATATCATCGGTGAAGCGAAGCGGGCCGTCAAGATTCCAATCATCGGAAATGGTGATGTTCAAACTCCGCAAGATGCGAAACGGATGATTGATGAGATCGGAGTAGACGGTGTCATGATCGGTCGGGCTGCACTCGGGAATCCGTGGATGCTGTATCAGACGATCCAGTATCTTGAATCCGGAACGTTACCGGCGGAGCCGACACCACGTGAGAAGATTGATATTTGTCTCCTGCATGCGGAACGCCTTGTCGCACTAAAAGGGGAGGCGCTTGCGGTGCGGGAAATGAGAACCCATGTCGCCTGGTACTTAAAAGGGTTAAGCGGCAACGGGCATGTTCGTAAAGCATTATTCGATACAGAGACCCATGCCGGACTGCAAAAGTTGCTGCATGCGTATGTCGAAACATTGGAAACGAATGCAGTACATGTGTAACAGGTAAAGTATAGTCGGGCTAACCCGTTTTATGGTACGCTAATGCCATTGAAGATGAGCGAATCGGTTTTGCTAAGAGCTGTCGGTCATACCGGCAGCTTTTTCATCGAAGAAGTAAAAACCATCGTGAACCATTATAAAAGGAGTGAAGACAGTGAGTCAGGACATGGAAATGAACGATCAAATGCAGGTGCGTCTCGGTAAGATGAACGCCATGCGTGAACAAGGACTCGATCCGTTTGGTGCCCGTTTTGAACGTACGACAGATACGACAAGTATTCGTGCCGCTTACGGCGAACACGAAAAAGAAGAATTGGCAGAACTGAAGCCGGACGTCTCGATCGCGGGTCGCGTCATGACGACACGCCGTAAAGGGAAAGTCGGTTTTACGAACGTCCAGGACGTAAACGGTCAAATCCAATTGTATGTACGTAAGGACGATGTTGGCGAAGAAGCGTACGAAATCTATAAAACATGTGATTTAGGTGACATCGTTGGAATCAGCGGATACGTGTTCAAAACGAATGTCGGCGAACTATCGGTTCACGTCACGTCGTTTACGTTACTGACAAAAGCACTACGTCCGCTTCCGGATAAATATCACGGACTAAAAGATGTTGAACAGCGTTATCGTCAGCGTTACCTCGATTTAATCACGAATACAGAATCGCGTGAGACGTTCATCGCACGCAGTAAAGTCATTCGCGGGATTCGTCAGTATCTCGACAGCCTCGGATACTTGGAAGTTGAAACACCGATGTTGCATACGATTGCGGGTGGTGCGTCAGCTCGTCCGTTCATTACGCATCACAATGCACTTGATATGACACTATACATGCGGATTGCGATTGAGTTGCATCTCAAGCGTTTGATTGTCGGCGGACTTGAAAAAGTCTATGAAATCGGTCGCGTCTTCCGGAATGAAGGAATCTCGACACGCCATAACCCTGAGTTTACGATGATTGAGTTATATGAAGCCTACGCGGATTACAACGACATCATGAATTTGACGGAAAACCTGATTGCCCATGTTGCTCAAGAAGTCCTTGGAACAACACAAGTGACTTACGGTGAAGATGTAATCGACTTGTCTGTCGGATGGAAACGTGCCCATATGGCGGATCTTGTCAAAGAAGCCACAGGTGTTGATTTCTTTGAAGAGATTTCAAAAGAGCGTGCCCATGAACTCGCACACGAGCATGGTGTGGAAGTCCAAGCCCATATGACGACAGGACACATCCTTAATGAATTCTTCGAACAGAAAATTGAAGAATCATTGGTTCAGCCGACATTCGTCTACGGTCATCCGGTTGAAATTTCACCACTTGCGAAGAAAAATCCGGAAGACCCTCGTTTCACGGATCGTTTCGAATTGTTCATCGTTCGTCGGGAACATGCCAATGCCTTTACGGAATTGAATGATCCAATCGATCAACGTGAACGTTTTGAAGCACAGCTTGTTGAAAAAGAAGCCGGGAACGACGAAGCGCATGAAATGGATAATGACTTCATTGAAGCCCTTGAGTACGGTATGCCACCAACAGGAGGACTTGGTATCGGGATCGATCGACTCGTCATGTTGTTGACAAACGCTCCTTCGATTCGTGATGTCTTGCTCTTCCCGACAATGCGTCACCAACAAAACTAACCAAAATCGGACTCTCCGCTTCTTTATAGAAGAAAGTGGGGGGTTTTCTTCTTTGTTAATACGGAACATTTCAAAGTAAAAGTAAGCATATTCTGATGTCGAAACGGGAATAATAATTTTTTGAATGTTTTTCTAATAAAACACTTGTACAAATAAAAACCCCATGGTATATTACTTCTTGTGCCGCAAATGGTTGTGACACACCGAAAAAAATATCAGAAAAGTTATTGACAATCGTGTCGGTGACTTGGTAAGATATTAAAGTCGCTGAAAACGACACGACGAACTTTGAAAACTGAACGATGAGGCAAAAAACGTATCTTCGGATACAAACAATGAATGAAG
>NZ_JACSMU010000002.1:0-656990 GCF_018618855.1 Exiguobacterium sp. s166 | reverse complement strand
GCGACATGCGGAGCTGAGTGATACTAATCGGTCGAGGCCTTGTTCTAGCAGATGCATTGTTGATGACTTCAGTTTTGAGGGCGCGAGCCTTTCAAAAAAGTGCTTGACGTTATGGAAACATAATGTTAAGATCATAGATGTCTGGTGGCGATAGCCAAGTGGTCACACCCGTTCCCATGCCGAACACGGAAGTTAAGCACTTGAACGCCGAAAGTAGTTGGGGGCTTCCCCCTGTGAGGATAGGACGCTGCCAGGCGATCGTTCCGCAATAGCTCAGTGGTAGAGCAACCGGCTGTTAACCGGTAGGTCGTAGGTTCAAATCCTACTTGCGGAGCCATTTATTACTTCTTCACCACATGCAATGGAGAGCTGTCCGAGTGGCCGAAGGAGCACGATTGGAAATCGTGTAGGCGTCATAAGCGTCTCAAGGGTTCGAATCCCTTGCTCTCCGCCATAACATTTTCAATTATAAAATGGCCCGTTGGTCAAGCGGTTAAGACACCGCCCTTTCACGGCGGTATCACGGGTTCGATTCCCGTACGGGTCACCATTTTTTATCATCGCGGGGTGGAGCAGTCTGGTAGCTCGTTGGGCTCATAACCCAAAGGTCGTCGGTTCAAATCCGGCCCCCGCAATTATTACATACGGTCCTGTGGTGTAGCGGTTAACATGCCTGCCTGTCACGCAGGAGATCGCGGGTTCGAATCCCGTCAGGACCGCCATTATTAAGGCTTTGTAGCTCAGTCGGTAGAGCAGAGGACTGAAAATCCTCGTGTCGGCGGTTCGATTCCGTCCAAAGCCACCATATGATTTTTAATGTTTTCCCATTTGTGGGGGGGTAGCGAAGTGGCTAAACGCGGCGGACTGTAAATCCGCTCCCTCGGGTTCGGCGGTTCGAATCCGCCCCCCCCCACCACTTTAGGGGCATAGTTTAGCGGTAGAACTACGGTCTCCAAAACCGTCAGCGCGGGTTCGATTCCTGCTGCCCCTGTTTTATTATTATGGCGATTGTGGCGAAGTGGTTAACGCACCGGATTGTGATTCCGGCATTCGTGGGTTCAATTCCCATCAGTCGCCCTTTTATTATTGGGCTGTGGCCAAGTGGTAAGGCACTGGATTTTGATTCCAGCATGCGAAGGTTCGATCCCTTCCAGCCCAGCTTTTTGTGCGGAAGTAGTTCAGTGGTAGAATACGACCTTGCCAAGGTCGGGGTCGCGGGTTCGAATCCCGTCTTCCGCTCCAATAAATGGCGCCATAGCCAAGTGGTAAGGCAGAGGACTGCAACTCCTCTATCGTCAGTTCGATTCTGACTGGCGCCTCCAATAATTCTTAATTGAATAGTTTTGCAAGAGATTGTGCCGGTGTGGCGGAACTGGTAGACGCGCACGACTCAAAATCGTGTTCCTTTGGAGTGTCGGTTCGATTCCGACCACCGGTATCTTGCGGGTGTAGTTTAGTGGTAAAACCTCAGCCTTCCAAGCTGATGATGAGGGTTCGATTCCCTTCACCCGCTTTTACCTTTGTACGATCTCATTTAAGATTCACCTGATTATGCGGGTGTAGTTTAGTGGTAAAACCTCAGCCTTCCAAGCTGATGATGAGGGTTCGATTCCCTTCACCCGCTTACCTGAAAAGAGCAACGTGTCGTTTTTAATTGACACTTTGCTCTTTTTGTTTAGCATGGAGATAAACAAGCGAAAGGAGAGATACGATGCAGGGGGAATTGTTGAAAAAAGAATTGCAGAGGTATGCCAAAGAAATTGGTATCGATGAATTCCGTATTACGACAGCGGATCCTTTTCTGGTGATGAAACAGCGTCTCATTCAACAACAAGAAAAAGGATATGCTTCCGGATTTGAAGAACCCGATCTTGAACGGCGGACGACACCAACGCTGTTACTGGATGATGCCGTCTCCATCATCGCAATCGCCGTCGCTTATCCAAGTAAGCTCAAGGATGCTCCGCGTGGAAAAGAAGGGGAACGGCGCGGAATCTTTGGACGTTCTTCTTGGGGACTGGACTACCATCAGGCTCTGAAGCAGCGATTGACATTGCTGGAAGAAAAAATTCAAGAACTGATCCCCGGAGCTCGATCACGTTCGATGGTCGACACGGGAGAACTGGTCGATCGTGCGGTCGCAGAACGGGCAGGGATCGGATTCAGCGGGAAAAACTGTTCCATCATTAGCGAGGAACATGGTTCTTATCTTTATTTAGGAGAATTGATTACAGATCAATATCTGCCTCCGGATGAGCCGGTCGAAGAGTTGTGCGGTTCCTGCAATAAATGTCTCGATGCTTGTCCAACGGATGCACTGATTGAACCGGGTGTCATCGATGCGAAACGTTGCATCTCGTTCATTACGCAAACGAAGACTCTGATTCCTGAACATTTCCGATATGCCCTCGGAAATCGTTTATACGGTTGTGATACCTGTCAGCAAGTTTGTCCATACAACCGGAAAAAACATGCCACACAACACAGCGAACTGCAACCTGATCCGGAACAGGTCAAACCGTTACTCATTCCGTTGCTTTCTCTTAGTAATCGTGAATTTAAAACACGGTTTGGTTCATTATCGGGTGCATGGCGTGGGAAAAAACCAATTCAACGTAACGCCGTCTGTGCGCTCGTACATTATCAAGACCGGACGGCACTCGAGGCTTTGCGAGTGATGGCTGAAACCGATCAGCGGGAAGATATGCGAGCCCTTGCCGTCTGGGCAATTGGTCGGATTGCCGGTCAAGAAGCAAAAGACTATATCCAAGGGCGTCTGTTGACTGATTCTGCGGAAGATGTTCAAGTGGAAGGGAATCGTTTGCTTGAGGAATGGGGGAGCGGGCATGCCGTATAAAAAATTGACCTATACGTTTGGTGAGTTGGTTATCGGGTGGGAAGAAGATGAAGTCGTCTATCTCGATTTTGGACATGACATGAATCGTCTGAAGCAATATCTTGACGAAGCTGCCTATTATGAGGCACCGTTGCCTGATTTTCTAGCCGATGCACTTGAAGCATATGAACGAGGACAGCCGGGCGCATTGGATGACGTTCCTTGCCGGCTAGAAGTGACCGTCTTCCAGCAGCGTGTCTTGGAAGCGTTGAGATTGATTCCGTTCGGCCAGACAGCAAGTTATGGACAACTGGCACGAATGATTGGTTCCGAAAAGGCGGCCCGTGCAGTCGGAGGTGCTTTGAATCGGAATCCAATCGCTTTGATTTATCCCTGTCACCGGATTATTGGGGCATCCGGTAAAATGACGGGTTTTGCCAGTGGCATTGCCCATAAAGAAGCGCTGCTTGCGCATGAGTTAGGAGAGAAGAATTAATGGCCATTCACGTCGTCATGTATCAACCAGAAATTCCACAAAATACAGGTAATATTTCACGGACATGCGCAGCGACGCATTCAGTCTTACATTTAATACGACCGCTTGGGTTTTCAACGGATGATAAACAGTTGAAACGGGCAGGTCTTGATTATTGGGAGTTCGTTGATGTAAGGTATCATGATTCGTTGGAAGAGTTGTGGGATAAACATCCGGATGGGACGTTCTACTATATCACGAAGTATGGCGAAAAATATCCAAGCCAAGTGGATTTATCGAACGTTGAAGAAGACTACTTTTTTGTTTTCGGACGCGAAACAAAAGGATTACCGTTAAACGTCATTGATGAGAATCTGGATCGTTGCATCCGTCTTCCGCAATCGAATCTTGTTCGTTCGCTCAATGTCTCGAACACGGCTGCCATCATCGTGTATGAAGCACTCCGGCAACAAGGATATGCGAATCTACTGTAAAACAACAGATCCCCCTGACCCGAATGAACGGGCAGGGGGATTTGTTTTATTCGTTACCTTCAGGTTTTTTGTTGTAGCCTGCAGTAAAAATCGCTGTCAAGAAAGCGAGGCTAACGCCTACCATTAAAATAAATGCCATTTTTGCTTCCCCCTTTAGTCTCAATAACCGATATAATCTATTATAGTATACTTGTAAGTGTAATTGTGTGCTACATATGAAATTTCTATGAATGGAGATTCGAAATGCGGACGAACGTCTACTTATTGAGTTATGCCCCTCTGATCAGCATCCTGCTGTTCAGTACGTCTCTTGCGATTGCTACGTCTGAGCTTGCACTGACGTGGTTGAATGACGTCGGGGTCTACGACGAGCTACTACAAATACTTAGTGCACGTAACACGAAGTTGCTCGTATGGCTTGGCTTTTTAATCATTTATTTCATGATCTTCAGTTCTTTGAAACTGATTTCCGATACGATTAATCAGCTTGGGTTTGCGTTTTTCATCAAAGAACAGGTGGGAACGACATTGAGTATGTTACGCCCCGGCAGTATTCTCCTGTTAATCGGAGGATGCATCAGTTTTGCATTCATGACATCGTTCCCGTTAGTTTGTCTCGTACTGGCAAGTTCTTTTTTAATCTATTTTTTCTTTTACGTGTTTCAAATCAGTAAAATGACCTCCACTGCAGGAGCCATCGGACTAGTGGTATTTCTTTTTCTGGCATGGGGCATATTACTGGCCGGATTGACCTGGGTCGGACTGAGCTTGTTCAATTCGCTAGGACAAGCCGTTTTGTTTACGAAATAAGTCATTGGACAATCGAAGCCCACGTTCTGACCTGTAATGTACTGTTCGCTTCGCTTGGGAAGGCACGGGGAATATCTGCCCCAAGCCAGATTCCTCCGACATGTTGATTCTTTATGCCGACAAACCACATGTCTTTATTGTCGTTTGTCGTACCGGTCTTGCCTCCTGTATAGGCAGGATTAGAATCATAACCCAAGCGTCCTGTTCCATAGGTCATGACGTTGTGGAGCCCTTTGCGCAGTAATTGGTTTGTCCGGCTCGACCAGATCCGGTCCGTTGACATCGTATGCCGGTAAAGTGCTCCCTGATCCGTCGTGATGGTGCGGATCATCGAAGAGGGACTGTAAAGTCCATCATTGACAAAGGTTGTATAGGCACTAGTCAGTTCAAGTGGACTGACGCCATACTTCAACCCGCCTAATGCACTGTTGTAGGAATTATCTTCTTCCGTCCATTGACTGAACCGGAACGGTCGGATCGTCTTCAATCCTTCATTAAACGAAACAGAAAAAGCACGTAAGGCTGGTGTATTGTAGGAGTAAGCAATCGCATCAGCAATCGTCACGCTTCCGAGAATCCGGTTGCTACTGTTTTGCGGACAGTACCCGTCAAAACAAACAGGACTTCCGTCCAATCGACTCGTTAATGTTTTTTTCGTCTTTTCAAGGTAGGGACCATAAACAAGTAATGGTTTCAACGTTGACCCAGGCTGACGGTAAGACTGAACCGCCCGGTTGAGCTGTCCCGGTACATTGGACTTGTTGCCGACAAGTGCTGTTACACCACGTGTATCTCCATCGATTCCGACGTAAGCGCCTTCAATCGGTTGGGGGAGTTGTTGAATCGCTTGTTTGGCCCGCGTCTGTTCTGCCGGATCAAGATAAGTCTGAATGACGGCGCCATGTTGATGTAAATACTGTTCAGCCTGTGACATGCTCAAATTTTTTAAAGCGGCTGTTTGGCGGATTGCTTCTGATACGCTGGCATCAATGTAATCAGGATACCGGATGGTCGGCTTATGAAACGAAAGGTTGACCGACTGCTTCCGGGCTTTGTTTGAAATGTTTTGCGTCTGCTGCAAAGCTTTTAAAATGCGTTGTTGGCGTTTGCTTGTATTTTTCGGAAACCGCAATGGATTGTAAAGAGACGGATTGTTTGGAATCGAAGCCAAATAGCTGACTTCCGCCCAGTTTAAATCTTTTGCATGTTTTCCAAGATAGGATGTTGCTGCGAGTTCGATGCCGTAGATATTATTCGCAAAATAAGCTTGATTGACATACGCCGTTAAAAGCTCTTTTTTTGAATATTTTTGTTCCAATTCGATCGCAATCAAAATTTCTTTTATTTTTCTAGTATAGGTTTTTTCTGTGGAAAGATAAGTCATCCGTGCCAGTTGCTGGGTGATGGTACTCCCGCCTTGACCTTTGTTATCGCCGGATTGATTTTCTGTAAACGCTCGCAAAATACCGGTGATATCATAACCGTCATGTTGATAAAATCGCCGGTCTTCAATTGCAATGAAAGCCTGCTCGACCTTTGGCGGTAAAGCATTTGCTTTCAAATCATTCCGGCGTAACCCGTCATAAAGCTCGAGGCGTTCTTTTTGGTACGTGACAGTAATCGGTTGATACGATGCGAGGGGGCGATCAGTCGTTTTTTGATCTGCCCAACGGAACAAATCCTGGGCAAGATCCAACTGATTACGAACTGAAAAAAGTGTTAGTACTAAACTAAAAGCTAAAGCCAACACTAAGGTGTATCCGGTCGTGATTCTCATGAAAACTCCTTTCAAACGGCATTTCATTCCTATTATCGGTCTTTTATGGAGAAAACAGTAGAGAAATTTAAGAAATTTGTATTTTAATAAACCTATTTTGCAGGAATGTTATATTAAAAAGAGAAAAGGTGGGTATATAAGAGTATCTGTATAAATTAAAACACATGATTGATGGACAAAAAGAGCACAAACTGGAGGGGACGAAATGGCTAAAAAGAATGTCGTCGCGATGTTGCTTGCTGGCGGAGAAGGAAAACGTCTAGGAGCACTTACGAAACACACTGCAAAACCGGCGGTCGCGTTTGGAGGGAAATATCGAATCATTGATTTCCCGTTATCTAACTGTACGAACTCAGGAATCGACACAGTAGGAGTCTTGACGCAATATGAACCACTTGAACTGAACCGCTATCTTGGAATCGGAAGTGCCTGGGATCTTGACCGCCGTAACGG
This sequence comes from Exiguobacterium sp. s166, assembly GCF_018618855.1. NCBI lineage: Bacteria > Bacillati > Bacillota > Bacilli > Caryophanales > Exiguobacterium > Exiguobacterium sp. s166. The sequence goes on along the minus strand of NZ_JACSMU010000002.1, from coordinate 650,145 downwards.
TGGATTAACGATCCTGCCACCATACCAAGCCCAAAACGGGAAAAACTGGTATGAAGGAACGGCGAATGCCATCTACCGGAATATGAGTTACATCAACCAATACGATCCAGATTATGTGCTTGTATTGTCAGGGGATCACATCTACAAAATGGATTACGAAAAAATGATTGAGGAACATCGTCAAGGGGGAGCAGACGTCACGATTTCTGTTCGCGAAGTCCCTTGGGAAGAAGCACCGCGCTTCGGGATCCTGAATACGGACGAAGATCTTCGAATCAATGAATTTGAAGAAAAACCGGAAAATCCGAAATCAAACCTGGCTTCGATGGGAATTTACGTCTTTAACTGGGATGTCTTGAAACGTCACTTGATTCAAGATGCCGGGGATGCAGAATCAAGCTTTGACTTCGGGAAAAATATCATTCCGAACATGCTATTTGAAAACCTAAATATTCGTGCCTATAAATTCAAGGGATACTGGAAAGACGTCGGAACAATCCAATCACTTTGGGAAGCCAACATGGATTTACTTGCAGCGGATCCGGAGTTTGATTTGTATGAACCGTCTTGGAAAGTACACTCCGTCAATCCAAATCAACAACCACAGTACATCGGGAACAATGCTTCAATCGATACTTCGATCATCAACGAAGGATGCCATATCGAAGGCGAAATCAATCATTCGGTTCTCTTTTACGGCGTTGACGTCGCAGAAGGTTCACTTGTGAAGGATTCGGTCATCTTCCCGAACGTTAAGATCGGTAAAGACGTCACGATTCACCGGGCGATTCTCGCAGACGGCGTCGTCGTAGAAGACGGGGCAACAATCGGAACACCGAACGGCGAAGTCTTTGTCATCGAAGCGAACAGTGTCATTCCGAAAAATGAAGTCATCAAAGAAGCGATCCAATAAGGGGGAAGTACCGATGAAAACAGATTTACTAGGAGTCATCAATCTGAGCGGTGAAGAAGGATTCTTTAAAGAATTGACGGAACACCGCAACTTGGCTGCCGTACCATTCGCAGGTCGTTATCGACTCATCGATTTCACATTAACAAACATGGTTCAAAATGAGATTGCGAATATCGGTGTCTTTACACTTGAAAAATACCGGGCCATGATGGATCATCTTGGATCCGGCAAAGAGTGGGACTTGGACCGGTCAAACGGCGGATTATACATCTTCCCGCCGGCTTTATCACAAGATGCCCATGAATTCCGTGGTGATTTATCAAACTTCCATTTACACCGCGACTTCTTTTTACGCAGTAAAGAGAACTACGTCGTGATTACAGGATCAAATATTTTATCCGCTGTTGATTATCGCGATGTGCTGCGTGAACATAAATCATCCAATGCCGATATTACGGTCGTTTATACGAAGCGTGATTTGCCGTGTAACTATTGCCGTCCGATTCGTTTTAGTGAACAGAACCGTGTGACGGCAATCGGTTCACGCGGGTATGAACCATCGGATGAGACGTTCTACATGGAAACAGTTGTCCTGTCAAAAAACTTGTTCGTCCGTCTCGTTGACGAAGCAATCGGTCGCGGGGAATATGATTTGCTTCAAAGCATCATTCGTTCTCAATTAAACCGACTTCATGTCCATGGTTATGAATACACAGGTACATCACAAGTGATTCATTCCCTTCGTTCGTACTACCGTGAAAGCATGCTGTTACTCGAACAGTGGGGAGCAATCAACGACTTCCAACACGTTTACACGAAAATCAAACACGAACCACCGACACGTTACTTACCGGGATCTACAATCAAGAATTCACTTGTTGCGAACGGATGTAAGCTAGAGGGAACGGCAACGGACAGCATCCTCTTCCGTGGTGTCAAAGTCGGAAAACATGCGCGTATTAAAAACTCGATCATCATGCAAAAATCAGTCATCGAAGAAGGCGCAGTCGTTGAATACGCGATCCTTGACAAAGAGGTAACAGTGAAACGCGGACAAGTCATCCGTGGAACGGCTGAAGAACCGATTGTCATCAAGAAACAAACAATCGTTTAAAAGGGGATGTCATTATGAAGGTATGGTTTGCTGCCACAGAAGCGACACCATTCATCAAGACAGGGGGGCTAGCTGACGTCGTCGGCTCGCTCCCTTTAGCGCTTGCTGAAGAGGGTGCGGAAGTTTCGGTCATTTTACCGAACTACGGTCAAATTAAAGAACAATACAAACAAGAGATGGAATTTTTATTTGATTTCATCGTCCCGGTCGGATGGCGTCAACAATTTGGAGCAGTCTTGCGTCTAAAACAAGACGGTGTGACGTTTTATTTCATCGACAATGAATACTACTTCAAGCGCGATGGTGTAATTTATGGTCATTATGACGATGCGGAGCGTTTTGCGTACTTCTCAAGAGCGGTCCTTGAAATGATTCAACGTGTCGATGCAGAGGAAGTACCGGATGTCATCCATTGTCATGATTGGCAAACCGGCGTCTTACCGGCTTTCTTACGGATTCATTATCAGCATCTCAACCGTTATCAGGAAATCAAAACGGTCTTTACCATCCATAACCTGCAATATCAAGGTGTCTTCCCGGAAGAAGTACTGGGTGATCTGCTTGGTCTCAGTCACGAACACTTCACTGCAGACGGAATCGCCCATAACGGTCTCGTCAACTATATGAAGGCTGGTCTTGTCCATGCCAATCAAATTACTACTGTCAGCCCGTCTTACCGTGATGAAATCATGGATCCCTACTACGGGGAAACACTGGAACCGGTCTTACAACACCGTGCCGTCGACGTCCGAGGAATTTTGAACGGAATTGATTACAGACAGTTCAGTCCGGATACGGATGAACATCTGGTAGAAAACTATGATGTGAAGACGGTTGAAGAAGGTAAAGCAGTGAACAAGGCAGCCTTACAACAGGAACTTGGCTTACCGGTCAATCCGGATGTGCCGTTATTTGGCTTTGTCTCACGTCTTGTCGATCAAAAGGGAATCGATTTACTCGCCCATATCCTGCCTGATCTGTTCGAACTCGATGCACAGTTCATCATTCTTGGTTCGGGAGAAGCGGAGTATGAAGGGTTGTTCCAGCATGCGTCAACGATTCGTCCGGACAAGGTAGCTTCCTACATCGGTTTTGATGTCGGACTCGCCCAACGGATTTATGCCGGCAGTGACGCCTTCTTGATGCCGTCACGTTTCGAACCGTGTGGCCTTAGTCAATTGATCTCGATGAAGTACGGTTCGTTGCCGATTGTTCGGGAAACCGGTGGCTTGCGTGACACTGTCCAACCATTTAATCAGTTCACTTTAGAGGGAAATGGCTTCTCGTTCTCGAATTATAATGCGCAAGAGTTCCTGGATGCAATTAAACGGACGATTGAGACGTATCATGATAAACCTGTATTCAAACATCTGATCGAAACAGCGATGCAAGAAGACTTTAGCTGGATTCGCTCCGCTGATGAATATTTGGCGCTCTATCGTTTAATCGCACCGTCTGTTGACTGAAGGGGATTACGGGAAATGGGGTTTTTAGATGTTCCAAGACAAAGAGAAGTTCAAGAAGAGGTTTAATGAGCGGTTTATTTCCATGCATGGTAAAGCATTGGATGATGCAACAGAAAATGACGTTTATCAAACGTTAGCCTATATGGTACGGGAATACGTCACAACGGATTGGATGCGGACGAAAGAAGCTTACATCCATAAAAAAAGTAAACAAGTCTATTATTTTTCACTTGAATTTTTACTTGGTCGATTCCTCTACAATAACTTGTTGAGTCTCGATGTGTTAGAAGAGGTACGAAGCGGTCTTTCAGAACTCGGCTATGATTTGGCTGATTTGACGGAAGAAGAACCGGAACCGGGTCTTGGGAATGGAGGACTCGGTCGTTTAGCAGCCTGTTTCCTTGATTCACTCGCAGCACTCGGCTTACCGGGCCATGGAAACGGCATCCGCTATCAATATGGATTATTTAAGCAAAAAATCATCGACGGCTACCAAGTCGAACTTCCGGATAACTGGTTGAAGAACGGCAACATGTGGGAAATCCGTCGTTCCGACAAAGCGGTCGATATTCCGTTCGGAGGAAACGTGTGGTTGGAGGAAGTGGAAGGCGGCAAGTATCGTGTTCATCATGAACCGGCAGAAATCGTTCGTGCTGTTCCGTATGACATGCCGATCGTCGGTTATCAGAACGGCATCGTCAATAACTTACGTCTATGGAGTGCTGAATCACCGTATGACGACGATGAACTGTTAAGCCAACACCGCGGCAACTACAAAGACTTACTCAGTCACAAACAAGCCATTCAGACGATTTCTGAATTCTTATATCCGGATGATACGACATATGAAGGCAAAGTCTTACGTCTGAAGCAGCAGTATTTCTTCGTCTCGGCAGGACTCCGGAGTATCTTATTGTCACATAAAAAACGAAACACATCGCTGAAGCATTTAGGAAATCAAATTGCGATTCATATCAACGATACGCATCCGGTCGTTGCGATTCCTGAATTGATGCGGATTTTGATTGATGAAGAGGAATATTCTTGGGAGGAATCATGGCGGATTACGAAAAGTGTCATGTCCTTTACAAACCATACATTGCTTTCGGAAGCTTTGGAACGCTGGCCGGTTGATCTGTTCCGCAATCTATTGCCGCGCATTTATCTAATCGTCGAAGAAATCAACCGTCGATTCTGTAAGGATGTCCTTGATAATTATCCACATCTGGAAGCGAATATGCGTGAAATTGCCATTATTGCGGACGGGATGATCAACATGGCGAACTTAGCCGTCGTCGGTACCCACTCGACGAACGGTGTAGCCCAAATCCATACGGAAATCCTCAAGCAACGCGAAATGCGTTTGTTTTATGAGATGTTCCCGCTTCGCTTCAATAATAAAACGAACGGAATCACACATCGACGCTGGTTCCTGTTATCGAATCCGGCACTTGCAAATCGTGTAACGGAAGCAATCGGGGACAGTTGGATCAATCATCCGTCTGATTTACAAAAACTGACGAAATTCGCAGAGGATACCACGCTTCAACAGGATATCCAGGCAATCAAGTTGGCGAGTAAAAAAGAATTGGCAGAGTTGATTGAGAATGAGACGGGAATCGTTGTAGATCCACATTCGATTTTTGATGTGCAAGTCAAACGGCTTCATGCGTATAAACGACAATTACTTAACGCGCTTCATATTCATTCGTTGTACTACCGTCTAAAAGAAGATCAATCGTTCCAAATGACGCCACGGACCTTTATTTTTGGGGCAAAGGCGGCCCCGGGCTATCATTATGCCAAAGAAGTCATCCGTTATATCAATTCTTTAGCGAAACTGATTAACTCGGATCCGGATGTCAGCCCTTATATGAAAGTCGTATTCCTTGAGAATTATCGTGTCTCGCTTGCAGAAAAGATTTTCCCGGCAAGTGATGTCAGTGAACAAATTTCGACAGCGAGCTATGAGGCGTCAGGAACGGGAAACATGAAATTCATGATGAACGGCGCCTTGACGATCGGGACACTGGACGGTGCGAACATTGAGATTCGCGATGAGGTGGAAGATCCAAACATCTTCATTTTTGGACTGACCCCACAAGAAGTCATGAACTATAAAAAATATGGCGGCTACAGTGCGTACGATCAATACAGTGCACAACCTGAACTTCGTCGCGTAATCGACGGACTCGTGGACGGATCGCTTTTCCCGACAGGTGAGTTCCAGGCAATTTATGATTCACTGTTGACGTACAATGATGAATACTTGATTTTAAAAGATTTCTTATCGTACCAACAAGCACAGGAAAGAATCGGGCGTGCCTATCAGGACACTGAAAAATGGTACAAGATGGTCATCATGAATATCGGGAAATCGGGCGTCTTCTCGAGCGACCGGACCATTAAAGAATATGCCAATGCCATTTGGAACATCAAACCGGTACAAATCTAAAAAAAGTCCGATGGAAATCGGACTTTCGTGTACGTTATCGTGCGACTTCATCCGTTTGGCTGATCCAGTCGCTGTACGATCCTGCATAGAGCCGGACATCGGTTTTCCCTAAAGCGTGCAAGGCAAGGACATTGACGCAAGCGGTCACGCCGCTGCCGCAATAAAGAATTGGAGATTCCGCTTCGAGCAGATCAGCGTACAATTCCTTCAAATCTTCCGCATCTTTCAAGCGGCGGTCTGGTGAGATTGCCTTTTCGAAGAAGCAATTCACGGCCCCCGGAATGTGACCGGCGACGGGATCAATCGTTTCGTTTTGACCATGGAATCGATCCGGTGACCGGGAATCCACGAGATAGGTTTCTGCCGGACGATTTTTAACCTCTTCATATTGAATCAGCATGTCGTCTTTAAAGTCGGCTTGATAAGTTGATTTTTTTAAAACAGTTGATTCCGTACTCATGGGGAAGTCAAATGCGAGATAAGATGACAGTCCGCCTTCAAGGACGACGACACGTTCATGCCCGGCCCATTTAAAGAGCCACCAGGCACGTGCTGCGTAAGGGAAGCCATCATCATAAAGGACGATGAAATCATCGCGCTGGACCCCGAGTGACTCCAACGTGTGGATCCATTGCTCCTTTGAAGGCAGTGGATGGCGTCCGCCCGTTTCGGAACGTGGTCCTGATAAATCAGTAGATAAATCTAAATACTGTGCGCCCGCGACATGGCTTTCCCTAAACGCATCACGACCATAATCGGGTTGCTGCAAATCATAGCGACAATCAAACCAGCGAATCTGATCCGTATGGACAAGTTGTTGCAAGTCAGTCATTTGAATGGTTGGAAACATGAACATCACCTTGACCCTTTCTAAAGTAATCATATGAAAGGTACCGTTTTATCGCAAGTCGTAACAAATATCTCGTACAAACAAACTTAAAGGAGTGGACACTACATGTCATGGAAAGAGACGTATCAAAAATGGAATCAGTTTGCAGGATTAGAAACTGAACTAAAAGAAGAAATGACGGCGCTTGCGGCAGACGACAAAGCAGCCGAAGAAGCCTTTTACAAAGAGTTGGAATTCGGGACAGGCGGTATGCGTGGTGAGATCGGTGTCGGGACGAACCGGATGAATGTCTACACGGTGCGTAAAGCCTCACAAGGGTTTGCTGACTTTATCAAGGCAGAAGGAGCGGAAGCAGTCGCGCAGGGAATCGTCATCGCACATGACTCCCGTCATTACTCTCCGGAGTTTGCATTAGAAGCAGCGAAGACGCTTGCCAGTAACGGGATTAAAGCGTACTTGTTCGACGGACTCCGTCCAACACCTGAATTGTCATTTGCCGTGCGCGAACTCCGGGCAGCAGGCGGAATCGTCATTACGGCGAGTCACAATCCACCGGAATATAACGGCTACAAAGTCTACGGGAATGATGGTGGACAGTTGCCGCCAAAAGAAGCGGATGATCTTGTCTCTTACGTCGATCAAGTCGAGGACGAACTTTTAATCGAGCTTGAAGCGGAAGAAATCTTGCGCGCGAACGGATTGATTGTTCGTGTCGGAGAACAGCTGGATGACGCGTACCAGGAACAATTAAAAACAATTCGTGTGTTACCGACGATTCAGGACGAGTTGACAGCACCTTTAAAGATTGTCTTTACTCCGCTTCACGGGACAGGCCTTGTACCGGTCACGGTAGGATTAAAGAATTATGGTTTTGAGCATGTAACGGTCGTCGAAGAACAAGCGAAACCGGATGGCGCCTTCCCGACAGTATCTTCTCCGAATCCGGAAGAGCATGCGGCATTTAAGTTGGCTATCGAGTACGGAGATCGTGTCGATGCGGATGTGTTGCTTGCGACAGACCCGGATGCCGACCGTGTCGGTGTTGCGACACGTGATGCGGATGGAGAATGGGTCGTCCTCACGGGAAACCAGACAGGTGCGTTACTGCTTGATTACATCTTGTCTCAAAAAGCGGCACAAGGCACATTACCGAAAAATGGTTTTGTCGCGAAAACGATTGTCACATCGGAACTTGGTGCTTTGATTGCAAGACATTACGACTTGCATGTTGAGAATACGTTAACAGGATTTAAATTCATCGGTGAAAAAATCAAACAATACAATGAATCCGGAGAATATGAATATCTGTTTGGTTATGAAGAAAGTTATGGCTACCTGATTGGAGATTTCTGCCGTGACAAGGATGCCGTCCAGGCCTGCCTGCTTGCTGCTGAGATGACAGCGTATCACAAGAAAGAAGGACGGACGCTCTATGAGGCGTTACAAGCCATCTATGAACAGTTCGGTTACTTTGAAGAGTCACTTCGTTCATTGACACTAAAAGGGAAAGACGGTGTAGCACAAATCGGCCGGATCATGGATACATTCCGTGAGCATCCGCCAAAACAAGTGGCCGGTGAAAAAGTCGTCTTATTTGAAGACTATGATGCAAGCATTTCGCATGATTTGGTACAGCATACACCATCACCGATTAACCTTCCAAAATCAAATGTCTTGAAATTTACGTTAGAAGACGGTTCGTGGTTCTGCCTTCGCCCATCCGGGACTGAACCGAAAATTAAATTCTATTTCAGTGTGACATCACCCGATGCTGCAGAGACAACACGTAAACGTCAGATGATTGAAGATGAAGTCATGCAAGAAGTGGAACAGATTCAGTAAGGCCTGCGTTCCAATTAAAAACCGGTAAAGAGGAAACTCTTGCCGGTTTTTTTTATGAGAGGGCGTAACTCGTGCAACCGTTACCAATTTCATGTAAAGTGAACGATGAAGCATCATATAGAGATAGGGAGATGAGTAATGATGGAACGGATACAGTTAACAGAAGATCTTTCATTTTCAAGGGTCATACATGGTTTATGGCGATTAAACGAATGGGAAATGACTGCAGAGCAGCGTCTTGAACTGATTGAACAATGTTTGGCTCTCGGCATCACAACATTCGACCACGCCGACATCTACGGCGATTATACGAACGAAGGGTTGTTCGGTGAAGCACTGGCTCTCAAACCTGAACTCCGCGAACGGATGGAAATCGTCACAAAAACAGGAATCAAGATGAAGGGAAACTACTTCTCGGATCAAAAACTATCATTTTATGATACAACAAAAGAACATATCATTGAACACGCGACACGTTCATTAAAGGAACTGGGTGTCGACTACATTGATACGTTATTAATCCATCGTCCGGATCCATTGATGGATCCTAACGAAATTGCAGAAGCCTTCGTTGAGCTGAAAGAGTCAGGAAAAGTCCGGACGTTTGGTTTGTCAAACCATACACCGGCACAGCAAAGTCTGATTCAATCACGACTGCCGTTCATGCTCGTCACAAATCAGCTTGAACTGTCTGTTGCAGAACTGAAGCACTTCGAAGACGGTTCTGTTGATCTATGCCACGAAAATGAAATGCCGCTCATGGCGTGGAGTCCACTAGCTGGAGGGCGATTATTCAAAGATGAGCAGTTTGCGCCGCTTCGCGACAAGCTCGAGGAAATCGGACATGACATCGGTGCAGAAGCAATCGATGAAGTAGCATATGCTTGGTTGCTCAAACATCCGGCACGGATCATGCCAATCGTCGGTTCTGGAAAAATTGACCGCATTGAATCAGCTGTTCGGGCGACCCGACTCGAACTGTCACGTGAACAGTGGTTTGAAATCTTAAAAGCTTCCCGTGGACGGGATGTCGATTGAAAATAGCCTTCGGGCTATTTTTTTTACAAAAAAAGTCCCATCTCAAGGGGGAGTTGAGATGGGAGTATCTATAGGGTTATGCTTCGAGGCGAAGCATTTCCTGACGATATTTATCTAAACGTTCTTTGCTGGCTGTAACAGCTGCTTGATCATGGACCTGGATAGCATCGAAGAGCGTACTGAGCTCATAATCGATTTCGAGGCGTAGCACTGGAATCCGCTGCTCTGCATCTTGTCTACGGAAAGCTTCAATTACTTGTTTCATCTCGGCCACGCTCCTTTTAAAGTTATCAGATAATTCTGATTTTTATTAGTATACTTGATTATTCCCGTGTTGGCTAGTATTAAACCTGAAAAAGATTAAAAAAAACACTTGGAATGTGTAACGATTCCAAGTGTACTTATTCTATTCCGGAATACTGAATCGGGCTTCAAGACGATGTTGCACCGCTTGAATTAATGTCGACATGATCCAATAAATCGCAGCTGAGAACAGTAACAACGGCATGACGAGATAGGTTGTTGCTGAAATCTGATCCGATACATACGTCAGTTCTTCAACGGCTACAATTGTCCCGAGTGAAGTCGATTTGATAATATCAATAACCGAGTTCGACAGGGGAGGAATGGCACGTGAAAGAGCTTGTGGGAGGATAACATCCTTAAACGTCTTCCGGCGTGGAATTCCGAGTGAATCCGCAGCTTCCCATTGTCCGCGATCAACAGACGAAATCGCTGCCCGGAACGATTCCGAGATGTAGGCCGAGAAGTGAAGTGACAGGCCAAATGCTAGCGCTTGGAAGCCGGTCAGTTGAAGGACGACGAGACCATTGTATAAAATCAGAATTTGCAGTAACAGTGGCGTTCCTCGGAAAAATGAAACATACAATCTTGCGAAGCCGCTTAAGACGGCAAAACGACTATCCCGCATGACGGCAAGAATCAGACCAAGAAAAAGCGCAAAGACGATGGCAAATCCACTTGCAAGAAGTGTAGTGCCAATCGCCTTTCCGTAAACGTCCGCATTATCGCGGACGATTGTAAACAATTCCATCACTTACTGATGTCCTCGTTAAAGTATTTTTTCCCAAGATCTGCGAGTGTGCCGTCTTTTTGCATCTCTGCGAGTGCTTTGTTGAAGTCCTCTGCATACTTGCTGTTTTTCGCCATCATCAGACCTGATTCGTTTTTGTCAAACGTCTCACCGACGGCTTTTACTTTGTATCCTGCTTTTTTAAGCTCTGTCAGGACAAACAGACGGTCGTTCATCGCAGCGTCGACACGACCTGCTTCAAGGTCTTTTAAGACTTGGTTTGCACCTTTGTAGTACTTGACTTTCGCACCGGCTTTTTCCGCTGTTTTCGCGTAGAGTGAACCTTGTGTCGAACCGACTGTTTTTCCTTTTAAGTCGTCAAGCGTCTTGATGTCATTTGTTTTGTTGTTAACGATGATTGTTGAACCGGAAACTGTATAGGCATCAGAGAACGCATATTTTTCTTTCCGCTCATCTGTGATTCCCATTTGGTTTGCGATGACGTCGATCCGTTTTGAATCAAGTGCCGGGATCAATCCTTTAAAGTCCATCGCTTTGTACTCGACTTTATAGCCGGCACGTTTTGCGACTTCATTCATGACATCGATATCATAACCTGTCAGTTTGCCTTTTTCTTTATACGTAAATGGTGGGTATGTTGCTTCTGTTCCGACCGTTACGATTTTTTCGTCTTTGTTTGCTTCTTCGTTAGAAGCGCCGCACGCCGCTAACACCCCCGCTGTTGATAGTGCTGCTACTGCTAGCTTTAGTCCGTGTTTCATAGCGCTCTCTCCTTTTAATGAATAAATGATTTCAATTCCTAGTTTTCGAATAGGATTAATTTAAGACTACAAGCAGTATCATACAAAGTTACAGGAACGTCTGTCAATAAAAAAGACTGCCCACGAATGGACAGCCTGACTGCGGTTACTGAACTCTTAAAGATTAACGGATTGTTGCTTCTGTTGCTGCATCGAAGAAATGCGCTTTTGTCATGTCGAAGAAGAGGTCTAAATCTGAACCCATCTCGACGTGTGAACGCGAGTCGACACGTGCTGTGAACGCTTGGTTACCGACTTTTGAATAGAGGTAAGACTCGGCTCCCATGAGCTCAGATACTTCAATGTGTGCCGGGAAACGGTGAGCTGTCTGTGTATCTTGATAGATCAACTCAGCATGAATATCTTCCGGACGGATTCCGAGAACAAGATCTTTACTTGTGTAGCCACGTTCGCGGAGGACTTTCATCTTACCTTCAGGAACTTCAAATTTCTCTTCTGTACCTGTGACATGGAAGAGACCGTCTTCCGCGAGTTTACCTGTCAGGAAGTTCATTGACGGCGAACCGATGAAACCAGCAACGAACATGTTATCCGGGTGGTCGTATACTTCTTTTGGTGTTCCGACTTGTTGAATGAGTCCGGCTTTCATGATGACGATCCGAGTCGCAAGGGTCATCGCTTCCGTCTGATCGTGCGTCACATAAATCGTCGTCGTTTCAAGACGTTTGTGCAACTGGATGATTTCCTTACGCATCTGAACACGTAGTTTAGCATCCAAGTTCGAGAGCGGCTCATCCATCAGGAAGACTTTCGCATCACGGACGATGGCACGGCCGATTGCGACACGCTGACGTTGTCCACCAGAGAGGGCTTTCGGTTTACGCTCCAAATATTCTTCGAGTCCGAGAATACGTGCTGCATTGTCGACACGCTGTTTGATTTCGTCTTTCGGGAACTTCCGAAGTTTCAGACCAAATGCCATGTTGTCATATACGTTCATATGTGGATAAAGGGCATAGTTTTGGAAGACCATTGCGATATCGCGATCTTTAGGTGCTACATCATTCATTCGTTTTCCATCGATGACGAAATCTCCGCCTGAAATTTCTTCGAGACCGGCAATCATCCGTAATGTCGTCGATTTACCGCAACCTGATGGTCCGACGAAAACGATGAATTCTTTATCTTTAATATGAAGGTTAAAATCATCCACTGCTTTTGCTGTTCCTGAATAAACTTTATCAATATGCTCAAGACGAATATCTGCCATGTGTACATCCTCCTGTAAATTAAGTAATCGGTTACTATAACGCTTACAAGACTTAGTATAGGAGAACTGGTACGAAAATCATATGGACAACATGCCTGAATGTAAACGTTATCATTTGGTCACTATGCTACAAGAAGAAGCGTATAAAGAAACATCGCACCCTCGAACGACCGGATATCGATTTCCGTCTGTTCCGTGAGCCGGTCGAGCCGGTACTGAAGACTGTTTCGATGTAAAAAGAGATGTTTAGCCGTCAGTGAAACATTCAAGTTGGCGCGGCAAAAGGCATCAATCGTCTCGCGTGATTCGCGTTCGAGCGGTGTGATGAACCGTTCGATCAAGTCATCGCGGATATCTGTCGACAGTAACGTCAACCGCATCAGGGCAGGCAGGAACCGTTCAATGTGTAATAAGGGAAGTTCACGTAAAGCAGCCTGCTCTAACCGGAATTGAGCTGCCAGGTCTCCGGATTGGCGTTGTTGGCCGATCAAGACCTTGCCGTCCATCAGAAAATCAGACTGGAGAGCTGTAAAAAAATCATGTAAATCATTTTCTGTGACAGACTCTTCCCGTTCAATGACGACAAGACGATTGGATGTTAACGGGATGATCCAACTCGACGGATGAAAAAAAGAAGTCAGCAGTTGTTGCAAATCTTCGCCGGTCCGGACGTCAAGTTGTTCAAATAAGAAATGAATCATCCGAAACGGGTCTGCTTCTTCACTGTGCTGTTGTTCCAACCGATGACGCCACGTGACAATCTGATCGGAATCAGACGTAACGACCCGTTCTGCAATCAGGTCGAGTAAGTCGAGTTCACGAGGGGTAAGAATCATATTTTCAATCCCGAAACGAAGTCCATCGGCTAACTGATATACGGTATACTTATCGGTACAGTACACGGTAGGATCGGTGGAGAGATGATCCTTAAATAAGACGGTTAATTGATGTAACATACGAGGCGCCTCCCTAAAAAGTTCTACTAAGACTTTACCACAATACCAAAATCGGAAGGAACGAGGATCTATGCAAGTAGAAGTTGATTTGGTCATAAAGATGATTGGAATGATCATCATTGGAGCATTGATTGGAGCAATCACTAATCATCTTGCAATCCGGATGTTATTTCGTCCGCTTGAAGCAAAGTATATCGGCAAGTACCGCATTCCATTTACACCGGGTTTAATTCCAAAACGTCGTGACGAACTAGCGGCGAATCTCGGACGAACAGTCGTCAAACATTTATTGACTCCGGAAGGAATCAGCAAGCGGCTTCAGCAACCGGTCGTATATGAAGCCATTACCCGGATGATTCAGCAGGAGTTACAGAAGTGGACGCGCTCGACGAAAACGATTCGCGAAATTGCTGAACGATTTGTCACGAATCCGGAAGGTAAGTTACAACATCAAATGGAACAGCGGATTGATCAGGAACTAGCAACGATGGCTGTTTCGATTAAAACAGCACGTTTAACAGAAGTCATCGGGGATGGCGGAACGACAAAAATCAAGGCAGCGGTTCCCGGGATTGTTGAAGCATTACTTCACCAGACCGAACAGTACTTTGACAGTCCTGCCGGAAGAATGAAACTGGAAGAAACAGTCGCTCAGTTCATTCAAAGTAAATTAGGCGGAGGCATGTTCGGGATGTTGCTGGCTAATGTCAATCTCGTGGAAATGATTCAACCGGAACTCAAACGGGTAATACAAGGAAAGTCGACACACCAGTTCATCAGTGAAATGGTCGAACAAGAAATCAGTGTGTTACTAGAGCGGTCGGTTGAAGAACTGCTTGGAGCGGAGACGGAACGACAAATCATCGAGCGGATGAAATCAGAGATCTTAACGCGTATTCCATTGACGAAATTATGGGATACGCAATTATATCAACTACTGCAACCGCTTGAAGCCCGGATCAGTCAAGAAATGGTTCCGATGCTTTCTAAACAAGTGGTAGTCCGTCTAGTCGAACAAGTCGAACGAATCATGGCGACACTTGATCTCGAAACGATTGTTCGGGAGGAAGTCGATTTACTCGATACCGCGTATCTGGAAGAAATCGTCTTGTCGATTTCAAGAAGAGAATTCCGGGCTATCACTTGGCTTGGAGGACTATTAGGTGGTTTAATTGGAATGATACAAGCGATACTTCTTATCGTTTAACAAAATTGGAGGGTTCAAAGATGTCTGAAACAAACTTATACGATCATGCTTACACGCTAGAACGTGCACTACGCGAAACATCAGAATACACGACACTGAAGGATTTGTACGCGCAAGTCAATGCGGATCCAATGTCAAATGAGCTATTCGCTTCATTCCGCAACGTGCAACTTGAGTTACAACAAAAACAAATGCAAGGTGAAGAAATCACACCTGAGGATATGGCATCGGCACAAGCGAAGATGCTGGAAGTCCAAAACAATCCATTGATTGGTCAACTGATGCAGGAAGAACAACGTATGCACACGATGTTGACGGAAGTGACACAGATTATCATGAAGCCACTCGAAGAACTATACGCACCGATGATGGAACAAAATCAAGACGACGTTCAGTAACATCATGAGAAAGCCTCGCTTCCGTTTCATCGGAACGAGGCTTTTTTTATAATGTTTTTTCCGTTGGAACCAGGCGTGGGAGGTAAGCCCGTTCAAAATGAATCAGTTGTCCGGCGCGGGTCACACGTGCCCCGCGGTGCTCCAAGTCTGCTTCTTTCAGGCGGCGGATACCTTCTTGACGTGCCTCAGAATCGGAGGGAGCGTCAAAGGTATCATCCAGTAACGTTTGTCCTCGATCTGAAAATGTGGTAATCGTATAAAGCATGGCTGATTCCTCCTTATCCGAAATGACTAACTTAAGTGTAATGAATAGATATTCATTTTACAAGTAGGAATCAATGTCTTGCCACGTTAACTGTTTGGAGAGGGGTGGGGTTTCAAGATGACTGACGCTCATACCAATCAGGCGGATCGGACCTTTAAATTCAATTTCATTAAACAGTTTGGTCGTCACCCGGAGTAACGTTTCTTCATCAGCCGTTTCTTCTAAAAACGTATAACGTTTAGAACGCGACTGGAAATCTTCAGTCTTCCATTTAATCGTGACGGTCCGGCAGACCAGTTCTTTTTGGTTCAGTGTTTTGACGACGGACAGTGCTTCGCGTTTTAGCGTTTCGAAAATGGTATCGATATCTTCTGTATCTTCTTCGAAGGTACTTTCAGAGCCGATGGATTTCCGTTCCCGGTGCGGACGGACCATTCGCTCGTCTTGACCGTGCGCCATCGTATACAGTTCGGTTCCCCGGTCCCGACCGAGCAATCCCCGCAGTTCAGCTATCGGCGATTGTTGAATATCTGCGACCGTTTGGAAACCATGTTTCTGAAGTGTTTGCTCCGTGACTTTTCCGACTCCGTGTAAATCCCCGATCTTTAATCCGGATAAAAAAGGTAAAACATCATCCGGAGGCAACACGGTTAATCCGTTTGGCTTTTGATGGCCGGAAGCAATTTTAGCGACAAGCTTTGAGTTTGATACGCCGGCGGAAGCAGTCAAACCTGTCCGTCGTTTGATTTCAGCCAGGATGTACTGGGCAATATGCGTCGCACTTGTCATCTGCAGGTTGTTTTCTGTGACGTCCAGATAGGCCTCATCTAACGACAGCGGTTCGACAAGAGGTGTGATCTCAAGAAACAACTCCATGATTTGGGCACTGACCGCACGGTACACTTCAAAACGGGGACGCAGAAAAACGGCCCGCGGACAGAGCTGAAACGCTCGCCGTGACGGCATCGCACTGTGAATGCCGTATTTGCGTGCTTCATACGAACAGGTCGCAACGACACCCCGCGCATGAGGAGGACCACCGACGATGACAGGAACACCTTTTAAATGTGGTCGATCGCGCTGTTCGACAGAAGCATAAAACGCGTCCATGTCGACATGAATGATTTTTCGTCCCATCATCGTCTCCTCCTTTCTTTCAATCCGTTAATTCGTTACACTTAGTATAACGAACTTATGTTCTGTTATCTATTTTTTTAGTCGCGATTTTTTATTCGGCATCCGGACGAGCGCTCCTAACCAGCCGCGGCGTTTCATCCAATAAAAGATTCCGCCGGTCGTAAGGAAAATCAAAAAGAGGGCACTGGCATATCCGTATTTCCAGTCAAGTTCGGGCATGTTTTTAAAATTCATTCCCCAAATCGCACCGAGCGCCATCATCGGTGTGGCGACGGCTGTGAAAATCGTCAAAGCTTTCATGATTTCATTTCCTCTGAAGTTCGAAACGGTTGTCGACAGATCGAGCAATACTTCAATATCTTTTTGATAGTGTTCAATCAGCATCAACAGACGTTGCACCCGTTTTTCAGCCAGTTGGTAAGGTAAAGCCTCCGTATACGTATTTTGCCGAACGAAAGCTTCGGGACCTGCTAAAACAAGCTCACGGAACGGGACGACCAAGTCGGACCAGTTTTCGATGGTATCGCGTAAGCCAAAAATGCTATCAAGCGAATTTTCGTCGATGCTTCCCCGAAGCTCATCTTGTCTCAAAAACAGTTCGGTTTCAAAAGCATCGATTCCCGGGAAATAGGTATTCATTTGAAGTGATAACAGGGCATAAAAAGCTTCGAAGGGGGTCGTAGTCTCGAACGGTTCAATTAAGGAAACCGTATGTTCCGATAAGCCGATTGTAATCAGTTCCGTAGGTGAAAGATAATAACAGATGGAGCGGCGGTCACTTTTATCAGCCGGATTTTGCCAGGTTACGATGGAGCCGTACAATAAATCGAGTTCGACACGTGTAAAGTTCATATCTTTTGTCGAGAGTTGATTCAGCCAGTCCAACTTAAAGGCATCGGTTGGTGTTTCAGAATGAAAGTATTCTTCAAATTCAGCAAGTGTTAAAAAACGATGCCATGTAAAGAGTGAGTCGGATTCCATGTTTTGAGCTCCTATATAGTAGAATGGTAGAGTGACGTCTGACAGTCAGAGAACTATGTAACAGTTCCAAATCAAAATGAGTCTAGATAAATAAAAAGGATGTGTTGTGAAATGAAAGGTATCGGTCAGTTAGCAGTTGGAGAAATGCTCGATCAACGGGTCATGATCAAGCAGGCATTAAAAGGAATTGCTGCAAACGGAAAACCTTATCTGACATTGATTTTAGCAGATAAAACGGGAGAAATTGAAACAAAGATGTGGGATACGAGTGATCTTGAAAAATATGCACCGAAGTTTATCGTCCACGCGGCAGGTGAAGTGATGGATTACCGAGGACGAACACAATTGAAACTGAAGCAAATTACTGTCCTGGACGATACGAATGTGGAAGACTACATTCAATCGGCTCCTCTTCCGCGGGAACAGATTGAAACGGAAGTACTTGGCTTCATCGAATCGATGCAACATGCCGAGATGAAGAAGCTGGTCAAGCATCTGGTCATCAAGGACTTCGATGCGTATTTCACACATCCAGCCGCAGTCAAAAACCACCATGCATTTTATTCCGGTTTATCGTATCATGTCCTGTCGATGCTAAAACTGGCTGACCAAATTGCCCGTCTTTATCCTACGTTAAATCGTGATTTGTTGATTGCAGGTGTCGTCCTGCATGACTACGCAAAAATCAAGGAGCTGTCTGATCCTGTGACACCGGAATACACGCTTCCCGGAAAGCTTGTCGGACATATCTCATTAATGGTCGCAGAACTGGAAAAAGTCGGGGCGGAGTTACACATCGATGCAGAAGTATTGACGGTCTTACAACATTTAGTCCTGAGTCACCATGGCCGTCCGGAGTGGGGATCGGCTGTCGCACCACAGATGCGTGAAGCCGAAGTATTATTTTTGATTGATAATCTGGATGCGCGAATGACGATGATGGACCGTTTGCTTGAGTATGTCGAGCCCGGACAATTTTCTGAACGGTCATTTGCGTTAGATAATCGATCGTTTTATCGTCCCAAGCTATGAAGAGATGACTTGAAGTGATTCAAAAGAATTTGAAATTGATCAGAGGAGTGAACTTCATGAAAACCAAACTGTTCGAAGCAATCCAAATCGGGGGACTGTCCTTCCGGAATCGTGTCATCATGGCACCAATGTGTATGTATAGTGCGAAAGACGATGGCCTTGTAACCGATTGGCATGTCACACACTATGCCTCACGTGCTGTTGGGGGCGTTGGAGGTGTCATCTTAGAGGCAACGGCTGTCACACCGGACGGACGAATCTCAGCAGGTGATCTAGGTGTTTGGTCGGATGAACATATCGACGGACTTCGTCGCATTGCAGATCAAGTGAAAGCGGCGGGGGCAAAAGCAGGCATTCAGCTGGCGCACGCCGGGCGGAAAAGTACGACGGCTAAACCGCCTGTCGCACCATCAGCAATCGGATTTGATGATTCATACGACCATCCGCATGAACTGACTGTGGAGGAAATCGATGTCATCAAACAACAATTCGTCGAGGCGGCACTTCGTGTCGAACAAGCGGGTTATGATTTCATCGAATTACATGGAGCGCACGGCTATTTGATTAATACATTCTTATCCCCGTTGTCGAATAAACGCCAAGATCAATACGGTGGATCAATGGAAAATCGGATGCGCTTTTTGCTTGAAATCATTGATGAAGTTCAAGCAAAAACCAACTTGTCATTATGGGTCCGGATTTCAGCAGCAGACCATGCAACAGGCGGGATGACGGCGACGGATTATATTCCGTTAGCCGAGGAACTGTTAAAACGAAAGATCGATTTGCTCGATTGCAGTTCTGGAGCGGTTGTTGCCAATGCAGTTCCGGATGTGTATCCCGGCTATCAAGTGCCGTATGCAGCTGAAATCAAACAAGCCACTGGAATCAAGACAGGAGCCGTCGGTCTGATTACGACGGCGACGCTTGCAGAAGAAATCATTCGCAGTGAACGGGCGGATGTCATCCTGCTTGCCCGTGAACTTTTGCGTCAACCGTACTGGGTCTACCATGCGGCAGCAGAACTCAAAGACGAGGTCAGTTTACCGAAACAATATGAACGGGCTCCGATTCGTTAATAGGAATAAAAGCATAACCAAAAAATCCCTGCCTTCCATGATGGAAGCAGGGATTTTTACGCTTATTGTTGTTGCTGTTGCATCTGTTGTTGCATTTGTTGTTGTTCTTGCTTATCGAGGTCAAACGCATCCTTGAAGTCTTTGTTCTCGATTTTAACGTCGTACTTCTTCATCAATGAACGGTAGATGTCGTTTGGATTGACTTGAGCTGCTTTTTCTTCAGCTAATGCCTTTTTGATTCGATCGGATTCTTTTTCGAGCGTAAAGTCTTTTTTCTCTTTACGGTCTGTTACTTTAATGATGTGATATCCGAATTGTGTTTTGATCGGGTCAGAAATTTTACCTTCAACGCCATCCTTGAACGCATAATTTTCGAATTCCTCGACCATTTTACCTTTTGTGAAGTATCCAAGATCTCCACCTTTTGTTGCGCTACCAGTATCCGTTGATTTAGCTTTAGCGATTTTAGCAAAATCGCCGCCTTCATCAAGTTGTTTCTTGATTGCTTTTGCATCTGCTTCTTTTTCAACAAGAATGTGGCTCGCTTTTACTTCCACTTTTTCCTGATTGAAACGCTCTTCGATTTCTTTATCCGTAACTTTTGATTTTGCTGATTTTGCTTCTGTTAAGAGCATTTGTGTCCGAAGCACTTTTTCGAATTCTTTTTCGCTTTTAATACCGGCTGTTTGAAGTGTCGTATTGAACTGTTCTTTATCTGGGAACTGATCTTTTGTTTTCTTGACTTCAGCTTCTACTTCTTTATCTGTTACTTTTTTACCGTATTCTTTTTCAAGCAGTTTGTTCATCGTTTGTTGGAAAGCAATTTGTGCACCTGCTTTTTGGTACGCCTCGTCTTGGACGTCCGCTTTATTGACTTCTCCACCTTTGTAGTTGATGACAGCTTCGTCATTTGAACCACATGCTGCTAATGTGAATACACTTGCCACTGCTGCTACACTTAAAAGTTTCTTTTTCATACATACACCCCTAATTTACCATTTATTTCAACCGTTCTATCATATCATATCTTCGTTATCTTGACAGCTTTCCGCAAAATCGAAAGTGATTTGCTCTTACACCATGCTATCACATCAAGTACAGGAGGGGAGGACTATTTTTGTGGGAAATTGTGAGGCATCGCAACGTTTTGAGACAGAACGGTAAAGGGAACGTTACTTTCAAAAGACAGAAAAAACGTCCTAGGCCTCAAGGCTTAGAACGTTAACTCGAAGAATTCATGCAAAGGTCATGCTTTTTTGATCGAGTCGATCACCGGGTCTTGTGGACGCCGGTCTGCTTCTTCTGTAATCATTTTTGATGTCTCGGCAAAAATGTCCATGAAGCTGTCGCCGTAAAGACGGCGAACGATTGCTGATATGTCTGTCAGCTCTGGGAATTTACCGTAAAGTTCCTGGAGTGGTAACGAAGCACGGAAAACACCGTTCTCTTCTGGGCGGAATGCTTGAATCGTCTCAAGTAACAGACTTTCGCCTTCCGGGGTCAGTTGGACGTAGGTATTTCGTTTATCCGTCTCCTTTTTTGAAAACGTCAAAAGTCCACGGTCTTCTAATTTTTTAGAGAAGTTGAATGCAGTCGAGACGTGCATCACACCGTATTTGGCGATTTCAGAAATCGAGGCACCACCCAGTGCATGGGAAATCCATAAAATATGGTGTTCATTAATATTTAAATCAAAGGGTTTGATCCAATTTTGCCAATCTTTTTCTACCGTTTTCCATAGTGCTTTGCTCAATTGGACAATTTTATGACTGTATAACAGTGCTTCTTGTCCAGGATATAATTTTTCGTGTTCCATATCTGACTCATCCTTTCGAAAGGTGACAATGGCTCAAACGCGCAAAATGCAAACTATACAAAAACAAATCGAAGCAGCGGACCGTTATTGTTGGGGAGTAAGATGATCGACGTCTTGTTTTGCCTCATCAGCAAATTTCTGAAGACGTGCGAGTGATTCTTGAACCTCTGACTGATACTGGGAGACATCTCTTGTAACTTCCTCTTTAAAAGTCGTACCAGAAAGTTTGGCTGTCTCTATTAGATTCTTTCCCTCTTGCGTCAAATCCTGCACGTTCGTTACGATTGTAGAATAAGAATTTCGACGTTGTTTACCATTCGAAGAGTCACTTTTAGTACCTTGGCGAAGCGCCTTCAAACCGTAAAAAGTCACAAGCGACAGCGTAGCACCAAAAGCGACCCAGTTACGATGGGGACGCTTCGACATAGTTTTACCTCCTTTTGATATTAAAATATTTGTTTCGTATTATTTTACCGAAAATTCGATATTAGAAACCTATTTCGGCAATATTTCTAAAATGAGTCAGTAATTGAACGGTTTTGGGTACCGTCAGAGACGATTTTTAATGGATTCGGCGATTGTTGCCAATTCTTCAGCCGTATACTCTTCATTGTGCACTTCCCATTTCGCACCAAAGCCATCGTGTTTGTCGTGGCGCGGAATGAGATGGAGATGGAAGTGAGAAACAGATTGTCCGGCAACTTTCCCGGTGTTCGATAAAAGGTTCATTCCGGCAGCGCCTGTTTCCTGTTGTAAAGCACGACTGATTTCCGGAATGGTTGCAAAAACAGCCTGTGCACTTTCTGCGGATAAATCGTAGACGTTATCAGCGTGCTGTTTTGGAATGACAAGCGTATGACCTTTCGTTACTTGTGATAAATCGAGAAAAGCCAAAACTTCTTCATTTTCAAAAACTTTATGGCTTGGGATCTCATGGTTGGCAATCTTACAGAAAATACAGTTTTCTTTTTGCAATGGACTCACTCCTTCAGATGGATATAGCTTCAGTATACTCGACTGAATCGGTCTTGCGGGCAATTGACAAGGATATGAAGGGTTTCTAAACTAAAGGAAATCCTAAAAAAGAAGGTAGGGGAAACGAAGATGCCGTCTCGCATCACTGTATATGAAAAAAAGAAAAGACGAAATCAGCGAATCGGACTCATCGTGGGAATTATTGTACTCGCTGGTCTGATTGCTTGGATTGGATGGAGTCAAATCAAACCGGCTGCCGAACGGCAACAGACAGATCAAGTGTTTCAAAAAACGGTACAGGAACAAGACCGGGAAACGTTTCAACAATTAGTGTATCTCAACAACAAACCGTTAAAGCTTGCGGAAACAAATCAGCTCATGAAATGGTTTAAGGCAGACCCGGAACGGCTTGAACGAACTGTAGCCGAAATTAAATCTGATCAAAACAATTATCCGAAAGAAACAAAACGAACTAAGCAACAAGATTTATTTTCATTGAAAAAACAGCCGGGACGATTTTGGTTCGACACGTACACTTTGCATTTGAATAAACAGACATTGGAAGTGAAGGTTGATACGGAAACGGCGTCCATTTCAATCGATGATGCGCCAGCAGGTAATGCGGATCAAGAGGCTCCCTTAACCATTAAACGTTTTCCGGGCGAGTATGAGGTGTCAGCCCGCGTGGAAGCGAACGGAAAGACGGGACAGGCGACTGAGACCGTTCAAATAGGAGATCAGAGAACGACAACGGTTGTCTTTAAACTGGCACAACAGATTGCACCGGATAAGAAGGAACAATACGGTGTCGATATCGAGAAGCTGCTCGAAGCGGAAGTGAAGGCAAGAACCGGTAAGACGGTCGAACAGATGACGGATTATATCGGCCGAAGCCAATCCGAAGTAGAAAAATCATTTGGCCCTCCGACAAACCAGATGGCCAACAAAACGATATATGACGGATTTGAAATGGTGTATGAGAATCATGAAGTCAAAAGTATCTTAATTGATTTGAATAAAACAACGTCTGAGCTCGAAGCAGTCGCCGGCAAGCCGGAATCTAAATCGACGGAATCAGTCGGGACGGTCTGGAAATACCCATCAAGCTTTTTTGACGATTTGTTAGGGTGGTTGAATATCAAGTCAGAAAAACGTGTCATTGAACGATCAGGTAAAATGTGGCTGGAGTTACGTAACTAAAAAAAATCCGCAGATCAAACAAAAAAACCACTAGAGACATGACGTCTTTAGTGGTTTTTTTTGCAGTAAATCAGATTATCGTTTGTTGACCGCACGAAGGATGAACGAAACGATTAAGATTAAGATAATTGCACCAAGGATAGCTGGTACGATTGCGAAACCGGCAACTGACGGTCCCCAACTTCCGAAAAGAGCTTGTCCGATCATTGAACCGACAAAACCTGCGATGATGTTACCGATAACTCCACCTGGTACATCTTTACCGAGAATAAGACTTGCTAACCAACCAATAATACCACCAACGATTAAAGCCCATAAGAATCCCATTTAAAACACTCCTTTTAGTTTTAGTAGTTTAAATTATTTACGACGTACTGAACGGAGAATCAACGATACGATGAAGATTAAGATGATTGCACCAAGAATAGCTGGAATGATTGCAAATCCGCCGATAGTAGGTCCCATTGAACCGAAAATAGCTTGTCCGATCATTGAACCAACAAAACCTGCGATAATGTTACCAATGATGCCGCCCGGTACATCTTTACCAATAATTAGACTAGCGATCCAACCGATTAATCCACCGACGATTAAAGCCCATAAGAATCCCATTTAAAAACACTCCTTCAATAAAATTTACATACTAATCATTATTTCAATAAATCATTTACGACGTACTGAACGAAGAATCAATGACACGATGAAGATTAAGATGATAGCACCTAAGATAGCTGGAATAATAGCGAAACCAGCGATATCTGGTCCCATTGTACCGAAGATTGCTTGACCGATCATTGCTCCGACAAAACCAGCAACGATGTTACCGATGATACCACCTGGTACGTCTTTTCCGATGATTAGACTAGCTACCCAACCGATTAATCCACCGACGATTAAAGCCCATAAGAATCCCATTTGGAACCCTCCTTTTCTTACTTTAGATTTACCTGTTTTCAGGCAGTTGTAAACACATTGAAAGATAAAAGCATTTAAAATAATCATTTCAACCAGCGAGGTAAAAACGTTAAAATTAAAATGGCTAGACGATTATACCAGTTACCTCTTAGAGAAACTCGTATTTAAAATGCTACTTTCAATTTTTGTAAGTCGTTTTCATATATTGATGTAACGATTACACTTAGAGTAATTACCGTAAAAAGATGTATTCAAACCTTTTCTTAATAAAAAAATGACTCAAACTAGAAAAGTGAGATTGAATTGTCTAGGATGGTTAATGAAGGGAGTCGATGAGAGTGTTGTTAAAAATAAATGAGTTATCAGGAGGATATGGAGCAAAAAAAGTCCTCCATGATATCAATATATCGGTAAACCAAGGAGAACTGGTCGGCTTAATCGGTCTGAACGGTGCCGGAAAATCAACGACGATTAAACATATCCTCGGTTTGTTGCCGGTCAAGTCAGGAGAAATCTTGATCAACGGTGTCAGTTTAGAACAGGATGAACAAACATACCGGAAACAAGTCGCCTACATTCCAGAGCAACCGATGTTGTATGAACAATTGACTTTACGTGAACATTTGCGCTTGATGGCGCAAGGATATGCAGTTGAGGAAAAAAAAGCTCAGGAACGAATCGATCATTATGCAACCCGGCTTCGAATGACTAAACAGTTAGAGTGGTTTCCGAGTGTTTTTTCCAAAGGGATGAAACAAAAAGCAATGATTCTCTGCGCTTTGGTGACGGGCAGTGAGTTGTTGATCGTCGATGAACCGTTCGTCGGACTGGATCCGCTCGCCATTCGTGAATTGTTAACGATTTTCAGTGAATTAAAAGCAGATGGGAAAGGAATCCTGATGTCGACGCATATCCTGGAGACGGCAGAACGTCATTGCAATCGGTTCATCTTACTGCATGAAGGGCGAATCGCTGCAGAAGGAACAACCGGAGAACTTCGAGACCGGTACGATTTGAAGGACGGCTCCCTTGATGATATCTATGTCGCGGCCATCGAGGAGGCCGAACGATGACAAGTTCCGTTTTATGGAGTACACGATACCAGGCTGCTATGGCGGAAATGACAAAATATACCCGGTATATGGCGAACGGCGGGTTGCTGTTTACCGTCTATTTCGTCGTCTTGTACGGCCTTGTCGTGTACGGACGATTTTTAGATCAACTGGATCCGTCATTCCCCGGAAATCTGGTCATGGGAAGTCTGTTCATCTTCTTAGCCTTTTATCGCTCGACACGAACCTTTTTAACCGAAGCGGACCAAGTCTTTTTGCTTCCGAGTCTGCCACATCTTACCGGTTACATGAAGCGGGTTCGAACCTATAATGCTCTATTTGGCATGATCCGGGCAGTCATCCCGTTTCTCGCTGTCGCAGTCTTATACGTTCGGACAGAAGAAACTTCACCGATCGGATTGTTCAGTTTGTTTGCAGCCCTAAGCATGATTGGTGCCGCAGCTAACTTATCGAAACTCGAAGGGGTCGGTCATCGAATAGTCCTCTTATATGCAACCGGTGCCGGCGTTCTCGTCATGTTGGGAATGGGTTCATTCAGCATCGTGGTGACGAGTTTGTTATTGCTGACACTTCATTTGAAAAAACAGGATCAGTTACCGTTGATGGACTGGATTGCACTGGAACAGGAATCACGTGACCGTTTTTACCGCATCGCAAACTGGTTTGTCGATGTCCCACGATTGTCGACGACATATAAGCGCCGACGTCTCCTAAGTCTTTTGGTAGAAAAAATCGGGTTTGACCGTAACCGGACATTTGACTATCTGTACATGAAACAATTCATTCGAAGCACGGACGGGATCGGTTTGATTGTTCGTTTGACCTTAATCGGAGCCGTCTTTATGTGGCTTGGAAAAGACAATGAATGGTTAGTCGTTCTTGCTGTACCAGCCTTCAGCGGACTGACGAGCTTTCAATTGGCTCCGTTTACACGGGCGATCGACTCGCATCTGTTGACCCGCTTACTGCCGTTTGGAGATGCGACGGCTTCAAAACGGAAAGTTCTTCGGATTATGTCGTTTTTACAAGTGTTGATTTTGACATTGATCGGGTATCTGATCAGCGGTTTTCCGACCGTCGTCGCAGGTGCTGTTTTGGCACTCGTTGTTGCTGAATATTACGCCAGAAAAAAATAACTGTAGTATCAAAGAAAAAATCCCCCTCTGCCATTACGGCAAAGGGGGATTTGAGGATACCGCTCAATTGACTTTTTCGGTCGATTCTTCCTGTTCATACTCAGGGTGCAACTCTTTGTTGACCGGTGCAGGAAGGTCGTAAGAAGCCTGTCCGTGCTCGGCAACATCGAGTCCACGCAGTTCGTCTTCCCGTGTAATCCGGAGACCGATGGTTACGTCGAGCAACTTGAGGAAGGCATAACTTAAGACACTGACTACGACGACTGCGAAGACGACACCAAGGGCTTGAACCCCAAGTTGTGTAAATCCACCGCCGTAAAACAGTCCGGCTTGTCCAATTCCTGTGATTTCAACCAGTCTCGGCGAAGCGAAGAATCCGGTAGCGAGTGTGCCCCAAATTCCGGCCACACCGTGAACAGAGAAAGCACACAATGGATCATCGACACGACGGGCAAGCAGGATGCTTGTTCCGTACGTGATGACTCCGGCCAGGAAGCCAATGACGACGGCTCCCCAGGGCTCGACGAAGGCACAAGCCGCAGTGATGGCAACAAGGGCGGCTAAGACGCCGTTGATGATCGACGGGATATCTGCGACCCGGCGGTGCCAAAAGGAAATGGCGAGCGCACCAAGAGCACCAGCAGCTGTCGCAAGTAATGTCGTCAAGGCGACATAGCTGAAGAATCCGTCAGCGATCGTTAACGTCGAACCGGCATTGAATCCAAACCAACATAACCAAAGAATGAAAGCCCCGACGACGGAGTAGATGACGTTATGACCGAGTAAAGGTGTTTGTTCCGCACCAATCCGTTTTTTCAGGATCAGAGCAGCGACGAGAGCGGCAATCCCACCTTGTAAGTGGACGACGGTCGAACCGGCAAAATCCTGCATTCCGAGAGAACCAAGGAAGCCGCCGGCCCAAACCGAACGGGCGATGATCGGATAGATGATGGCGACGAAGAACGTCCCGAACAACAAGTAGACGGATAGTTTTGCCCGTTCCGCAAAACCACCCCAAGCGATCGCGAGGGATACGGCGACAAATGACAGTTGGAAGAGGAACTTGACATCGATTGTTACATTTGACCAGTCAAGGCTTGAAAACCCTCCTTGAAGGAAGAATCCTTCTGTTCCGATTAAACCTGGACCATCTCCGAACGTCAGTCCGAAGCCGATCGCCCAAAAGGCAAGGGCGGCAACGGAGAAGCTGATTAATTGTTTAACCGCGACATGCCCGGCATTTTTAGCCCGCAACATTCCTGTTTCGAGTAATAAAAATCCAATCTGCATTGTAAAGACGAGTAAGGTAGCGAATAAGACATAAAACGTATCAACCGAAACTAACATTTCTTCTAAATTCATCATCGTTCCTCCTTTATCAATTTAAAGTATGTGTTTACTTTAGACGGAAATCCTTTCCAAGAAACGTCTTGTGTCAGAAAATCTGACATGGTATTTTGAAGGAAAGGAGTGACGAAGATGAATTACCGGGAGAAGAAGGTGATGACGATTGGGATTGTCTGCGAATTAACCGGTTTGTCGGAACGTCAAATTCGTTACTATGAAGAACGGAAATTGATTTTTCCAGAGCGGACGAACGGAAAAACACGAAAGTACTCGTTTACAGACATTGAACGATTGGTAGAAGTTGCGGAAAAGATCGAAGACGGATGGCGGACACACGAAATCCGTGAAAAAGAACGGAAAGTAACGGAACAACAACGTTCGGATTTGATCCGTGGACAGTTGAATGCTGCTTTCGGACTCTATAAGAAACGGTGAACATTTGATGAACGGGTAACAGAACTGTAATTTTGTAAACGATTTATTGGCACACCGTTCTGAATTTCAGATATAATGTTTCTGTGTTCACAAACTTATCGTGCGTTATTTTGGGGCGTTAGAACGAGTATAAAGGGGTAGTTATGATGAAAAAATTTAATGATACATTTTTGCGGGCCATTCGTGGCGAAGAGGTAAGCCATGTACCGGTCTGGTATATGCGACAAGCAGGTCGGTATCAAGCGGAGTATCGTGAAATCAAGAAGACACGGACACTGTTTGAGATTACACATGATCCTGAGTTATGCGCATATGTCACAGAACTACCAGTGAAGCAGTTGGGAGTCGACGCAGCGATTCTCTATAAAGATATTATGACGCCATTGCCTTCGATGGGTGTCGAAGTAGAGATTAAAAGCGGCATTGGTCCTGTCATTGCAAATCCGATTCGGACAATGGACGATGTTCAAGCGCTCCAACCATTTAAAAAAGAAGATATTCCCTACATTTTCGAGACGATTAAACTGTTGCGTGAACGTCTCGAAGTTCCGTTAATCGGTTTTTCGGGGGCGCCGTTTACATTGGCCAGCTATATGATCGAGGGTGGTCCGTCAAAAGGCTACCATAAAACGAAAGCATTGATGTATGGTCATCCTGATGTATGGCATGCTTTAATGGAGAAACTCGGAGATATGGTCATCGATTATATCAAAGCACAAGTCGATGCCGGCATCCAGGCATTCCAAATCTTCGATTCGTGGGTTGGTACGACGAGCCGGAATGATTATGTTCTGTATATCAAACCGACGATGGAGCGTATTTTCACGGAATTGAAAGAAACGGGCGTTCCGATGATCATGTTTGGCGTTGGAGCAAGTCATTTGGCGGAAGAGTGGCACGATCTGCCGCTGGATGTCGTCGGACTCGACTGGCGGTTGTCGGTAGATGCAGCACGTGAACGCGGACTGACGAAAACCTTACAGGGAAATCTTGATCCATCTTACCTGCTTGCCCCATGGGAGATTCTCGAAGCAAAAACAAAAGAAATCCTTGATATGGGAATGAAACGTCCCGGTTTCATCTTTAACTTAGGACATGGAATTTTCCCGGAGGTGGATCCGGAAGTCTTAAAACGTCTCACTGCATATATCCATGATTACTCGAAAGAAAAAATGGAGGTAGCGAAATGAAAACATTAGGATTACTCGTCATGGCGTATGGTACGCCGTATAAACCGGAAGACATCGAACGTTATTACACACACATCCGTCGTGGACGCAAACCGTCTCCAGAAGCATTGGCTGAACTGACAGAACGGTATGAAGCAATCGGTGGTGTTTCACCACTGGCGCAAGTCACGATTGATCAAGCGGAAGAATTACACCGCCAATTGTCGGAAAAATATGCGGGTGAAATCGAATTCAAGCTGTATTTGGGTCTGAAGCATATCGAACCATTCGTCGAAGATGCTGTAGAACAAATGGCGAAAGACGGCATCACAGAAGCAGTCACTGTCGTACTTGCACCTCACTACTCGACGTTCAGCATCCGTTCATACAACGGTCGGGCGAAAGAAGTGGCAGATAAACACGGCATTCATTTGGCTTCTGTTGAGTCATGGTACAAAGAAGAAGCGTTCATTGACTGGTGGGGTAAAGAAATCCGGAAAACGTTTGATGCATTACCGGTACCGGAAGAAAAAGCGGTCTTGGTCGTGTCCGCACACAGTTTACCGGAAAAAATCATCGCGAACGGTGATCCGTACCCGGAACAATTAAAAGAGACAGCAGACCTGATTGCGGCACGTGCCGGTGTCAAACATATGATCACAGGCTGGCAATCAGCCGGACAAACGCCAGAACCTTGGCTGGGACCAGATGTACAAGATTTGACGCGTGACGTTTATGAAGCAAAAGGGTATGAAGCATTCGTCTACGTTCCTGTCGGATTCGTTGCCGATCACTTGGAAGTCCTGTTCGATAATGATTATGAGTGTAAAGTCGTCTGTGACGAACTGGGTATTCATTACGCACGTCCGATTATGCCGAATGCAGATCCTGCCTTCATGAGAGCAGTCACCGAGGCTGTTTCGAAACAGGTCGGCAGTTATGTCAAGTAAACGTCTCGTCATCGTCGGCGGTGGTATTACTGGTCTTGCCGCTGCCTATTACGCAGAACGTACTTTTCCTGATTTGAACATCACGTTGCTTGAAGCCGGAGAACGTCTGGGCGGAAAAGTCGCGACGTACCGAGAAGATGGTTTTACGATTGAACGCGGACCGGATTCTTACGTCGCCCGAAAACATATTTTGACGGATTTGATTGAAGCAATCGGACTGGGTGAAAAACTGGTCCGAAATAACACGTCCCAAGCATTTATTTTGGATACGGGTGGCCTTCACCCGATTCCTAAGGGTGCGGTCATGGGAATTCCGACGGATCTTGATCTGTTTCGGGAAACGACGTTACTGACAGAACAGGAAAAACAGGAAGTCGCTGACTTGTTGTTGCATCCGTCTGATGAGTTAAGGATTCCGGAACAGGACATTCCGCTCGGAGAGTATTTACGTCCGCGACTCGGGGATGCATTAGTGGAAAAATTGATTGAACCGTTGCTGTCCGGTATCTATGCCGGTAACATCGATCAGATGAGTACGTTTGCGACGTATCCCCAATTCGTCGCGAACGAACAAAAAGCCGGTTCATTGTTTGAAGGGATGCGTTTAATGCGTCCGCTCGATCAATTGCCGCAGACTCCGCAAACAACGATCAAAGCGACGGGACAGTTTTTATCGCTCGAAACAGGACTTGAATCATTGATTGAACGATTGGAAGAGA
This sequence comes from Exiguobacterium sp. s166, assembly GCF_018618855.1. NCBI lineage: Bacteria > Bacillati > Bacillota > Bacilli > Caryophanales > Exiguobacterium > Exiguobacterium sp. s166. The sequence continues at coordinate 618,592 of NZ_JACSMU010000002.1, read as the reverse complement.
TGCTCGAACGTTCGGAAGTGCGGCTGGAAACGCCATTGCTTGAGATTTCACGTGAAGACGGACGCTACCGGTTGAAAACGGATCATGGTCCGGAGTATGCAGATTACGTACTCTTGACGATTCCGCATCCTCAAGTCGTCAAATTGTTGCCGGATGCCCACTTGCCGGAGCTTGAACAGTTGACGACGCACTCGACGGCGACGATTACGATGATTTTTGATCAACAAGAGTCGTTACCGATTGAAGGAACAGGTTTTGTCGTCAATCGACGGGCACCGTACTCCATCACGGCCTGTACGGCGATTGATCAAAAATGGAATCATTCCGCTCCAAATCATACGGTCCTGCGTGCATTCGTCGGTCGACCGGGCAATGATCATTTGGTTTATGAATCAGATGAAGTTCTGCAACAAGCTGTGTTGCAGGATTTAGAGAAGATTTGTGGACGGGCATTAGAACCGAAACAAGTCATCATCAGCCGGTTGGTAGATGGTCTTCCTGCATATACAGTCGGTCATGCCGATCGAATTCAGCGCGTCCGGGAGGAAGTATTGGCACAATATCCCGGCATTTATCTCGCAGGACTTGCCTATGACGGGGTAGGATTGCCGGATTGTGTAGCCAGTGCAAAAACAATGGTTGAATCAATTGAATTGGAACAATCCCACGCGGATGAATCCGTCAATGAATCATAAAATCTTATCCAGTGCAGGAAACTCCATCTTTTTTAGGAGTTTCCTGCACTTTTTTGTTTTATTTACTTTGAAAATAAGGAATACCTTATACATTGCAGCGGGAAAAGGTGACAGGTAGAACAAAGGAGGAGATCCAGTGCTTGACGTGTTGAGTACGATGCTCGTTATATTGGCTTACGGCTTGATTATCATGAATTTATTGGCGGTCGTCACCGTTATTTTTTTGGAACGACGAGACATTGGCGCAACATGGGCATGGGTTCTGATTTTGTATTTTGTTCCGTTGATCGGGTTTCTGATTTATTTATTTTTTGGACGTCTCTTGAAAAAAACAAATTTTTATCACGTCGAACAAACGGAAAAACAAGAACAATCACGACGCGTGACGCTTCAATTAACCGAATTGGATAAATTCGAGACACAACAGCGTCATCCTGCTATCGTCCGGTATGACCAACTGATCCGGATGAATTTAGTGTCGAACGATGCGTTGCTCAGTTTTAAAAATGAGGTCGTCATTTTATCGGACGGTGAGCAAAAATTTAATCGGATGATGACCGACATCGTAAATGCGGAACACGAAATTAACATCCAGTATTACATCATTCAAAAGGATTCGCTTGGACAAGCGTTAATTGCCGCTTTGACAAATAAAGCGAAACAAGGAATCAAAGTCCGGTTGCTCTATGATGCGGTCGGCTCCCGTGATTTGAAACGGTCCGACTTTAAGGAATTGATGAAATACAACGGGGAAGTGTTCGCTTTTTTTCCGCCGACAATCGGTTTGATCAACTTCCGTCTCAACAACCGAAACCATCGGAAGTCATGTATCGTCGACGGGAAGATTGGTTATATCGGCGGCTTTAACGTCGGAACGGAGTATTTAGGGATCGACGAAAAATTCGGCTACTGGCGCGACACGCATTTCCGGTTAGAAGGAGAAGTCGTCCATGATCAACTGGACCGGTTCATTTTGGACTGGAATCAGGCCAGTGACAGCTATACGGCAAAAAATGCTTTTTATTATGGCGCCCATTCGATTGAACAGGAGCTGCCGATGCAGATTGTGACGTCGGGTCCGGATTCAAAAACGGAATATCTCAAAAATCTGCTGATTAAAATGATTTCATCCGCGAAAGAATCGATCTATATCCAGTCGCCCTATTTCATTCCGGATACCAGTTATATGGACGCCTGCAAAATGGCGTTACTGGCAGGTGTCGAAATCCGAATTATGATTCCGAACAAGCCGGACCATCCGTTCGTCTACTGGGCGACGACAGCGGCAGCAGGGGAACTAATTGATTATGGAGCAAAAATCTATACGTATGAACCTGGATTTCTCCATGCGAAAACGATTGTCGTCGATCAGGAAATCGCATCCGTCGGAACGACGAATATCGATGCCCGGAGCTTCAGATTGAATTTTGAGATGAACTCGATCGTCTACGATCAGCATGTTGCAGAAGAACTGGCCCGTCTGTTTGAAGCAGACTGTCTCGTCTGTGAGCAACTGACGGCTGAAAAATATGCGAAACGATCCCGACTCATTAAGTTTAAAGAGAGTATTTCCCGATTGTTGTCTCCGATCCTTTGAGCGGAATCAAAAGGGTCGGAACAGGAATATCATGCTGAAAATGGTATAGTAAAATGGAAAAAGATAAAGGAGAGTGAACGTTTTGGCAAAAGCAATCAAATTATTGATCTCAGACATGGATGGTACGGTGTTATCCAGTAAACAGAAAATAGAACCGGAAACGATTGCAGCCATTGAAGCTGCAAAAGAACAAGGCATTGATTTTGCGATTGCGACAGGACGAAACTACTTAAATGCAAAAGAATTGACGGATCAGGCAGGGATCACATGTCCGATCATCGCGTCGAACGGAGCGCGCGTTTTGACCGTTGACGGGGAAGAACTGAGTGCGACGACGCTGACAACTGAGCAAGCGCAACAAATTTACGGCATCATCAGCCAATACGAAGTATTTTTTGAGATGTTTTGTGACCAAGGTCTCGTCACGGCACAAGGATCAACGATTGACGCCGCCTATGATTCGCTCAAGGAAATGAGTCAGGAAAGCGACCGGGCAAAGGATGTGCTCGACTTTTTCCACAATCGTTATTACGTCAATGAAGATGTCAAGATGATTGATGGATTCCGCTCATTCATTCGTAACCAAGCAGGGCAGGTCTTTAAGTTCATTTCCTTCTCTTTTGATCAGGAGTTGATGAAAAAGATTTGGAAAGAAATCGAACAAAAAGTGGACGGAATTTATGTGACGTCGTCCGGTCATGACAACATTGAAGTCATGGCACTTGGTGCCGATAAAGGAACAGCGGTCAAAACACTGGCAAAGCACCTTGGAGTGTCAATCGAAGAGGTCGCCGTCATCGGGGACAACTTAAATGATGTTCCGATGTTCAAAGTCGCCGGAATGGCGATAGCGATGGGGAATGGTCATGACGACGCAAAAGCGATTGCGCATCAAGTGACGAAAACAAATAATGAAAATGGGGTCGGCTATGCGATTCGTCAGTTGGCTGATCGGGCATGGACGTAACAAGAGAGGGGTAACAGGCATTGTTCAAAGCGTTTAAGGAGTTTGCGTTTCGCGGAAATGTCATTGATTTGGCAGTAGGGGTCATCCTCGGGGCTGCCTTCAGTGGCATCATCAAATCTTTGGTCGACAGTATCTTCATGCCGTTGATCGGCATTATCATCGGTGGAATTGATGTCAAAGGATTGTCCGTCGAGGTCGGAAATGCTAATTTGTTATACGGTCAATTCCTGCAAGCGAGCATTGAGTTCATCTTGATTGCATTTGCCTTGTTTTTGTTTGTGAAAGGCATCAATGCTTTTCGTCGGAAAGAGGAGACGACGGAAGAAGTCGCAGCTCCGACGACGGAAGAAAAACTGCTTACGGAAATCCGTGATGCACTGGTCCGTCAAAATGATGAACGCATGACATGATCAACAAAAGACTCATTTTCCACTGGAGCTCGTCCGGTGAAAAATGAGTCTTTTTTAAAGAATCGTTATCAGATGATTTTCGGAACAGACTTGGAGGGACAGTTGCTTATCGATGCCCTTATCAAACTGAATCTCGAGAACGTCGTCCATCAAATGAACAATCGTTCCCTCGCCGAAGGATTTATGACGAATTCGCATGTTCTTCTCGACGGCAAGAAGCGGTCCTGCCGGTGTATCGTTCAAACGCGGAGCATAGCGGGCTTCTTTTTGTGCCTTTTGATCCGGATTGAGAATCTGTCGGATATTTGCGATGAATAAGGATTCTTCGACCGGCTTTGACTTATACCGGTAAGACAAAAGATGAAGATCGTGCCGTGCCCGTGTCATACCGACATAAAACAGGCGGACTGCTTCTTCCATTTCTTCGAGTTGTCCGTCTTTGTAAGATTTGATGTTATCAGACGACGGAAGAACACCGTTGATCAGATCAATCATGAAGACACGATCGAACTCAAGTCCCTTGGCACTGTGGAAAGTCGATAAGGTAACGGCATTTTGATGTTTATTGGACTTCGCTTGACGCATTAATTGTTCGAGATGCAAAATCCGTTCTTTAAAGGCAAGGGACGTCGGAAGATCACTTGCAACATTTTCAATCGTATTGAGCATTTCAAGTAAAAAATCAATGCTGAATCCAAGACTGTCACTCATTTTTTTCAGGTTTTTTTCATAGCCCAGTTCATTACGAATCAGTGCCAATGCGGCAGCAGGACGGGCAGTTTGCATGGCAGCAAAGACCGATTTAATGGTTTTGAGTTGTTTTTTTTGATAAAACTTCATCTCGACATGATGAAGCAACAAATCAAACACGTTTTCTCCGTTCCGTAATTCGTACAGACGCTGTAATTGAACTTTTGAGATATACCCTGCAAATTTCGTATGAATTTGCGCCAAAACATCCACATCGGAAGGGTCGTTTGCCAATTCGATGAAATGTAAGATATCCTTTAAAACCCAATGGCTAAAGAATTTATGGTCGACGTCCTTGATATAAAAAGGAATGCCGGCTAGATCAAGAGCATTCATGATGTTTATCGAGGACGAATTATTACGGTATAAAATCGCTACTTCTTTAAAATTCGTTTCCTCACGTAATTGACGAATGACATACCGCGTTTGGTCTTCGTACGCCGGTAACGTTTCAACGGTGATGGCACGGGACGACGGATTTTCCGTATACATTTTCTTCGGGTAACGGACCTTATTACGCTGAATGAATCGATTGGCGGTCTCGACGATTTCTTTAGAGGAACGATAGTTTTGTTCCATGTACAATACGGTCGCATCGGGATACGTATCTTTAAAGTGGATGATTTTTGATACATCCGCACCGCGCCAGCTGTACAGCGTTTGATCATCGTCGGCGACGACACAAAGGTTATTGTGAGGCAGTGCCAGTTTTTCGACAAGTTGATGCTGAACTAAAGACGTATCCTGACTTTCGTCCGTTAAAATATACTCAAAACGCCGTTGGTACGATCTAAGCAGTGCGGCATCTTCTGACAGAATCGTATTGGCATACGTCAACATGTCATCAAAGTCCATCAGCGGATGGAGGGGATCCCGCAGTTTAAATTGTTCATAAGCTGAGTAAATCTCCGGAAAATGTTTAATGGTCGTTTTTAATGTTTCAACATCCTTCGTTACCAATAACCGATTTTTAACGAAAGAAATCATTCGCAGTAATTCATCCATCTGATCTTCCGTAATGACGCTCCGGTTAATTTCTTGGAAAATCCGGCGAAGAATCATTCGTTTATGCAACGGCTGTTCCGGACGATGTGTTGCCGATTTTTCAACGGCTCCTTCGATAATCGTATACTGAAGGCGACGTGTTGCCGCATAATCACGGACGACTTGAAAGGCAAAACTATGGATCGTCGAAAAGGAAGCCGTCGTCCCGATTAAATGATGAAACCAATCATGAAAACGTTCTGCCATCTCATGAGCAGCGGCTTTGCTGAAAGTTAATCCTAAAATAGACCGGGGATTCACCTTTTTTTCGAGAATCAAATAGGCAATTTTAAAGTTCAATGTTGTGGTTTTTCCTGAACCCGGGGAAGCGAGTAATAGGAGCGGACCTCGATCGTGCTCAATCGCTTGGCGCTGGACAGCATTTAGTTTGGTCCCGGTTTCCATCTCCATGCGTTCAAAAAAGTCTGGGGACATCGGTTTATTCACCTCTTACCTTTGTAAACTCAATTTTCTTTTCTTAGTTTAGCATTTTCAGCCGGACAATTGATTAAGTCTACACAAGAAGTGGAATATAAGTAAAGATAAAATCTTTTACAGGAACGTTCCTGAATCATTGGCTAAAACATCTAGAACATGTAAAATGGAAATAGATGTAAGGGGAGTGTTGGGTCTCCTTGACTAATGGAAGGCGGAAAAAAGTATGTCTCAAGTAAAGCTGTTTATGTATACCAATGAACATTATGAACAATGTGATGCGTTTATTCTTCCGGAAGAACAAATCCAATTTACGACATTTCCGACCGAAGTCGTGTCGGAAGCGGTAAGTAATCCGGACAAGTTTCCGGTCGTCATAAAAAAAGAGATGGAAGTCGTCGGATTTTTCATCCTGCATTTAAATCCACCGAAAACATACCGGACAGATGAACGCAGTGTCCTGTTGCGGGCTTTTTCGATTGATGCAAGACATCAGCAACAAGGCTATGCCAAAGAAGCAATGATGCAATTACCTGCATTCGTGAATGAACATTTTCCAGAAGTAACGGCGATTACGTTAGCGGTCAATAAAAAGAATATCGCGGCAAAATCCTTGTACTTTAAAACAGGTTATGTGGACACGTTACAATCTGTCATGGGTCCGATTGGCGAACAACACATATTAGCCTTTGATCTTCAAAAAGAAACAGCTCCTCAATAAAAAGCACATTCCACAGCTGATCTGTGAGGAATGTGCTTTTTTTGCAGGAATAAAAAAGAATCAACGGCTTACAGGCTGTAAATGGCCAGCTGAGCCGTCGCGTCACCTGTCAGAACGATGCCTTGGCTCGTCGTTTTCGGGAAAATCCGGGCGGAAGCAACGGCTTCCCCGTCATTTAGAAATACTTCGATTGACGAACGATCAACGAACACCCGTAAGGTATGCAATGGTTCGGTCAATACGGTAGAACGAGTCGTACCATATTCGAGTGCTGGCACCTCTGCCCCTGATTGTCCGCGATCAATGGTAAATCGATTCGTTTGTTGATCGTATCGCAGAACGGTTTCTTCCTGCTCGCTGACCCGAAGCTTCACTTCCAATTGGTCGGAAGAAAGTTGCAACTGGGACAACTCGAGCTCGAAAATTTCTGCTTGTGCAGGCAGGACTTCACGGACCAACTTCAGTTCCTTTTCGTACAACGTTTCTTTACGGAGTGACGTTAGTTCCTGAACGGGTTTTTGACGCAACTGCTGATTTTCGAGTGTCAGTTCTCGCGGCAACGTCAAACCGTGTGCCCAGTTATAACGGTCGCTTGGATACGAGATGTCAGGTAACCCCATCCAGCCGACAAGAATCCGGCGTCCGTCTGCTGCAAGTGTCGTCTGGGGAGCATAAAAATCAAATCCGAAATCAAGTTCCACAAAATCCTCATGTTGGAAAGCAAGCTCGGGAAGGGCGAGTGGTTGTCCCATCAAATATCCCGACTGGAAGATGTTTTGGTAACGATCTCCTGCGGGAGCAATCCCTTGCGGACTGAACAGTAATAGTCCTTTTCCGTCCAGTTCAAAATAATCAGGACATTCCCACATGTAACCGAATTGATCGTAACGGGTGACGAGTTCGCCCATCAAGGTCCAGCTCTCCGCATCTTCGGATTGATACATTACTGTGCAGCCGGTCAGATCGTCACGTTGAGCCCCGATGATGCAATACCATGTACCGTGATGCTGAAACACTTTAGGGTCCCGGAAATGCTCGGTATAGCCATTTGGAACGGTTGGAATGGCAGGGGGCAGATGCTTGTCAATCCGGCCGTCCGAACGAAGGTGACCAACGATTTGACTCGTGTGTCGCTTCCAATCTGCATCCCGTTTGTTTCCTGTATACATGATATGGATCTGATCATTTTTAATGAAACCACTTCCGGAGTAAGCACCGTGTGAATCAGGATCATCGTTTGGAATAAGGGCTGCTCCCTCATCAAACCAGTGCACTAAATCCTTTGAAGTCATGTGGTACCAGTATTTCAATCCGTGAACGGGGCCGAGCGGGAACCATTGGTAAAAAAGATGATACGTGCCGTTGTTATAAACAAATCCGTTCGGATCGTTCAACAAACCGGTTGGGGGTTGAATGTGGAAAGAAAACCGCCAAGGTGAGTTGCGTACTTCTTCTTTCATGAGTTGATACACTTCCGGTGCAAGATCGGAAAGCGGGCGATAGCGTGCTTCGCGTGTCCACTGATTCATGTTGTCAGCTCCTTGTTGTAAGTAGTTGGGGATTGCTTCTTCTATGCGTTCACATTACGGAGAAGCGGTGATCTTGTCAATGAAGCCTCTTAATGATGGAAGGTCAAGCATCCTTTGCCCCGGTGTTTGGAATCATACAAAGCAAGATCCGCACGGTGAATGACTTGTTCGATCGATTCTTCGGTCGAACGAACGGCGACTCCGATGCTGGCTCCAATAAACAAAGTTTGTTGATTCAGAAGATACGGATACGAAAGCGTGTGGATGATGTCCTTGCCGTACCGGTCGATATCTTCCGTCGAAATCTGTTCGTTGAGGATAATCAGAAACTCATCCCCGCCAAGCCGTGCCGTAATCCCTTCATAGCGTAAGGATTTTTGAAGACGGTCGGCAACTTCGATTAACAATAAATCACCCATCGCATGACCATACTGATCATTGATTGCTTTAAATCCGTCTAAATCAAGATACAGGTAAATCTGATCATGCGTTTTACGAGACAGTTCATCCAGATAATCAGATAAACCATTCCGGTTCGGCAGTCCGGTCAAAGCGTCATGAAGGGCGAGTGACTCGTAGGTCGTTCGTTCTTGCTCGGTATGGGTCAATTTCGTCGTCAGTTCGCGTAACGCGACGGACAGTACTTCTATCTCACGAATCCCGGTATGTGACGGAATCGATTTTGATCGATCGTGTTGCATGGCTTCTGCTGCCTGCGTGATTTTCTTTAAGGGGCGAGTCAACAATCGGGCTACGAACCAACCGATGATGGCTGTCAGCAAAGAAGCAATCAATCCGGCAATCAAGATGTAATTTCTCAGAGTGCTTGCATCTGAAAAGGCAACTTGACTCGGTTGGCGGACGAGAACGGTCCAGCCGAGACCGTCGTAGTTTTTATAGCCTTTACTTTTGGCGACACCGGTTAAGTATTCCTGCCCTTTTTCCCAGTCGGAAATCCGGTATCCTTTTTGATTTCCGGCTAACCAGGCAGACGGTAAGTTTTTCCCGCGCCACTGTTTCGGACCGAGAAGGACCGTCCGGTTTTGTTTACTGACGATGAAGAATTCGACATTTTTAATCTGTGCGGTAGAACTTTGGAAGCTTTGTTCGATTTCCTTGGCCCATTCAAAGCTGAGATGTGCGGCGAGGACGCCACTCATTTTTCCGTTTATAAATAGCGGTGTGCTGATATCGACGAACTGTAACGGTTCGCCGCTCGGGTTGGGAAGTAATTTGGCCAGTAAAACAGCATCATGCACATCTCCGATAAACGGTTTTTTTTGTGCTTCCTGAAAGACAGGACGCGCTTTGATTGATTGACCTTCTAGAATTTTCCCTGTCGACGCAACGACTTGTCCATCAGGATCCATGACGCCAATCCATGAAAAGTCAGGGATTTGTTGTTGCAACTGTTCAAGCGTATTGCGTGTTTCAGCCGGATTTTGTTCGTCACGAATCGTCGGTAACGTCCGTAAGACGTTGACTTCAGCGGTACGGGACCACATATAGTGATCCAGTTTATCGGATAACTGATAGGCAGTGGCAGACAAAGTCGTTCCTACTTCATCCTGTAGACGGTCTGTTGCACGATTGCTGATTAAAAACGTCAAGGAAAGTGTCATGACGAAAAAAAGACCGGCAATCAATAAGGCGAGTAAAACATCAAAACGGATAGAAAATTTCTTCATAATAAACTCCAATTCTATTAATGAGATAAACAGGATTCTTCTCATTATTTTAGCATACGATCATCGCATGATTTCATTTTGATGAAAACTTCGACGGGTTGATTGTGATTGGATATTCCATATCGTTCGAAGCGGAAACCGAGATCTTCCCAAAAGCGACGTCCTGATACATTTTCAGGTAGGACGGCTAGACGAATGACAGGACAATCATGTAAATACTGTTCGTGGAAAAGACGGAAAATCATCGAACCGATGCCCTGGCGATGAAGCCGTTCGGGCATTAAAAACAACCCGATCCAGGTGGAATGATCGGTTAGGTGTTCCGGTAAATAATCGATGAGGGCAAGTATATCTTCCCCGTCAAGACAAAGGAGGCTAATCGTATCGTGATTTAAAAATTCTGCTTCTAATTCGTGTTCTGATAAAGGAAGTAATCGACCTTCCAGTTGAACATAGTGCGGGTGTTCAGCATAGATGGATTGAATGGTTGGAAAATCTATTTTTGTCACAGGAACAAATTGAAGTGGCATCAGGGTTCCTACAGTTAAATAGAGTAGTGAACATCTTTTAGTATACGATTTTGAATTGGAAATGGATTACATAATTGTAAGGATAGGAACTTTTTTACGTTGAATCACGTACACTGAAGTAAGAAGAACAGCAAGAGGAGGAAAAAAGATGCTGAAAATTGAACACGTATCAAAACGTTTAGGCAAAGAACAGATTTTAAAGGATGTCAGCTTTGAAGTGTCGCCAGGAGAAGTGTTTGGATTTCTTGGACCAAACGGGGCAGGGAAAACAACGACCATCCGAATCATTACAGGACTAATGGAACAGGATGAGGGGACAGTCACCGTCAATGGTTTTGACGTCGTCCATGAACGCTCAAAAGCATTGACACAAATCGGTGCTATCGTCGAAAATCCGGCATTCTACACCTACATGACGGGCAAGCAAAATCTTGTTCATGCCAAGAATCTGATTCCGGGTCTGACTCAGGTTGACTATGAGGCATTAGCGAAACTCGTTGGTCTTGAAGGAAAACTGTCGAAAAAAGTCGGTGAATATTCACTCGGGATGAAACAACGTCTTGGAATTGCCCGGGCCTTGTTACATAATCCGCGGGTTTTGATTTTGGATGAACCGACGAATGGACTGGATCCGGCCGGGATTGCCGAACTGCGCGAATATCTCCGGGCAATGGCACGCGAGCAGGATATTGCGATTTTGATTTCCAGCCATATGTTAGGTGAGATGGAACAAATCAGTGACCGGTATGCGATCATCGACCAAGGGGTCATCAAATCGGTCGAGTCTGTTCGAAATGAGACGGGAGCCAAAATCATGATTCGTGTTCCGGAAAATAATGTACGCGACGTCATTGAAGCATTGCGGGTTGCCAACTATCCGGCCGAACGCTTGAACGATAAAATCGTCATCACGGCACCTGAAACCGAGACACCGGCTATCGCCCGATTAATCGTCCCGATTGCTGATTTACATGAACTGACTGTAAAACGAATGACACTGGAAGAACAATTCTTGCAAGTGACGAAAAAAGAGGGGGATTCACATGCTTTCGCTCATACAAAATGAATGGATGAAATGGTGGACGATGAAAAAATCAAAAATCGTCTTAGCTCTATACGTCGTTATCGTCGTTGGACTTGTCATTATTACGAAAATGAATGATTTTGACATGACGCGCAGTGATTATTATACGTTGGTTTCGACAATTTTATTCGGCTTGCTTGGCATCATTACGATTGTCTTCACGGCGGAAACCGTTGGGAATGAAGTCCGCTACGATACGATGAAACACCTATTGATGAGTCCGTATTCGCGGATGATGATTTATTTTTCAAAGCTGTTGTTCTCAATTTTAGTCATGCTTGGACAATTCATCTTCATCGCGGTCATTACGTACGCTGCTTCGTTTGCCTTTTCTGAAGCCGGTGACAGCATCCAGTGGCGTGATACCGTGTTGTCGCTCGTTAGTCCGGTTTTCACAATTTTCATGACGTTATTCTTCTCACTTATCTTCCGCTCTGTCGGGATGATTATCGGCTTCACCGTGCTCGCCCAGTTCTTTACGTCGATTGTCGGGAATGTGTTACTCGCCTTCAAACCGGAAATCGCGAAATGGATTGTTTTGATGCATTTGGACTGGTCGATGTACTTCAAAGGCGCCTTGACATATGGAACGGCAGAACCGATGGGAACGACATTGACGTTTTCTGTCATCTTCGTTCTGGCACACATCTTGGTGTTATTCGGCGGATCAATTTTGATTTTCCAAAAAAAATCATATCTTTAAATCTAAAAAAAATCCTGTCTCCACTGTGACATTCACAGCGCGGACAGGATTTTCTGCGTCAGGTGACACGACGGGTGATCGGAAATGTCTTTTGGAAAAATTCAATCAGTGGACCATTTAACAACAGAAAGACGAACGTTCCGACACCGATCCCAATCAATTCGTGTTCGACGAACGACAAGATGCTGGCAATCAAAAATGGAATCGCCAGGCTGACCGTTGCACCAATCGAAGTACTGTTGAATCGGCTGATCAATGATTTCATCAAGTAATCGGGCGGCATCAGGACGAAACCGATTTGCAGATACAGGGCAAGTCCGAGCGAAATCAACGGCATCCCGATGATCATATACAAAATACGCGCCCACAAGGCGACCGGTGTATAAAGGAGCTGGTGAATCGATAAGAAGAAATCAATCGCTGTCCCGAACAGGACGACAAGGGAAAAACTAAGTAAAATCGTCCACCAACTGAAACGGCTGCCAAGGAGTAAAGCACTGATCAGCGCAAAAACATGCAGGACGACGATGGCGAGTCCGACGGTCAACGGCGAAATTCGGGCTAACGCTTCACTGGCAGATGTCCACGGGGCGCTCCCGATGGCGGCCGTGACCATGAAGCTGTTGCCGAGGGCGTTAATAAGGATGGAAAATAAATAAATGATGATTCTTTTTTGTTGACTCATGCGAGGCACAGGGGAAAAGCTTCTCCCTATGCTTCTCACCTCCATTTCAAATCAGTATCGTTAAGCTATACCCTAATTTAATCGTTCTTTTCATTTGTTTTCATAAAAAGAGGATTGCGGAAAACATTGCGGAGACGACATACTAAGAACAAATCAAAGAAATGAGGACGCTATATGACGTACTTTGGTCAAAAGATTCTACCGTCTGTAAGAAAGTTGGAAGACTTTGAAAAAATGTTGAAAAGTCCTTATGAATACGGTGTACTACTCGAGATGCACGTCTCGCGCTTAAAGGCCGTTTATGAATTGGCACACCGGTATGATAAAAAAATGTTTTTGCATATGGATTTAGTCCAAGGGTTAAAAAACGATGAATTTGCGACCGAATATGTCTGCCAGGAATTAAAGCCATATGGGGTCATATCGACAAAAGCGAGTGTCATCTTAAAAGCCCGTCAAAAAAAGGTCAAGACGATGCAACGGATGTTTTTACTTGATTCCAGTTCGCTTGAAAAAAGTTATCATCTGATGGAGCGGACGCAACCTGATTATATCGAAGTATTACCGGGATTGATGCCGAAGTATATCGAAGAGGTCAAACGAAAAACCGGCAAACTGGTATTCGCGGGTGGATTGATTGATACCGTTGAGGAAGTAGAACAGGCAATCGCGGCTGGAGCATCGAGTATTACGACATCCAATAAAGAGTTATGGAAATACTTTGAACCAAACAAATGAAAACGCTATGATAAAGATCACGTAAATCGTTTGACAGCGTTTTCATCGATTGTTATAGTGAAAACAAGTTGATACGAAGTGACGGAGAAATCGGAGATTCACGCTTTCATGCTTTTTGAGAACATTCAAAAAGCCGAGGCGCGAATCTCTTTTTTTTGTTGCTTTTTTCACATACAAAGGGGGAAATACGTATGTCACCGGTACTAGCAGAATTTTTAGGAACAGCGCTTCTCGTAGCATTCGGGAATGGTGTCGGAGCAGGTGTTACATTAACCAAATCCTACGCAAAAGATGCCGGCTGGATCGTCATTACGTTAGCCTGGGGGTTTGCGGTAGCGCTCTCTGCCTATGCGGTGGGTCAATTCAGTGGCGCCCACTTGAATCCGGCCGTAACACTTGGTCTTGCTTTTGACGGATCATTTGCATGGGCGGACGTTCCGGGATACATCGTGGCACAAATATTAGGTGGAATTGCCGGAGCGAGTATCGTATTCGTTCATTACTTACCGCACTGGGCAGAAACGAAAGATCCGGCGGCAAAACTGGGTGTTTTCGCGACATCACCTGCGATTCCACATACATTTGCGAATGTCATGAGTGAATTGATTGCGACATTTTTGCTCGTCATTGGAATTTTATCGATTGGAGCCAATACGTTTTCAGACGGTCTGAATCCATTGGTTGTCGGTGTCTTGATTGTCGGTCTCGGAATGTCATTTGGGGGGACGACAGGATACGCAATGAATCCGGCACGTGATTTAGGTCCGCGAATTGCGCATTTTATTTTGCCGATTGCAGGAAAAGGTTCTTCTAACTGGGGTTATGCCTGGATTCCGGTACTTGGTCCGGTTCTTGGTGGAAGTCTCGGTGGATTGTTTTACCGATCTGTCTTCTCCGGGAAAGATACACCGGCATTTGTGATTGTCGGACTTGTGACAATCATCATATTAGGTTTATGCTATAAATTCGGTGTTCGTCCGAATAAATCAACGTCAGTGAAGTCGAAGTCAGCTTAAGCTTAACTTACTAGATACAAAGGATGGGGAAGAGATGGAGAACTACATTTTGTCATTAGACCAAGGAACAACGAGTACACGGGCGATTTTATTCAACCGTTCTGGAGAAATCGTTCATTCCGCACAACGTGAGTTTACGCAGTACTTTCCAAAACCGGGTTGGGTTGAACACAATGCTAATGAAATTTGGGGAAGTGTCCTTGCAGTTGTTGCAACCTGTCTAACGGAAGCTAACGTTAAGGCGACACAAATCGCCGGAATCGGTATCACGAACCAACGGGAAACAGCAGTCGTCTGGGAGAAAGAGACTGGAAAACCGATTTATAATGCAGTTGTCTGGCAATCGAGACAAACAGCTGAGATTTGTGACGAGTTGCGGAGTGCCGGTCATGCCGAACTATTCCGTGCAAAAACAGGTTTATTGATTGATGCCTATTTCTCCGGAACAAAGGTGAAGTGGATTCTTGATCACGTTGAAGGTTCACGGGAACGGGCTGAACGTGGTGAACTATTGTTTGGAACAATTGATACATGGCTGATTTGGAAGTTGTCAGGCGGTAAAGCCCATGTCACGGATTACTCCAATGCCAGCCGGACGTTGATGTATAACATCCATGAACTGAAATGGGATGACGAATTACTTCAGCTTCTCGATGTTCCAAAAGCGATGCTTCCTGAAGTCCGTCCGTCTTCTGAAGTTTATGCCCATACAGCTGGCTATCATTTCTTCGGTGAATCAGTTCCGATTGCCGGTGCTGCCGGAGATCAGCAGGCTGCTTTATTCGGTCAAGCTTGTTTTGAAAAAGGAATGGCGAAAAACACGTACGG
Source organism: Exiguobacterium sp. s166 (assembly GCF_018618855.1). Lineage (NCBI taxonomy): Bacteria > Bacillati > Bacillota > Bacilli > Caryophanales > Exiguobacterium > Exiguobacterium sp. s166. Next base: position 603,172 of record NZ_JACSMU010000002.1, on the reverse strand, counting down.
AACGGGCTGTTTTATGCTACTGAACACAGGCGACAAAGCTGTGACATCGGAACACGGTCTCTTGACGACCATTGCGTGGGGAATCGACGGAAAAGTCCAGTATGCGCTCGAAGGCAGTATTTTTGTGGCCGGTTCAGCGATTCAATGGTTACGGGATGGTCTTCGCCTGATTAACGATGCGAAGGAAACAGAAGCTTACGCGACACGTGTGACTTCTTCAGACGGTGTTTACGTTGTTCCTGCCTTCGTCGGTCTCGGGACACCTTACTGGGACAGCGATGTCCGTGGTGCAGTCTTCGGTCTGACGCGCGGAACGGAAAAAGAGCACTTCATCCGGGCGACACTTGAGTCACTCGCCTATCAGACGCGTGATGTCTTGACGGCGATGGAACAGGATTCCGGAATCGAAATGTCTGCCTTACGTGTCGACGGCGGGGCCGTCAAAAATGATTTCCTCATGCAATTCCAGAGTGATATCATTCAGGCACCGGTCGAGCGTCCTGAAATCAATGAGACAACGGCTCTTGGCGCGGCGTATCTCGCTGGTCTGGCTGTCGGATTCTTTGAAAACCAAGAACAAATTTCGGCGCATTGGAAGATGGATCGTCGCTTTGAGATGAACATGGCGGAAGCGGAAAGCGAAGATCTTTACGGTGGATGGAAAAAAGCTGTTCAAGCGACGATGTTGTTTAAATGATGTGACATATGTTATAGTAACAACAAGTTAATAAACCGGTCGGAGAATATGGAGAGACCACAGCAACAGTTGACACCGTCAGTCTGTTTGTTGTGGTCTCTTTTTTTTCGAACCTAAACAGGAGGAACTATTCATGGCAAACCAGCAATTTTCAAGCAAAAACCGTGCAGAGGTCTACAATCGATTAACGCGTGAAGAACTCGATCTACTTGTCGTAGGTGGAGGAATCACGGGGGCAGGAATCGCTCTTGATGCTGCGTCACGTGGCATGAAGATTGGACTCGTTGAGATGCAGGACTTTGCAGCGGGAACGTCAAGCCGTTCAACGAAATTGGTACATGGTGGTTTACGTTATTTGAAACAATTCGAAATCCAAATGGTTGCCGAAGTCGGGAAAGAACGGGCAATCGTGTATGAAAACGGACCACACGTTACGACACCGGAATGGATGTTGTTACCGATGCATAAAGGCGGTACATTCGGACCGTTCAGTACGTCAATCGGATTACGTGTTTATGATTTCCTGGCAGGCGTTAAACGTTCAGAATGGCGTTCAATGTTGTCAGCCAAAGAAACATTGGCAAAAGAACCGCTTGTAAAACAAGACGGTCTAAAAGGCGGCGGTTACTACGTCGAGTACCGGACAGATGACGCCCGTTTAACGATCGAAGTCATGAAAGAAGCGGTTGCTCACGGAGCACGTGTCGTCAACTACACGAAAGCGGAAGAAATTCTGTATGAAAACGGAAAAGTCGTCGGAATGCGTGTGACGGATCTTGCGACAGGAGACGTACATGAAATTCGTGCGAAAAAAGTCGTCAACGCAACGGGTCCTTGGGTCGATGAATTGCGTGAAAAAGACGGTTCGAAAGTCGGCAAACAACTGCGTTTGACAAAAGGGGTTCACGTCGTCATCGACCAGTCAAAATTCCCGCTGAAACAAGCTGTCTATTTCGATACACCGGATGGCCGGATGATTTTTGCCATTCCACGTGACGGAAAAGCGTATGTCGGAACAACGGATACGTTCTTTGACAAAGACACATCACATCCGAAATTTACAGTCGAAGACCAGGAATATGTTCTCGATGCAATTCATTACATGTTCCCTGAAGTGAAAGTGACAGCGGAAGATGTGGAATCAAGCTGGGCCGGTGTTCGTCCATTGATTTATGAACAAGGAAAAGACCCGTCTGAAATTTCGCGGAAAGACGAAGTATGGCAGTCTGAATCCGGTTTGATTACGATTGCCGGCGGAAAACTGACAGGCTACCGTAAAATGGGTGAGCACGTCGTTGATCTCGTCGCCAAATTATTAAAACAAGAAACAAACCGTGCCTATACACGTTGTGCGACAAAAAACATGCCGATTTCAGGTGGCCATGTCGGAGGGGCAGCCGGGTACGCGAAGTTCTTGAAATCACAAGCACCGGCAAACGGATTAACATCAGAAGAAGTGTTATTCCTTGCGAAACGATACGGTTCGAACATACCGGTCGTTCTTGAATATGCGGCATCGTATGATGCGGCGGAAACAGAATTACCGCGTGATGTCTATGCACAGCTTCATTACGGAATCAACCACGAAATGGTGGCACGTCCAATCGACTTCTTCATCCGTCGGACCGGCGCCGTCTTCTTCGATATTGCTTGGGCACGTCAGCATAAAGAAGCAGTCATCAAAGAGATGGCCCGTCACTTGAACTGGACAGCTGCACAAACAGCAGAATATACAAAAGAACTTGAGATCGAAATTGAGGACGCAGCTCACGCACTCGTCACAGAATAAATACTTGTTCGACAAAAACTCCTTTGCTTTCGGCGAAGGAGTTTTTACTGTCCTATGAAATCAGATTCATTGCAAGCGAACGCCCGGGCGATTATGCTAAACATACATGATAACTACATGAAGGAGATGGAACACGATGAAAGTTGAAGTCTGGTCAGATTATGCCTGCCCATTTTGTTATATCGGTAAGAAACGTTTGGAAAAAGCGATTCAGGAGAATGGAGCGACAAACGTCGAAGTTGAATTTAAAAGTTTTGAACTCGATCCGTCAGCACCGGAAACACCAACGATGGGATTGTACGAAATTTTAGCATCAAAGTACGGGACATCTGTTGATCAAGCTCGATCGATGTCGCAAGGTGTCGTCGATGCGGCGAAAACCGATGGTCTGTTCTATGAGATGGACCGCGTTGTTCCGGCAAACACATTTAAGGCTCACCGCCTGACTCAACTTGCGAAAAAGCATGATAAAATGGATGAAGTATCAGAAGAGTTATTCCAAGCTTATTTCATGAATGGTGAGAACTTAAACGACGATTCGATTTTGATGCGCATTGCGACTACTGTTGGACTCGATCCAACAACGGTAGAAACCTTCCTCGCATCTGACGAGTCTTCCGATGAAGTGCGTCAGGAAGAAGATATGGCTCGTGAACTCGGTGTGACCGGTGTGCCGTTTTTTGTATTTGACCGGAAATATGCCATTTCAGGAGCGCAGCCTGTTGAAGCATTCAGCCAAGTATTGGACCGGGTGCAACAAGAACAAAAAGTAGAAATCGTAGCTGAAGGTGATGCCTGCGGAGTCGACGGCTGTAACTAAATTTGATTGTTAAAGGAGTACATGAAACTTATGAAATTCATTTTCCATCCAGATATCCACGATGCACGGATCAATCTTGCTGTCGAGGACTTTATTTTGAACAATTTAAATGTCAGCGAAGAAGATTATTTCCTGTTCTACATCAACGGTCCGTCGATTATTGTCGGTAAAAACCAAAACACGAACGAGGAAGTCAACTTAAAATATGTTGAGGAAAACGGCATTCATGTTGTCCGTCGTTTATCAGGCGGTGGTGCCGTTTACCACGACCTCGGAAACCTGAACTTCAGTTTCCTGACAAAAGATGATGGAGATTCGTTCAATAACTATAAAAAATTCACGGAGCCGGTCGTAAAAGCACTGCACAAATTGGGTGTCGAAGCAGAGCTGTCCGGTCGTAATGACATTCATGTCGGAACCCGGAAAATCAGCGGAAACGCCCAGTTTACGACAAAAGGCCGGATGTTCAGCCACGGTACATTGATGCTTGATTCAAACATTGAGGAAGTTGTCAATGCGTTGGTCGTCAGTGAAGAAAAAATGCGTTCAAAAGGAATTAAATCGGTCCGCAGCCGGGTCGCAAACATCTCTGAATTTTTAACAGAGCCGTTGACGATGGATGAGTTCGTCGAACATCTCCTTGAATCGATTTATGAAGGAAAAGAGATGGAACGTTATGTCTTGACGGACGAAGACTGGGCAAAAGTCCATGCGATTTCAGCAGAACGGTACGGGAACTGGGATTGGAATTTCGGTAAATCACCGAAGTTTGATGTGATCCATAAAAAACGTTTCCCGATTGGAACGATTGATTTCCGCTTGAATGTGAAAAAGGGAGTCATCGAAGAAGCGAAAATTTACGGCGATTTCTTCGGAGTCGAGGATGCCGAGGAAATCGCACGGGCATTGGAAGGCAAACGGTATGACCGGTCTTCGTTACGCGAAGTCTTGAGTCAGTACGAATTAAAGAAATATTTTGGTGCCGTGGAGCTGGACGAAGTGCTTGACGTTTTAGCATAAGCTTTTTTGGGAAAACTCTCTCTATCAACTTGCATAGGGGGAGCTTTTTTCATGGGCTACAATAAAGATAACTTTTTAGAGGGTACATTAAACGACTTCATCAATTTTGAAAAAGTTTCGGAAGGCTTACCGAAAACGGAAGATCAACAACCGTTGCCGTATTATGAACGGGACGATTACCGTGCTGCCGGGAAATTAAAAGGCAAAGTGGCTATCGTAACGGGTGGTAATTCAGGAATCGGGCGTGCGATCTCGATTGCCTATACATTAGAAGGTGCTAAAATCGTCATCGCGTTTTATGGTGATCAAGAAGGTGCAGAAGAAACAAAAGCCCGTCTCGAAGAACTTGGTGGCGAAGTGTTACTTTCGCAAGGAGACATCGGAGACGGCGCGTATTGTGAAGAACTCGTCCAAAAAACCATCGACCGTTTTGGTCGTCTTGATATCGTCGTTAACAATGCGAGTATGCAAAAACCGGAAGATTCGTTGCTCGACATTACAGACGAGTCAATGGAAAAAACATTCAAAACAAATATTTTCGGGATGATGCGCTTAGCACGTGCGGCTTTACCTCACTTGACACTCGGCTCGGCCATCATTAATACGACGTCTTCGACAGCATACGAAGGAAACTCCCTCTTAATCGATTATTCGTCGACAAAAGGAGCCATCGTCAGCTTCACACGTAGTCTGTCAATGAATCTTGCGAAACAAGGGATTCGTGTCAATGCCGTTGCTCCAGGTCCAATTTGGACACCATTGATCACAGATACATTCCCGGATGAATCGGTCAAAACGTTTGGTAAAAACACACCGATGGATCGTCCGGGACAACCGGCAGAAATGGCTTCGGCCTACGTCTTCTTAGCTTGTAACGATTCAAGTTATATGACGGGTCAAGTCCTGCATCTAAACGGTGGCGTCATCGTCAACGGTTAAAAAGAAAGAACGTGAAAACGTTTCCATAAAATGCTACACTATCCATACAGGCGGACACGTCATGTATGGATTTTTTTTGCATTAAAAATGAACGGTTATTCATTCGAAGGGGGAAGCTAGTTATGATGGGATTGATTCATTCGGTGGAAGAAACAGCTCGGCAACGTCCGGATAGCATCGCCTACGTATTTGAAGATGTCGCAGTCAGTTATCATGAATTTGTTGAGAAGTTTCACCGGGCCGCCGGAGCACTCGAGTCACATGGAATTCGAAAAGGGGATCACGTTGCTCTAATACTTGGAAATAGTCCGGCTTTTTTGATTGGGTATTATGCTGTCATGAAGCAGGGGGCAGTTGCCATCCCAATCAACCCGACCTATACGCCGGATGAACTCGGTTACATCTTAATGAACGGCGATGTTAAAGGGATTTTAGGAATCGCACCGCTTGTCGAAGCAGCAAAAGAGCGATTGGTTCATTTACCGCATCTTTCTGTCGTCGTCTCCGTTCCGTTTAACGGTCAAGTCGGTCCGGAAGAACGACTTGGAAATGTTCAGTTCACGACGCTTGAGCGGTGGTTAGAGATTGAACATCCGATTCAGGAAGTGACGTATGAAATGGATGAGACCGCTGTTATCCTGTATACGAGCGGAACGACAGGGAAACCAAAAGGAGCGATGTTATCACATCGAAACCTGACTTCCAATGCCCGTTCCATCGGGGAATACTTAAATGTCTCGGAACAGGACCGGACACTCGCTGTGTTACCGATGTTCCATGTCTTTTGTTTGACGGTCGTGGTCAATGCGTCACTGGCACACGGGGCAACGGTTGTCATTGCTGCCCGCTTTTCACCACAGGAGACGTTTGAACTGGCGAAAAAAGAACAGGTCACGATTTTTGCGGGTGTGCCGACGATGTATAACTTCCTGCTACAGACAGTAAAGGCGCATCCGGAATATACGAATGCGTTTGAATCCATCCGTTTATTCGTTTCAGGTGGAGCGAGTTTACCGGTACCGTTGCTTCAATCCTTTGATCAAACCTTTAACTGTCATATCCTTGAAGGATACGGTCTGTCCGAAGCGTCTCCCGTCACATGCTTCAATCCTTTGGACGGAGTACAAAAGCCGGGCTCGATCGGACCTTCGATCATCGATGTCGAAAACAGGGTCGTCGACGAACTCGGGCAGGAAGTACCAATCGGTCAAGTCGGAGAATTAATCGTACGTGGTCCGAACATCATGACCGGTTACTATAAAATGCCGGAAGAAACGCAAGCGACGTTAAAAGAAGGATGGCTCTACACCGGCGACTTAGCAAGACAAGATGAGGATGGATACTTCTATATCGTCGACCGGAAAAAAGATATGATTATCGTTGGCGGATATAATGTCTATCCACGTGAAGTCGAGGAAATCTTATATCAACATCCATCGATTGTCGAAGCCGCCGTCATCGGTGTACCCGACGAAGAAATGGGCGAAGCGGTAAAAACATTTGTTGTCGTACGTGAACCGTTGACGGAAACGGAAGTCCTCGACTTCTGTGCCATCTCACTCGCTAAGTATAAGTGCCCGACACGAATTGAATTTATTGAACAATTGCCACGAAATACAACGGGTAAGATCTTACGGACTGTCTTGAAAAAACAACCAACCAGTTCATGATTTCAATATAGAAAAAAAGAACTTCAGGTTTCTGAAGTTCTTTTTGTGTGCATATAGGTAAGGAGGGGGAGATAAAATGAATATTGCTTTAATTGCGCATGATGAAAAAAAAGACGAGATGATGATGTTTACACGAGCATACGAAGCTTATTTTGCCAAAAATACGTTATATGCCACGGGTACGACAGGGCAACGGATCATGGAGGCGACAGGATTAACGGTCCACCGCTGTAAGTCGGGACCGCTTGGAGGAGATCAGGAAATCGGTGCGATGGTCGCCCGGGGAGAAATTGATATCGTCATTTTTCTGCGTGATCCTCTTACAGCCCAACCCCATGAGCCCGACGTATCGGCCTTGATTCGATTATGTGACGTCTATGATTTACCGCTTGCAACAAATGTCGGAACCGCCGAAATCTTGATTAACGGATTGGAACAGGGCGAGTTTCAATGGCGTGAAATCATTCGGAAACGTCATGAAGAAGAACAACGGAAATTTTTAACCGATTAATTCTCTGAGAATGCTTCTCATTTTCTATCAAGCATGATATAGTCATCTTGAGGATGATACTGATTATCAATTGCGATAGAAAAGGGTGGCGAAAACAATGGAAATTATTTTAATGGCTGGTGTAACCGTCTTACTTGGTGGCGGCGCCACGTTCCTGACACACGTAGTGAAAACGGAACGTCGTCATGTATCGGCAAACACAAAAACACATGTAGAACGTGCGACATATCCGTCGTTGCGCCTTGTAAAATAATTAGTTGGACTGAACGCCGCTCTTTTCTTCAGAAAAGAGCGTTTTTTTGTATAATTTTAGATTCTCCCATAATTCTGCGGAAATCCTTTGTTACACTGAAAAAAAGAACTTAAGCAGGAGTGATGAAGATGCATACGATTTATTTAGTTGACGATGAGGTGAACTTGAACCGCGTTTTGGTCAAGTATTTGGAACAGGAAGGTTGGCAAGTAAAATCGTTTACATCCGGGGAAGCGGCGGCATCTGCCATCATTGAAAAACCTGATTTGTGGATACTTGATATCATGTTGCCGGACTTGGACGGCTTTCAGTTGATCAAACGGATTAAAGCGCACGACGAAACGACGCCGGTCATCTTCATTTCGGCCCGGGATGAAGACATTGATAAAATCATTGGACTGGAGATGGGATCGGACGATTACATCGCTAAACCGTTTTTACCGCGCGAACTGGTTATTCGTGTAAAGAAAATTTTAGCACGTGCGTATGCGACACCGAAAACCGGTCTCATCCGGTACGGGGATTATACGATTTATCCGGAAAAGCGAGTTATCGAAGAGAATGGTCAAGAGATTGATTTGACCTCGAAAGAATATGATTTACTGATTCTGTTTGCTACGCAAATCGGAACACCGATGTCCCGGGAACAAATCTTAGTGAGCGTATGGGGCGACGATTATTTCGGATCAGACCGTGTCGTCGATGATCTCGTACGCCGTGTACGAAAAAAACTTTCCAAACTAGAACTTGAAACGATTTACGGAATCGGATACCGTTTGGTGGCTGCATGAAGAATCGGAGTCTGGGTTTTCAAATCTGGGCGATGTTCCTGTTGGTCATTGCAACACTCTCCATTGTCATATTAGTCGTCATGCGGTCGTCGATTGGTAACTTCATCGATGAGCAAGTCTATGCGACATTAGAAAACAGTGAAGTCTTTTTTTCGGAAGATGCCTCTGTCATCGAGATGTTACAAGACAATCCGATTGAATTCGATCGACGGAAACAGGAGTCACGCTCGGTCAATGTCTTATTGTTATCGAAAAATGGAAAGTTATACTATGGCGGGGCACCGCAACAGCTGGTCAATCAAATGTATCGTGATGCTATCGATCAAGAAAAAGAAATGCAAAAATACACGACCCGTCTTGATAAGGAAGATGTCTACTACAGTATCCTAAAGATGGAGATTAAAGGGGAAACCTATTACCGTGTTTCATACGTTTGGGATGCCTATCGGCAGGAACTCATCACTCAGTTATTTTCGAAAATTGGCTGGGTCGTTGCGATTGTCAGTATCTTGACCTTATTCATTGCCTTTTGGCTAGCCAGACGACTGACCCATCCTTTAATCGAGATTGAGCGGGCGGTCGGTAAGATTGCAGCTCAGAAGTGGGATACACCTCTTCCTTTGGACCGTGGCGATGAAATCGGACGATTGGCCAGGTCAGTTGATGCGATGCGAATGGACTTGGAAAAACAGGATAAAGCTCAAAAATCCTTGCTTCAAAATATCTCACATGATTTAAAAACACCGATCATGGTCATTCGCAGTTATGCCCAGTCGATTTCGGACGGAATTTATCCGGACGGTGATTTGACCGGTTCTGTTTCCGTCATCGAAGAAGAAGCGGAACGATTGGAGAAAAAAGTCGCAGCTTTGTTATATGTAACAAAACTTGATTATTTTGAACTGGATCGTTCAACATGGGATCATGTGGATTTGGACCGCATGGTTCATTTGCTTCAAAAACGGTTTGTCGGCACAAAAGTATTGACATGGAAAATTTCCGGGGAAGCGGGCATTGTGTTAGGCGAAGGGGAACAATTACGTGTGGCATTGGAAAATGTATTGGATAATGCGATTCGTTATGCCGAGTCCACGATTGAGATTCGCCTGTCCGGCACAAGGCAGTCGGCGACAGTCGAAATCCTGAATGACGGTCCGCCGTTAGAAACGTCCTCTCCGCTGTTCCATCAATTTTCTCGTGGAAAAGAAGGCAAGTTTGGTCTTGGGTTATACATCGTTAAACGGATTGTCGAACGGCACGAAGGAGAAGTGACAATTGATAATCTGATTGCGGGAAATGAAGAAAATAAAGTTTGCGTAAAATTTAATTTTCCAAGACATTTTGAGGAAGAAACAGCCGGAAAAAAATAAGATCTTAAAAAACGAGATAGCCGTATCTCGTTTTTTATTTCGGGAAATAATGAGGTCGTTCAGACAAAGTCATTTTGAATTTGATATAACCATACTAATACAAGAAAGGGGAAATCAGGATGCGACATAAAATTACGGAAGAAACATTAGCCCTTGTACCAAAGTATGGTCCATACGGTGAACCGCAAACTTTACTTATTCAAGAACAGTCAGAAGTCGTGTTAGAAGGTCATCCGATCAAGTTGATTGAAGAATCTTGTTTGTATTTTGGTTCGTCGATGCGCGGAAGAATTGAAGCGGCTCGACATATCCTGGGGCCGAATCGGAAAACACCGGTCTTAATCGATTGGAAGGCGCAAACGATTTTCTTCCCGACGACTGCGAAGGAGAAGGCGGAATGTATTTGGATTAATTTCAAGCAGATGAAAACCGTTCAAAAAAAGGGGGATACCGTTCAAGTGGAATTTCAAACAGGACAACGGATTGACACTGATGCTTCGGCTTACAGCATCGAACGGCAACGGATTAAAACACTGGAATTGGCTTACGAAATGCAACGGAGATTTCAAGAAGAACGACCGACGACGTTTAATAAAGCGCGATAAGTGGAACAATCTAACAGGAATCACTACTTAATACAGCGAATAGACAGTAAAGTGCGAGAGAGAGAATTAAAGGGAGGTGAAGCGGTCGAAAGACCGCTACACGATGAATGAATCATATGAATGGTTAAACCGTAGAAAATTACAACCTGGATTTGGTGTGAACGGTGGACGGCGTTTTATCAGTTCACGGATTGTTCGTCCTGAAAATACGCCGGGTAAAAGAGTCAAAGGTGTCAAACGCGCCCGGCAGCTTGTCGTCGACGAGTCAGGAAATCGACGGTGGGTGACGAAACGAATCGTTGTAACGGATGCTGCAAAACACATGACCATCAACCGTCGTGCATCGGTTGCTCAGAAAGAGGTCACGGAATCTCGATTGGAGCAAGTGAAACAAAAACTGACGTCGAAAAAAGTACTATTACCTGTACTGGCAGCAACAGGATTGGCAGTTGCCGGTGGAGTATTGGCGTACGTTATGCGCCGGAAAAAACGAAATACAAAAGAACAGCTATAACCTAAAACAGATGACGAATCGTCTGGATATAGTAAAAGCCGTGCTCTCCCCATGAATGAATGAGGGTAGCACGGCTTTTATGTGAGGAAGACTGCAGTTTCTTATAAAAAACGTTTACGAATCGATGTCGCAAGAGCCTTCTCAGAAATTTCTTCTAGTTCTTTTTGATTGGTTGGATCAAAACTGTCATTGTAGAATCGGCCGACGAATTCGACTCGATCGTAATCGAGTTCTTTGAAAATCAAATGTTTATGATCATCGTAGAAGACAACCCGGTAATAATCAGAGCCACGTTCAAGCGTCACAAGTGCCCGAATATGTTCTAAACGTTTTTGTTCATCTGACTTTTCTTCTTCAACAGGTTCTTCTGTCGTTTTAGCTGCTTCAGCCTGTTCGAGTGCGCTTTTTACCAATTCACTCTTTTTATCTTGTTCTTCAGTCATAGTTATCGCCTCCAGTTCTTATTTTACATTGAAACGTACCGATGAGAAAGGAAAATCCCTCATCCGTTCTGATGGGCATCACAAATGCGTAGCACATTGAAGGCACCGATTCGTAGGCGCTCAATTAAACGCGTGGCTGCCTCTGTGTCCTCGATGGTCTCTTCAATGGTCAGCATCATCAATTCAATCCATCGCACAGCGTGTACTTCTCTGATGGGCAAAAGGCGATGAATCATCGCCAGATTCATCCGTTCATCCTGTCCATCGTATTGTTTTGGACCACCTGTGAGTTGAATCAAAAATCGGATTTGTGCTTGTTCGACACGTTGGCGGTCCGGCGGGAATAACGGACGGAGAACATCATCTGTATACACACGATTATAGAATCGTGTGACAAGTTGTTCGAGTGCGTCTTTTTGACCAAGGTCTTCGTATAGCATACTTGTCCCTCTTTCTGTTCCAGCTGATGAAGACAATCATTATCTCAATCTTTACCCGCTTTTTGCAACTCCACACAAACCGATCGACAAATGATTTAAAATGGACAAGGAAGAGGACGAAAAAGAAAACAAGTTATCTGGATTGAAAAACGGACGTTTGTTCGTATTTATGAGATAATAGTACATATAATCATCCTTATAGATGAGCGCGCTTTTTGTTTTCAATACTCATCTCATATGAGCGGAAAAAAGACAGCATAAAGCTCATCGATATTAATTAAAGGAGGTGAAGATCAGCCCACCTGATGGTACGAAAACAGGTGTCAGCTGATCTGACACAATGAATTACATGCATTTAGGTCGTGCCGGTACAGGCAAGACGACAACATTAATTGAGCAGGTAATTGACCGGTTAGCTGAGCAACCGCTTGGTCCATCCATCTATTTCATCGTACCGGATCAGATGTCTTTTGAGATGGAACGTCGTATCGCGACGGATCCCCGGCTGTCGGGTCTTGTCCGGATGGAAGTCATGAGTTTACGCCGGTTTGCTTTCCATATCATCCGGGATCATGGAAACCAGGCGATTCCCTTTTTAGACGAGACCGGGACACAGTTGTTACTGCGTCAAGTTGTCGAAGAAGCGGAAGAAGAATTGAAGATTTTTAAACGGACGAAAAATATGCCCGGCTTCTACAAAGGATTGGACGAATTGATTGCCTCGTTTAAACGTTCTTTGGTAAATCCGGATATGTTGCGTCAAATCAGCAGTGCATCTCCCGAACGTTCACCGAAATTAAATGATTTAGCGCTGATTTACGAGCGCTTTACTGAACGAATCTCAAATAAGGCGCTTCATGCGGACGATTATTTCACGACATTGATTGAGCTGTTACCGAAAGCTGATTTAAGTGACGTTTCAGTCTTCGTTGATGGATTTTATGAATTTTCGTTACAGGAACAACAGGTCTTACTGCGATTGATGGAATTGACGAAAGAGATGCATCTTAGTTTTACACTGGATGTCGAAGACGTCTATGCGAAACAGTCTGAGTTTGGTGTGTCACAACGCTGCTATATGCAGTTGATCGAACAGATGAAAAAACGACAGATTGCGCATGAAGACATCTATTACACACAGACCGTTAAATTTCAGACAACAGGGTTACAGATGCTTGAACAAGCGTTACTGTCGCCCGGATACCCGGCGACGGATGACGAAGTGAACGGGTTGACGCTTTCTGCCGCAGTTAATCGTCAAGTTGAAGCAGAAGCGGCTGTCAGAAAGGTGATTCAACTGGTACGCCATGAAGGGTATCGGTTCAAGGACATCGCGTTTCTTGTCCGCCACCTTGAACCGTACGCCGATCATTTAGAACGTGCTTTTCAACTGTATGACATTCCGTACTTCCTGGATCAACGGGAATCGATGGTCCATCATCCGATTGTCGAATTAGTCCATGCCGTCCTTGAAATCGTCATGACGGGATATCGGGAAGAATCTATTTTTCGTCTGCTGAAAACAGAGCTGATTCCACTTCCGGCAGAGGATTCACGATTAGCACTTGATCGTCTGGAAACATTTGTCCTGGAGCGGGGAATCAAAGGTTCGATGTGGAAAAAACCTTGGCAATTGAAGCGACGTCTAGCTGATGAAATCAGTTTAACGGATGCTGAGTTACAAGAAGAACAGGAACTGAACGAATGGCGTCAATTCCTGGTCGAAGCCATTGAACCACTGGAGAAGCGATTCAAAGCATCTAAGACGATGAGTGAATACACACGGGCGTTATACCGTTTCTTGGAAGAACATCATTTGACGGACCGGTTAACGGTTTGGAAGCAACAAGCACTCGAAGTCAATGAACTCAGCCAAGCAAGAGAACATGATCAGGTGTACGAAGCGGTACTGCATCTCTTTGAACAGTTGGAAGCTGCGGCACCGGAAGCCACATTGACGACAGAACTATTCGTCCAGATGGTCGAGACTGGACTTGAAAGTCTCCGCTTCTCCCTTGTTCCGCCTTCGCTCGATCAAGTGATTGCGACGGATTACGTCCGGGGACGTTTACAACAGGTGAAAGTGGTCTTTTTACTCGGGGCCAATGACGGATTGATTCCACTCGTGGAAGACCAGTCTAAATTGCTGTCAGAAGGAGATCATGACTTCCTCCACGATCAAGGCATTCCGGTCGGTAAAGCCTCTTTGGACGTATTTGACGACGAATTGTATTACCTCTATCAAGGGGTGACAGCGCCAAGTGAAGCGTTGCATATCAGTTATGCGCTGGTTGACGAGGACGGCAAAGCCCTTCAGCCGGCATCCATCATCAAGCAGATCAAACATCAACTGTTGCAGGATCGCCCTGTGAAAACATCCTTTGCAGAAGCCGGTGATCATGCACCGGATGATCAACTTCAGTTCGTGACGAGTCCGGAACGGGCGGCAGCGGCAGCGGCAATCGAGTTGAGACGGCTGCAACGTCGTTATCCGATTCAACCGTCCTGGTTTGATGTGTACAATCGTTTGCTCGAAAACGGTCGGGGCCGCGAACGAATGGCGCTGTTTTCCAGTGCCTTGTTTTATCAAAATCATGCAGAGCCGTTACCGGATGATTTGGCGCGTAACCTGTATGGTGACACCATCAAAGCCAGCGTCTCCCGGTTTGAGACGTACAATGCTTGTTCTTATAAACACTTTGCCCGGTATGGATTGCGGTTAAAAGAACGGAAATTATATAAATTCGAAGCGCCGGACATCGGGAACCTATTCCACGGAGCACTCAATGATTTATCGATGAATATCAAAGCCTCGGGAAAACGCTGGCGTGAACTGGATGACCAATCGTGCAGTAATCTCGCGAAAGAAGCCGTCGAGAAGGTGACACCGGAAATTCAAAATGCGATTTTGATGAGTTCGAACCGTTTTGGATACATCAAGAAAAAATTAACGGACGTCGTCGAGCAAACTGCAAAAATGCTCGTCAAACAAGCGGAACGTTCTGAATTCGAACCTGATTTATTTGAAATCAGTTTTGGGAACGCCATGTTTCCACCACTTCGCTTCACATTACCGGATGGTACCGAAATCGAATTCACCGGTCGAATTGACCGGGTGGATCAAGCGACAATTGGCGATCAATTGTACGTCCGGGTCGTCGACTATAAATCGAGTGCTAAAGAGTTGGATTTTGCCGAAATCTATTATGGTTTGGCGATTCAAATGCTGTTGTATCTAAAAACAGTCGTTGAACAGTCGGAAGTTCTGTTTAATCAGCAGGCAAAACCGGCCGGTGCCTTGTATTTCCACGTCAAAAACCCAATGATGCGTGGAGATTTATCGGCGGATGAAATCGAAAGGAACCGGTTGTTGCTCGAATCGTATCAAATGCAAGGCATCATCGTTGAAAATGATGAAGTATTACGGGCAATGGATCAGATTGCGTACGATGAACGTCAAAAGTCACCGCTCGTCAAAGTGACATTCACGAAAACCGGTCTTCATAAGTCGCACACGAAAGGTGTCGTCAAAGAAGAAGAATTGACGGCACTGATGGATCACGCCTGGGATGAATTGAAGACGAGCAGCCAATCGATGTATGCAGGAGATATTGCGATTGATCCGTTTGATTACCAGGAACGGATACCTTGTACATTTTGTGAGTACCGTTCCGTCTGCCAGTTTGATCAATCTCTCGGAAACGACTACCGGCAATTGAAACCGTTGTCGGAAAAAGAAGTCTTGGAACGGTTGAAGGAGGAGACGGAATGAGTGTGCAGTGGACAGATGAACAGCAACGGGCAATTGATGCGAGAGGTGGACATATTTTAGTATCCGCTGCCGCTGGTTCAGGAAAGACAGCCGTACTCGTCGAACGGTTGACGCAACGTGTCATCAATCAGGAAGATCCGTTGACAGCCGACCGGATTCTTGTCGCGACGTTTACGAACGCAGCAGCTAAAGAGATGAAGACACGTGTCATCGAAGCAATCGAAGCAAAAATTAAAGATGCTCCAGATGACCTTTATTTAAAAAAACAACGGCAAATGATGAACCGTGCTCAAATCACGACGATCCATTCCTTTTGTTTATCGATTTTACGCGAAAACTATTACCGGATTGGTCTTGATCCAGCTTTTCGCATTGCGGAAGAAGCAGAGCTGTTGTTGCTGCAGGATGATGTTTTGGAAGAAGTGTTTGAGAACTACTATGCTTTAGCAGATCCGGCGTTTTATGAATTGATTGATAGTTACACATCAGACCGGGACGATCAAGCAATGTTGACCTTAATCTCGAACTTATATCGATTTTCTCGTTCACTCCCGGATCCGGAAGCATTTTATGACCACTTGATTGCGCAGTACGATCAACCGATTGATCCGGATGAGTCCAGTTTGTTGACACGATTATTTGAACTCGAATGGGAACGTGTCGCGCCGGTCATCAACCGGTATATGGAATTATCGTATCGTCTGCGACAAGCCGGATATGACGAGATGGCAGACATGTTGGTGCAGGACGTCGCACCGATCCGGCGGATTAATCCGGAACAGGACCGCTGGACGACCGTCGCCCTTGCTTTTCAGGCCGTCGAATTCGGCCGCTGGAAAGGAATCCGCGGAGACGAGGAAATGAAGAAATTCCAGACCGAACGGACGCGTCTCGTCGGTGATCTCAAAAAGATGCGTGATTTGTTCGTTGAGAAGGACGGGGTTGATTATCTGGAAGATTTACGTTCGCAACTGGGGCATGTCCAGATGATCGTCACGCTCGTTCGAAGTTTCTCGGCAGCCTATCTTGAAGCGAAGCAGCAGCGGGGCATCGTTGATTTTTCCGACCTTGAGCATTTTGCATTAGCCATCTTGGAACAGGACGGAGAGGCAACGGATGTCGCTCGTTTGCTCCAAGAACGCTTCATTGAAGTTTTAGTGGATGAATATCAGGATACAAACGAAGTGCAGGAACGGATTCTGCGGCTTGTTTCAAAATCAGATGAAGCAACCGGAAATCTGTTTATGGTTGGTGACGTAAAACAATCGATTTATAAATTCCGTCATGCCGAGCCCGGATTGTTTTTGAATAAGTTTAAACGATTCCAACAAACAGAAGTCGGGACACGAATTGATTTGACGAAAAATTTCCGAAGCCGTTTAGAAGTCTTGGATGGTACCAATCATATTTTCCGTCAAGTCATGGACGAAGCCGTCGGAGAAATTGATTATGATGAAGCAGCTTATTTGCGGCTAGGGAATCTCGGATATGTCGAATCAACCCAAGTCAATCCTGAATTGCTGTTAGTGGACCAGACAGACACGAATAAAGAAGAATTGGAAGCTCAAGTCATAGCGACACGCATCATCGAGATGGTGAATGATGAAAATCCCTACCTCGTATTTGATGCAAAACAAAAGCGTTTCCGTAAATGTGAATACCGTGATATCGTTGTCCTCGTACGTTCGAGAGGAAAACGGGTCCAGGCATTGGTCGACGTCTTTGAACAGTACGAACTTCCTGTCTATGCGGATACGACGGGCGGTTATTTTCAAGCAACCGAGATTCAAATCATGATGGCGCTCTTGAAGACAATCGATAATCCGTTGCAGGATATCCCGTTTGCCAGTGTCTTGCGATCACCGATTTTTGGATTGACGGATCGGGATTTAGGACGGATTCGTGCTAAATCGAAAGACGGGTCATTCTACGAAGCAGCTACTCTTGTGGCGAAAGAACAAACACCGCTTGGTTTGCGTGTCGGTGAAGCGCTCAATCAGTTGCAAAACTGGCGCACGGAAGCACGCGGGAAGTCGCTTGCGAGCTTAATTCGTTCCTTGTTTGATCAAACCGGTTACTTTGAATACGTCGGTTGTCTGAACGGGGGACGGAGCCGGCAAGCGAATTTAAATGCTCTGTACGAACGAGCCCATCAGTATGAGGCCTCCGGTTATCGGGGATTGTATCGCTTCTTACGTTTGATTCATCGTTTAGTCGAACGCGGGGAAGATTTTTCAGAAGCCCGTTCGTTAGGGGAAGACGAAGATGTCGTCCGAATCATGACAATCCACCAATCAAAAGGACTGGAATTCCCGGTAACGATCGTCAGCCAGTTAGGTAAGCAGTTTAATAAACAGGATCAAATCCAAGCGATTCAACTGCATAAGACGTATGGCATTGCGCTGGATGCGATTGATCCCGTTAAACGCCTGCGTTCCGGAACACTTCTGAAAGAAGTCATCCGCCGGGAAATGGACCGTGAAATGAAAGCGGAAGAGATGCGTGTTCTTTATGTTGCAATGACACGGGCGAAAGAAAAGCTGATTCTTGTAGGGGCAATCAAAGGTCTGGAAGATCAGCTTGCCAAATGGCAGGATCAACCGTTCGATGAGCTTTTGTTGCCGGAACTGGATCGCCGAAATGCTAAGACCTATGCGGACTGGGTGGCACCAGCTGTCCTGCGTAATTTCCTACTGAACGAACAGGAACAACGCTGGGCATTCCGGGTCATTGCACATGACGAGATTGCTCCTTATCAAGAACTGACCAAGATGGTCGAGCAACTCGAACACGTCCGTGTCCTTGAGAAAATTGATTATGCGGGTGACGAGACGCTGAATGCGCAGATTGAATCTGCTTTTGCGTATCACTATCCGTATCAAGTCGCGACGGATACCGCTGCGAAACAAACCGTTACGGAGTTGAAGCGGACAGAACAACTCGAACGGGCTGCTTTTGAATCGACCTACCGGCAATCGACCTATTACCGGACACCCCAATTTTTAGGTCCGACATTAACGGGAGCCGAACGCGGAACAGTCTTGCATTTAGCGATGCAGTTGTACGAGTCCGGTCGTCCCCTTGAAGAGCAGATCCTCGACTGGCAACAGGCGGAACGCGTTTCAGACTTGGAAGCCCGGACGATGCGGGAAGCTATGCCTGAATTGACGATGTTCTTTGCTTCAGAAATCGGACAATTATTTGAGCAGCGTCTTGTGACGGGAGATGTCTACCGTGAATTGCCGTTCACCTATAAGATTGATTCAGCCCGATTCCGGACAGACTGGCATGGTCCAAGTGATCAGGCCGTCATGCAGGGGATTGTCGACTGTCTGATTCACGACGGCGAAACATATATTCTGCTCGATTATAAATCGGACCAAGTTTTTGAAACGATTGACGGTCAGGATCAAGCAGAGATATTGCGAACACGTTATGCAACACAGTTGAATTTATATCAAGAAGCGTTGGAAGCCATCTTAGACATTCAAATCAGCCGGAAATTAATTTATGCGTTTGCGCTCCAAGAAGTGATTGAAATTTACTGATTACCTCACGTCTGACGAATTGATTCTGTCACCTGTTCAGGGAACGGAATCAATTCGTTAGACGATTTTCATTTCTAAATATGAAAGAACTGTGTAAAATGAAAAGGTATGTAAAAAGAATAACCAGATACCGTAGGAGGTTTTATAGATGGCACGTATTTTATTAGCGGAAGACGAAGATGTGTTACGCATGTTGGTGCTCGATACATTAGAAGATGAAGGGTATACGATTGATGAAGCGACAGATGGTGATGAAGCCTATCAGAAAATCATGAGTCAGCATTATGATCTTGTTTTGCTCGATTATATGATGCCGGGAATGACGGGGATTGAAGTCATCGAAAAGGTACGACGTCATCCGGACAAACAAAATTTAAAAATCATGATGTTAACAGCAAAAAGCCAACAATCTGATCGGGAACGGGCAGAAGAAATTGGAGCGAATTATTTCTTTTCTAAACCGTTTAGTCCACTCGAATTGATTGATGTCGTAGGAGGAATATTGAGTGATCATCCAGTGGATTAATCGAAAAATCGGACGCCAGTTAATGGCCTCCTTTTATATCGTTTTAACGACACTTATGATTTCTTCACTGATTGTCTACAATTATACCGATACGAAATTACAAGAAACCCGATTGAAGCTAGAAGACATAAGAGA
This sequence comes from Exiguobacterium sp. s166, assembly GCF_018618855.1. Taxonomy (NCBI): domain Bacteria; kingdom Bacillati; phylum Bacillota; class Bacilli; order Caryophanales; genus Exiguobacterium; species Exiguobacterium sp. s166. The sequence continues at coordinate 583,329 of NZ_JACSMU010000002.1, read as the reverse complement.
ACGAAGTGCCCGTGCCGGCGCACTGTGGGAAGAATGGCAGGACCTGCAGTTTAACATGCGGGGCTATGCGCTGATTGGTGATCAGGAAATTTATCAGAAGATGGTCAATCAACGGAAAACCATTGATGAACAAACACGCTGGTTTGAAGAAAATGCAATTTATCAACAAGGAAAAGATTATGCACGTTCTTCACGTGAACTCTATGCGTACTACTTCGAGTCGATTTTGCCGTTGATCCAATCGTATGTGGAAGCGAAGGAATCCGGAACGGTCACGGAATCTTTTTTGGAAGGGAAGACACTAACTTCCTTACCGCTCGGAAAAGAGTTGCAGGCGAATGGACGAATCAAGCTAGACACTTCTGGAAACATTGATGTCTTGTCGGAAATCAATAAAAGTGAGTTAGCACTTGGCGGATATCGAGACTTTTTAGAAGACTGGTCAGAAAAAACAAGCGGACAGTTGGAGCGGGAAATTCAGACGACTCAACTGATTTGGCTGTCGAACATCATCGTATTAGTCGGTGTATTGATCTTCTTCGTTTATCCGTTCATTCGTAAAATTACAGCAGAGTTGTTATCACTCGTCAAAAATAGCCAACGTCTAGCCGGTGGTGAAGACATCAAACATGTCAAAGTTTCTGGACGGAAAGATGAGATTGGAATTTTAGCTTTGTCCTTCAATCAAATGGCGAGCTCGATTTCCGAAAATAAACAACATCTTTTAGCCAAAAACGAAGAATTGCAGGCACAGCAGGAAGAACTGCAGGCGCAACAGGAAGAATTGCAGGCGCAGCAGCAGGAACTGGAGGAAGCACTCGAGTTGACGATGCGCAACGAACAACACCTGCAATACCGTAATGATTTGACTGAAACGCTGGCAGCAAGGGAAGCGTTGACGGCTTATCCGGAAATCATTGAAAAGTTAATTGCCATCACGGATTCGGAAATCGGAGCGCTTGTCTTCGTCGATGAAGAATCTGCCTACTCGATTGTGACACACGGGATGACAGATGAACTTTCGGAGCGGTTGTTAGGAAGCGATCTTTCTTTATTGAAACGGGCTGAGTCATTGAAAAAAGCCGTCCATTCCTCTAAACAGGTCGCAAGTGATCATCCGTTACCGTATCCATACTATATGTATGAGACGGCAGTCCCGATTCTCGATCCGGCGTCGGAAGAAGCAATCGCGTTCATTTATCTGGTTCGTTACCGGGACCAGTTTACGAATGAACAGATGCGTGACATCATGTCATTTTCACGTCAGCTGTCTCTGTCGTTGCTCCGCATGCGGTTATTTGATGAAATGAACCGTGAGAAGACGAAAACAGAACGGATTCTGGACTCAATTCGTGAAGCCGTCATCTATATCGAACCGGGAAAAGACGAAGTATTCGTCAATCGTCCTTTGTATGATCTGTTTCCAGAACTTCAATATGGAGCGACAAAAAACGAAACCCTTCAAGGGTGTCTCGATATCATTCATGCTGTCGTGGATGAACCGGAAGTGTTTGCACGCTATATGGAAGGTATCTTACGAGGCGAAGTTCCAAAAGACAGTCTCCAGTTTTCAATCCATCAACAAGTCGTCTTTATTCAGTTTTATGTAGAAACGATTGAAGTCGAAGGAATTCGAAAAGGAACGATGCTCGTCTTGCGTGATGTGACGAAGGAAACAGAGATGGACCGTCTGAAATCGGAGTTGGTCTCGACTGTCTCCCACGAATTACGGACTCCGTTATCTTCCATCTATGGTTTTACGGAACTGATGTTGAACCGGAAGATGGATCTTTCAAAACAAGACAAGTATTTAAAAACCATCCATTCAGAAACGGAACGTTTGTCGAATCTCGTCAATGATTTTCTTGATGTTCAACGGATGGAAGCGAGAATTCAATCCTATCAAAAAGGATTACTTAATCTACAACCGCTTTTAGAAGAAACGACTCAATTCTATGCGGCGTCGACAACAAACCATACGATCACGTTCCATTCCTTAACAGACATTTGTCCGCTGATTGAAGCGGATGAGGAAAAAATGAAGCAGTTGATGAATAATCTATTGAACAATGCCGTCAAGTACTCTCCGTTAGGCGGTAATATCGAAGTCGTGTTGGAAGCAAATCGACACCATGTCCAGTTTGCCGTACGAGACGAAGGAATCGGAATTCCGAAATCGGCTTTGGCGAAGTTATTCGACAAATTTTATCGGGTGGATAATTCAGACAGCCGGAAAATTGGCGGGACAGGTCTGGGTCTTGCAATTTGTAAGGAAATCGTCGAAGGACATGACGGAGAGATTACGGTCGAGTCGATTGAAAAGCAGGGCAGCACGTTTACTGTGAAGCTACCGACACACGTCTCGGAGTACGCCGTTATTTCTGACGGAATTGATATGTCAGGAAAATAACACTATATCTGAAGCTTAAAATCAGATACGATGAATGGAGAATGAATAAAGGGGGAATTCAAATGCCGATTACTGCATTTGTACACACACACGTTTTATTATGGGTTTTACTGCTCGTTACATTTTTTGTTGCATTCTCGATGTACAAAAATGGAAAAAGTGCTGCCAAAGGTGTTCACATGGCGTTTCGTCTCTTGTTGCTCTTGACGTTTGCGACCGGACTTTATCTTTACATCAAAATCATGGGTATGTCCGCTAATCCGGATGGTTTGTATCACGCTAAGATTACAGCAGGTCTCCTCGTCTTGATTTTGGGTGAGTTGACACTCGTTCGTTTGAAAAAAGGAAAATCTTATTCTGGTTTCTTACTTGGATTTGGAGTGCTGGTTCTCGTAACAATTTTCCTTGGTTACTCGTTACCATACGGCATGCAATTCTTCTAAATCGATTTTAATCAAAACGACAAAAAAATAATCTGTTTGTTTGGTTTACACACGTTTCTCATGATAGAGAGGAACGTGTGTTTTTTTGTGTTTACAATCTGTTGTTATTTGGGAAAAGGGATATATTACGCAGTCGAGAGGGGAACGCTTGTGGCACAGTTGAAAGAATGGACAAAAGTTTTCCGGGCAAGAAAGTGGATGAAGCGAGCAGAACCGATTTTACCGTTATGGCACGGTTATATTGGATATAAGTATGGTCTGTTTGATGTTTTAGGATCAGGGGCGACACGGGCCGAAGCACAAGTCCGTCTTAAGCAGCCGTTGACGACAGAAGCCTTATCCCGTTGGTTTGAAGTCGGGTTGGCGGTAGGACATTTAAAAAAGAAAGACTTGCGCTATACAGCGACACGTCATGTTTTACCTGAATTATCAAAAACAGATGAGAGAAGCATCGGTTTTATGTTATCCGAGTTGATGGAACTTCATCTGCCTGCCTTATTCTCTTATCCGCAATTTTTAGAACATGGTCAACAAAAAAAGTTTGATGGCGAAGAACACGGCGACATCGTAGCAGAAACATCTGCGTTGGTGGAAACTGTTGCATTTCCTGCTGTCCGTCACATCATCCGCAGTCAAAATGTGACATCACTACTTGATATCGGCTGTGCCTACGGTGGTTACTTACGTAAAATTCACGAAGCATTGCCTGAACTACGACTGGCAGGAATTGATATCGAGGAATCGGTCATCGCGGAAGCGAAACGACGGGATACGACCGGAGAAATTGATTTTACTGTCGGGGATATTAAAACATACGACGTCAAAGAAACATATGACGGCGTCATGATGAACAACATTTTGTATTATTTCCCGAAAGAAGAACGGCTTCGTCTTTTAGAAGGTGTCCGGCGTTTCCTTAAAGATGACGGGACGGTCATTTTGGTCACACCATTACGCGACAGTGAACATGGTGCACCATTCTCCGCGGCATTCAATGCGTTCATGACGTTACATGAAAATCTTTACCCGTTGCCGGGGAAAGAAGAATTGACAGAACAACTTCATGCTGCCGGTTTTAAAAATGTGTCGATTTCACCATTTTTAAAAGAAGGAGCTTGGTATATCGTAACTGCAAACGCCACTTCCTAAAGGAAGCTTGGCGTTTTTACAGTTTCAGGACAGTTCAGATTTGTGGGGAGTAGTATGTGATTAGTATAATAGTTAAAACGAGTAGAGAAAAGGGAGAGATTCATGTGAAGCAGCGTGTAGCCGTTATTGGAGCAGGACCTGGAGGGCTCGCTTGTGCGATGTTGCTGGCAGGTAGAGGAATAGATGTCACCGTATATGAAAAACAACCGATCGTTGGGGGACGAACGTCTCGCGTACAGGTCGGAGATTATCAATTTGACCGTGGTCCTACCTTTTTAAATATGCCGCACATTTTAGAAAATTTGTTTACAAGTATCGGTCTGGATATGAAGGACTATTTGGATTTGAAAGCGCTGGATCCGATGTACACGCTCTATTTTAACGGGGGAAAAGATCACTTTACGATGACGACGGATCGTGATCGGATGAAACAAACGATTGAGCAGCATTTCCCTGGAAATGGGGAAGGGTATGACCGTTTCATGGCAGAACAAGCCTTGAAGCTGGCGAAACTGATGCCGATACTGCAGACGAAGCACGATAAACTAACGGATTATCTGTCTCCACGCGTCATTACGGCACTTCCGCGTCTTTCTCTTGGGCGTTCTTTATATGATGTCCTGTCCGATTATTTTACGAGTGAAGAATTGAAATATGCCTTTACGTTCCAAGCTAAATATTTAGGCATGTCAGCTTGGGAGTGCCCGGGTGGCTTTTCTATCTTGTCTTATATGGAACATGCTTACGGTGTCCATCATCCAATCGGTGGAATGAATCAAATCCCAGAAGCGATGAAACGGGCAGTGGAAGAACTCGGGGGAACCGTCCATCTTAATACAGGGATCAGTCAATTGATTTTGGAAGGGACGACCGCGACAGGAGTCATCCTCGAGTCGGGTGAACATGTTCTATACGATGATGTCGTTGTCGGAGCAGACTTTGCGCATGCGATGAATCATCTTGTTCCTGAAGGTGTTTTAAAAAAATGGTCGCGTCCGAAAATTGATCGTAAAAGGTTCTCTTGTTCGACGTTCATGCTGTACTTAGGTGTCAATAAATCATTTGATGCCCCGCACCATACGATTTATTTTGCTGATGATTATGAAAGAAATGTCCGGGAGATGACTCAGACATTGGAATTATCAGATGACTTTTCATTTTATGTCCAAAATCCATCAATCATCGACGGAACACTTGCACCGAAAGGGAAATCATCTTTGTACGTCTTAGTACCCGTTCCGAATAATTATTCCGAACTTGACTGGGCAATTGAAGGACCTAAACTGCGTCGTCGTGTCCTCGATGCACTGGAACACCGTTCTCCATATAAAGGTGTCGAAGCAGCAATTGAAGTGGAAGAGATGTTTACACCAGATGACTGGGAAGCGATGGGCGTGCACCAAGGGGCAACATTTAATTTGGGACATCAATTAACACAAATGATGTACTTTAGACCACACAATCGTTTTGAAGAACTGCATCACGTTTATTTAGTGGGAGGCGGAACACATCCTGGAAGTGGACTTCCGACCATCTTTGAATCAGCTCGGATCACGGCGGACTTATTGACAAGTGAAGTAGGTGTCGGAAAATGAAGATTGGATTCGTCGGAGCAGGTGTCGGAACTTTACACGCCGCGTTATTGTTAACAAAACGATACCCGGAAGTGGAAATCACAATTTTTGAAAAAGAGTCACGTGCAGGTGGTCGACTCGCATCTGTTGATTTCGAGACAGGCGGAAGAATTGACCAGGGTCCCACAATCGTCTTGATGCCTGGAAAACTCCAGGAACAACTGAAAGAAGCTGGTCTGGAAGGTGTTGAGCTGGAGCGGATTGACCCGTTGTATGATCTGCATTTTGATGACGGAACGATTGTGACAAAACAAGCGGATGTGGTCGATCAAACGATTGCGATTGAGCGTCAATTTGGAGAAGGTCGCGGATTCCAAGAATTTATGCAACAAAAAGCAAAGGATTATGACGTTAGCGTATCGAAATTTTTAGAGCGGACCTATTTCCGTAAACGTGATTTGTTACATCCGGATATGTTAGCACCTTTAGTAAAGATGCATGCGATGGAAACAGCACATGATCATTTAAAACGTTTCTTTAAAAGTAAACACTTGCGAATGGCTTACAGTTTTCCGACTTTTTATATTGGAGGAAATCCTTATACGACACCTTCGATTTATGGACTGATTCCTTATCGGGAACAAGAAGAGGGCGTCTGGTACGTTAAAGGCGGATACTTCTCTTTAGCGGAGCGGATGTACGAAGTATTAGTCGAGCGAGGGGTTACGTTCAAGTTCAATCAACCGGTCGACCGTGTTTTGATACAACAAGGTCAGGCGAAGGGACTTGTCGCTGCAGGGCAAGAATACACGTATGATACCGTTGTCTTGAACGGTGAATTTCCATTGATGGAATACCTGGTAGAAGGTAAGCAACCGAAAAAGTATGTGCCATCCGGCGGAACATTACTGTTGTACTTTAAAATTGACGGGAAAGTCGATTTACCGGTTCATCGTTTTTTAATGCCAAGTGATTTAAAACCGTTGATGACGTCCATCTTCAAAAAAAATGAGTTGCCAGAACATCCTGCTGTCTATTTATTTAATCCAAGCAAGATTGATGACTCGCTGACGGAATCAGGTACAAGTGTCGTCTATGCATTAGTGCCATCACCACGCGGATTTAATCAAGAGAACTATGAAGCGCACGGGTTTATTGATCAGATTTCAGAAAAAATCGAGCAGCATCTACCTGGTTTCCAAAGTAAAGTTACAGAAATGAAAATACGCACACCTCAAGACGCACAAGATTTTGGGTTGTATGAAGGTGGAAGTTTTGGTATTGCACCGACGATTCGTCAATCAGCCGCCTTGAAAACACAAGCCAAACCTTATGCTGATATTGATCGGTTGTATGCAGTAGGCGCATCTGTCCATCCGTGTGGAGGCGTTCCGATCGTCATGATGGGAGCGACATTACTTGTCAATCGAATGGAACAAGAGATGAGGTGGAAAAATGGATACAGTGACGAACGCATATCTAATATGTGAACAAACGATTCAAGATGGATCAAAAACCTTTTATAAAGCCTTCTCTTTATTGCCGAGACAGGATCGAATGGCAGTATACGCCATCTATACGTTTTGTCGTCATCTTGATGATACGGTAGATGAATCAGCGACTCCAAAAGAAAGTTTAGCGGAATTTTTGGAAGAGTTTCGTTTATTTCGATCCGGTCAATCGATTAATAAACCATTATGGATTGCACTCGCAGATGTCTTTAAAAGATATGAGATGGATGAAACGCCATTTTTAGAACTGGCAGAAGGCATGCGGTGGGATATCGAGAAAAACCGATATCAATCACTGGAAGAGACGGAAAAGTACAGTTATTACGTCGCGAGTACAGTTGGTTTGATGTTGTTGCCGATTCTTGCACCCAAACAAAATGATTTACGGGAGTCAGCCATTCAATTAGGAATCGCGATGCAATTAACAAACATTCTTCGCGATGTAGGCGAGGATGCAAAACGAGGACGCGTCTATTTACCGAAAGACTGGATGGATCAGTATGGTGTGACGACGGAATCGTTGCTGACGGGAACCCCTTCCGGTGATTTTGCTGGATTGTGGGAAGCACTGGCGTTAAGAGCCGAACATTTATATGATGCAGCAACGCCTTCGTTTGATCGCTACCCGAAAGAAAGTCGCCGTGCGCTGAAAGTGGCGTCCTTACTTTACCGGGGGATTCTGGACGCGGCACGGGATAATCAATATGATGTGTTCACAAAACGTGCCTATGTCAGCCGGTGGCAAAAGATGAAGTTACTCGCTACGATTTAACGAAAACCCCATAAAAAAAAGACCTTGGCGGGGACCAAGGTCTTTTTTTTTATGGAGTTTAGACCGGGGAGTCTAAACTGAAATCTGTTTGTACAAAATCAGATACATAGTTCCAACAAGACAGGTCGCGATCCACGGGGATGGATCTGTTAATGATTGAGCCATCTGTAAACTGATTGGGATGAGACGATCTAAGGGGGAACGTCGTAAGTCATGCCAAACAGTTTACGGTGGTGTATCTATTGAACAAGTGGGTCTTGAACAAATGATTGAGACAAAACAGATATGTTAAGTTCCTAAACGCTTTTGACTCGGGGAAGTCACCATGCGCTTGATTGAGGATGTGGGGTCAATCACTACCTCTTGAACTCGAAGTAATCGTATCAAATCTAAGTTGTCCGTACAAGTAATTGATATGCAATTCACATAACGTTCACAGGGTGGAGGCGACAGCGGACACGATTCGTTCGCTTGCCAGTTTTCCTGAAAGCGTTACCATTGGACTACCGCCACCGGGATGCGTCGATCCGCCGGCAAAAAACAAATTGTGAACATTCTTTGAACGGTTGCTTGGACGCATGAAAGCGCCACGTGTGCCGTTTGAAGAAAGACCATACAGCGAACCATGATATGCTGAAAATTTTTGTTCAATGTCTTGCGGAGTGATCCGCTGTTCGAATAAAACATCAGACGTGATATCGATTCCGAACTGTTGCAGACGTTGATTGATAATTTTATCATACGTATCAAAATCAATGGCAGACCCTTTATGAGTAGCTGGAGCATTTACAAGAACAAACAGATTATCGCCGGCTTCTCCCATTTCCGGTGCAGTGACCGAAGAGTTCGAGATGTAAATGGTCGGTTCTTCTGCATAACGATTTTGATTGAACAAAGCCTCGAACTCAGCTTCATAATCAGAAGAGAAAAAGACATTGTGATGTGCGAGTCCATCAATACGGCGTCCAAGTCCGATACACCGGACATAAGCAGAAATCGACGGCTCCATTTGTGAAGGTGTTGGATTTTTGAAGTCAGGCCGGACGGTTTCTGAAATCAATCGTGGATACTGTGTCAGCAAGTCCCCGTTTAAAACGATGAAATCAACAGACAGATAATCTACGTGATTGAGTTCAATTTCTGTTGCCAACTGATTCGTCACTTCAATCTGTGTCACTTCGTCTCCTAACCGGAAAGTAACACCAAGTTCACGGGCACGACGGGCAAATCCTTCGGCGATGGTCGTATTTCCGCCACGGGTGAAATACACACCGTCATTTAACTCGAGATGGGCAATCAAACCGAATGTAGCGGGTGCTTGAAACGGACTGCTTCCAATGTAGGTCGCATAGCGGTCAAGTGCTTGAATCAGCTGGGGATCCTTAAAATATTTTTTGTGCAGTCCATGAAGTGTCTTTAAAGGGTGAACCTTGATCATGTCGCGTAATAAGGAAAAATTGAAATAAGAGTCGATATTGATGAAAAATTGTTGTTTAGCGATGTTGTACAGTTCTCTAACCTCGTCCTGGTAGCCCGTAATGTCATTTTTAACAAGCTGACCATTCGTGAAGCGGTCGACTTCAGTCCGCATCGCCTCACGACCACTGGCGAACGTTAACGAACGTCCATCCGGAAAGTGATTGACGGTATGACGTGGCAATTTTTCAAACGTAAAGTAGTCATCCGGATCTGCTCCTGACTCTAAAATGACGGATTGAAAGATTTCAGGCATCGTGATGGTATTGGGACCGAAGTCAAACCGGTGTCCCTCAGACGTAATCGGCATCATCTTTCCACCGATGTGTTCGTTGCGTTCAATGACAGTAACGTTAAACCCTTTTGAAGCCAGTGAGATGGCGGCACTCAAACCGCCAAGCCCCGCTCCGATGACTGCGATATGCTTCATAACAATAAAGCCTCCTTAAGAATATGTCCGACCCTTCCAACTGATTTCCCTTTTATTGAATCTTCGAATCATCGCCGTCGCAAGCAGGACGACATAAAGAATGACCGCAAGTGGATGCCAAAGCCAGGCATGAAAAATCATTGCCTTCCGGTCAATGCGGTAGCGGGCAATCATGATCAAAAGAAAAGCTCCGAGTGTCCAAATCGACGGGAATATGAACACGAGTGGTAAAGCGGCGGCTTGGACAAGGTAAAACAACAGGAAATAGCTGCCTACTGCATAAGAATCGTTCATACCGCGGAAAACGTTTTTCAGGAAACCTTGCCAGACATCGCGGTTAGTCGCATACATGTCACAGCTAACATAGGGAGCCACATGAACGAGTGTCGTAGTAAAACCATTTTGTTTAAAAGCACGACACAGCTCCAAATCGTCGACGAGTGCCATTTGAATGGCTTGATGTCCACCGACGTGTTCGTAAGCTTGCCTTTCGACGAGCACGACCATACCGTTTGCCGCTGCAAAGGCAGGATGTTTGACCTTCCGAAAGGCAATCGGCAGATGTTGGGCAATCAAGACGTGCTGCATCGGAATCAGACACTTTCCGAGAAAGGTCGGAACGGGGAATGACGGGAAGCCCGACAGGAACACAGCCTGTTCTTTTTGCAATGTCGCATAGAGCCGGGGAATCGTATCTGCTGCCAAAGTAATATCAGCGTCTAAGAACAACAGGTACTCTTCATCCGTCGCACTCGCGAGTTGATGACAAGCATGGACTTTCCCAGCCCAGCCAGATGGTAAATCAAGACCATCGATGATTGTGAACTGGTCCTCTCCGCCGACAAGGCGGACTAGCAAATCACGTGTCTGATCAGTCGAGCGGTCTTCATATAAATAGACATGCATATTCGGATGAAGCGCTTGTCGTAACGAACGAATCAGTTTCTCGACATTCCGTTCTTCATTTCGAAGTGGAATACAGATTGCAAGACTTGGCGGAAGAACAGGTTCACTTAATTTCGGTAAAAAGGACAGATTGATGAACGTGTAGAGACAAACAAAAGTTGCAATGACGAACAGTACTACCATCATGAACGGATCGCCTGTAACCACTGTTCCGTTTTAGCGGGGAGCGGCTCCTTTCTCGTAGTCAATACACGATATGATTCAATCCGTTCTTCGATTGCGTCAGTCCGGACGTCATCATACAGTCGGGTCATCGCATTCGTTAGATAACGTAACTGCTCCGAACTTCGTGAATCGGGCAGCTGGATCATCCGGGTCCGGATATAGACGTCCGGCTGTTGTTCATGACTGAAGGAATAGTAAAACGAAAACAGGGAGATGGAGCGGGCTGATTTTGCCAGATGTGTTGCTCCGCTGCTGAGCTGAAGCGGCCGTTCTTCCTGATGCCGCTCTTCTCCTTGAGGGAACATCCAGACACTGCTACCGTTTGCGAGTTGATTTTTTGCATACTGCAGGCTTTGTTTGATTTCCGCAAACGAACTCCGATCAATGGAAAAGCCGCCGAGTCGAGTAAAGAAAGGAAAACGTTCCAGTCCCTGCTCATCAATCATGACGTAAGGGTCGTGACGCAAAACCGTTTGATCGAGATGAAACAAAATCATGCCGTCCCACCACGATCCGTGCGTCGCGAGCATCAAGCCGGGGGTCGGTAAATCATCCGCCCGGTAGAGAATCCGGTGGAATTGTTTTCTGATTAAACGTTCTTTGACGTATAGATGAAAAGCGTATTCAGCCAACTTGTTTTTGTTTGCTTTTTGCAAAAGGAACACCTCCTTGTGTAAGCCAATACGTGACACCTGCGAGAAGGCTGATCAACGTGACACCGTAAAGACCGGCGACACCTGCCGTCAGACCGAACAGCGTATGGAGCATTAAAAACAGATACTGGTTGTTTCGTTCAAGTGCCGTAATGGTAACCTGCTGTTCGAACCGGGAAATCAGAAGCGCAAAGAAAAGTGCCGTTCCATACCAGCCCAAAAAGTTTTGGGTTGGGATGTCATAATACAATCCACCATTTTGCCAGATCCAATACGATTTGACGTTAGCTGCTACCGGATCGATCGCTAAATCCAACCAAACGGCAAACAGCGGCACCAGAATCACAGTATTGAAGCGAAATGGAAACCGGCGTGAGAAGGCAAGACTTGCTCCCATGACGGATAACCAGGCGGCACCGATCGTAATGGGTACACCGAGCAGTTGCACACCAAAATCTGCTTCATAGGCGTATGTACCGAACGGCCACCCCGTATGGACGCCGATGGATTCGATAAGAATTGAACCGAAGAAAATCACCGGAATGATGAAGCGTCCTTTTGGCAGGGCATCCCAAAGATAAAGAGCAGCATATAAGCCGGATGCAAATAAAAACACGGCGTTCGCCCACTCAAGCCAAGGGGGCAGTAACGAGAAACCGACTAAAATCAGTCCGATGAAAAACCAAATCGTGAAAAATAACCAAAGTTTTTTTTGAAATCGATCCATCATAAGTGTGTCCTCCATCTTAATTTATTCTGATATTAGTATACCTGTAGGAAAGGGCGCCGAGCCAGAATGGAGGTGGAATTCATAGTATTAAAAAAACAGACCGTATGCAGCGGTCTGCTTAATCGATTTGATGATTTTTTTGTTTTTTCTTTTTGATGAAGGAAAATAATAAAAAAGCGATATACAACGGAACTGCGACGAACCAGAAGGTCGACCACTCGTTGCTGCGGGCAATCATCACATAAGTTACATACAGCAGTGTAAATGTGATGACGAATGTGTGTCTCGGTACCGGAATATCCTTGAAGCTCGGAATCTTGACTCGACTTACCATCAAAAAAGCAAGAGCCGTAAAGACGAGCGGCACCATTAAATCATTCATACGTCCACTGAACAGGGTGACGACAGCTAAAATACCTCCAGCCGCTGTAATCGGGACACCGGAAAAATAAGCTGAAGCTACATTGGTAGCTGAAAGATTGAAACGGGCTAAGCGAAAGGCACCAAATAGAGGGAACAAAGCCGCAATCAGCAAACCGATTTCTCCAAAGTCATAAAAATAAGTGTAATATGCCATCATGGCTGGAGCGACACCAAAGGTCACGACATCAGCAAGCGAGTCCAGTTCTTTTCCGAAGTCACCCGCGACACCAAGCATCCGGGCAATCCGACCATCCAAACTGTCGAGCATCATTGCGATGACGATCAGTAGGGTCGCATTTTGAAAATCTCCCCGCGCCGCCATGACGATGGCAAGAAAACCACAGTATAAATTTCCGAACGTAAAGAGGTTCGGAATAGAGTTACGTACACGTTCTTTCCACAAAATGATTCCTCCTGCCACTTCTTCGATACTATCCATCATATCATAAACAACTGGTAGATATCAGCGGTTCATGAAGACAATTCCATTCGTGAAGCGCAGAAAATCATCAGGAGCGAGTTTGATTTGCAGACCACGCTTCCCAGCCGAAATAATGATGAATTCTTGATTCAGAGCCGAATCCGACAAAAGAACCGGAAAAGGTTTTTTCGCACCAATCGGGGCGACACCCCCTCGGATGTACCCCGTTAGTTGCTTCAAGTCTTTCATTGGTACCAAATGTGTTTTCTTAGCAGACACTGTGCGGGCGACGGCTTTTAAACTGACTTCTTCTTCGCCGGAAATGACAGCAAACACATGTTGATGGGAGTCTGTTTCTAAAACTAATGTTTTAAAAATAGACGAAAGCGGGTAATTAATCTTTCTAGCGACATTTTGAGCGGATAAATCCTGTTCATCGACAGGATAGGAAAGCATATCAAACGGGATGTCAGACTGCTTCAGAAGTCTCGCGACGTTCGTTGTGGTCATGTTGGTCTCCTTTGACGACAGCGTATTGAGCCCATTTCCGACTGTTCCAACGTTTCAAGGCAAAGATGCCACGGAACCATTCGTCTGCAGAAAAGGCGATCCAGATACCGAGTAAACCAAGTCCGTATTGCAAGCCGAGTGTGTAACTAAGAACGACGGCAATTCCCCACATTGAGAGAATACCAATCGCGACAGGGAAACGAACGTCTCCGGCTGATTTCAATGTTCCCATCAGAACGATATTCATCGCACGTCCCGGTTCAAGAATGACACTTGCCCATAATAACGGAATACCGATGGCGATGATTTCCGGGCTAGATGTGAACATTGACAGAATAGATGTGCCGACTGATGCAAGGGCAACGGCAGAGACGAAGCTTGCAAAAACAGCGATTTTCAGCGTTTTTACAGCACGTGTATGCGCTGCTTCAAATTGTTGCGCCCCAACTTGGCGGGCGACTAACAATTGTGTTCCTTGTGCGATAGCTAATGTAAACAAGAAACAAAGCATCGTGATATTCGAGACATAAACACGTGCCGATAGAGCAGACTCTCCGATTGTGGCAATGAAGCCGGTAATGATTAATTGAGAAAATTGATATGAGACACCTTCTCCAGCAGAAGGAATTCCAATATTCATGATGCTTTTAATATCACGTCGATTGATTTGAACCAAATCTTTTAATTTAAAGCGTAAAGACAGTTTCCGGTAAACAACGAAAAAGAGTAAAACGACTGCCACTGTTCGGGCAATGACGATGGACCAGGCGACTCCGGCGACTCCAAGGACTGGAATACCAAATAATCCGAGGACAGCGATGACATTACCGAAAGCACTGACGAAGTTCATCAGTAACGTGACATACATAGCATTTTTTGTGAAACCGTGACTGCGTAAGATGGCACCGAGTGTAAGAGAGATGGCTTCTAAGAATAAAAAGAGACCAACAATCTTTAAGAACGTTTCGCCATATACTAATGTTTCTCCTTCTAAAGAGAAGAATCCGAGCAATTGTTTTCCGAACAAGGCGACAAGTACGGAAATGATCAAACCGATGTATAGGTTAATCGAAAAAGCAGATCGTGCGGTCTGGCGGGCATCTTGGATCCGTTTTGCACCTAAATATTGACCGATGATAATTGTTGCTCCAACGGATGTGATGTTAAACAGGATGATGAAAATGTTAAGCACCTGATTTGAAACACCTACAGCAGCTGCTGCACTGTCTGAATAGTAACTAAGAATCAATGTAGCGATGATTCCGAGGCTCATATGAAGCGCGATTTCAATGAATAGCGGCCATGTAATTTGGAATAATGATTGTTGTTTAACTGTTTTCATAAATTTAATTCCCCTTTAAGTCCTTAAAACGTATTGTCTTTCTGTATCTTTTGGAAACTATACGCCTTCAATTTTCATAATGAAAGAGCAAAAGTGGAGCTTTCATAAAAAAAGAAGGTATTTAAAAGGATTTTCATAAAACATCACGAATACATCATAATGAATGGATGTTCATTTTTGGAATGGAGGGGAATGGAATGAAAACTGAAGTCAGTTATACCGTCGAAGAGCAGATTGCGACTATCACATTATCACGTCCGGAACGACTAAATGCACTTACTGCAACACTCTTAACAGAATTGGCGGAATCCATCGAAGAGGCAAATCAGGATGATAACGTTCGGGTCATTATTTTAACAGGGTCCGGACGTGGATTTTGTGCGGGACAAGATTTAAAAACCGTTCAACCTGGCATGGATCATGGCGAATACTTAAAACAATACTATCACCCGGTCATTCGAGCGCTTGCGACGACGAAGAAACCAACCATTGCAGCTATTAATGGTGTCGCTGCGGGAGCAGGGTTATCGCTGACATTAGCATGTGATTTCCGAATCGTACGGGAGGATGCAAAATTATCGCTTGGCTTCATCAATATCGGATTGGTTCCGGATGCCGGTGCTCCGTATTTCTTACCCCGGCTGATTGGATCGGCCAAAGCGTTGGAACTGGCTCTGTTAGGTGAAACGATTACGGCACAACAAGCATACGACTATCATTTGGTGACAAAAAATATTGACGCTGAACGGTTTGAACAGGAAGTGGCATCATTTGCCGAGCTTCTTGCCAATCGCCCGACGAAAGTCATCGGGTATATCAAACAGTTGCAAACAGCGAGCTCCGAATCAACACTCGAGGATATGCTGGCTCAGGAGATTATTTATCAATCCCGTGCCGGAAAGACAGAAGATCACCAGCAAGCGGTTCAGGCTTTTTTAGAGAAAAAAGCACCCGTTTTCAGCGGTCGCTGATGACAGTGTGAACGATCAATAGGACCTTCCGGCAATCTGCCGGAAGGTCCTATTGTGATTCACTTGATTTTTTGTTTGATCTTTTGAGCGGTCGCATGAGTCCGATTCGTTAGGCCAGTTGAGATTCGAAATAGTATGATTCCAAGAAAGGCGGAAACGAAAATATACAATCCGGTCAACGTGACGAAAGCTCCGCTGGCAAGCGTGATGAAGAGAATCGAGAATTCTCCACGTGGTCCTAAACAAAATCCGGATTCAATCGCATGATAGTTGGAAAGTCCAAAAGCTCGTCCACCGAGAAAGCCGACAAGGAACTTCGACAAAAGTCCCCAGACAACCAGGGCAACGAAAAACCAGTCTAATGGAAGTCCTTCCGTCATTTCAAATGACATCCCGAACGAAATGAAGAATAACGGTAAAAGCAAATCTTGAAATGGTGTGACCAATCTTTTTAAATAACGTGTCTCTTTAATTTCCGTCAATAAAATCCCGACGATGAATGCACCCAGCACTTCGGACAAACCAAACATGATACCGATTCCTGAGAACGTCAAAATTAATCCGATGATACCGATTCCGGCGTCAGGGTGCCGGTAAAGGGAGTCAACAACTCTCGATTTTTGGCGGATGAAGACCGTTAAAAAAATCAGGGCACTGAATAAGAAAATAAAGCCAAGAAAAATCGTTCCGACTTTTACGAAAGTGAACTCCTGTGTTCCGAGAACAAACGGGGCACTTGTCAATAAGAGAGGAGCCGCCAAATCTTCAAAGATAAGTAACGAAAGGACAAACCGATTCACGTCTTTGTGTTTATCCGGTTCGCGGTCGAGCAGGCGGGCCGAAATCGACGAACTTGTCGCATAAAGAACACAACCAATTAAAAATGCCTCAGGTACCGAAAATCCGAAAGCCAAAGTCAAAAGGAAGGTACCGCCAAACGATAACAGAAGATCAATCAGTCCCGCTTTCCAGATGTTGCGAAACTGGATTAACAAATCAGCGACAGAAAACTTTAGACCCAGCAGGAAAAACAAGACGATGATGCCGGCTTCTCCACCGAGCTTTAATTCTTCCGGTAAATCATAATAAAGACCAAGTATGATTCCAATTAGAATAAAGGCAAGAATGCTCGGGAGATGAAACTTTTCACTGAGATAACTGACGACGAACAAGCCAATCAGAATCAATCCCGCATACAGAAATAATTCCATGAGAGAGTATTCCCTCCTTTCTTTTCTCTTTACCCTAATTTAAAAGCCTTAAGGGGCCTGTCACAGAAATGAAAAAAGACAGTCTTTTTGCTTTTGAGCAAAAAGGCTGTCTGAAAATCAAATTACTTGAATGATTGTTCCGGTATACGGAGCGAGCGTCATCTCTAATGAAGGAAGTGGTGTGTTTGAAAAGAGATCCATTCCTTGACCAGACTGAGGAGCGGGGATTGTAGCTTGATGATTGGAGTTATTGAAGTAGACGTAATACGTCCCGTCTTGACTCATCCGGCGCATGACAATGGTATTGGTTTCGTCGTCGGCATGGACGAATGAGATATGACCGTGATTGGCAAGTGTCTTATGCTGCTTTCGCAATTGAAGTAAATGTTTCGTATACATCAGTAGATTTAAATCCTGCTCTTCCGGATTCCACGGCATACATTTTCGGCAACCCGGATCCTGATCACCGTCTAGTCCGATTTCATCGCCATAATAGATGACCGGGCTTCCGGAAAAGGTCAGCATTGATAACAACAGCAGCCGCATCTTATTTTTATCGTTTCCGGCACGCGTCAAGGCACGTGGCGTATCATGTGAGCCAATCAAGTTAAACGTCACTTCGTTAACGTTAATCGTATTCGAGAATAAGACATGCGACATATCATTCGCATAGGCAGAAGCGGATGTTTTGTCGAGTGCAAAGAAATTGAGCGCTGCATTCGTGAACGGATAGTTCATGACGGCATCGAACTGATCTCCGAGCAACCATTCCTGTGAATCATGCCAAATTTCTCCAAGAATATACGTCTCGGGATTCACTTCTTTGACGACAGAACGGAAATCACGCCAGAAAGCATGGTCGACCTCGTTCGCAACATCGAGACGCCAACCGTCGATTCCGAATTCTTCGACCCAGTAACGGGCGACATGGAGTAAGTATGCTTTTACTTCCGGATTTTCCGTATTGAACTTCGGCATTTCAGGAACAAAGGCAAACGTATCGTAGTTTGGCATCGGCTCGGTTACGAGCGGGAAGTTACGGAGGTGGAACCAATCGCGGTAAGAAGAATTACTACCGTGTTCCCGAATATCAGCAAATGCTTTATGGTGGAAACCGGCATGGTTAAAGACGGCATCGAGCATGATACGAATTCCGTTTTCATGAAGCAAATCAACCATTTCCTTGAACTTTTCTTTTGTTCCGAATTGGGGATCGATTTCTAAATAATCAATGGTGTCATATTTATGATTGGACTTGGCTTCAAAAATCGGGCAAAAATAAATACCGGTGATTCCAAGATCAACTAAGTAATCGATTTTATCAATGACACCTTGGAAATCGCCACCGAACAGATTTGTCGTTGTAGGTGAAGTACTGTTCCAAGGAAGAGTACCGGCCGGATCATTGGCTGAATCCCCATTGGCAAAGCGGTCGGGGAAGATTTGATACCATACTGTATCCTTGACCCAATCCGGAGCATGGAAGACATCGACTTTGTTCAAATAAGGTACACAGAAATAGTACCCGGTGTCATCCAACGGTTTTTCATCAAACCAACCACGCTCGGTAAGCACCTGGCTCGAATGTCCGTCATGGAGTCGGAATCCGTAGCGCAGACGACGAAAAGGAGGAACGACATCGATGAACCAATAATCGAACAATTCGTCTGAACCACTCCGTTTCATAGGTGTTTCGAATGTATTCCAATAATTCGATTTGGACGGATCAAAATTCCAATCGGTATCGTCCGGGTTTTCGGTATGCCAATCATATGGATCTCCCCAGATAAGATCGACGTGATCCACATCATTTTTTTTTGTCTGCAATCGGACATGAATGGTTTTGTCATCATACTTATAGACGAACGGTGACATCGCGCGGTGGAAAACAGCTTCTTTCAGCATTTTGGTCACTCCCTATGTGCAATCGCTTGCATTCTAATATAATAGTCTTCGACCTAAGAATAGTGAAGCGCTTTCTTAAAGTCAATTGGAATTCCAGAAAAAACAAGAGGTGATAGGGAATTCTTTTATTTTAGCGCAATCGATTGCACGTAGTTGTGCAAATCGATTTAATGTAAACGTTTTCTTTTTAAAATGATTTAACTAATGCATCCAATTGATTTTTAAGAATACTTTTCGAAAATCTTTTTTGAATGTAAGGAAATATTTAAAGAAAAGGACTTGTCAAAAGGATTTTAGATTGTATAATAAAAATGTAAAGGTGATGCAAACGTTTTCATAAAACGCTTACAACCACTCGGTTGTTATCATGAGAAAATGGTTGTTATCATGAGAAAATGGTTGTGCCTTTATGCAAACGTTGTGCATCAGAACTTATCATTCGTACGTTAACTTGGGGAGGAATTTTCGAACATGGAAATCAAAAAATTAGTAGCAGGTCTTTCAGTATCTGTCATGGCAATCGGTGCTCTTGCAGCATGTGGCGGCGGAACGGATTCAGGTTCTTCTGATACAAGTTCAGAAGGCGGTAAAAAACCAACGAAAATCGTGATTTGGGAAGATACAGAAAAAGCGGAAACAACGAAAGCCGCTGCTAAAGCATTTGAAGAAAAAGAAGGCGTCAAAGTTGAAGTCAAAGAAGTTAAAATGACGGATCAACAAAAGAAAGTCGCTCTTGATGGTCCTGCAGGAAAAGGTCCGGACATCATTCTTCTTCCACATGACCAAATCGGAACAGTCGTTGACCAAGGGTTGATTGCTGAACTCAAAGACGGTGAAAAAGCACTCGAACCTTTCATCGATACAGCGAAATCAGCTGTTACATTTGACGGTAAAGTTTACGGATATCCTAAAGCAGTCGAAACACCAATCCTTCTTTTCAACAAAGATGAGTTAAAAGAAGCACCTGCTTCAATGGACGACTTATACAAAATCTCAACAGAACAGAAAAAAGACGGTAAATACGGTTTCCTCGCACTTTGGGATAACTTCTACTTCGCACACGGTCCAATCGGTGGATACGGCGGATACGTCTTCAAAGAAAACGGTGGAAAACTTGATCCTGCTGACATCGGTCTTAACAACAAGGGTGCAGTTGAAGGAATGGACTACATCGGTAAATGGTACAAAGAAGGTCTCTTCCCGAAAGGTTTAATCGGCGGTGGCGGTGGTCAAGCAATGGACCAATTGTTTGGCGACAAGAAAGCAGTCGCAGTCATGAACGGACCATGGGCAGTCGCAAGTTATAAAGAAAAAGGCATCAACTTAGGTGCTTCAGCACTTCCAAAACTTCCAAACGGGGAAGCAATCAAAACATTCGTAGGTGTTAAGACGTATGCTGTTTCAGCTTACTCTGAAAATCAAGAATGGGCAGAAAAGTTCCTTGCGTCACTGACTGGCGAAGAAAACGCGAAAGCGATGTTTGAGAAATACAATGAAATCCCACCGGTCACTTCACTTCAAGAAGATGCAACAATCAAAGATAACGAAGTGGCAGCAGCTGTCTTCGCACAGTCTAAAGACGGTGTACCAATGCCGAACATCGCTGAGATGGGTCAAGTTTGGGAGCCGATGGCAGCAGCACTTCAACTCGTTGCTACAAACAAACAAGACGCACAAAAATCAGCTGATGACGCTGTAAAACAAATCAAGCAACAAATCGAAGCAAACAATCAATAATCAACTGAATCACTGACACAGAATTAAAGAAAGGGGGATCTTGGATTCCCCCTTATCTTTATGGTTGGAAGAGAAGCCTGAGGTCAGACATGACCTTTGGAAAGGAGAACAGACGATGGCGGCCATTGCGACACCACAACCGACGAAAACACCAAAGCCAAAAACGAATCACCGGACGATTGCAGCAGCGATATCGATCGTTCCAGGGATGGGGCAACTGTACAATAAACAATTTTTAAAAGGTGCGACATTCTTTATCGTCGTTCTGTCATATTTTTTAGTAAATTTCGAGCTGTTTTTTAAAGGTGCCGGGAACGGTCCCGGAGATCGTGGAGCGATCTGGGGATTGATTACACTCGGTGAGGTACCAGGCGTAAGGGGGGATCACTCGATCTTCTTGATGGTCGAGGGAATCATTGCATTGATTCTGCTTGTGTTTGGTATCGCCATTTACGTCTGGAACTTTATCGATGCGTATCGAATCGGTAAACTTCGTGATTTGGAATTAGAAGTACCTTCTTTGAAAATGCAGCTGCGGAACTTCCGGGACAATGGATTCCCGTACGCGATGCTGATTCCATCGTTGGTTCTCCTCGTCTTCACGGTCGTCTTACCGTTGATTTTCACGTTTTTGATTGCCTTTACGAACTATAAGTTCAACAACTCACCGCCTGCAAAGCTTGTCGACTGGATCGGGATTCAAAACTTCCTGAACATCTTTACGGTCGATATCTTCCGTGACACGTTCGTCAGTGTCTTGGGATGGACGCTCGTCTGGACAGTTGCTTCGACAACCGGTGTCATTGCGATTGGAATTGGTCTTGCGGTCTTGTTAAATCAAAAAGGATTAAAAGGAAAACGTTTCTTCCGTTCGATTTTAATCCTGTCATGGGCTGTACCGGCATTCATCACGATTTTGATTTTCCGTTCGATGTTCAATGAGACGTTTGGTGTCTTTAATACGACATTGCTTCCTGCCATCGGCCTTGACAGCGGTGTCGAGTGGATGACGGATCCGACATATACCAAGCTTGCTTTGATCGGAATTCAGTGGTGGCTCGGTTTCCCGTACATCATGACATTGACGACAGGGATTCTGCAGTCGATTCCAGAAGATTTGTACGAAGCAGCAACGATTGACGGTGCGACTTCAGGTGAAAAATTCCGCCTGATCACACTACCGATGATCCTGTTTGCAACAGCACCAATCTTGATCACGCAATATACGTTTAACTTCAACAACTTCAATATCATCTATCTCTTTAACAACGGGGGACCGGCTGTTCCGGGTCAATCGGCCGGCGGAACGGATATCCTGATCTCCTGGATTTACAAACTCTCGCTTGGTTCGAATCCGCAATACGGATTTGCCGCAGCGATTACACTTGTGCTGTCGTTCTTCATCATGACGATTGCCGTCATTCAGTTTAAACGTTCAAAATCATTCAAAGATGAGGATATGATCTAATGAGAAAACAAAACCGAATCAACATGGCGTTGTCATACCTCATTTTGACGATCGCCTCAATAATTATCGTGTATCCACTCTTATGGGTTGTCGGCACATCGCTCAACCCGGGGAAAAGCATCACCTCGGACATCTTCCCAAGCAATCCGACATTAATCCATTACTTTGATTTATTTGATGCGACACAAACGGATTACGGGATGTGGTATTTGAACACCATCAAAATCGCTGTCATTACGATGGTTGTCTCAGTGGCATTGATTACGTTGACGGGTTACATTTTTTCACGGTACCGGTTCGTCGGCCGTAAAAATTCACTGATTTTGTTCCTCGTGCTGCAGATGGTGCCGCAATTCGTTGCCATTATCGCGATTTACGTCCTGTTGAACATGTTGCAATTGTTTGATACGCACTTGGCATTGATTCTTCTGTATGCAGGGGGAGCGATTCCAATGAACACGTATCTTGCAAAAGGATATTTTGATACAATACCAAAAGAACTGGATGAAGCAGCGCGGATGGATGGAGCAGGACATCTACGGATTTTCTGGCAAATCATTCTTCCACTTGCAAAACCAATGGTTGCTGTTATTGCGTTGTTCAACTTCATGGCACCGTTCAACGATTTCATCCTGGCGTCACTTGTTCTCCGTTCGCCGGAAAAACAAACGTTAGCTGTTGGACTGTACAACATGGTTTCAGAGCAATTCGACAACAACTTCACATTGTTTGCGGCAGGTGCTGTATTATCAGCAGTACCAATCGTTCTTCTGTTCTTCGCTTTCCAGCGTTTCTTCGTGTCTGGATTGACGGCAGGTGGAACGAAAGGTTAATCAATCAAGGGGGAATCAGCGGCATGAGACGAGGCGTGATGCTTCTCCTCTTGCCGCTTCTCTTGTCTATCGGAATATTTCCACAGACAAGCGAAGCTGCAGGATGGGAAAAAGAACGAATGTATTTCATTATGGTCGACCGGTTTGAGAACGGTGACAAAAGCAATGATTTAGAGGCCGATCCAAACGATCCGAAAGCTTTTCAGGGCGGTGACCTGGCGGGTGTCACGAAACGTTTGGATTACATCAAGGATGAAGGGTTCACATCGATTTGGCTGACACCAATCTTTAAGAACCGACCAAATGGTTATCATGGGTATTGGACGGACGATTATTACGAAATCGATCCGCACTTCGGAACAAAAGAAGAATTTAAAGCACTGGTCAAAGAAGCACATAAACGTGACCTTAAAGTCGTGCTCGATTTAGTCGTCAACCATTTAGGTCCGAACCATCCGCTCGTAAAAGAAAAACCGGACTGGTTCCATGAAGAACAGACGATCATGAACTGGAACAATCAAGCGGAAGTCGAGAACAATTGGCTGTTTGATTTACCGGACTTTAATACAGAAAATAAAGAAGTCGTGAAGTACTTGATTAATGTCGCGAACTACTGGGTGGATGAGACCGGAATCGACGGTTACCGACTCGATACAGTTCGTCATGTGCCATCGGATTTTTGGAAAACCTTCATCCCGGCCGTCAAAAAAGAACATCCGGATCTCTTTTTACTCGGAGAAGTATTTGACGGCGATCCGCGTAAGATTGCGACCTATTCTAAATTAGGATTTGATTCCGTGACGAACTTCCCGTTTTACTACGGGATCAAGGATCAGTTCGCCCGCAAAAATGGTTCAGCGGAAGAGCTCGATTCAGTTTATAATCGAGATACTACGTTTAATCCGAAAGCGATATCATTAGCGAACTTTATTGATAATCATGATTTAAAACGCTTCATTACGGAAGCCAAGATTGGCGGAGCCGCTGATGAGGAACGGCAACTGCGTTTAGCGTTGTTCGCCTTGTATGCAGCACCCGGTATGCCGATCGTCTATCAAGGGACAGAGATCGCGATGCCTGGTGGAGAAGATCCGGGAAATCGAATGATGATGGAATTCGATAAAAACGATAAGATGCAGGAATATGTACAGACGTTAAATAAGATGCGTAATAACTATCCGGCTTTCGAAACAGGGAAACAACGGCTGGTGGCTAAAACCGATCATATGGCCGTCTTCGAACGAAAAACTAAAGATCAGTCTGTCTTATATGCCATCAATTTAGGGGAAAAGAAAACGACGTTGCGTGTGAAAGCAGCAGAAATCGGTGACGATCAACGCCTTCGGGGATTATTGTTCTCTGACGTGGTACGTCAAGACGGAGATGCCTATGAAGTGACGCTCGATGCAGGCAGCGCGAACGGCTATGTCGTGGAACGTTCACAGGTCAACTGGGTCTCGCTCGTTGCGATTGGATCAATCGCTCCAATCCTTGCCTTAATCATTTTATTCGTCCATCGACGACGGATCAATCGGACAAAGGAAACACACTAAAATACATTTGTAGGGAAATGATGAGGTGAAAGGGATGCAAGTAACAATCAAGGATGTCGCAAGAGAAGCGAACGTTGCACCATCAACGGTCTCGCGTGTAATTGCCAACAGTCCGCGCATCAGTCAAAAAACAAAAGAACGTGTCCGCCAGGCAATGGAAGAGTTAGGCTACTATCCGAACGTCCATGCCCGGAGTCTTGCCAATCGAACGACTCAAGCGATCGGTCTTGTCATGCCGAGTGCGGCAACGAAAACACTGCAAAATCCATTTTTCTCGGAAGTGATTCGCGGCATTAGTACGAAAGCACATCAAAACGGTTATTCCTTATATATGACGACGGGGGTTTCGGAAGAAGAAGTTTACGAAGGCGTTGTCTCGATGGTTCAGGGTCGTCGAGTGGATGGCGTCATTGTCTTGTATTCCCGAACAGACGACAAGGTCGTTCAATTTTTACAAGATTCGAAGTTTCCGTTCGTCGTTGTCGGGAAACCATTTAGTGATTCCTCACATGTCACATACGTTGATACGGACAACTATCTTGCAGGACGAGAAGTCACGAAGTATTTACATCAACTCGGACACGAATGCATCGCGTTTGTCGGAGGATCGCAGGATTTAGCGGTCACGCAAGAACGGGTCGGTGGGTATAAGACAGCTTTAATGGAAGAGGGACTACCTATCCATGAATCTTATATCGTCAGTGCACCATTCATGACGACCGGAGGAGCGGACGCCGTCAAACGGTTGATGTCGCTGGAACACCCGCCGACGGCTGTCGTCGTCAGTGATGACATGATGGCGCTTGGTGTCATGAGTACGCTGAATGAGATGGAAATCAGTGTGCCTGATCAAATGGCCGTCGTCAGTTTCAACAATTTATTCATCGCGGAGTTTTCCAGTCCGCCGTTGACGTCGGTTGAAATCAACATCTTCGGTTTAGGATTTGAAGCAACGAACTGTCTGATTGAACAAATGAACGAAGAGGCGACACCCTATGGCAAACGTGTCATTGTTCCTCATTATTTAGTTGTGCGTCAATCTTGTGGCGGCACGGTAAAATAATTGAATACCATCCTGAAACACCACTTTTCCGTTCAGGAAAAGTGGTGTTTTCTTTTGAAGAAAAAAGAACCGTAAACCAATCAGGAACACGAAATGACCGTGCGAATCGAAAAAGATTTTTATTTTCGTGCAAACGATTGCATTAACGATGATTATGTGTAGAATAAAGAATGTAGAGAAAATAAAAACGCTTACAAAAAAGGTGCTTGAGCATCTATGTGATTAATAATAAAGGAGCGACTTATAATGAAACGATTGTTTGATATTAATGAGTGGAAAATTACGGAGCAGGGTTTTCATCCGGAGGATAACCGCCTTGCTGAATCGATGACGGCGATTGGGAACGGCCATATGGGAATGCGCGGAAACTTTGAAGAAGATTACTCGGGAGACACGCATCAAGGGATGTACGTCGCCGGTGTCTACTACCCAGATAAAACACGGGTCGGCTGGTGGAAAAACGGGTATCCGGAATATTTCGCAAAAGTTTTGAATGCGGTGAACATCATGGGACTTCGTGTTTCGATCAATGGAAAAAATGTCGATCTGAACGAGTGGGAAGTTGTCGACTTCAAACGGGAACTCGATATGCAGCATGGAGTTCTGACACGGACGATGCTGATCAGAAATGGTGTGGAGGAAACAAAAATTGAATCAAAACGTTTCTTCTCGATCGTCGATAAAGAACTGGCTGCACTTCGATATACAGTCACACCCGTCAACTTTGATGCGGAAGTGGTCATCGAATCATACCTGGACGCTGACGTCGAAAACGAAGACTCCAACTATGATGAGAAATTCTGGCTTCCTGTAGAGCACGGAGCGGAAGAACGATTTGCCTATGTTACTTCTAAAACGAAGAAACTGGATTGGCACGTCACAGCGGCCATGATTACCGATGTCGAGGGTGCGAGATGTGAAGTGCTTGAAAGTACATTACAGTATGTCGCGAATCGTTTCACGAAACAGGTACCGGCAGGCGAAGCGGTGACAACTGAAAAATTAGTAGCACTCGTGACGAATCGTGATTATGAAATTGAAGACTTATTGGCGCAGGCGATGAAACGTGTTAACGACGCGTTTGAAACCGGATTTGATGGAGTGCTTGCAGCGCATGAAGCGGCCTGGTTGAAGCACTGGGAAGAAGCGGATGTGAAGATCGAAGGCGATGTTGAAGCGCAACAGGGGATTCGTTTTAACATCTTCCATATGTTCCAAACATATACAGGCGAAGATTCCCGCCTGAACATTGGACCAAAAGGATTTACCGGGGAAAAATACGGTGGCGCGACCTATTGGGACACAGAAGCATACTGCCTGAACTTCTATCTTGCGACATCGAAGCCTGACGTGGCTTGGAACTTATTGAAGTATCGTCATAACCAATTGCCGCAAGCGAAAGAAAATGCGGATAAGAATGTTGGCATGAAGGGTGCGTTATACCCGATGGTGACAATGAACGGGGAAGAGTGCCACAATGAGTGGGAAATCACGCATGAAGAAATCCACCGGAATGGTGCGATTGCCCATGCAATCTATAACTATACGAACTACACAGGAGATACATCCTACCTCGGGCAATACGGATTTGAAGTACTTGTTGAAATCGCACGTTATTGGGCGAGTCGCGTCAATTATGTCCCGCATAAAGATGTCTATATGATTCTTGGTGTCACAGGACCGAATGAGTACGAAAATAACGTCAATAACAACTGGTATACGAACTTGATGGCTGCCTGGTGTCTTGAGTACGCGCAGACCGTCTACCGTCATCTTGAGCAAGAGGAACCGGCACGTCTGGAAGAATTGATTCATCAATTGGCTATTACGGATGAAGAATTAGCTCACTGGGCCGATATTGATCAGAAAATGTATTATCCGAAAGACGATTCCGTTCCGGATGTGTTCATGCAGCAAGACGGTTTTATGGATAAAGAACAGATTATGGTCGCGGATCTTGATCCAAAACATCTTCCTTTAAATCAAAATTGGTCATGGGACCGTGTCTTGCGTTCTGTCTTCATCAAACAGGCCGATGTCCTGCAAGGACTCTATTTCCTGACAGATCGTTTCTCAATCGAAGAGAAGAAGAAAAACTTTGATTTTTATGAACCGCGGACGGTTCATGAGTCATCCCTTTCACCGTGTATCTATTCCATCATCGCGGCAGAAGTCGGTTATGAAGAAAAAGCCATGGAACTTTATCAGCGTTCCGCACGGCTTGACCTTGATAATTACAACAATGATACAGAAGATGGTCTCCATATCACATCGATGGTCGGATCGTGGATG
Organism: Exiguobacterium sp. s166; assembly: GCF_018618855.1. Taxonomy (NCBI): domain Bacteria; kingdom Bacillati; phylum Bacillota; class Bacilli; order Caryophanales; genus Exiguobacterium; species Exiguobacterium sp. s166. The sequence goes on along the minus strand of NZ_JACSMU010000002.1, from coordinate 555,321 downwards.
TCGATCGTTCACGGGTTTGCCGGACTTCGTGTCGAGCAGGGAACGCTGTCCTTCAAACCGATGTTGCCGAAGGGCTGGACCAGTTATTCGTTCCGGATGCAATGGCGCGGACATCATATCTTGGTTCAGGTCAAACAGACAGAAGTGTGTATCGAACAAAATGTGGGTGGAGCATTCACGTTACAGCTTCATGGCGAAACAGTTGAAGTCCCGGCAGAAGGTGCGGTTACAATCCCGGCTTCCATGACCGTCTGATAAAATCGAGAAAAGACAAAACCGTAAGTTTTATATGAATCAGGGTGGCAGATTTCATATCTGCCGCCTTTTTCATTTGAAGAAGAAAGTGTTCAACTTCTGAAAATGAGAACGTTATCAAAAAAAGAAATATAATTCTTTCTTCATCTTGACTATCCGGACACAATTGTTATGTGCTAAAGTGTTCCAAGATAGTTTACGAATGAGAGGAGAACAAGGTGTGACAGCGGTTGTAAAGGAAAGTATGTTAAAAGTGATTGTCGCCTCGATTGGCGGGTTCGTCATCGCAGTAGCGATGAACTGGTTCTTGATTCCAAGTGGTGTTTACTCGACAGGATTTACAGGACTGGCCCAAATTTTAACGCAGGTCTTGCAAGGAACGGCGTTTGCTTTTGGGGAAAACGTCTGGTTTTTAGTCTTGAACTTGCCCTTGATTGTTTTGGCATGGATTATGCTCGGACGCAGTTTTACCATCATTACATTGATTTCCGTTTTGGCGACAACGATTTTTATCGGACTTATTCCTCAGTATGCTGTCATTCCGGGTGATCAGACACTCAATGCCGTGTTCGGTGGTGTCTTGCTGGCGATCGGAACGGGGATTACGATTAAATTCGGGGCATCGACGGGTGGTTTTGATATCGTTGCGTTGATTTTCGCGCGTTTCTCTGACCGTAGCGTCGGATTATACCTGTTTGTGTTGAACTTCCTGATTGCAATCCTCGCTGGAGCGTTGTTTGGTTGGTCAACGGCACTGTACACGATTGTATTCATTTATGTCACTTCAAAAGTCGTCGATGAAATCCATACAAGCAATCAACGGTTGACGATTTTCATCATTACGAATCATGCCGACGATATTACGACGGCACTTCACCAACACATCATTCGAGGCATCACCCAGATGCCGGCAATCGGTACGTATTCACGGGCTGAGAAGTCGACGCTGATGATGGTCATCGAACGGCACGAGTTGCGCGATATCGAGCGCATTTGCCGCGATGCAGACGAAACGGTGTTCATCAACGTCGTTGCGACAGATTCTGTAGTCGGATACTTCCGCAAAGGATGATTGAAAATTAGGGGGGCACAACAACAAAGCCGGCTTTTCTGTCTGATGGACAGAGAAGCCGGCTTTGTTTAATGACATCAAATCAGACCGAGGACATGTTTCAGGTAGTAGGCAATCCCGTCTTCCTGGTTCGACTTCGTTTTGCCGTTAGCAACCAGTTTTAACGCGCCGATGGCATTGCCCATCGCGACGCCATGCCCGACATACTCGAGCATTTCCAAGTCATTTTCTTCATCACCAAAAGCAATGATCTGTTTTTGTTCAATCCCGAGATGACGCGAGACTTGTTGTAAACCTATGGCTTTACTCGTACCTTTTCGCATGACCTCGACCATATATTCCGGTTTGACCCACTGGCGGTTTAAGACCGTTTCGGCATGAATGCTCGAAAGTTCGGACCGGATTTCCTGGACATGTTCGCCTTTCGCATGAATCAGCAGGGATGTCGGTTCATGTTGCAAGACCTTCCGTAAATCACCTGTCGTCACGGATAAGGCATGATCCGTGTAGAATTCATAAATACCGGTCGGATCGTTCTGGAAGTAAACATGATCCGTCACTTCGCAGACGATATTTTGTGTTTTCGAGTCCGCTACCGATTCCAAGATGTGCTGAACAGTTTTCAGCGGAATCGGATGATGGCTGACTTCAAAATGACGGTCTTGCGGATGGTGAACAAGTCCGCCGTTAAAATTGACGATCGGTGTCGTCAATCCGAGTTCGTCGTAATAGCGTTTGGCGTGCCGGAAAGGACGCCCTGTCGCGATGACGATTTCATGACCGTTGTCGCGTGCAGTTCTTAACGCATGTAAGTTGGCCTGACTGATGGTTTTGTCGTCGCGTAATAATGTCCCGTCCAAATCGACGGCAATCAGATGACGTTGCATAGGATACTCACTCCACTCTGGATTCATTACGCTTACTGTAGCATAATCGGCTGAAAAATATCTGAAATTGCCTGCTTTTTGAATTCAGGAAAGCGTTTAAAAAAATCGGAGAAAAGCTGTCTATGGTCCTAAAAAATGATATACTACGAAACGTAGGACATTAAAAAGTAAGTTAAGAAATGGAGGGGGAAGAATGCGTTTTCTCGTTACATTCTTCTGGTCGTTCTTACTCGTGAACACAGCTGTGTTCATCGTATCAGCGGTCGATGCAGTCACGTATAACTTCGGATTCGCGACAGCTATGTCAGTCGTGACTTCACTTGTCGTCTTCGCACTTGATGCAGTCAACGAAGATCTTGGTCTTGGTCAAGGGACAAAGGCAGAATAAGGTAAAAGCGAGATATCGTCATTCGGACGATAGGCTCGCTTTTTATGATTTAGCTGAGAACACTCGTGACTTTAGTGACGAGTAGTTCAAAGTTTAGGAGGCAAGTGATGATTGTACTTAAAAATGTGACCCTAGCCGGGGGAGTAACGGATGTATGGGTTGGTGGGGGAAAGATTCTCGCAATCGGTTCCTATACAATGGACGAACGGCTGATTACGCAGACGATTGACGGATCAGGCAAACAATTGGTCCCAGGATTACTCGATGGACATGTTCATCCGATCGGCGGAGGCGGGGAAGGTGGTTTTTCGACACGGACGCTGCCACTTTTGGCAACTGATTTTCTGGAAGCCGGCGTCACGACTGTCGTTGGATTACTGGGAACAGATGGATGGACGCGGACTGGAATCGATCTGCTTGCGCACATGCGCGGCTATATGAGTCAAGGTATCCGTTCCTTCCTCTTGTCAGGCAGTTACGCGGTCCCTCCGGTTTCGATTACGCAGTCAATTGCGGAAGATATCCTGTTGATTAACGAAGTCATCGGGATTGGTGAGATTGCCATCAACGACCATCGTTCGACACATCCGACTGTTCCTGAGGTGGCACGACTTGCTTCGCAAGCACGGATTGCCGGTCTTTTAAAGGGGGTCCGGGGGACGATGAATGTTCATATCGGGGACGGAAAACATGCGCTTGACCTGCTCAACGAAGTGGTCGAAACGACCGATATTCCGATTACACAATTTTTACCGACCCATATCAACCGCAGCGAACGGATATTTGACGCCGGTTTACGTTGGGCGAAACAAGGCGGACGGATTGATTTTACGACCTGTACGACGGAAACGTTCATTGAAGAAGGGGAGATACCAGCAGGTCAGGCACTACAGCGTGCTCTTGCTGCCGGTATCCCGTTACGTCAGATTACGATGTCGAGTGACGCCGGGGCCAGCTTACCCGCCTTTGATGAAAGCGGGAAACTGCTTCGTCTTGAGACCGGAAAGCCGACATCGATTTTGGATGCGGTCCGTGATGCGGTGAAACATGGCGTGCAGTTAAAGGACGCGATCCAAACTGTTACATCAAACGTCGCAGAAGCATATGGCATTTCCGGAGGACTCATCCAGGAAGGCGAGCGTGCTGATCTGTTACTGATTGATGACGCTTTGCAAATCGATACGATTCTTGCAGAAGGGCGTGCTATAATGATTCAGAAAAAATGGCTGTTGCCAAAATGACGGAGGGATACTGTGTCAAAGAAATCTAACCGTGTAAAACCAACAAAAAAACCGCAATCGAAAGCCAACTGGATTACAGCTGGTGTGATCGCGCTGATCGTCTTAATCGGGGCGACGATGTTACTGTTTACGGATCGAGAGGATTCTGCATCGAAAAACGGTAATTTAACGGCCGGTCAAGTGGCGGATAAGCTGAAGTCCGGCGATGAATTTTACACGTATTTTTATCAGACGGGATGCGTACACTGTGAGAAAGTAAAACCGTATTTAGTGCCACTCGGTGAGAAACAGGACATTCCATTTGAACAAATTGATCTGGCAGTTGAACAGTCGGCTTGGGATACGTTTGCCATCGAAGGGACGCCAACTGTCGTTCATTTCAAAGATGGGAAAGAAGTCAGCCGGGTATCCGGTGAGCAGACAGAAGACGCCTATAAAGAATTTTTCGCAGGTAAAGCCGTTAAAAATTCTGAAGAAGAGTCGTCAGGTGATTTAAATGATTAAAAAATGGTTCTTTACGCAACTGTTTGAACTGAACGGTCATCCAACCGTCGCGAAACAACTGCGTCGCTTTGCGATGAGTCCGGTCAGTCGACCGCTGATTCAACCGTTCGTTAAGATGTATGATTTACAAATGCATGAGGCCAATCAGCCGCTTGAATCGTATAAGTCGTTACATGAATTGTTCGTTCGAAACTTAAAAGAAACGGTTCGTCCGATTGACGGGTCAGAACAGGCTGTCGTCAGCCCGTGTGATGGCGTTTTATCCGTTGTCGAGGATTTGACGGAAGAAAGTCGTTTTACCGTCAAAGGACAGACGTATTCAGTTTCCGAGTTGCTCGGTTCGCATCACGAAGCCGATCACTACATCGGAGGACGGGTATTGATTTTTTACCTCAGTCCGCAAAATTATCATCGTGTTCATGTACCGGTTGATGGGACAATCCGGACCAGTTACACGCTCGGCCGTGATTCGGCACCGGTCAACGATCTCGGTCTTTCCTATGGGAAACGACCTTTGACGCGGAATTACCGTCGGGTCACACGTATCACACATGGGGAACACGCACTTGAACATGTCATGGTCGGTGCCTTGAACGTGAACACCATCGTCCAAACGAATCAAAACCGAGAAGTCAGACGGGGCGATGAGTTCGGCTATTTTTCATTCGGCTCAACAGTCGTCTTGATTTGCCCGAAAGATGCCATCACATTAGAAACGGACATCAAAGGTCCGGTTTTGATGGGGCAACGCATCGGTTATTGGAATTCATGAATGGAGACGCTCCCGTTACGAAGGGAGCGTTTCGTCATGCTTAGGAGGAAGCTATCATGCAGGTTTTAATGTTTACGGGAGCATCGGGTTCGTCGCTTCAAATTTACGGGGCCTTATTCATTTTTTTAGTGACCTATGCATTTATCATCAGTGAAAAAATTAGTCGGGCAATTGTCGCCCTGTTAGGTGCATTAGCAATGGTGATATTCGGCATCGTCCGGTTGGAATCTGCCTTGTTTGAATACGTTGAATGGGGAACAATCGTCTTATTGATCGGGATGATGATTTTAGTGACGATTGCCAATCAGTCCGGATTGTTTGAATACATTGCCATTCGGGCGGCTAAAAAAACAAAGGGAGATCCGGTAAAAATCTTGATTTTACTATCCGGATTGACGGCACTCGGATCTGCCTTTTTAGACAATGTCACGACGGTCCTGTTGATTGTTCCAATTACGTTTTCGATTACGAAGGTCTTAAAAATCAAGCCGTTTCCATTTTTACTGGCGGAAGTCCTGTTTGCCAACATCGGTGGAACGGCCACATTGATCGGTGACCCTCCGAACATCATGATTGGAGCCGCTAATCCGCATTTGACGTTCAATGCCTTCTTATTGAACCTCGCACCTGTGATTGTGCTGATTACAATCGTGACAATCGGTATTTTGTATATGATTTTCCGCAAACACTTACACGTGGAACCGGAAGACCAACAAAAATTGATGGAGATTGACGAAAACAGCTACATCGTCAGCCGTAAATTAGTCACGCGCAGCAGTATCGTCCTGGTAAGTACGATTGCATTGTTCGTCATTCATCCGTTACTGAGTCGAATCGGTCTTCATTTGGAAGCACCTGCCATCGCAATCCTAGGAGCGACTATCTTAATGCTGCTGACGATTGAAAACAACCACCAATTGGAGGAAGTATTCGCCCGGGTAGAGTGGACGACAATCTTTTTCTTCGCGGGACTGTTTATCTTAGTCGGCGGAATTCAGGAAGTGGGCGTCATCCGTTTCTTGGCAGAAAAAACAATCACGTTGACAGGGGGAGACATCCAGACGACAGCAACCGCTGTTCTTTGGTTATCCGGCATTGCCAGTGCGACGATTGATAATATTCCGTTCGTCGCGACGATGATTCCATTGATCAATGATGTGGCGACAGGAATTGGATTGTCACCCGACAGTCAACAAGTCGACGTCTTATGGTGGTCCTTGTCGCTCGGAGCATGTCTTGGAGGGAACGGAACATTGATTGGCGCGTCAGCCAATGTGATTGTCGCGGGATTAGCTACGCGGCAAGGGGAGAAGTTCACCTACGGAAGATTCTTACTTTACGGGGCTCCGATCACCATCGTAACGCTGATTATTTCGCAACTTTATTTATGGATCCGCTATTATTGAAGAAAATTTTTGAAACGGAAGAGACATGTACTCTTTCGTTTTCTTTTGGTCGTCGCTCTATCAAATGGATTGTGCTATAATCGAACGATAAGAACATAACTGTTTCTTAAACTTAACTATAGAGCTAGACCATTATCTGGAGGTTTTATTCTTGTTTAAACGACTTTATCCAAAACATTTTGTGGCGTCGATTTATGATATCGACTTAGAGATGTTAAAACGAAACGGTGTCAAAGCAATTTTGACGGATCTTGATAATACACTTGTTGCTTGGAATATTGCCGATGCTCCAGACGAATTGGTGTCATGGCTCGATATGGTGAATAACCAATACGGATTTGACGTCATCATCGTCTCGAATAATAACGGCGATCGAGTCAAGAAATTTGCGGATCCACTTGGCTTACATTATATTGCACCGGCCCGTAAACCTTTACCGATTGGTTTCAAACGTGCGTTGACGGAATTTGGTTATCACGCGAAGGAAGTTGTCTTCCTGGGAGATCAATTGTTTACAGATGTGTTAGGCGCAAATTCAGTAGGTATCGAAGTAATTCACGTTCAACCCGTCGTCAAGACAGACGGTGTCGTCACAAAATTTAATCGCTTGATGGAACGGTTGATTTTCCGTCGGATGAAACGCAAAGGGATCTACAAATTGACGCAACGTGTCAAAGAAGATCCGGCAGTGTTAAAACACCCGATTGAGACCCTTCGTCAAGATAAGCAGCAATGACCCTGTCATACCGGTAGATGAAAGGATAGGCAGCAGTCGCAACATGTACGGCAAAAGGTCGGAAGTTACGCTCTTGGAGTGGCGTGCAGGGCGCTACGTTGAATAGAGAAGGGAAAGTCCCGATGCGGCTCAACACACACATGGAAGAAATCAATTGCGCAGGCTGTGGTGTCGCGATCCAAACAGAGGATCCGAAAGCACCTGGTTATGCGCCTAAATCTGCACTTGACCGGGAAATGGTCATTTGCCAACGTTGTTTTAAACTGAAGCATTACAACCAAATTCAAGACGTCGCATTAACGGACGATGATTTTGTCAAAATCTTAGATGGAATCGGTCAAAAAGATGCATTAGTCGTTAAAATTGTTGATATCTTTGATTTTAATGGAAGTTGGTTACCCGGATTACACCGTTTCGTCGGAAAAAATGATGTTTTGCTCGTCGGAAACAAAGCCGACTTGCTACCAAAATCACTTAATCCGAATCGCTTAATGAACTGGATGCGCCAAACATCAAAAGAGCTGGGCTTACGTCCAGTCGACGTGCATCTGATCAGTGCGAAAAAAGGACACGGTGTGGATGAACTGGCAGAGAAAATCGATTATTACCGCAAAGGACGCGACGTTTACGTCGTCGGCTGTACGAACGTCGGTAAGTCGACATTGATTAACCAAGTCATTAAACGATTCGGGGAAGAAGAAGAGGCGGTCATCACAGTCAGTCACTTCCCGGGAACGACACTTGATTTAATTGATATTCCGTTGGACGATAACTGTAATCTGTACGATACACCAGGAATCATCAATCATCACCAAATGGCACATTACGTGGATGCAAGAGACTTGAAGTTGATTACGCCGAAAAAAGAAATCAAGCCGCAAGTGTTCCAAATTCATCCACAACAAACATTGTTCTTCGGTGGTCTGGCTCGTCTTGACTACATGGAAGGCAACAAACGGTCATTCGTCATCTATATGTCAAATGACTTGAAAGTACACCGGACGAAGCTCGATAAAGCAGACGATCTGTATGCGAATCATAACGGAGAATTGTTATCACCGCCGAATGAGAAGACGCTTGAGATGCTTCCGCCGCTCGTTCGACACGAGTTCAGTCTACGCGACAACATGAAAACGGATATCGTTTTCAGTGGACTCGGTTGGGTGGCAGTTCACGGAAAAGGCGGACGAGTTGCTGCCTACGCACCAAAAGGTGTTGCTGTCTCATTACGTGAGGCGCTTGTCTGATGCAATTTGCTGTCATCGGTCATCCGATTGCCCATTCGCTTTCACCCATGTTGCATGAAACATGGCTGAAGGCGGCTGGGCTTTTCGGTTGTTATACCACGGTAGATGTCGAAGTGAACGGATTGGAAGCGTTCGTTCAGAAGGTAAGAAAACGGCAGTTTGATGGAATCAATGTGACGATTCCGCATAAGTCGGCGATCATTCCTTTTCTTGATCGTCTGGAGCCGGCAGCAGTACGCGCCGGTGCCGTCAATACCGTCTATTGGGACGGGGAGGAACTGGTCGGTGCCAATACGGACGGAACCGGATTTGCCCGCGCCCTTGCGACACGAACGAATGCGAAAAACAGTTTAGTGATTGGAGCAGGCGGAGCGGCCCGCGGCATCATTCCAATGCTTCCCGGTCATGTTACTGTCATGAACCGGACGAATCAGACGGCTGAACAGGTGGCTGCTGAATTCGGGCAATCTGCTGTTCCTTGGTCGAGCACACTGGATTTGATGCCGTATGATGTCATCATCAATACGACTTCTGTCGGAATGGCGCCCGCGATTGATCAGACGCCGATCGAATTGACAGCGACGACGGCTTTGATTTGTGATATTATTTATCGACCGACCCCGACCCGTCTTTTGCGGGAAGCGACCGCAAACGGGCTTGATACACTAGATGGTGTTTTAATGTTTGTACTACAAGCGGCTGAAGCGTTTGAACGCTTCACCGGTCATAAACCTGATCTCGCACTCGGCGAGCAGGTGATTAGAAAGCAATTGGAGGAATCATAATATGTTAACAGGTAAACAAAAACGGTATTTACGCGCGACGGCTCACGACTTAAGCCCGATTTTCCAAGTCGGAAAAAACGGTGTTGGTGAAGCGATGTGTGCAGATTTGATGGATGCACTTGAAAAACGTGAACTCTTGAAAGTTCAAGTTCTTCAAAACTGTGCTGACGCTCCGAAAGATGTCGCGGCTGAGCTCGTTGACGGAACAAATGCCGAACTCGTTCAAGTCATCGGAAAAGTCATCGTTCTCTACAAGGAATCGAAAGAGAATAAGACGCTTCAATTACCACGATGAAGATCGGTTTGATGGGCGGAACATTTGATCCACCCCATATCGGTCATCTGCTGATTGCCGAACAAGCGAAAGAGCAACTTCAACTGGATGCGGTCTGGTTTTTGCCGGCAAAACTGCCGCCGCACAAACAATCGACCGTGACGAGTGCGGCGAAACGGCTGCAACTTGTCCGAGAAGCCGTCCGGGACAATCAGGATTTTTCAGTCTCCGAGATTGAGTTCGAACGGGAAACGAAATCGTACACGTTTGATACAATCCGGGAACTGAAGAGACGTTATCCCGAGCATGCATTCTTTTTCCTGATCGGTGCGGATTCATTAGTCAGTTTAGGGACATGGCACCGGTCGGAAGAATTGTATAAGGAAATCGAATTCGGGGCAGTTGCACGTCCGGGAAGTCGTTATTTGATTCCGGAAGGCGCGCGTGTCACGGCAGTCGACATGCCGTTGCTTGAAGTCTCTTCGACTGACATCCGTCAACGGATGGCGAGAGGACGCAGCATCCGTTATCTTGTTCCGGAACCGGTCCGACAATTAATCGAGGAGTGGAACCTCTATGCGACTTGAAGAAGCGAAACGAATCATTAAGGAAACGTTGCCCGAAAAACGCTACATCCATACACTCGGCGTAGTCGAGACCGCCATTCAAATGGCACGACAATACGGGGTTCAGGAAGATAAAGCTGCTTTGGCAGCCATGTTGCACGATTATGCGAAATATCGGAATGTGTCCGAGATGCAGCGTGTAGCAGTGGAACTTGGACTGGATGAATTACTCAATTATGATGAAGAATTGTTGCATGCACCGGTCGGGGCAGAACTCGTCAAGCGAGAACTCGGCATCGAGGACATGGAGATTTATCAAGCAATTGCTCATCATACGACGGGCGCTCCGGATATGCCGTTGCTCGATCAAATCATTTTTGTCGCAGATGCGATTGAGCCGAATCGTCAGTATCCGGGTGTCGAACAGCTTCGGCAGATTGCGCAGGAAGATTTGACGCAAGCTGTCATTGCGACACTTGTCCAGACGATTTCATTTTTATGCAAAAAACAAACAGTGATTTTTCCGTTGACGATTGAGACGTATAATGCGTTCGTTCCGGAAAAACGAAAGGGGACCGTCCTATGACAGTCGAACAAGAATTAAAATTAATCGTAAATGCAATTGATGATAAACGTGCCGAGGACATCGTCGTACTCGACATGTCGAGTATTTCGCCGATCGCGGATTACTTCGTGATTTGTGAAGGGAACTCGGAAAAACAAGTTCAAGCCATCGCGCGTGAAGTGAAAGAAGTCGCCCACAAAAACGAATTACCAATCAAACGACTAGAAGGAATGGATGCAGCGCGCTGGGTCCTCGCGGATCTTGAGAGCGTCGTCGTACATGTCTTCCACCGTGATGACCGTGATTATTACAACCTTGAGAAACTATGGGCAGATGCTCCTAAAGTCGAAGTCGAGATCGACTAATGGCGTACGAACAGTTTGCGTATGTCTATGACGAACTAATGCAAGATGTCCCGTATCCTGAATGGGTCGCGTGGGTACTTGAACAGGTCGAGCCCGGCAAAAGAATCGCAGATATCGGTTGCGGGACCGGAACGGCAACCTTGTTACTGGCTGACCATTATGAAGTCACCGGCGTCGATTTATCGGAAGAGATGCTTGAAATTGCTCAAGAAAAAGCAATGGAGACCAATCGGCACATTGATTTTTGGGTACAGGACATGCGGGAACTGGAATTGCCGGAACCGGTGGATGCGATAACGATTTTATGTGATTCCTTGAATTACTTGCAGACGGAAGCAGATGTCAAACAGACATTCGACAGTGCAGTACGTTTGTTGACGAACGGTGGAAAGTTGTTGTTTGATGTTCATTCCCCTTATAAAATGGAGACATTATTTAACGGGAAAACGTACGCGACCCATGCTGAGCAAAGTTCGTATATCTGGTTCGCGGATCCCGGTGAAGAACCGTTATCGGTTGTCCATGAACTGACCTTCTTTATTGAAGGCGAGGACGGCCGGTACGATCGTGTCGACGAGACACATCATCAACGGACGTATCCGCCTGAACAATACATTACCTGGTTGCGCGAAGCAGGTTTTCGTGTATGTGCCGTAACCGGTGATTTTACATCCGATGCACCGACTGAAACAGCCGAACGTATTTTTTTCGTTGCTGAAAAAATATAAACGTCTCTAACCATCAACGGATCTCATGTTGATGGTTTTTTTATGTTGTTTTAGGTTAGCAAGGCAATTGGTTGAAGCAAGGAAAACTAAATGAAACGAAAAGAGGGGCATGTCACCGGATAATAAAGAATAGTCCTGTTCAGAAGCGACGGAAAGATTGATACAGTCGATGAGACAGGAGGGATATGGATGACGATTCCACGTTTACAGCAAGTAGCAACGATTGCGGTTGTTCTCTTACTGCTCGTTGTCTTATTTGTTCCGCTGCCTTCATGTTCGAACGAGGCATTGGTTGAAAAACCGGCAGTCGTTGAACGAGAACAGGAAGCACAGGCAGAAGACCGTTCGGCGGATCAGACGCTCGTCCAGAAAAAAATCATGGTTGATATCAAAGGGGCGGTCAAACGGCCCGGTCCATACAGTTTTCGACTCGGTGATCGCGTTCAAGATGCCATTAAACGTGCAGAAGTGACGGCAGAAGCGGATATCAAACAACTTAATCTCGCAGCACGTTTAATTGATGGTCAGGAAGTGATTGTTCCGACTAAGAAACAGGTTAAGACATCCAAGAAGGCAGTACCCGAAACGTCTGAACAAGCGGAAGTGCCAAAAGGATTAGTTGATTTAAATGCAGCGACGGAAGAACAACTGTTGGAAGTACCGGGAATCGGTCCTGCGAAGGCCAGTGCGATTTTACAATACCGGGAAGAAAAAGGCGGCTTTGCAACATATGAGAATCTGGGCGATGTGAAAGGATTTGGACCGAAGACGTTGGAAAATCTGAAAGCTTATCTCATCGTCTACTGATGCCGCTGTTGCCTTTATTTTTTATGATCGGACTCATCGCCTTAAAAGAATCCCTGTGGCTGGTTGCGGTCTGTTCGATGATTCTTGTACTGAAATCCTGGTCGATGTCGAAGTACTCTGTTTTGTCGCTCGTTGGACTGACGATTGTATTTTTAATGAGTATGACGACAGAACAGCTGGCTGCGCCGATTCAGGTCATCGATATTCTGGACGCGAAGCAGAATGGCGACAGAATCCGTTATTTCGCCGAATCCGAAAATCAGCAAATCGTTGTCGCAGCCACGTTGGATGAAAAAACAGACCGTGACTATGAGCGAATCGGGCAACGGTGTGAAGTCGAGTTGGAGGAACGGCCGGTATTGCCTCGAGTGAATCTGGGCGGATTTGATGAAGTCCGTTGGATGCGAATCGAACAGTTACGAGGGAAGTATGAGGTCGTAACGTGGGGGAAATGTACTGAGACACCGGGACTTGGGGCGAATGGACGCCGTATTCGTCAGCAGTGGATGACGCGGATTGAGCAACTTCCGATCAAACAAGCCTTGTACGTGGAAGCCTTAGTATTAGGGGAAGATCGTTTGATGGATCAGACGACGATGGAACGTTTCAAAAAGTTCGGTTTGCTCCATGCGATTGTTATTTCCGGTTCACATATCGCCTTTTTGATTGTGACGATGTTATGGCTTTTAAAAAAACTGCGGTTGACGCGGGAGCGGAGATTTGAATTTCTATTAATGACCCTGCCGTTGTACGGATGGTTGACGGAGTGGAGTGCTCCAGTCACACGTGCAGTGTGTGTCGCCATGGTACTGCTGTTCTGTCACCGGATCAATCGGCGACCGGATCCCTTGGTGGTCATCGGTACAATCGGGGCATTTCAATTGGCAGTCTCGTATACGTATCTGTACGATGTCGGATTTCAACTGACCGTCGGATTGACGATCTTTTTATTACTGTCCCGCAAGATGTGGGAAACGATCAAACGTCCCTGGAACTGGTTGCTGATTAGCTTTTGGGCGCAAATCATGACAAGTCTAGTCCTGCAATTGGCGCAACAGACAGAAGTTTCCTTTTGGTCCCCGCTGTTGAATTTGATTATCGGGGGATGGATTGAATGGGTGATTCTACCGCTGTCTTTCCTTGTCAGTGCAACTGTGCTGATTCCGTCGTCTGATAATCTGATTGGTCTGCATGGTAAGGCTACTTCTTTTTTGGATCAAGCATTGACTTGGGCGGAGAAACTCCCCGTTCCAACCGTTGCGGTTCATCTGTTTTCGCTTCCTGTGTTTCTGATTATGGCAGGAGTGGTCCTCACAGGCTGGTGGTTGGCTGAGCGCAAATGGTTCGGTCATCTTGTCCCGCTGGTCGGGCTGCTCGCAGCGAGCCTTTATATGGATCAGCAAACGCCGGAACGAATCACCTTTCTTGACGTCGGACAGGGAGACAGCACCATCATCGAAAAAGCAGGAGAAACGTTTGTCATTGATACAGGGGGAACGTTTTCCTTATCACTTCGTCCCCCGTTGCGTCCGTTTGATCCAGGAGGGCAAATCGTAGCCCCGTTTTTACATACGCGGGGAGAAACGCGGATTGAAGGGCTGGTCATCACGCATGCAGACCATGATCATATCGGCGGATTGCTAGGGGTTTTGCGAAAAATTCAAGTCGATACGATTTATATGGGTCAGTTCGACAATCAAGATGCGAAACGCCACGCGTTGATCGAACAGATTGAAGCGACAGGAACACGCATTGAATACATTCGTTCAGGACAACGGATTCGTCCCTGGCTCAAGGTATTGGCTCCTGCAGCGAGCGAGGAAGAAGAAAATGACCGGTCGGTCGTGTTACTTGCTGACGTTGCCGGGAAACGTGTCTTATTGACGGGAGATGCGAGTATCAATCAAGAGGAAACATGGTCCGTCCCCAAAGTCGACATTTTAAAAGCGGGGCATCACGGTTCAAAAACGTCAACTGGAGAACAGCTTTTGCAGAAAACGGATCCGGAACTGATCATCATTTCGGCAGGACGAAATAACCGGTATGGTCACCCTCATGCAGAAGTATTGGAGCGGACAAGGAATCGGAATGTCATGCGGACCGATCAATCGGGAATGATAACTTGTTCTGCAACAGGCTGTGAACCTATGCTAAAATAAAAAACAGCAACCCCCCAAGGTTGCTGTTTTACTGATTATAGGCTTAAGAATTTAATGACAACGCCAATGATGAACAAGACTGCGAAAAAGCCGAACGATGCGCCAAAACCGACCGCTGAGTCAAGCGCGTCATTACGTTTTGACTGAATATCGTTTTCAAACGCATTCTCACTTGGTGGACGTACTGAATGTGCCATGCTGCATTCCCCCTAAAAATAGATTCCGCTTCTAGTATAGCGGAATAAAAGAGGATTATCTATGATGAAGTTAAGAACAAACTGTGAAATGTGGTGGGGAAGATGAAAACACCTTGGCTTGTCAACGGAAAACTGGCGAACCTTTATTTATTATATGGAACGGAACGACATCTTTTGGAAGAATGGGAACGTGAAATCGTCAAAGCCGCATTGCCGGACGGCGAACGCTTTGATTACATGAAGATTGATTTAAACGATCAACCGCTCGATGCGGTACTCGATGAAGCGGAAACGGTCCCTTTTTTAAGTGATTACCGTGTCGTCATCGCTAAACCGGCTACTTTTTTGACAGGTGCAAAAGACAAGAAAACACATAACGTGGAGCGGTTGACTGAATACATCGTCCAACCTGCGGATTATGCAGTTGTCGTTTTGATTGTTGAGGCGGAAAAACTGGATGAGCGAAAAACGATTGTCAAACGGTTAAAAGACCGGGCTGTCGTACTCGAAGCAAAAAAACCGACGACGGAAGAACTGTTTCGTTTCGTGATGGATGCGGTCAATGACAAAGGGTACCGGATGGAACGGCCTGCCATCGAACGATTGATTTTCCTGACGGGTGAGATGTGGGCGACACTGACACGTGAACTGGATAAACTCATGCTTTATGCCGGAGATCATCCGACGATTGAACTGGAAGATGTTAATTTACTGGTGCCGCGGACGTTAGAGGATAATGTGTTCCAACTGACGGATTATCTGATGAAACGTCAACTTGAACCGGCGATTCGATTGATTCGCGATCTCGAAAAGCAGGGACAGGAAGTGTTGGCGTTACTTGGACTGATGGCACGACAGTACCGGATGATGTTGTTGTCCAAACGTCTGGCGGAACAAGGGTACGGGGAACGGCAAATCGCGTCCAAAGTCGGGGCGCATCCATATGCGATCAAACTCGCCCTACAGGCTGGTAAACGGTTTACGTTCGCGCAGCTCGAACAGGCATTGGTCGCAATCACGACGACAGACGAGGGTATGAAGACGGGCCGAGGTGACAAACGGATATTGTTTGACGCCCTGATTGTCCGGCTCGCTACATTATAGGAGGCAGAGCAGATGGAGATTCGAATCATTTCAGCAACAGAGGTCATTCCACTTCGAAAAGAAGTATTACGTCCCAACCAGCCGATTGAAATGTGTGTCTATCCGGACGATGATCTCGAATCCACTTTTCATTTAGGAGCCGTCAAAGACGGAAGGATTGTAGCTATCGGTACTTTCTCCAATCGTCCTCATGAGGCGTATCCGGAATTGACCTATCAATTACGCGGAATGGCATCGAGTCCTGCTGTCCGTGGAGAAGGATATGGAAAAGCATTGTTAGAAGAGGCACGAAATCAACTGAAAGCAAAAGGTGCAGACGGTTGGTGGTGTAACGCCCGACTCAATGCCGTTCCTTTTTACGAACGATTGGGTTTGGCAGTTGCAAGTGAGTCATTCGAAATTGAAGGAATCGGTCCGCATCATGTCATGGTAGATCGTTTCTGAGAAAAAAGAAAAAAGGCTGACTCAAAAGTCAGCCTCTTTTAGATACAAAAAAATCACCACCGGAGCGGGCTCCGAGAGGTGATCGATCACTGTATCCTTCAAAGAAGAATTAAAGTGCGTTTACGAGACGAGCGAGACGTGATTTGTCACGACCAGCTTTGTTGCTGTGGATAAGACCTTTAGCAGCAGCTTTGTCGATTTTCTTAGATGCTGTGTTGAAAGCTACGAGCGCTTGCTCTTTGTTGCCTTCAGTAGCGAAAGTTTCGACTGCTTTGATAGCTGAACGCATAGACGATTTACGTTGTACGTTAGCGACGCGGCGTTTTTCAGCTGTTTTAACACGCTTGATTGCTGATTTAATGTTAGCCATGGATGATTCACCTCCAAGAAAACTCATTCGAGATTTATATTCGCATATCTGCATTTATCGTTCAACAGAACAAACACAATTGTAGCAAACGTTTTTCTTAAAAGCAATAACAGCTCTAGGGTTTCTTTCGATTTTTGTTTTTTTGGAAAACAAAACGAGATGGTGCACCCCGTGTGATTTTTGGTATAATGAAGCGTATGTACGTTTGACTATAAGGTAAGGTGACTATAAACATGAATAATGCAGATCGTTTAAAGCGGCAAAAAAGTATTCGTAATTTCTCTATCATCGCTCATATCGACCACGGGAAATCGACACTTGCTGACCGTATTTTAGAAAAAACAGGTGCTTTGACATCACGTGAGATGAAAGATCAGACACTGGATGCGATGGATTTGGAACGTGAACGTGGGATTACCATTAAGTTGAATGCTGTTCAATTGAAGTATACGGCAAAAGATGGTGAGGAATATATCCTCCATCTGATTGATACACCGGGACACGTCGACTTCACATACGAAGTTTCCCGTTCCCTCGCAGCTTGTGAAGGAGCTGTCCTCGTCGTTGATGCGGCGCAAGGCATCGAAGCACAAACACTGGCTAACGTGTATTTGGCACTGGATAACGACTTGGAAATCTTGCCGATCATCAATAAGATTGATTTGCCTTCAGCAGACGTCGAACGTGTTCGTCAAGAGATTGAAGACGTAATTGGACTGGATGCTTCTGAAGCGGTTCCGACATCCGCGAAAGCCGGTATCGGGATTGAAGAGATCCTCGAACAAATCGTTGCGAAAGTTCCGGCACCGACGGGTGACCCGGAAGCACCGCTCGAAGCGTTGATTTTCGATTCATATTACGATGCCTACCGTGGTGTCGTCGCGTCGATTCGTGTCGTCAACGGGACGGTGAAAGTCGGTGACAAGATTCGGATGATGTCGACCGGAAAAGACTTTGAGGTCTTGGAACTCGCGGTCTCGACACCGAAACCGCTCCGTCAAAAAGAATTGACGGTAGGAGATGTCGGTACGTTATCGGCTTCGATTAAAACAGTTGGTGATGTTCGCGTCGGGGATACGATTACCTTGGCGAAACAACCGGCGACAGAAGCTTTACCGGGATACCGGAAGATGAACCCGATGGTATACTGTGGTCTGTATCCGATTGACGCAGCACGCTATAATGATTTGCGTGAAGCGCTCGAACGTCTTCAATTGAGTGACGCAGCACTTGAATTCGAGCCGGAAACATCACAGGCGCTCGGATTCGGTTTCCGTTGCGGATTCCTTGGTATGCTTCACATGGAAATCATTCAGGAACGGATCGAACGCGAATTCAACATCGATATGATCACGACGGCTCCATCGGTTATCTATCATGTGACGACGACGGCCGGAGAAGTACTCCATGTCGATAACCCGTCGAAGATGCCGGAACAACAAAAAGTCGAGTTCATCGAAGAGCCATACGTTAAAGCAGCCGTTATGACACCAAACGACTATGTCGGTGCTATCATGGAGCTCTGTCAAAAGAAACGCGGAACGTTCATTGATATGGAATACATCGATACGGCACGTGTTAAAATCACGTATGAACTCCCGTTATCGGAAATCGTCTATGATTTCTTTGATCAGTTGAAATCAAGCACAAAAGGATATGCGTCGCTGGATTATGAATTGATCGGCTATCAGCAATCGCGTCTTGTTAAGATGGATATCTTACTCAACAATGAAAACGTCGATGCCTTGAGTTTCATCGTTCACCGTGATTTTGCGTACGAACGTGGGAAAGTCATCGTTGATAAATTAAAAGCACTCATTCCGCGGATGCAGTTCGAAGTACCAATTCAAGCGGCCGTCGGAACGAAGATTGTCGCCCGTTCGACAATCAAAGCGTTACGGAAAAACGTTCTCGCCAAGTGTTATGGCGGAGACATCTCGCGTAAACGTAAATTGCTCGAGAAGCAAAAAGAAGGTAAGAAACGCATGAAGATGGTAGGCTCGGTAGAGGTACCGCAAGAAGCCTTCATGTCGGTTCTGTCGATGGATGAAGATTAAGGAAGACACAAAGGGGGCGTTTCTGGCGCACCCTTTTTCTGTTTAAGTGAAGAAAGGATGAGGCGAAATGACTCCACGCGCCGCATATGTCCACATTCCGTTTTGTGAGCATATTTGTTATTACTGTGACTTTAATAAAGTCTTTTTAAAAAATCAGCCGGTCGACGAGTATCTCGATGCGTTGGAACGGGAAATCGAGCTTACGTTACAACAGTACCCGACTGATCGGCTCGAAACGATCTTTATCGGCGGAGGAACACCGACCGCCTTAAACGAAGATCAGATGCAACGTCTGATGGATATCATCGCGAAGCATCTCCTGCCGCTGACGGATGACGCTCTTGAATATACGGTCGAATCGAATCCGGACGGTGTCTCACCGGAAAAACTCGACATCATGAAAGCGGGCGGCGTCAACCGGGTCAGCTTTGGGGTCCAGTCGTTTGATGACGGATTACTCGAGCGCATCGGCCGGACGCACCGGGAAGCCAAAGTTGCCGAGACGCTCGAACATGCCGCAAAACGGTTTGACAACATTTCGGTTGACTTGATGTTTGGTCTGCCGAATCAAACGCTCGACCAAGTCAAATACGATGTCGAACGGGCGTTACGTTTACCGATTACCCATATCTCGTCGTATTCGTTGATTCTTGAGCCGCATACGGTTTTTGCGATTCAGGAACGAAAAGGGAAGTTGCCGTTACCGACACAGGATTTAGAAGCGGATATGTACCGCTTAATGATTGAAACGATTGAAGCCGGTGGATTGCATCAATATGAGATTTCAAACTTTTCCTTACCGGGTCGGGAAAGCCGGCATAACCGGGTCTACTGGGAAAACGACGAATATTACGGATTTGGTGCCGGTTCACACAGTTACATCAACAAGACACGGCGTGCGAACATTGCACCGATTCCGCACTATATCAAAGCAGAGGGTTTACCGGTCCGAAATGAGACGCCGTTGACGGAAGTCGAACGGATGGAAGAAGAGATGTTCCTCGGATTACGGATGAAAGAAGGGGTGTCGGAACGACACTTCGAAGAAAAATACGGGCATTCGCTTGATCAAGTGTTTGGACAGACGATCGCGAGACTGTTACCACGCGGACTCGTCGAGCGGACAACGACCCATCTTTGTTTAACGGACGCGGGTGTACCGCTCGCTAACGAAGTGTTTGCCGAGTTCATCGGGGAAGCGGAAGTCGAAGGGTAAGAGAATAGTAAGACCGTACGAATGAAAACGGCGTCCATACGAAAGTATGTCGACGCCGTTTTATTTTTTCGGTTTTCGTAAAAAATAGGCGGTCGTTCCGATGATCGCGATGAACACCCAAACGAATACACCGGCCATGGCAAACAGTTCGAGCATAGACCTCATCCTTTGCGTCGTTTGTTTCACTGTATCGCAGAATGGGAAAGTCTTCAAAGGGTTCAGCAAATTGGTTGACATCATTTCCAGGATTCCTTATAGTAAAGATGTAATTAGCACTCGTTAAAAGTGAGTGCTAACAAAATAAGGTGGTGAAGAAGGTGCTGACGGATCGCCAATTGTTGATTTTACGTGCAATCGTCGATGATTATATCAAAACCGCTCAACCCGTCGGCTCACGGACGCTCTCAAAACGGAGTGACGTGACGTTCAGTTCCGCGACCATTCGAAATGAGATGGCGGACCTCGAAGAAATGGGATTGATTGAAAAGCCGCATACTTCTGCCGGCCGAATTCCATCCGAGCTCGGATATCGATTTTACGTCGATCATCTGATTCGTCCGGAAAGCATCTCACCGCAAGAGGCGAAAGCGTTAAAATCGTTATTTGCCCATTCCGTGAATGAAAATGATCGGTTAATCCGTCATACAGCGGACTTGCTGAGCGAATTGACACATTATACGACGCTTGTATTAGGTCCAAAAGAAGAAGGACAACGTCTCCATCATTTAGAGCTGATTCCCTTGGCGGAAGGACGTGTCGTCATCGTTCTTGTGACAGAAACCGGTCACGTCGAACATAAGACACTTCAGCTCGCGGAAGCTCTCTCACGTGAGGCGGCCGGTCGCTTGATGGAACGGTTGAACCAGACGTTACGCGGAACGCCGCTCAGTCAGTTGCGTCTCCGTCTGCTTGAAGAAATCAGACGGTTCCGTTCCGAACATTCGGAGCAGACGACGCTGCTGTCAAAAGCACTCGATATCGTCTTGACGGATCAGCATGAGGAACGCCCTTTGATTTATCTCGGGGGGAAAGCGAACATGTTTGATCAACCTGAGTTTCAGGATGTCGCGAAACTGCGTCCGGTCCTCGAATTGATTGAACAACAGGAAGCTTTGTTCGATTTCTTGAGTCCGAGTCTCGATAATCAGATTTTGATTACGATCGGCAGCGAAAATAACGTCGATGCCTTAAAAGACTGCAGTGTGATTCGTGCCCATTATTCCGTTGACGGCGTTTCGCTCGGAACATTGGCTCTGATTGGTCCAAAACGGATGGATTATAATCGAGGCATCAATTCGATCATTCATCTTTTACAAGCATTCCAAACCGAGTTGCGTAAAAACAACTTGGATTGAATATAGAAAGGGGCTCGATTCAGAGTGGAAGAAAATAAACAGAATCAAAACCTCAATACTGAAGAAACAAACGAGCAACAAACAGAAGCAGAAACAGTTGAAGTAACAGAAGAAGAAGTCGTCCAGGCGGATCTCGTCGAAGAGCCGGCGGCACCTGACTTTGAGGCACAACTCGCAGAAGCGAAAGCATCAGAATTACGCCTCCGTGCGGATTTTGACAACTTCAAACGCCGGAACCGGATTGAAGCCGAAAACCGTGCGAAATATTCTTCGCAGACAATCGTCGAGAAGTTGCTCCCATTAGTCGATAATCTTGACCGTGCGCTTCAAATCGAATCGGACAACGAAGAGACAAAATCTGTCCTTGCCGGTGTCGAGATGGTCAAACGCCAATTGGTGGAAACACTTCAAAATGAAGGTGTCATCGAGATTCCAGCAGTCGGGGAAGCCTTTGATCCGAACCTGCATCAGGCAGTCGTTCAGGAGCCGAGTGAAGAACACGAATCAGGTGTCGTCACAGCGGAATTCCAAAAAGGATACAAATTACACGATCGTGTCATTCGTCCAAGTATGGTCAAAGTCGCAGAATAATCTACGTTTCGATCTGATTTAACACTACTAACTATTTGAAGGTGAGGAATTTATCATGGCAAAAATCATTGGTATTGACTTAGGAACAACAAACTCATGTGTCGCAGTAATGGAAGGCGGAGAGCCTGTCGTTATCGCAAACGCTGAAGGAAACCGTACGACGCCATCTGTCGTTGCTTTCAAAAACGGTGAGCGTCAAGTCGGGGAAGTCGCAAAACGTCAAGCCATCACAAACCCGAACACAATCATGTCGATCAAACGTCATATGGGTACAGACTATAAAGTTGAAGTAGAAGGCAAAGACTACACACCACAAGAAGTATCTGCCATCATTCTTCAAAAACTCAAAGCACAAGCGGAAGACTACCTCGGTGAAAAAGTAACGGAAGCGGTCATCACGGTTCCGGCTTACTTCAACGATGCAGAACGCCAAGCAACAAAAGATGCAGGAACAATCGCTGGTCTTGACGTCAAACGGATCATCAACGAGCCGACGGCAGCAGCACTTGCTTACGGTCTTGAAAAAGGCGAAGACCACACAATCCTTATCTATGACTTAGGTGGCGGTACATTCGACGTTTCGATCCTTGAACTTGGAGACGGTGTCTTCGAAGTTGTTTCAACTGCCGGTGACAGCCGTCTTGGTGGCGATGACTTTGACCAAAAAATCATCGATCATCTAGTCGCAGAATTCAAAAAAGACAACGGCATTGATCTTGCACAAGATAAAATGGCGCTTCAACGTTTGAAAGACGCTGCTGAAAAAGCGAAGAAAGACCTCTCAGGCGTCTCTTCCACACAAATCAGTCTTCCGTTCATCACGGCCGGCGCAGCAGGTCCGCTTCACCTTGAAATGACATTGTCACGTGCGAAGTTCGACGATTTGACAGCTGATCTCGTAGAACGGACGATGGCACCAACTCGTCGTGCTCTCAGCGATGCTGGCATGACACCGGACAAAATCGATAAAATCATCCTCGTTGGTGGATCGACTCGTATTCCTGCAGTTCAAAAAGCAGTTCAAGATTTCACAGGCAAAGAATCGTTCAAAGGGGTTAACCCGGATGAAGTCGTTGCCCTCGGAGCAGCAGTCCAAGGTGGCGTATTAACAGGGGATGTCAAAGACGTTGTCCTTCTCGACGTTACACCACTCTCGCTCGGGATCGAAACAATGGGTAGCGTGATGACGAAGCTGATCGACCGTAACACGACGATCCCGACTTCAAAATCACAAGTCTTCTCAACAGCTGCTGATAACCAGCCAGCCGTTGACATCCATGTTCTTCAAGGGGAACGTCCGATGGCGTCAGATAACAAAACGCTTGGTCGTTTCCAATTGACAGACATTCCGCCAGCACAACGCGGTGTGCCGCAAATCGAAGTTAAATTCGATATCGATGCAAACGGAATCGTCAACGTATCAGCGAAAGATCTTGGTACGAACAAAGAACAGTCAATCACAATCCAATCATCAAGCGGCTTGACTGAAGCGGACATCGACCAAATGGTCAAAGATGCGGAAGCGAACGCAGATGCGGATAACAAACGTAAAGAAGAAGTGGAACTTCGCAACGAAGCGGATCAACTCGTCTTCGCAACAGATAAAGCAGTCAAAGATCTCGGTGAGCAAATTGACGCAGCAGATAAAGAAAAAGCGGAAGCAGCAAAAGAAAAAGTTACAGCTGCCCTCGCAGGAACAGACATCGAAGCAATTCGTGCTGCGAAAGACGAATTATCAACAGTCGTTCAAGAATTGACGCAAAAAGTTTACGAAAACATGGCTCAACAACAAGCGGGCGCTGAAGGTGCGCAAGCAGGCGGACAAGACGACAATGTCATGGACGCTGAATTTGAAGAAGTCGACGACAAAGACAACAAATAAGTAACCGACCGATTTTTCGGGCGCTAGAGAGAGCCAAAGCGTAATCCGCGCTTTGGCTCTTTCCATGTCGCCTGAAGTTCGGTAAAATCAAACAGTATGAAATGAATCGGACCTAAAGAGAGGAAGAATGCACGTGGAAAAACGCGATTATTATGAAGTGTTGGGCGTCGCGCGCGATGCCTCAGCAGCAGAAATCAAACGAGCTTACCGGAAACTTGCCCGGACCTACCATCCGGATGTCAATAAAGAGGCAGATGCCGATCAAAAGTTCAAAGAATTATCGGAAGCCTATGAAGTCTTGTCAGACGACAATCAACGTGCCCGTTACGACCAGTTTGGTCACCAGGATCCATCGCAAGGCGGCGGTGGCTTCGGCGGAGCGGAAGGTTTCGGCGACATCTTTGATATGTTCTTCGGCGGCGGACGTCGTCAGGATCCGAATGCCCCACGTAAAGGACAGGATTTACAGTATGTCGAAGAAATCGACTTCATGGAAGCTTTTTCCGGAGTCGAGAAAGTCATTACGATTCCAGTCGAAGAAGACTGCGGAACGTGTCACGGTTCGGGTGCTAAGCCGGGAACGCATCCGGAAACGTGTAAACGTTGTGGTGGATCGGGACACATCAACGTCGAGCAAAATACGATGTTCGGACGTGTCGTCAATCAAACGACGTGTTCGACATGCCAGGGTCGTGGACAAATCGTCAAAGAACCGTGTGAAACATGCCGCGGAGCCGGTCGTGTCCGTAAAAATAAAGATGTCCGCGTCAAGATTCCAGCCGGGATCGACAACGGTCAACAGATTCGTCTGGCAGGTAAAGGGGAAGCCGGTGTGAACGGCGGACCATTCGGTGATTTGTATGTCGTCGTCCGTGTCCGGGAACATGAATTATTTGAGCGTGTGGATGATCATATCGTCATGGATATGCCGCTCACGTTCGTCCAAGCGACGCTAGGAGATGAAATCGAAGTACCGACTGTTCACGGAAAAGTCAGCTTGAAAATTCCAGCCGGCACACAAACCGGGTCACGGTTCCGTCTGCGCGGCAAAGGGATGCCAAACGTCCGCTCAGGCCATCACGGGGATCAGTATGTCAATGTCGTCATCATTACACCAAAAAACCTGACAGACCGTCAAAAAGAACTGCTTCGTGAGTTCAACGAAATCAGTGATGAAAAAGGTGTCGAAGAACAACACGAAGGCGTATTCAGCCGCATCAAAACATTCTTTACAGGGTGATTCACTAAAGGAGCGTGACAGGAAATGAAATGGTCGGAAGTCTGTGTCCATACGACACAAGAAGCAATCGAAGCAGTCTCGAACATCTTACATGAAGCAGGAGCAAGCGGTGTCGTCATCGAGGACGTCGAAGATTTCGAGATGATGTCACACCGTGAAGATAACTTCGGTGAGATTTGGGATGAGAAGAAGCGCGATGAATATCCGGACAGCGGTGTACTCGTCAAAGCGTATCTTGCGGAAAGCAGTGATTTGACGGATACGATCAAAGGAATCGAACGCGACATTCAGATGCTGACGAAATTCGGTCTGACGATTGGTGCAGGAACTGTCACGCTGACACAAGTCGATGAGGAAGACTGGGCCCATTCGTGGAAGCAGTTTTATAAGCCGGTTAAAATCAGCCGTCATTTAACGGTTGTACCGATGTGGGAATACTACACACCGCAACCCGATGAAAAAATCATCGAACTCGATCCCGGGATGGCATTCGGAACCGGAACACATCCGACGACAGTTCTCTGTATCCAGGCAATCGAAAACTATCTTCAAGAAAATGATCGTGTCGTCGATGTCGGAACCGGTTCCGGTGTGCTTGCGATTGCAGCAGCTAAACTCGGAGCAAAAGACGTCTTTGCCCTTGATTTGGATGAAGTCGCTGTTCGTTCCGCGACGGACAATGTGGCATTGAACCAGGTCAGTCAGCAAGTGACGGTCCGCCAAGGCGATTTAATGAAAGAACTTAAAGAACCGGTTGAGTTGATCGTCGCGAACATCTTAGCCGAAGTCATCTTGCTGTTCGTCAACGATGCTTATGAACTGACTTTGCCGGGAGGTCACTTCATCGCTTCCGGAATCATCGGTCAGAAAAAAGACATGGTGCGTGACGCGATGGTAGCCGCCGGATTTACCATCGTCGAGACGACGAAGCTTGAGGACTGGGTCGCCATTATCGCGAAACGTGAGGCTTAAGCCGATGCAACGATATTTCGTCGAACAGACCGCACGTGCGGGAAATACCTTTACACTGCCCAAAGACGACGCGCATCATATGAAAAATGTCATGCGGATGGATGTCGGGGATGAGATTTTAGTGTTAGACGGCACAGGACTGTTCCGTTGCCGACTCGAGCAACTTGATAAGCAAACTGCCGTCGCAGAAATGCTTGAAGAATTGCCGATTGAGACGGAACTTCCAATTCACGTGACGATTGCTTATGCCTTACCAAAAGGGGATAAAGTCGAACTCGTTGCCCAAAAAGCGACGGAGCTTGGGATCAGCCGTCTGCTTGTGTTCGAATCGGCCCGTTCGGTCTCGAAATGGGATGCGAAAAAAATCCCGAAAAAGCTGGAACGCCTACAAAAAATCAGTAAAGAAGCAGCGGAACAATCCTACCGGGCACACTTGCCGACGATTGAGTATGTGACGTATGATGAAGTCCTACAACGTGCTGCTGATTATACGGCGTGTTTGATCGCTTATGAAGAATCGGCGAAAGAAGGGGAGACGGCAGCTTTCGCTTCTACGCTGTCCCGGCTTCAGTCCGGGGACTCCTTATTGGTTGTGATTGGTCCGGAAGGTGGACTGACGGAAACAGAAGTATCGCGTTTAACCGCTGGCGGTTTCGTGCCGGCATCCCTCGGACGACGGATTTTACGGACGGAAACGGCACCACTCTATGTCCTGTCCGCCGTATCGTATCATTTTGAATTGAAAGGGTGAGTGAAATGGCAACGGTAGCCTTTCAAACGCTTGGTTGTAAAGTCAATCATTACGAGACAGAAGCCGTCTGGCAACTGTTCAAGGATGCGGGATATGGACGTGTCGACTTTGCAGATCATGCCGACGTCTACGTCGTCAATACATGTACAGTAACGAATACGGGTGATAAAAAGAGCCGGCAAGTCATTCGACGGGCCATCCGTCAAAATCCGGACAGCGTCATCTGTGTCACCGGGTGTTATGCGCAGACGTCACCGGCTGAAATCATGGCGATTCCAGGAGTCGATGTCGTCGTCGGAACACAGGACCGTCATAAGATGATTGGTTATATCGAACAGTTCCGGGAAGAACGGATGCCGATCAATGCCGTCGGTAACATCATGAAAGCTAAAATCTACGAAGAACTCGACGTGCCGGCTTTTACCGACCGGACACGGGCTTCCTTGAAGATTCAAGAAGGATGCAACAACTTCTGCACGTTCTGTATCATTCCCTGGGCACGCGGTCTGATGCGTTCGCGTCAACCGGAAGATGTCCTGAAGCAGGCGCAACAGCTTGTCGACGCAGGATACAAAGAAATTGTCCTGACCGGCATTCATACAGGCGGTTACGGGGAAGATCTCAAAGACTACAACTTGGCGAAATTGTTAAAAGCTTTGGAATCCGTGACAGGTCTCGAACGGCTTCGGATTTCGTCGATTGAAGCGAGCCAAATCACGGATGAAGTATTAGACGTCCTCAAAGAGTCACCGATCGTCGTCCGCCATCTCCATGTTCCGATTCAATCGGCATCGGATACCGTGTTACGCCGGATGCGCCGGAAATACACGATGTCGGAGTTCGGTGAACGGATTACCCGCTTAAAAGAAGTCTTGCCGGATTGTGCAATTACATCAGATGTTATCGTCGGTTTCCCGGGAGAGACGGAAGATGAGTTCATGGAGACGTTTAACTTCATCAACGACCATAAGTTCAGTGAATTGCATGTTTTCCCGTATTCAAAACGTACGGGGACACCGGCTGCGATGATGGATGATCAGGTCGAGGAGCACATCAAAGAACAACGTGTCGCCCGCTTGATTGCCTTGTCGGATCAGCTGGCAAAAGAATATGCATCGAAGTATGAAGGAGAACTGCTTGAAATCATTCCGGAAGAATTTTCGGAAGAAGCAGGTGGCCGTCTCGTCGGTTATACGGATAATTACTTACGTGTCGCCATCGAAGGAGACGAATCATTGATTGGTCAACTCGTTCGCGTCAAAATCATAAAAGCAGGTTACCCGATGAACGATGGGCAATTCGTTCGCGTCATGGAGACGTTAAAAGAGCAAGCCATCTAAAAGGAATTCGCCTTCTGATTACAGGAAGGCGAATTTTGTTTTCCTGCCAATAAATTATTTTGTTTTCAGGTAACGGATACGCTACACTGAGTAAAGATTACAAAAGAGAAAGAGGACATCCACTTATGCGAATCAATAAATTTATTAGTGAAACAGGATTTTGTTCCCGCCGGGCAGCAGATAAGCTCATCGATGCCGGACGTGTGACAATTAATGGAAATGTAGCTGAGCTCGGCTCGCAGGTCGAAAAAACGGACGCCGTCGAAATTGACGGACATCCGCTTCAAGCAAAGCCGGAACTCGAGTATTTGATTTTAAACAAACCGGTCGGCATCACATGTACGACGGAACGTGACATTGAAGGTAATATCATTGATTTCGTCAATCATCCGAAACGGATTTTCCCGATCGGACGACTCGATAAAGACTCGGACGGATTGATTATCCTGACGAATGACGGAGATATCGTCAACCGGATTTTACGGGCAGAAAACAATCACGATAAAGAGTATATCGTGACGGTCGATGCACCGATTACGGAAACATTTATCGAAGGAATGGCAAGCGGCGTCGAGATTCTGGGAACGACGACGAAGGAATGTGTCGTCGAACAGCTCGAGTCGCGGACGTTCCGAATCGTTTTGACACAAGGATTGAACCGACAAATTCGCCGTATGTGTAAAGAGTTCGGTTATCGTGTCAAACGCCTGCAGCGCGTCCGAATCATGAACGTCGAACTCGGTGATTTACCAATCGGGGAATGGCGTGATTTGACGGAGTCGGAAATGAAGACATTGTTCCAGATTCTCGATCAACAATAAGCTGAAAAGTCGCCATGATGATGGCGGCTTTACTTGTATACATTGAAGGGGGTTCATCGTGGATAAACGGGGAATGAGTGCGACGTTCGTCGCCTATGTGATTGGAGGATTGTTACCGATCTACAAACTGTTTGCGGATCAAATACCGGCCTGGACGGTCGTCTCGATTCGCATCATCAGTGCTTTTATCTTTGTCACGTTGTTACTGCGACTGACAGGGAAGTTTAAGCACGTCAAGCAACTTTGGCGAAGCAAACGTCAACGGAATACCGTTTTAGCGGCAGGACTCGTCCTTGGGGGAAACTGGACCTTGTATTTATACGCAATCGGCGAAGGGTATCTCGTCGAGTCGTCACTCGGCTATTATATTAATCCACTCGTCAGTGTCTTGTTCGGCTTATTATTTTTCGGTGAACGTCTGAACCGGGCCCAGTTACTAGCGATTGTCAGTGCTGTCACGGGTGTCCTGATTCTAACGTTCGGGTACGGAAAGTTTCCGATCATTGCGTTTTCACTCGCCATCTCATTTGCCTTTTACGGTGTTCTGAAAAAGAAGGCAGCGGCAGAACCGTTATCCGGTCTATTTCTTGAAACACTCGTGACGCTACCGTTTGCCGTATTGACGCTTGGTTTAACGGGAGCGAATCCGCTCGCCTTGCCGACGGAAGCTTTGTTCGCGATCGTCATGTTAGGAGTGGCAACGGCGATTCAATTGATGTTGTTTGGATACGGAATGCCGAAAATCCCGTTCGTCTATGTCGGGATTTTACAATATATCGCTCCGACCTTGACCTTGATTCTCGGAGTCTTTTTATTCAATGACGTCTTTACACCGATTCACTTCATCGCGTTCCTGTTCATTTGGCTGGCCGTCGCTGTCTTTACAATCAGTGGGATATCAAGCGGACGAATGAAAATGAAAAAAGTATCGTGATTGAGAAAAGAGGAAATTATTCATGAATAAATCAGGTTTTATCGCAACATTATCCGCCTATATCATTTGGGGTTTGTTGCCGATTTACTGGAAATTACTTGCGACCGTCTCGAGTGAAGAGATATTAGCCCACCGAATCGTCTGGTCGTTTATTTTCTTACTGTTATTATTATCCCTTCAAAAAGCATTGCCGAAGTTTACGGGGGCATTGAAAAACCCGTTCACCCGTCGTCTTTTTTTCCTGAACGGACTGATCATCAGCATGAACTGGTTCATCTACATCTGGGCGGTCAATCATAATTTTATTGTCGAAGCATCGCTTGGGTATTACATCAATCCGATCGTCAGCATCGTTTTCGGGGTGTTCTTTTTCCGGGAGAAACTGTCACGGATTGAATGGCTCGCGATTCTCCTTGCGACGATCGGCGTCTTGATTCTGACGATCGGTTATGGGAAGTTTCCTTGGATTTCGCTGGCGTTGGCCTTCAGCTTTGGTTTTTACGGTGTCGTCAAAAAACAACGGCCGCTTGAGTCAACGGTCAGTTTGACGATTGAAACACTGGCTCCGTTACCGATTGCCATCCTGTTCTTAGGATACATGGGTATCAGTGGACAAGAGACATTTACGTCGTCTCCCTTTGTGATGATCGGACTCTTTTTGACAGGTATCATTACCGCTGTTCCGTTATTATTGTTCGGATTTGGAGCGCAGCGGATTCCGTTTACGGTCGTCGGCTTTCTGCAATTTGTTGCTCCGACATTGTCGCTTGCCATCGGTGTTCTCCTGTACGATGAACCCTTTACGAGAACGCACTTGATTGCGTTTACATTCATTTGGTCGGCTGCCCTGGTCTTTACCTTGAATGGTTTATTGATTCGGAAAAAACAGTTACGAAAAGTCGCGTAAAAAGATAGAAGTCTGACCTCTTGCGTGATAGAATGAAAACAGAGTCTAAGGGATATCCTTAAGGAGGAAATGAATCATGAATTTAGCAGGAATGATCGACCATACCGCTTTAAAAGCAGAAACGTCACGTGCTCAAATCGAAACACTTTGTAAGGAAGCACTCGAATACAAATTTGCAAGTGTCTGTGTCAATCCGACAAACGTAGCACTCGCGGCAGAACTTTTGAAATCAGATGACGCAGTTAAAGTCTGTACAGTCATCGGCTTCCCACTTGGTGCAAACACACCAGAAGTAAAAGCATTCGAAACGCAAGATGCTATCAAAAACGGTGCAACAGAAATCGATATGGTCTTAAATATCGGCGCATTGAAAGACGGCGATCTTTCACTTGTTGAACGCGACATCCGTGCGGTTGTTGAAGCAGCGAACGGTACACTCGTCAAAGTCATCTTCGAAAACTGTCTTTTAACAAAAGAAGAAATTAAAACAGCTGCTGAGTTATCCGTTAAAGCAGGTGCAGATTTCGTCAAGACATCAACTGGCTTCTCGACAGGCGGCGCAACGGTGGAAGATATCCGTCTTATGCGCGAAACGGTTGGACCTGACATTGGTGTCAAAGCTTCAGGCGGCGTTCGTGATTTCGAAGGAGCAAAAGCAATGATCGATGCTGGCGCCACACGCATCGGTGCTTCTGCCGGAATCGCCATCGTCACAGGCGGTTCTTCAGACAGTGATTATTAATTTAAAGTGATTATCGAGCATGTTCTGTTCTACAACTTTGGTTGTGAACAGGACATGCTTTTTTATTTTGGGATAATTCTGAATTTGATTTTTAGGTTAAGAAGTCAGACAACCTTTCCGATAATCAATTGTAGAACAGTGAAGGGAAGTGGAAATATGTCAAAACGATTCAGTTTGTCCGTACTAGTATTGACAATCGGTCTGGCAGGTTGTGGAAGTATCATCGATGATCCGCAACAAGCAGTGAAGGAGCGTCGAAAAATGGCAGTCGTTTTATCCGATGTCGGATTAGGAGATCAATCGTTCAGTGATGCAGCGATGAGCGGCATGTCCTTACTGCGTGAAAAAGAAGACTGGTTCATTGATTATAGAGAATTAAGTGAAACAAAGTCATATGAAGCGGCATTTGCCACATTAGCCAAACAACAGCCGACCGTTGTCGTCGGTCTCGGTTTCATGGGACAGGCAGACCTGGAGAAAGTCGCCAAACAGTACCCAAAACAGCAGTTTGCACTGATTGATGCCGTGTCGGAACTACCGAATGTATTATCCGTCACATTTAAAGAGGATGAAGGCAGTTATCTGGCGGGAGCAGCGGCAGCGATTCAGTCCGACAGTGAAACGATTGGTTTCATCGGCGGTATGAAATCACCGCTCATTGAAAAGTTTGAAAAAGGTTACCGGGCCGGTGCAACAGCGATTAATCCGGACATCCGTGTCCTCGTTGATTATGCGGAAGACTTTGCTGCGCCGGACAAAGGACGGGAACTGGCAAACGCTCAAATGAAAAAAGAGGCGGATGTTTTATATGCGGCGGCAGGGCTTACCGGAAGTGGTGTTCTGGAAGCGGCAGAAGAAAAAGGAAATAAGGCCATTGGTGTCGACAGTGATCAAACGGCAATTGCACCGGACGCAGTCATGACGTCGATGTTAAAACAGGTCGATCTTGCGATTACGAAAATTGGCGACAGCGTTAAGGCATCGGGTCTTCAATCCGGTCAAATCGTGTTAGGGGTCAAAGATGGAGGCATTCAATTAGCACCGATTCGTAATGCCAACTTTACAGCAAAAGAACTGCAACGACTCGAACAATTGAAACAAGAAATACTGGAAGGCAAGGTGAAGGTCCAATGACGTTACGAAAACGATTTTTAATTTCGACGCTCGTGACGATTGTCAGTGTCGTCGCCCTGATGGGTTGGACATTATTCGAGCTGCGGCAAATCCAGTCCTACAATGAGGATTATGGAAAACAATTAGTCGAGATTTCAGAACTGGAGACCAAGTTACTGTATGAGCAGGCGGCCTGGAACCGGTTAGCAAGCCAGCCGTCAGAAAACCAAAAAGAACAGGCACTTGCCTTAAGTAAAAAAAATGAAAAAGCTGTTGATTCATTACAAAAAACTTATTTGATTGATCGGTTTAAACCCGATTTGAATCGTGCCAAAATGAAGTATACGGTCTTAGCAGAGAAACGGACGACATTATTAAATGAGCTCAATCCAATCGCGATCCGTTCCCATGCAGCTCAGGTGGAAGGGGTATTAAGCGATTTATACACGTTACATACGAAGAACGGTGAATTTTACGATGTACTGCAACAAGAAGCGAAAGACAAAACGTTGAATCTGACGCGTTCAGTTTTAATCGCGACATTCATCCTTTTGATTGCATTAGCACTCTACAATTGGTACTTTGCTCGGAGCATCACCCGTCCAATCAGCCGGGTCGTTAAAACAGCGGAACAGATTTCACAAGGGGATGTCTCACAACAACTCCAGGTATCAGGACGGACGGATGAAATTGGCCGTCTTGAGTCAGCAATTGCCCAAATGCAAGGGACATTGCATGGCGTCATTGGAACGATTAGCCAAACGTCGACGACCATTAATCAGATGAGCGAACAGGCGACAGCTGAAAATGCCAATATCGTTGAAGTATCTGGAAACATGACACATGCCATCAATGAAATGGCCAGTGGTACGCAAACCGTCTCAGATGACTTACAAACGACCGTCAGTACGATCACGGATATGAGTACATTGTTCGAACAAAGTGAACAACGGGCGCAACAGGCATTGAGTCAAGGACAGCTCGCCGATACGACGATGGGGAAAAGTGCCACCATCATGCAGGAACAAGCGGAATCACTGACGACGGCTACTCTCCAAAATCAGGAACTCGGTCGCAAGTTGGCTGGATTCTTACAACAAACACAGCAAATCGAACAGATGGCACAACTCGTCTCAAGTGTCTCGGCACAAACGAATTTACTATCGTTAAATGCTGCAATCGAAGCAGCACGGGCAGGAGAGGCGGGACGCGGGTTTGCTGTCGTTGCGAGTGAAGTGAAAAAGCTGGCGGATGAAACACATCAAGCAACCCGCTCTATTTTCTCTTTGGTTCGTTCAATTCGGGCAGACGGAGCAATTTTGCAGGAAGCGTTACTTCAATCTGAAAAAGAACAAGCACACCAAGTTCAAAACTTTGCAGAGGTGACAGCAGCATTCGAAGAAACCCGGGGACATGTGACGGATGTAACGGAAGCTGTTCAGTTCATGACAACGCAGCTGCTTCAATCGAAAGACCAGGCCAATCAAGTGGTCAATCAGGTCAGTTCAGTCAGTGGCGTGATGGAAGAATTGGCTGCGGGGAACGAAGAGGTCGCAGCGTCGATGCGTGACCAACAAGCATCATTTGAACAAATCCATCAGTTGATGCTGGAACTGGAACAAACGACGACTTCACTCGATCAACAAACCAGCCAGTTCAAACTGTAACTCAAAAAGAAACATCAAAAAATCCCTCATCGGAGTTATTCCGGTGAGGGATTTTGCATCAACAGTTAAAAGAAGTCACTTGGATTCAGTTCGTTTGTCCGGCCATTGGCATTGTATTGATAACCGCCGTCATGAATCTCAAAATGAAGGTGGGGACCGGTTGAATTTCCGGTACTTCCAAGGTTACCGATTTGTTGTCCTTGTTTCACCTGTTGACCTTGTTTGACGGTCAGGGAATTCATGTGCGCATAAACGGTCGTGTACGTTTTTCCGCCGATGCTGTGCGACAGATACACGTGGTTACCGTAAGGACCGCCTGAGCTTGCCAAAATGACAGTTCCACTCGCAGAAGCAACGACTGGCGAATTCAGTGGACCTGCAAAATCAATCCCGTTATGATACGCATAGCCGTTACTTCCGCTGGCAGCACCCATTCCTTGTGAAATGGAACCGGCAGCCGGTTTAATGAACTTTCCAGTTGCTTTGGAGAGGACTTTTGTACTTGCTTTTGTAACAGAAGCAGGTTGCGCCGATTGCGCGGCTGCTTGTTTTTCTGCTAGTCGTGCAGCTCGGGCAGCTGAACGGGCTGCAGCTTCTTGTGCCTTCAATTGAGCGGCTGCATCTTTTAGGCTCAAGATGTTCGTTTCGATGGAACGTTTTTCTGTCTTCAAGCGTTTCAGCAACGTTGTTCGTTTGATTTTTTCTGCCGTTAATTCACGTTGTTTCTTTTTTAGAAGCGTGCGATCATCAATCAAATCGACACGGGTTTGCTTCAATTCTTTTTGAGCAAGTGCCAATTGATGTTTGTTGTGTTCGTAATCTTTTAATAAAGAAGCATCGCTTTCAGCAATCGTATTAAAGGCATTAAACCGGCTGATCATATCGCCGACATCCTTGGCACCGAAAACGGCTTCGAGAAGCGGATCCTCATCTGCTTTCGACTGGCGGACTGCTAACCGGTCTCCTAACATTTTTTCCTGCTTGTTGATCTTTTCGCGCAAGGCATCAATTTTTTGTTCCAATCGTTTGATCTGTTTACGATTGCGATCAATTTTTTGTTGATTTTCAACGACCTGCAATGTCAATCCATTGATTTGTTGATCAAGGGCATAGACTTTTTGCTGGGCTTTTGACAATTGAGCTGTCTTTTTTGAGAGTGCCTGCTTTTGCTTTGACTGTTGTTGCTGGTTTTGCTGCTGTTTTTCTTTATAAGAACTTGCTGCTCCGACCGGATGGGCAAGTGGACTGAAGAGTAATGTCATCGTCATGAGGGACAGACCGAGTGTTTGTTTTAAAGATGATTTCATAGTTGAATCAATCATTCCTTCCTTAATCAGATACATTTTTTAAAATGTTACCTGTTCTACTCTAACAAGAAATAGGTCAAGTCTCCGTTACAGTTTCATTAAAAATATTATATGGAAATTATCAGGGAGTAACATTCCTTTTTGTAAATCATTTTTTGAATTCTTTCAAAAGAAAGAGAAAACTGTTGGCAAAACAGGAAGAAGAAAAAATAAAAAAAGTGAATACCAGGATTCACTTTTAAAAAAGGCGTGATATGTTTTTGTAATATTAACAAGAAGTGAAAAAAGAAGCGTTTGATGCATCAACAAAAAGGTTATAAAAATTAGTTTTGCTTTATTCTTCGTAAATCATTTTTCGTGTCATTCCGCCGTCGAGAACCAATGTTTCTCCCGTCAGGAAGTCGTTATCAGGATTCGTCAAAAACAGAGCAGCCCGGGCGACATCTTCAGGTTTTCCGACTCGTCCGGCCGGGTGCTGACTATGATCTTCTGGTGAAAGTTCATGATAATTTCCGGTTTCAATCCATCCGGGAGCAATGGCGTTGACCAAAATCCGGTCGGGTCCTAAAGAAACGGCCAAAGCATGCGTCAGTGCTACAATCCCGCCTTTAGTAGCCGCGTAAGATTCCGTATCCGGCTCGGACATAAAGGCACGGGTGGAGGCCAAATTGACAATCCGTCCACCGGCCGGGTTTTTCTTCAGATAAGGGGCGGCGGCTTTTGTCGTTAAAAAGATGCTCCGCAGATTGGTATGTTGAACACGGTCCCATTCATCGATCGATAATTCAAGTAACGGTTTACGAACCATGATGCCGGCATTGTTAATCAGGATATCAACTCGACCGGTATGTTCGATGGCTTTATCAATCAATAGGTTGACGTCTTGTTCATCTTGAACATCCAAATGATAAAAATAAGCGGTTCCGCCGTCGGCTTCGATTTCTGCTGCCAGGTCATCACCCGTCATTTGATCAATGTCGGCAAGAATGACTGATGCGCCTTCCTTGGCATAAGTCTTGGCAAGTGTTGCTCCAATGCCATTGGCGGCACCTGTGATGATGACAGTATGATTGATATGATTCATTGTAAATTCCTCCTGGGGAATGTGTAGTTGGGTAGACTGCTATAATCAGATAGCCGAAAATGAATCGATTAAAACATACTGGATCCTTGAAGAAAGGATTATCCAGATAGGCATTAGGGAACATAAAAGGTAGCTAACGCTACTATTATGTTGAATGGGGGATTTTTGATGGATTTATCAAATCAAAAGCTCGAAACAGAACAAGAAAAATATGCAGATGAAGCTAAAGCGTACATCAATCAACCTAAAAAAACGAATTCGATGCTGAAACGAGCAATTGATAAAATAAATAAAAACTCAAGTTTATCAGTTGTGTTCTCGCCGGTCCGCTTATTTGTCGACATGGTTCGCTCTTACCAATCAGGGGAATATCGAAATATTCGCCGGACGACGATTTTGAAAGTCATCGGTGCTTTGATCTATCTCGTTTCTCCGATTGACCTGGTCCCTGATTTTGTACTTGGATTTGGTTTTGCGGATGATATCGCCATCGTTCTGTTCGTGACAAAAACAGTGTTTGAAGAATTGACACGTTTTAGTGACTGGCAAGATGAGCAACAAAAAGCAAGCACACAACCGCTTCAAAGTGAAGATGCGTATTAATCGGATGGATTGATCCTACCCTGCCGCTGACATGGAGTCAGCGACGGGGTTTTTAGCCGTGAAACCGAACACGATTTCTGTACGCTACCTCAAAAGTTCGTTACACTGGAGTTAGAAGAAAAATCCAGTGAAAGGGGGGGAATCATGGCTTGGCATTCGTGGATTGAATCGTATGGCTATTTCGGAATGATGTTGACGTTAATGTTTCCATTTTTACCGAGTGAAGTACCGTTAGCTTATGCGGGCTACCTGGTACATACGACGCAATTTAATCTCATTATCATGTTGATCGTCGCAGTACTCAGTTTCGTGATTAGTCAAAACATCTTTTTTACGATTGGTCGGCTCGGAAGTGACCGTCTGCTTGCCCGTGTATTTAAATGGTTTCGGATTTCTGAAACGAAGATGAATCAGTTTCAACGTCAAATGGACACACGCGGCCGTTTTATCCTGTTGTTGTCGCCGATGTGGCGGATGGGATTTGCCATCGGGGCCGGATTAACAGGTGTTTCACGGTGGACGTTCACAGTTGCCACGACAATCTCCTTTTTTGCCTGGTCAGTCTTTTTCATTTGGGGCGGGAAAAAACTGGGGCATGGTATGATGGGACGGCATCATGAACTCCATCACTATACACCTTGGTTCATCGGGTTATTCGTATTCGGAGCCGGATATGTCTATTTCCGGAAGAAAACGCTTATGAAAAAACAAAACGCTTTAAAAAAATAGAGGAGTGTTCATATGTCAGTGATTTTATTTGATATCGACGGAACATTGATTGATTCAACCAATCAAATGACGGAGGCAATTCATCTGGCGATGGAAGATATGCCGCATCTTGTCAAACCATCAAAAGAGAGTGTGCAGTCCAGTTATGGTTTGGCAGGGAATGCTTTTTGGAGAAAAGCGATTCCGGATGCTTCAGAAGAAGATATTCGCGCGATTCGAAAAAAACGTCACCATCATCTAGAACAGACGATGGCGGGACAGGATGTTTTGTTTGACGGGATTCGTGAGACGTTAGAAACGTTAACCAAACATGGACACATCGTTTCGACAGCAAGCAATTGTGGCGTTCACTATTTGAATCTAGTGCTCGACAGTCAAAACATTCGCTCGTATTTCACAAGTCCGAAATGTCTGGAGTCGGTTCAAGGGAAACAAAAAGCCGATATTCTAGCAGCCCATCGAGATGAATTCGGAGCGGTCGAATATTTGATGGTGGGAGACCGTTCATCGGATGTCGAAGCAGCACGGATCCAACAGATGCCCGTTGCGATTTGCCGGTTCGGTTTCGGAACGGAACAGGAGTGGAATTCGGCTGATTATCAGTTAGAGACACCGATGGACGTATTGAAATACGTGTAATAAAGATACAAAAAAGAAGCGATGCTGACAGCGTCGCTTCTTTTTTGTATCAATCAAAATCGAGCCGGTATTGTTCATGATTTGTCCATGGACGGAAACGACGGAATAAGTGGTGGAATAAGAGACAAAGAAGAATCGGTAAAATGATGAAGAGTCCGAAGACAACCGAGATATTGCCCCATGTCCAACCGCCGGTCATTAAATGTAACGCATTGATCGGTCCGATCAGGCCTGACATGCCGAAACCGGCACTGAACGGGGTTCCTTGAATCCCAAGAACACCAGCCAGTCCGCCGAGAACTGCTGCACTGCACATGACAGGTAAAATCATGATAGGGTTTCGGATGAAATTTGCCATCTGGATTTTAGGAGATCCTAAAAAATGAGCAATAGAAGTACCCCGTGAATTGGCTTGCCAACCGGCAATCGCAAGTCCGAAACCGGCGGCACAGACACCTAAGTTGGCAGCACCGGCGGCAACACCGGATAAGCTGATTGCAGTTGCGATTCCGACGGTCGACAACGGAGAGACAATCAGGACAGAGAAGATGACGGCTAACGTGATGCCCATCAACACAGGTTGAAGGACCGTAAAATGAGTAATCAACTGACCGATACTGGCAGTGATTTTTGTGACATAAGGATAGGTCAGGACACCGATTCCGCCTGCTCCGACAATAATTAAAGTCGGAATGACGAGGACAGTATACGTTTTAAACCGATTGCCGATCCACATAACGAGAGCCGTTGCAATGGCAGCCGTTAGTCCGGCATTGATGACATCCCCCGTGCCGACGAATAAGTAACCTGCTGTATCGGTCCGGCTGGCGACACCTGATCCAACGACAGTCGCGAGACCAATCGATGTAGTCTCGATGGGCGACGTCTTAAACTGCATCGCTACGGCGACACCAATCACCATCGGTAACAAACGCATCGCAAGCGCGGTAGAGTCGATGATATGTTGGGCGGGAGAAAAGTACGGAAGCAAGGCTTTGGCGAGTTCGCCAAGTAAGGCTCCGGGGATAAGTGCAACTAAAATCCCGATACTAAGACCGTTTAACACATGGATTCCGAATTGGCGGTCAAACCGTTTCGAAGTTGTCTTCATAAAAATCACTCCTTATGTATCACTTTTGTGCGTAACAGTATAAAAGCGATGAATTGTGTTTAATCATACGAAAGTCTCTGTAGCACGTCAAGGTAAAAATGGAATTTTCTGAAAAAATAAAGTCAAAGTATTCGCACTCACAGGATAGGACTGCTAGAGTGAAAGAGTAAAAATCGGGGAGGGAACAGTTATGTCAGAACAACAAATCGTATTAGCCAACAGACCGGACGGACGTCCGACACGGGAGACGTTCCGGTACGAAAAGATTGAACTGAATGAGTTGCAAACGGATCAAGTCCTGTTAGAGACGCTTTATATCTCAGTTGATCCATACATGCGGGGACGAATGAACGATTCCCGCTCTTACTCTCAGCCATTTGAACTGGATGCACCGATTCAAGGAGGCGTAGTCGCACGTGTCATCGAATCAAAAGCGGATACACTCGAAGTCGGCGACATCGTCGTCGGAATGCTTGATTGGGCAACAAAATTAGTCGTGGATGCCAAACAAGTCCGTAAAATTGATGCATCATTGGCACCTGTCTCAACGGCACTTGGTGTACTTGGGATGACTGGTATGACGGCTTATTTCGGATTACTGGATATCGGGAATCCACAGCCCGGTGAAACGGTTGTCGTCTCGGCAGCAGCCGGAGCAGTCGGCTCGATTGTCGGACAAATTGCTAAAATCAAAGGTGCACGGGTCGTCGGTATTGCGGGAAGTGATGAAAAAATTCAGTATCTCAAAGA
Organism: Exiguobacterium sp. s166; assembly: GCF_018618855.1. Lineage (NCBI taxonomy): Bacteria > Bacillati > Bacillota > Bacilli > Caryophanales > Exiguobacterium > Exiguobacterium sp. s166. The sequence goes on along the minus strand of NZ_JACSMU010000002.1, from coordinate 514,638 downwards.
AGAACTCGGATTTGATGAAGTCATCAATTACAAAACGGAGCAAATCGGAGAAGCACTCGATCGGACCTGTCCGGACGGCGTCGATGTCTATTTTGAAAATGTCGGCGGGGAAATCGGTGATGCAGTACTCAACCGCTTAAATCCATTTGCCCGTATCCCGGTCTGTGGAGCAATTTCCGGTTACAATGAAAAAGAAGATATTGGGCCACGTGTGCAATCCAAACTGATCATCGCCCGTGCCCGGATGCAAGGTTTCTTAGTCGGAGATTACGGAAAACGTTTTAAAGAGGCAGCGGAACAGCTGGGACAATGGGTCAATAACGGTGAATTAAAGTATGAAGAAACGATTTTTGAAGGGTTTGATCAAGTGCCGGATGCGTTTCTCGGACTGTTTGATGGTTCGAATACAGGAAAATTGTTGGTCAAGTTATAAGAAGACGTCAAAAAAGGTTTTGCTTTCCTTTATGGGAGAGCAAAACCTTTTTTTATGGAAAATCCTATTTATTGATCAGCGGGATCTTTTTTTAATTCTTCCAAGTCTGGATCCGGATGCTGTGTTTCAGCCGGTTTGATACCGGGATCAGATGTTTCCGCGGGTTCCGGATCCGGGTGTAAGCCGACATCTGCTGTTTTGTTTGGCAAGTCTTGTTTTTTATCCGTCATGATTCTGTCATCTCCCTTATCATCAATACTTTTACATTTACCCCAATTGATTGTTCTAAAACGAAAAGCGACAGGTTTGAGTTCATTGTTTTGTGCGAAACACGTTGTGAACCAAATCGACTCCACGCATTTTTGTCCTGATTTCATGACGAATGTCCGGGAAACCGTTAAAGGCTTCACCAAGTCTTTACAAAAACCTTGCAGATCCTTTAAGTCTCCTTTGAACTGGACTCGTAGACTGATAGGGAGATGAAAGAAGGAAGGGTGTATACGCGTGAGTGGACAACAATTTAAAAAAGCAGTCATGAAACAACTTCAATGGGTACGCGAGGAGAAGCAACGGCTTCGATTGGAATCAAAGGCAAGTGTTGCTTCCATTGAACGTTTACAGAAACTCCCGGTACTGACGATGAAGACCGGAATCCGGCCTAATACTTCCGGACGTCCTTCAACAACAACGACTTATCACGAACAAAGTAACAGCGGATTGTTACAGGAGATTGCATATGCAGATATTCCCCTGCACAGCGGAACTCGTTATTTTGAGCAGCGGCCACTGGAAGTCGCCATCGTCTGTTCCGAATTCATGTATGCCTACTATCAAGATGCGCTCCACTTACACTACGTCAATCCGGCAACGTTTGAAGAGGTATTTGAAAAACCGATTGACCTGTTCCTGGTCGTATCCTCATGGAAAGGACTGCAGGGAGATGACTGGAAAGGTGTCGCCACACCGACCTCCAAAAAACGGGCCCGTCTGATGGAAATGATTCGGCAGGTGAAGGGGAAAGAAATACCGGTTGTTTTTCAATCGACAGAGGATCCAAGCAACTTTGACCGTTTTAGTGGTGTGGCAAAGGAAGCGGATTATATTTTGACGTCAGACGAAGCGATGATTCCGGAATATCAGGTGTTATGCGGGCATGACCGGATTGAAGCGACGACGTTCGGGGTGAATCCAATCATCCATAATCCGATTGGTGCGACACGCAGTCGAAACAAACACGTGTTGTTTGCCGGCAGCTGGATGGCAAAGTATCCGGAGCGTGTCAAAGACACCGAGATGTTATTTGATGGTGTCTTACGTTCCGATCATACACTCGATATCGTTGACCGCAACTATCAGTTGAACTTACCGGATTATCATTTTCCGCAACGTTACGTCTCGCGCGTCGCACCATCGATTCCTTATGAGACATTGCAACAAGTCAGTAAGTGTTATGACTGGGTGTTGAATTTAAACAGCATTAAATATAGTAAAACGATGTGTGCACGACGAATCTATGAATCCCAAGCACTCGGAAATCTGATTTTGTCGAATTACAGCATCGCCGTCAACAATGATTTTCCGAACGTGTTTACCGTCCATGATCATCAAGAGGCGCAAGCGATTTTAGAACGTACGACCGGGGATGACGTGAAGCGACTCCGGGCAGAAGGCATTCGTTCCGTCATGTCATCCCATACCGTCTATGACCGGATTGATCAGATGGCTCGTTTGCTGAAATTACCGGTCCAGCCGTTGCGACGAAAACTCCTGGTTGTCTTACGAAAAGTGACACCGGAGCTAAACCGGATGCTAGAACACCAAACTGTAACACCGGATTGGATTTACCGCGAAGAAGACCTGACGAAAGAATTATATGAGCAGACCGATTTAGTCGCTGTACTTGATGGGACGGAGTCATACGGAGAGTACTACCTTGAAGATTTAGTGAACGGATTTAAATACAGTGATGCCAGCATTGTCCGTAAAACAGCTCAAGATGAGATACCATTCGTCATTCAGGACGAGCTGGGCCGGACGGGTGGCAGTATGATTTGGCGTGCTGACTTTTCTTATGAACAGTTCAGTGAAGGGAAGATGGCAGGCAAAACATTGCTTCTTGATCCACTCGAGTGGAACGAACAAGGGAAGTCATCTGCTGTTGAAACACCGATACTGTCCGTCGTCGTGCCGATTTTTAATAATGGATATCATCTCACGTATAAATGCTTTGCCAGTTTAAAACGAATGGATCGATTTGCCGAGACGGAAATTATCTTAGTGGATGATGGATCAACAGACCGGATGACGTTACTAGCGATTAATCGTCTCGCGCGACGACACGGCAACGTCGTAACCTACCTGTTCCCGACAGGCGGAAGCGGCAGTGCGTCACGTCCGCGCAATAAGGGTGTTGAACTGGCGCGTGCCGAACGGATTGCGTTCCTGGATCCTGATAACGAAGTGTTGAGTGACCGGTATGCCGAATTGTTGAAGGAACTCGATCAAGACCCGACACTCGATTTTGCAGTCGGACATATGAAAAAGCTGGCCGAAAAAACAAGTATCATCGCTTTACCGAAAGTTCGGAAAGAAGGACGGATGGTTTGCGATCAACCTAAAACGTATTTGCTAGAGAACCGCTTTTCCGTCCAAAGTATTCAAGCGTTAGTCGTCAAGAAAAGCTTTTTGCAGAATCATCAGCTGGAGCAAGTCGTCGGAGCCGTCGGACAAGACTCCTTGTTTTTCCAAGAAATGATGTTGCATGCGGACCGTGTCTTACTCGTCAACCGTGTCATTCATTATTACTACGCCGCAGTAGCAGGTTCGACTGTCAACTCCCTGACCGTTCGCTTCTTTGAACGCAGCGTCGTCCGGGAAAAGGCCCGGGCTGAAAAGTTTGCACGTTATGGTGTCCTCGATGCCTACAAAGAAACCCGTTTCGAACACTTTTTTGAACATTGGTATTTGGTGAAACTTCGTTACTGCAGTGACAAAGATTTTGGTCCGAGCGTCGCGCTCCTCCGAATGATTGTCGCTTTTTATGAACCGGTGACATTGACGAATCCGTTGATCCGCCGATTCGTTGAACTTGCGGATAAAAAACAGACTGATGCTATTCAAGCATTGTTATTAGAGGAGGTACGGTGATGCCGACAAAACAGATGACACGACCAAAAGATGAAATCCGTGCCGCTTATTATGACCAACTCGGAGTCCAGTTCGGAAAAAAAGTCCGCTCACGGATTCACTGGATTATTCGCGAGACAAAGGGCAGTCAGATTCTCGACATCGGTTGTTCAGGAGGACTCGTCCCGATTTTACTCGGTCGTGAAGGGAAACAGGTTGTGGGAATCGATGTCTCACCGGAAGCCATCACAGAGTCAAGACAAGCATTGGAAAAAGAAGCACGTTCGGTCAAAGAGTTGATTCAGTTTGAAGAAGCCAATCTGATGACGTTTTCAAACAGTCAACGTTTTGATACGGTCTTGATGACGGAAGTTCTCGAGCATATCGGCGAACCTGAACGGTTTGTCCAAAAAGCCTGTTCCTTCCTGAAACCGGGTGGACGGCTTGTCGTAACGGTTCCGTTTGGTGTCAATGACTATGCTGACCATAAGCGGACGTATTATTTACGTCATTTGTTGGAGCAATTGACACCCTATGGAACGATTGATCGATTGGAGCGGATGGACAAGTGGTTAGGCGTGATTGTGACGCTTCATGAGGAAAAACAACCGGTCCGCAGTATGACGAATCAAGAAATCGACTGGTTGGAAACGGCTTTTGAAGCAATCGAGCGGATGCATTTGACTGAAATCGTTCGATTAAAAAACCAGCAAAAGAAATGGGAGCAGAAACAGCTGAAACAGCAGACCAATGAGCAGGAATATGCGGAGTTATCATCAGAACATGAGCGGCTGTTACAACAAGTGACCGAACAAGAAGAAACGATTGCACTGTTGGCACAACAGTATCAGTTGGTCCTCGAACGGTATGAAGGAGCACTTGTATCGAATCTGGATGTCTTGGAGGCGAATACGCAATGGAAATTAAAATACCGATCACTGGCAAATTCAAAACTTGGAAAAATCGCCGTCCGTTACTGGAAGTTCCGACGAAAGCTCAAACAAAGACGGGCCCGGAGACGATGAATGTGTTGATGATCTGTCAAAATTTCTATCCGGAAATCGGCAGTGCTGCCAATCGGATGAAAAATATCTTTAAACGGATGGAACAACAAGGAAGTAACGTCCACGTCCTGACATCAGAACCACTGTACCCGACGGCGGAATTGTATACGGACGCGATGTTTTGGGACGAACCAAGTTTGGATGCAGCTAACATTACCCGGATTCAACCACGTGACCTGCGGGCGACGACAAACTTATGGCGACGGCTCCGGTTGTTTTTAGAACAGTTTGTCCTGGCGGTCCGGGAAGTACGGCAGGATCAAAAACAGTATAGCTACATCTATGCGACGACGCCTTCCATCTTTATGGGACTGGTCGGAGTCGTTGCCAAGTTCATCAAAAAAGCACCACTCGTGTTAGATGTCCGCGATTTGTGGCCGGAATCACTGGTCGGTGTCGGTATCACGAAGTCACGTGTGTTGCTTGCCCCGCTCTACTGGCTTGAGAAATGGATGTATCATCGGGCCGATCAAATTGTCATCAACAGTGAAGGGTTTCGTTCGTATATCGAGAGCAAAGGGATCGCACCAGAGAAAATTCATTACATTCCGAATTCAATCGAAGAAAACGAATGGTTGATTAAACGGAGAAAAGTGTCGGAGCAGGTCCGCGTCGTCTATACGGGCAATATCGGATTGGCACAGGATGTGTTCTTATTGCTTGATGTAGCGGAGCAATTACAAGAGGATGGAAACATTGAATTTCACGTCGTCGGATACGGCTACCATAAAGAAAAGTTTGAAGAACATGTCTTAAAACGCGGACTGACGAATATTCATTTCATGAACGCGATGCCGAGATGGGACGCGCTGAAACAACTTGCGAAAAGTGACATCGCCTTTGCGACGTTAGTCGAAAGTCCGGCATTCGATACGGTAACGCCCGGGAAAATCATCGACTATATGGCAATGGGATGTGCGATTGTCGGAGCCGTTTCAGGACATGCGGCAAAAGTGATTGAAGAGGCCGGTGCAGGATTCGTCTCACGGGAGCGGTGTCGTGAGACAATCGTCGGACAAATCCGGTATCTCGCAGAACATCCGGAAGCGCGTGAAGCAATGGGCCAATCGGGTGTAGCGTATGTTCAGACCCATTTTGACTGGGAACAAAATCAAGAACGATTGTTTGAAGCGATTCGTAAAACTAATTTTCAAGTAGTAGGGGTGAGTGAATGAAACGGGTCGGGATGTTTGTTTGGAATACGTTTACGAATGATGCACGTGTTTTACGGGAGTGTACGGCACTCGCGGAAGCAGGGTATCACGTCGATTTATATTGTCTCAATGATGGCACATTACCAGCGATGGAGTATCACCCGAGCGGCTTTCAAATCATCCGAATTGAACGGACACCTCCTTTTGAAACAATCCTTCGTCGTCTGAAGAAGCGTAACCCGGTTACGCTTCTGGCTGGCGCAGGATTGTTCTTGTTCGTTCCTTGGCTGATTCCGGTTGCCGTCATTCTGTATATGTTGCAGAAAAGCCGGTTTATCCGCTATGCACTGTATAACAGCTTCGGGATTGTCCGGATGACACGGGCAGCACGTAAGCGGAACTACGATATCATGCATGCCAACGATTTAAATACATTACCGCAAGCGATTTCGGCCGCGAGAGGGGCAAAAATCGTCTACGATTCGCATGAAGTCCAGACGGATCGGACGGGCTACGGAAAAGGACAAGGCGGTTTGGAACGTCATTTATTACGATTTGTGGATCAGACGATGGTCGAAAATGAGACACGTGCCGATTACCACTTAGCCCTTTACGGAGAGCGGCCGGCCGTGTTGCACAATTATCCGTTTTATCAAGAAACGGTACCGGAAGCACGCCCGCTCCGTCAAGAACTCGGAATTGACGAAAACGAACCGATTTTATTGTACCAAGGCGGTATTCAGGAAGGACGGGGGCTCGGGCGGTTGATTGAAGCGATGCCGTTGATTCGAAACGGCACACTGTTGTTCATTGGCGACGGAAAAATCAAACCGGAGCTTCAACGGCTGGCGGCTGCGTCCTCAGAACGAGAACGTATTCATTTTATGGATAAGGTACCGCTTGATCAGTTACCGAGTTATACAGCAGCGGCGACGGTTGGGTTTCAAGTGTTACAAAACGTGTGTTTTAACCATTATTCGGCCTCTTCGAATAAGTTATTTGAATACATGTCAGCCCTTGTCCCGGTCGTGGCAGCAGATTTACCGGAAATCCGTCGTGTCGTCGAGACAGAGGCCGTCGGACTGATTGTTGACGTTGAATCACCGCAAGCGATTGCCGCTGCCGTCAATCAAATCGTCGAAGAGGACGGGTTACGTCAGGCGATGAAAGAACGGACAAAGCAGGCACGGCAGAAATACAACTGGGATAAAGAAAAAGACCGATTATTGACTGTCTACCATGAATTAGTGAAGTAAATGAACGAGAACAGAGGCAGGAAACAACAAAGATACAGGTAATTCCACGCTGAAAAACAATGGAACGGACCAGATTGTGTTGTTTCTCTCGCGAATGCAACAAAAGTTCGTTGTTTATTTACAAGCTTTACAAAAAGCATAGGAACAGGGCGGAATGTAAGGTCTGTGAAGAATGGTTTAAGAGATGGTTAGAAGCATTGGAAACACAAGCAATTGTCGTTATGGTCTAGGTACAGCCACGACACAGTCAGTTTTTTCTGACGTGAAGGACTAACTCGTACCTAGATGGAGGAATGACAAAATGAAACTTTGTACAATTGGACTCGGATATATTGGATTACCTTCTTCAGCCATGTTTGCAGATCACGGAGCGGACGTCGTCGGGGTCGACATCGATCCGCGCATCGTCAAGATGTTGAATGCGGGAGATATTCACATCGAGGAACCGGGGCTTGAAGAAGTCATCAAACGTGTCGTCGCAAACGGAAAATTTCGGGCGACCTTGACACCGGAGCCGGCAGATGTCTTTTTGATTGCCGTACCGACACCAAATTTAAATGACACGTATAAATCGTGTGACTTGAAGTATGTCCTGTCAGCCGTTCAGAATATGTTGCCACACGTTCAAAAAGGCAACGTCATCATCGTCGAATCAACGATCGCTCCACGGACGATGGATGATCATGTCCGACCATTAATCGAGGAGGCAGGATTCATCATTGGTCACGACGTATTCGTCGTCCATTGTCCGGAACGTGTCCTTCCGGGACAAATTCTTCATGAACTCATTCATAACAACCGGATCGTCGGCGGCTTGACATCAGCTTGTGCAGATGCCGGAGCAGCGGTCTACGAAACGTTTGTTCAAGGGGAAATCGTTAAGACGGATGCGAAGACGGCAGAAATGTCGAAGCTGATGGAAAATACGTTCCGGGATGTCAACATCGCGTTAGCCAATGAACTGACGCAAGTCTGCCATAAGCTCGAAATCAACGTGCTGGACGTGATTGAGATGGCGAATATGCATCCACGTGTCAACTTGCATCATCCGGGACCAGGTGTCGGGGGACACTGCCTTGCAGTCGATCCTTACTTCATTGTCGCGAAAGCCCCGTCCCTTGCACGAATCATCCATACAGCGCGGGAAACGAATGTCAACATGCCACACTTCGTCGCAGAACAGGCCGAGCGTCTCGTCTCTTCGCGTGTTCGACCGAAAATTGCTGTCTTTGGCGTCACGTATAAAGGAAACGTTGATGATATGCGGGAGAGCCCGGCTGTCGATGTGATTGAACAATTGATTGACCGTGGACTGGATGTCGCAGTTTGCGATCCGCATGTCGAACGTTCGATTTCCTCACGTTTTGAACTAGTAGATGAAATTGAAGCGATTCAAGGAGCGGATCTTGCCCTGGTACTCGTCGATCATGATGAGTTTAAACGTTTTGATTCACGTCGTCTTGCCAACCAGATGCGGACACCACTCTTATTTGATACGAAAGGAATCGTCCAGCCGCTCGAAGACGTTACAGTCTTAAACTTCGGTAACTTGCATACGCATCAAACGACGGAAGTGGACGCAAAAGCGATATGAACGGAATTCATACAATTGGGAAAGAGTTGAAAGATCATTTTTATCTGATCTTTCGTCTTTCACTTTATGAGACAAAAAGTCTATACAGCATGCAATACCTCGGTTGGTTTTGGGAAATCATGACGCCGCTCCTGCAAATTGGTGTCTACTGGGTCGTCTTTGGTTTCGGGATTCGCGGCGGACATCCTGTTGACGGAATTCCATTTGTCTTCTGGTTGGTCAGTGGATTGATTGCCTGGTTTTTCATCGGCAGTACGATTCCGAGCGGTTCACGTTCGATTTACGGTCGGGTCGCTTTAGTCTCGAAAATGCACTTTCCGCTTAGTACAATCCCGGCGTATGTCATCTTGGCGCAGTTCTATCGCCACCTTGCCATGATTGCGTTGACGATTGTTCTGGGGATGGCATTCGGCTATTTCCCGGGCTGGCATACGTTTGAATTGTTGTATATCGTGCCGGCAGGTGTCATTTTCCTGTATGCCGTTTCACTGTTGTTATCGGCCCTTTCGACCATGATCCGTGATGTCCAAAATATGGTGACGTCAGCCATCCGGATGTTGATGTACTTGACCCCAATCATGTGGATCCCGCCGGACCACAGTTTGTTTAAGACGTTGCTGATGATTAATCCTCTCGTCTATTTGATTGAAGGATACCGTTCGGCGTTGATTGGAACCGGTTATTTACTTGATCATGTCTGGTACGGTTTCTACTTCTGGACGGTGACATCCGTGCTGTTGGTAGTCGGAGCAGCGGTCCATTTGAGATTCCGCCGGTACTTCATTGATTACGTCTAGGAGGAGAAAACATGAGTCACGTCGTATTTGAAAATGTTTCAAAACGTTACGTCCTATATTCACGCCCAATCGATAAATTAAAAGAAGTGTTGTTTGGTAAAGTCAGCGGGAAACCCTTTTATGCGTTGAAAAACGTCTCGTTTTCCGTCAAGCAAGGTGAGATTGTTGGAGTGGTCGGAATCAATGGAAGTGGTAAATCGACATTGTCGCACCTGCTTGCGAACGTGACACCGCCGACTTACGGTCGTGTGACGCTCGGTGGTAAATCCGCATTGATTGCGATTTCGAGTGGTCTGAACAACCAATTGACCGGGCGGGACAATATTGAACTGAAAGGCTTGATGATGGGATTGAATAAAAAACAGATTCAAGCCATCACGCCGGAAATTCTCGAGTTCGCAGATATCGGGGATTTCATTGATCAGGCGGTTAAGACATACTCGAGCGGTATGCGGGCAAGGCTTGGTTTTGCAATCTCGATCAACATCAATCCGGACATCTTGATTATCGATGAAGCCTTGTCAGTCGGTGACCAGACGTTTACGGAAAAATGTCTCGATAAGATGCGGGAGTTTCGTGACCAAGGAAAAACAATCTTTTTTGTCAGTCATTCCTTGAATCAAGTCAAAAGTTTTTGTACGAAAGTCCTTTGGCTCGAGTACGGAGAAGTCCGGATGTTTGGTCCGACAACGGAAACGATGGCGGAGTACAATAAGTACCTTTATTGGTACAAACAACTTACAAAAAAACAAGCGGCACATTATGTTACGAAAAAACGAACAGGGCGAAGTGATGAAATCGAGCGTTCAACACGCGGTGAAACGATTGAATTGTCGTCATGAATAACGGATAGGGGATGGAACGAATGAAACGAGTCATGTTAGTGTTCGGAACGAGACCGGAAGCAATCAAGATGGCACCTGTCGTCAAAGCATTGGAAAAACGAGAAGGAGTCGAACCGATTGTCGTCGTGACGGCACAACACCGGGAGATGCTGGATCAAGTCCTAGAACTGTTCCAAATCGTTCCGGATCATGATTTGGATTTGATGCGTCCACGCCAGACACTCGAAGAGATGACGGCACGGATTTTGAATGCGATGCGTCGTGTCCTGGAAAAAGAGCAACCGGATTTGGTGTTGGTCCATGGGGATACGACAACGACATTCGCTGCTTCACTCGCCGCCTTTTACCAACAGATTCCGGTTGGACATGTCGAAGCCGGTTTACGGACGTATCAGAAGTATGCACCGTTTCCAGAAGAAATGAATCGTCAATTGACGGGTGTACTCGCGGATTACCATTTTGCGCCGACAGATCAAGCAGCAGAAAATCTGCGCCTCGAGAATAAAAAAAGTCCGATCATCGTGACCGGTAATACCGTCATTGACGCATTAAAAACAACTGTGTCTGATGATTACACGCATCCCGTTTTAAAAAGTCTTGCAGCAAGCGGTCGCAAGTTGATTCTGTTGACTGTTCACCGTCGGGAAAATCATCTGCAATTATCGCAGATTTTTGATGCCATTGAACGATTAGCAGACAGTCATCCGGATATTGAAATTATCTATCCGGTCCATCCGAATCCGGTTGTACTCGAAGCAGCCGAACAATTGAAGCACCATCCGCGTATCCGATTAATCGAGCCACTCGATGTCTTCGATTTTCATAACTTGGCAGCCCGGGCGACGTTGATTTTGACGGATTCCGGCGGGATTCAGGAAGAAGCTCCTTCGTTAGGTGTCCCGGTTCTCGTATTACGTGAGACGACGGAACGGCCGGAAGGTGTCGAGGCCGGTACGTTGAAACTCGTCGGAACGGATCCGGAACGTATTTATACAGCCGGTCATCACTTGCTGACAGATCCGATGGCATACGACGCGATGGCGCAAGCAGCGAATCCCTACGGAGACGGGCATGCGGCTGAGCGGATCGTCGATGCTATTTTAAGTGAGGTACCGGTATGAGTTCACGACCACTGGAACTGGCGAGTTATCAATTTTTTCCGCAAGGCAACCGGGAAAAGATTTTACTTGAAGAAGATCAGAAAGGGGTCTGGTTTGATTTTCAAGAAGCCGATCCGACTAATAAATTGTACATCCAGTTGTTTGATCAAGGGTTTCAGTATCCTCCGTCAAAATTGTATCGGGCAGATGCTTCCTTTGAACAGGCGGAGACAATCACCCTCACTTGTGAATTAGAAGCAACCGAACCGTGTGATATTCAAATCTTTAAGATGCAGTACGGACAAAAAAAACGGATGCATTCCGAAACGGAATGGTTGACAGTGGACGGTCCGACTACATGTTTCTTTCAACTGAATCGAGTTAAAGGAGCCGACTATTTCAAAATCGCATTCAAATTTTTACTTGAAGGGGACATGCGGGTCCGGTTGACGATGTTACACATCAATCGGCTTGTTCCGCTCAAACAGGAGGAATCCTATCATGTTATTTAGTTCAACGATTTTTCTGTTTTTATTTCTGCCGACGGTACTGATTGTCTATTATCTGTTGCCGAGAAGCTTTCGAAATGGCTGGCTCCTCGTAGCAAGCCTTTTCTTTTATGCGTTTGGTGAACCGCGATTTGCATTATTGATGCTGTTAAGTGTCGGCATTAATTATTTCTTTGCATTATTCGTAGACGTCTACCGCCACCGCATCGGTGTGAAATGGATCATGTTCAGCATGATTGCTGTCAATTTAGGATTACTTGGCTGGTTCAAGTACAGCGGTTTTTTTGTTCAGTCTGTCAATAAGACGTTTCATGCCGATTTTTTTGTTCCGGAAATCGTTTTACCACTCGGAATTTCCTTCTATACATTTCACGCGATGAGTTATGTCATCGATATTTACAAGGAAAAGGAAGCCGTGCAAAAAAATCCGCTTGATTTAGCATTGTATATCGCCTTTTTCCCGCAACTGGTCGCAGGACCGATCGTCCGCTACAACACGATTGCGAGTCAGATTGAATCCCGTCAAGAAACCGTATCGGACTTCTCGAAAGGGGTCCGCCGATTCATCATCGGATTATCAAAAAAGTTGATTTTAGCAAATGGCTGCGGTCAAGTAGCAGATGCCATTTTTGATATGAAGGATTTATCAATGGGGCTCGCATGGATTGGGATCATTGCTTACGCCCTGCAGATCTATTTTGATTTTTCTGGATACAGTGACATGGCAATCGGACTTGCATTAATGTTCGGCTTTCATTTTCTTGAAAACTTCAACTATCCGTATATTTCGAAATCAGTGTCTGAATTTTGGCGTCGCTGGCACATTTCACTTGGATCATGGTTTCGGGATTATGTGTACATTCCGCTTGGAGGGAACCGGGTTTCACCCTGGAGACAATACCGGAACCTCGGAATCGTCTGGATGTTGACCGGACTTTGGCATGGAGCGAGCTGGACGTTCGTCGCCTGGGGCGTCTATTACGGAATCTGGATCATGCTTGAAAAAGCATTTCTCGGGAAGTTATTGGCGCGAGTCCCGGTACTGGCAACGGTCTGGACACTCGTATTGGTTCTGGTCGGTTGGGTCTTTTTCAGATCGGAAACGTTCCCGGAAGCCATCACGTATATTCAAGCAATGTTTATGCCGGACGTACTTTGGGATGACCGTGCGAGTTACCAACTTGTCCAAAACGGTGTCATCTTAGCACTTGCATGTCTTGCCGCAACACCGATTCCAAAACGGATTGGAGAACGATTTGTCCAGTCATCGGGCAAAATCGGACAGACGTTGCAATATGGATATGCGATGGTTTTGTTATTCCTCGCGACATCTGCACTGGTTGCAAGTACATTCAATCCCTTCATTTATTTCCGTTTCTAGAGAGGAGGAACACCAGTGGCGCAACCTATTGAAAAGAATCAGAAACAGACACAACCGGGAACTACGTTTGAGAAAAAGATGATGTGGCTGACGATCATCAGTTTTTTTATCATTTTGCTGACAATCGGAATTGGAACGATTCTTCGCGACGACCGTGTCAGTTCCCAACTTGAAAATCGAACACTTGCACATTCCGTTCAACCGACTATGCAAGGAGTGGCTTCCGGTAAGGATATGCTGAAGATGGAAAGCTATTTTGCGGATCAGTTATTGTTACGTGGTACTTTCGTTGAAATGCAGGCACGTCTATCGAAAAATCTGTTTCAACAGCCGTTTCGAAATGGGATCTACACTGCTGAAAACGGCTATATGATTGAACCGAGTCAAGCGGCACAACCGGTCATTCCGAGTGCTTTTCAACAGTTCACGAAAGATGTTGATCGGCCTGTCTACTTCGCACTTGCACCATCCAAGACCGTTATTGCGGAACGGGATGGAATCATTCCGGACTATGTCGCCTCAAACGCTGAGCAACGGTACAAGACGATGCAAGCCGGCTTTATGAAAGCAGGAATTACATCGATTCCCCTTGATGCGTTAAAGCTGACGGATTACTTTAAGACAGATCATCACTGGAACGTAGATGGTGCCTATCAAGCCTATGGCGAAATTATCCGTACAGTCGCCAAAACAGAACCGACGTTAAAAAAAGTAGAAGTCGATCCTGAATCAAAACGCGCATCGGAACATCTGTATTTTGGTTCACTCGCCCGCAAGACGACACTTGCGTATGCGAGCACAGGAGACAAAATTGAATATTACGATGCCGGCCAATTTAAGGGTATCGACGTCTGCTACGACAAAAAATGCGGTCAGCCGTTGATTGATGAGCAATTTATTAAGGAAGAGGGCGACTATGCCGACCGTTACGAAGTCTTTATGCGCGGTAACCACGGTATTTTATCAATGACGTCAAAAACGAAAGGACCGAAGTTACTTGTCCTCAAAGACTCCTTCGCCAATCCTGTGCTGCCGTTTCTTGCCCGAAGTGCGAATCTCGAAGTCGTTGATATCCGCTATGTCCATAAAGACTTTGATGCCTCTGAATTTGCGAAGCAAAAAAATGTGGATGCCGTCGTCTTTTTACACAATGCGAATATCGCCGGATTAATGAAGACGTATCAGCAGAAATTATAGGAGGTACCGCTGTGGAATCACGTTTGCGAAAGAGGCGACCTTGGATTGGATGGCGTGTAATCAGTGCATTGTTATTGGCATGCATCTTGATTGTCAGCGCTACGACCGGGTATGCTTTTTTAAAGTTGCAACATACGGCGGACGGTTTCATTACTCCGCTAAAAGGGCAAAAAAAGCTTCCGCTTGAAGTGATGCAGCCGGTCAACGTCCTGTTGATTGGTGTGGATGAACGAAAAAACGATCCGGGACGGGCCGATGCCATCATGTTATTGTCGTTTAACCCGAAAACACCAAAAGCGACATCACTGTCGATTCCACGTGATATGCAGGTGACACTGTCAGATGGTACGAAAACGAAAATTAATCATACCTATGCTTACGGTGGAGTGGAAGAGACGATTGAGACGGTTGAGAAGACCTTTGACGTCAAGATTCCGTATTACGCCAAAATCAATATGGAAGGTCTGATCGAGCTGGTCGATGCGGTCGGCGGAGTCACTGTCGATAATCCGTCTGCGTTTAGTTGGAACGACCGGCGTTTACAAAAAGACTACGCTGAAGGAAAAATAAAACTGACCGGACTTGAAGCGAGCGGTTATGCACGCATGCGAAAACAGGATCCGCTCGGGGACATGGGACGGCAAATTCGTCAGCGGCAGGTACTTGAAGCTGTCGGCATGAAGCTTGCCGGACCCGATATCCTGACGAACTTGGAAGATGTCAGTCGGGTCCTGAAAAATAACTTTAGTACAAATGTCACGTTTTCCGAAGCAGCCCAACTCGCACAAGAAAATCAGGCGGGATTCGAGCGGTTAAAACCGTTAAAACTTGAAGGGGAAGGCTACATCGCAAGTGACGGTGTCTGGTATTTCTTTGCATCGGATCACTCGATGAAAGTCACGAAGCAGGCAATTACTGAAGTGACGGATCGTCAATCAAAATGAAAATATAAGAGGGTGACTGGGAAGTCAGCCTCTTTTTTATGGTCATACGTCCGCGTTGGTCCAAAAGTCTTATTTTCTTTAGTGAACTAAAATAAGCTTTGACAGAGCAGCCGAACGAATGGAGAATGAAAATGAAAACGATTACATAAATCCAAGGAGGATACGGCATGAATCGATGGAGATCAGTCTGTGCAGTTGTGCTAACGTTTGCACTGATGTTTAGTTTAGTTCCGGTAAATGGTCTGGCACTGGAAAAAGGAGAATCGACACTGGTCATCATTCACTACAAAGAAGATAAAACGTCAGAAAAAGATTGGAATCTCTGGTTGTGGGCAAATGGGCCGGATTATTTCCCGAACAAGGCACATGCCTTTAACGGTCAAGATGCTTACGGAAAAATTGCCGCTTACGAATTTCCGGTTGATCAACCGGAGAAAATCGGTTTCATCGTCCGCGATGATTCCTGGAACAAAGATGCCGGTTCGGAAAACGACCGCTTCATCACAAAAGACATGATCAAAGACGGTGTTGCCGAAGTTTGGATTGAATCGGGCAGCAAAGAAGTTTCACCGGTTAATCCGACGGGCGGCAATGACGTCGAGTCCGTCAACACGAACATTCATTATTACCGGTATGACAATGACTACGAGAAGTACGGGGTGTGGGCATGGCCAAACGCTCAGGATGGAAAACGGTTTGAATTTGACGGTCAAGACGCATTTGGCGCTGTAGCAAACGTCATACTGGCGAATAAGACGAAGGAACGTCTTGTCGGAATCATTCCTCATATCGAAGGATGGTCTGAAAAAGACGGAGCGGATCGTTTCTATTATGCGGGAGCGAAGGATATTTGGCTGATTGAAGGCGATCAAACGGTTTATTACAGCCAACCGGATATCGATCGGACGCCAAAATTCACAAGTTTCCTGGCCGATGATTTTAAGACGATGACGTTGAAAACGAACTCGCCGATTACGTCAGAAGATTTAAAAACGCTGACCTTTAAAGGACTCGTCAATCCGCTTGTCACACAAGTGGATGCGAAGACGTTAAAAGTAACCGTCACGACGGACATTGATTTAGCAGATGTCATTACGGTCTCGCACCCGGTGTTCGGGGAAGGGATTTTAGAAGCAGGAAACGTGTTGCGTTCCGATGCTTTTGACAAAAAATATGCGTATGATGGAAAACTCGGCACGTCCTATCAAAAAGGAAAAACGACGTTCCGCGTTTGGGCACCGACTGCGCAAGCCGTCGAACTGGAACTCTACAAATTACCGAAAACACAAGCGGCCACTACAAAGAATATCGTCCGTGAAGTGAAGATGGTCCGTGGCGACCGCGGGGTCTTCAGTGTAACGATCAAAGGCGATCTTGACGGAGCAGGATACACCTATGAAGTCAAACACGCTAAAGAAACGACACGCGCCGTTGATCCTTATGCGACAGCCGTCGCTGTCAACGGAGATCAAGGAGTGGTCGTCGACCTGAAAGAGACGAACCCAAAACGTTGGACAAAATCAAAAATGCCGCTGAAACAAACAACTGATGCCATCATTTACGAAACGCATGTCCGGGATTTGTCGATGTTTGATGTCACAGGAAACACGTACGATTCAGGCATCAAGCAAAAAGGAAAGTATCTCGGTGTTGTCGAGCCGGGAACACGTTTGTTGAAGGATGGTAAAAAAACGAAAACGAAAACAGGACTCGATCATTTGAAAGAGCTTGGCATCACGCATGTACAGTTCATTCCGGTCTATGATTTCAATACGGCTTCTGTCGACGAAACGAATCCGCTTAAAACATACAACTGGGGCTATGATCCGAAAAACTACAATGCACCGGAAGGCTCTTACGCGACGAATCCGTACGATCCAAAAGTCCGGATTAAAGAAATGAAACAAATGATTCAAGGTTTGCACGATAACGGACTTCGTGCCGTCATGGATGTTGTCTACAATCATATGTTTGACGCGAAAGCATCGAATCTCGATAAAATCGTTCCGGGTTACTACTACCGTTACACGGAAGGCGGCGATCTCGCCAACGGAACAGGTGTCGGAAACGATACGGCTTCCGAACGGAAAATGATGCATAAATTGATTGTTGATTCTGTCGCCTACTGGGCAAAAGAATACCGGTGGGACGGTTTCCGCTTCGATTTGATGGGGATTCATGACGTCAAGACGATGAATGCCGTCAAAAAAACAACAACTAAAATCGATCCGTCGATTCTTGTCTTCGGGGAAGGCTGGAGTCTCGGAACACCGCTTCCGGAAGCAGACAAAGCCAACCAGACGAATGCCAAGCAAATGCCGGGAATCGCTCATTTCAACGATAACTTGCGCGATGCACTTAAAGGAAGTGTCTTTGAAGACACGGATGCCGGTTTCATCAACGGTAAAACAGGTCTTGAAACACGCATTAAACGCGGAATCGTCGGTGAGATTGCGTACAGCAAAGACATCACGGGATTCGCAGCAGAACCGAATCAAGCCATCACGTACGTCGAAGCCCATGATAACCACACATTATGGGATAAGTTGAACTTAACGAATCCGACAGATACGGATGCGACGAAAACAAAGATGCACCGCTTGGCGTCAAGTATTCTGCTGACGTCACAAGGAACAACATTCATCCATGCCGGTCAAGATTTCATGCGGACAAAAGGCGGCGACCACAACTCGTACAAGTCACCGGATTCCGTTAACCAGCTCGACTGGAAACGTAAAATGGACCGTCAAACTGATGTCGACTATATGAAAGGTCTGATTCAAGTCCGGAAAGCAAATCCTGCTCTTCATTTAGGAACAGCAAAAGACATCCGCCGCTACCTGACGTTCACATCGTCACCAGAGCAGGTTGTAGCGTATCAATTATCAGATGATGCGCCTCAGCAAAAAACAGATCTTTATGTCGTTCACAATGCGAAACGTCAAGCCGTCAAGATGACGTTACCAAAAGGAACATGGAATGTGATCGTCGATGGTAAAACCGCCGGAACAAAAACACTGAAGAAAGTATCAGGCAACGTGACGGTTGATCCGCTCAGCTCGTACGTCCTAAAAAAATAATCAACTCAAAAACGCGCCGCCCCTGTGAATGACTCACGAGGGTAGCGCGTTTTTCATCTAAGGAAAAGTTAAGCGTAACGCTCGTCTTCTTCCTCTTCTTCGTTCAGGTTACCTTCTTCTGATTTTGCGACGATAACGGCACAAGCGGCGTCACCTGTGATATTGACGGCTGTCCGCATCATATCAAGCAGACGGTCGACACCGATAATCAAGGCAATCCCTTCGACAGGCAGATTGACGGACTGGAGAACCATCGTCAGCATGACGAGACCTACACCCGGTACGCCGGCTGTTCCGACAGACGCGAGAACGGCAGTCAGGACGACGGTTGCTAGTTGCGCCGGTGACAAGTTGATATCATACACCTGAGCGATAAAGACCGTCGCGACCCCTTGCATGATCGCCGTTCCATCCATGTTGATCGTTGCTCCGAGCGGTTGGACAAAACTGGATACCGAGCGCGGGACTTTCAGCTCACGCTGCGCTGTCTGCATGGCGACCGGTAATGTCGCGTTCGACGATGAAGTCGAGAAGGCGAACAGCATGACCGGAGCAAACTTTTTAAAGAAGAAAAACGGATTCATTTTTCCGAGCAGTGAAACGGTTGATCCGTACGTCAACAACGAATGAATGATTAGAGAAAGTACCACGACCATCATGTAGAAGAACATCGCTTTGAGCGAAGCAAATCCTTGTGCACCTACGGCGGAAGCAATCAATGCAAATGCGCCGAGCGGGGCCATCTTCATGACGAGCCCAATCAAATACGTCATCAAGTCATTTCCTTGTTCGATGAATGAACGTAATGTCGAGACCTTGCTGCCAAGGAACGTGATGCCGAAACCGATGAAGACGCTGAAGACGATAATTTGTAACATGTTGCCTTCTGCCATCGACGTAATCGGATTGGTCGGGAACATACCGACAATCGTATTGATCAAACTCGTATCCGGTAAGTTGCCTTGGTCATATTTCAAGTTGTCCGTCGCAAAGTTGCCAAACGTACCCGGTTTGATCAGTAACGACAAACCAAGTGCGATGACGATGGCAACAGCTGTCGTCGTCATGAAATACGTGATGGCTTTTCCGCCGACACGGCCAAGCTCTTTTGGATTTCCGAGTCCCATGACTCCAAGGGAAATCGAGAAGAAGACGATCGGGACGACGAGCATCTTAATCAGGTTCAAGAAGATCGTACCGATTGGTTGAAGCGCATACTTATTCAATCCTTCGTAAATAGATTTGTCTGGTAACATGGCGAGAATGATTCCGAGGATAACTCCTAAAATCAATCCCCAAATGATTCGCTTGGCTTCTTTCAAATGAAAACAACTCCTTTTTCAGATAACTGTGTCTATTTTGACACATCATTCACCATTTTGACAAAACATTTCATAAAATTTCAGAAAACGCTTACAAAATATTTCGGTTTTTTTAGTTGAATAATCATGAATTTGTTGTAAATACGGGAGCAACATGAGACTATAGAAAAGAACAAAAAGGAACATCTCAGGAATGAAGCAAAACTGGTTAATCAACTATTGACCATTTTGTATATTTCTACTATAATGTTGTATGACGTGTCTGACACGTTTCCTTTAGTCGGTAATATCGGAGGGAGGGAAAACTAGTGGAAACTCGTGTACGTAAAAATGAATCACTTGAAGACGCACTTCGTCGCTTCAAACGTGGTGTTTCAAAAGATGGTACGCTTGCTGAAGTTCGTAAACGTAAACACTACGAAAAGCCAAGTGTAAAACGTAAGCTTAAATCGGAGGCTGCGCGTAAGCGTAAGAAGTTCTAACGTAAGAGAGGGTGTATCCTCATGAGTCTTCAAGAGCGTTTGACAGTGGATATGAAGGAAGCCATGCGTTCGCGTGAGAAAGATCGTCTTACGACGATTCGGATGGTGAAGTCGTCCCTGCAAAATGAAGCGATTAAACTCGGTAAGCAAGAATTAACTGATGAGGAAGAGCTAACTATACTCTCACGTGAGATGAAACAGCGCAACGACTCCCTCCGAGAATTCGAACGCGCTGATCGTCACGACCTCGTCGAGAAGATTCAAGCAGAGATAATCGTGCTCGAAGCTTATATGCCAAAACAACTTTCGGAAGAAGAAGTTCAGGAAATCGTCAACGCAGCAATTGCGCAGACGGGTGCCTCGGCTCCTTCGGATATGGGGAAAGTAATGGGTGTCGTCATGCCGCAACTTAAGGGTAAAGCGGACGGTGCTTTAATTAATCGCCTTGTTAAACAACAACTACATTAACCCGTTTTGAAAGGTGTCCTCCGGGATGCCTTTTTTTATGCAATAAAATCGGAAAAATTCGAAAATTGATAAAAGTTATGAAACCTTTTCTAAGATGAAAGCGTATATAATAAAAGTAACAATGAGCCATGTTCAGAAAGATGAAACATGTTGTCGTCTGATTCTGATGAAAAAGGGGTGAACGAAGTAATGTCTTTTAGCTTAGGGATGATTTTAGCGGTCTTCATGATCGGTGTCCTCATGTTGCTGGTCGAAATATTCGTGACAGGGTTCGGGATATTCGGCGTACTTGGCATCGGCGCAGTTCTTGCCAGCTTGATTATGGCGGGTGCGACGGTCGGTCAGGTGGGTCTTGCTGTCGGTTTGGCAGTCTTTTTATCGCTTGCTGCCGGATTTTGGGCGTATCGTCGGATCAAATCGAACCAATCGTTATTATGGCGAGGTTTGATTTTAACAGACTCCACATCGTCGGAAAAAGGATATCTCTCTCATCAAGATAAAGAACAACTGCGTGGCAAAATCGGGATTAGTTTGACACAACTTCGCCCGGCAGGAACGATTGAGATTGATGGAAATCGAGTCGATGCTGTCACGGAAGGGAATTTTATTAACGCCGGTGAACAAGTCGTCGTGCAAGACGTCACACACGGACGAGTCATCGTTCGAGTCCAAAAAACGAAGGAGGAGTCACTCATATGACACCCGAACTATTGACCGTTCTACTCGTATCAGGAGGAATACTTATTTTCCTCGCGATTTTCTTTACGCTTGTCCCGATCCCGCTTTGGATCAGTTCACTTGCCGCCGGGGTCCGTGTCTCCATCTTTACATTAGTCGGAATGCGACTCCGTCGTGTTACACCGTCAAAAATCGTGAATCCATTGATCAAGGCAGTGAAAGCAGGAATCAACCTCAATACAAACCAACTGGAAAGTCACTTTCTTGCCGGTGGTAATGTCGACCGTGTCGTCAACGCCTTGATTGCGGCACACCGTGCGAATATTGAACTCAGTTTTGAACGGGCGGCAGCGATTGATTTAGCAGGTCGGAACGTGCTTGAAGCCGTACAGATGTCCGTTAACCCGAAAGTCATCGAAACGCCATTCATTGCCGGTGTTGCAATGAACGGGATTGAAGTTAAAGCAAAAGCTCGGATTACGGTCCGTGCCAATATCGACCGCCTCGTCGGTGGTGCGGGTGAAGAAACCGTCATCGCCCGTGTTGGTGAAGGGGTCATCTCGACGATTGGTTCATGTCAAGATCAAAAAGAAGTTCTTGAAAATCCGGAAATGATTTCCCGGACGGTCCTTGCGAAAGGTCTTGATTCAGGAACAGCATTCGAAATTCTCTCGATTGATATTGCCGATATCGATATCGGTAAAAACATTGGTGCCGTTCTTCAGACGGATCAGGCGGAAGCCGATAAAAACATCGCTCAAGCGAAAGCGGAAGAACGTCGCGCGATGGCGATTGCGAGCGAACAAGAGATGAAATCACGTGTCGAAGAAATGCGTGCGAAAGTCGTGGCGGCAGAAGCGGAAGTCCCGCTTGCGATTGCGGAAGCACTGCGTGACGGAAACTTCAGTGTAATGGATTATGCCAACTACTTGAACGTGACGGCTGATACGAAGATGCGTCAAGCCATCGGTGGTCAATCATCGCCGAACGACACACAATAAAAGGATGATCTAGATGGAAAGCTTAATTTGGGTCGGACTGATGATTGCCTTTGGTGTAATCTCGGTTATCTCAAAAGCAGCCGATCAAAAGAAGACCAGTTCTTCAACACGTGTTCCCTCTAAAGAATTTGGCGACTATGTCAAGAAAATGGTCGATCAAGTGGAAACGAAGCTTCCGGAAAATCGGGAGGTTCCACCTCCGATCAAACGGAAACAACCAAAGCAGACACAACCGGTCAAGCATCAGCGGACCGAATTGCAACAACGCTTGGATGAACGGGATCGTGTGAAAGCTCAGAAACAATCACGATCGAATCTGGGCAAGATTACTGGAAGTATTTCAAGTGATGAGATTGGAAAAAGACGGGATAAGAAAAAAGGGATGCAGACAACGCAAGAGGAAATCCGCCAGGCAATCATCTGGAGCGAAGTCCTTGGACCGCCGGTATCAAAACGGGCGTCAAAATCCCCGCATCGTTAAAAACAGGTCAGCTCTCGTGTAAGTGGAGAGCTGATTTTTTTTTGTGAAGACACGATGGGAAAATCACGGGCTCAGCAAGAATAGAAAACGAAAAGAGTTAAAACAAGGAAACCACATCTTGAGGATGGGTTTTTCTTTCCATCTAATCTTCTTAAATGATAAAGTGGACTAGAACAGATTTATAGAGATGACGTACTGTTATCCATCATTAGGAGGCCAATCATAACGTGATATTCAATGAAAGAATCCCATTCGTATTTTCGAATTCAGAACAGATTCAAGCATTCGTAGGACCGAACGATGCCGTACTAAAAACGATGGAAGCGGAGCTGGAAGTCCAACTTACCCATCGTGGTGATGAATTGCTGGCGCAGGCGGAAGAAGAACGGTCTGTCGTGTTAGCAAAACAGGTCGTCGGTGTCTTAAAGCAACTGGTTGATCGGGGAGCCGTCTTAACGGAACGTGACGCAACAAGCGCAATTCAACTGGCGCGACAAGACCGGGTCGATGAATTACTCGAATTATACGATACGGTCATTCATACGAATCACAAGGGAAAACCGCTCCGGGCAAAAACACTTGGTCAAGCCCGTTACGTCCGGGGAATTGAAAAATGTGATTTAACATTCGGTATCGGACCGGCCGGAACCGGGAAAACGTATTTAGCGGTCGTCATGGCAGCAAAGGCCTTAAAAGAAGGTTATGTCAAACGATTAGTATTAACACGACCTGCAGTTGAAGCAGGGGAAAATCTCGGATTCTTACCGGGGGATCTAAAAGAAAAAGTCGATCCGTATTTACGTCCGCTTTATGATGCGTTACATGACGTGCTTGGTGTGGAACACACAGCCCGTTTGTTGGAACGGGGTGTGATTGAAATTGCACCGCTCGCCTATATGCGGGGGCGGACACTGGAGCATGCTTTCGTCATTTTGGATGAAGCGCAAAATACGACAAGAGAACAAATGAAAATGTTTTTGACACGTCTTGGTTTTCACTCGAAGATGATTGTCACAGGCGATTTAACGCAAGTTGATTTACCTCGGGGAAAAGCATCCGGTTTACAAGAAGCGTTGAATTTACTTGGCAATGTTCGCGGCATTCATTTTGAACACTTTAGTTCGGCTGATGTCGTCCGGCATCCACTTGTTCGGAAAATCATTGATGCGTATAGTCAAGAACTCGATTGAAGCGCAACAGGTGAGTCTTGAAGTGGAAAGGAGACGAACGGATGCGCAAAGTAGGTATGTGGATCAGTCTGCTGACACTCGGCTTTTACATCATCGTTTCGACGATGATGTATGTCAGTGTCCGGCCCGAAGCACTGTCAGCAGATCCATTTTCGATTGCAGAAGAAGATATTCGGTCACCGCTGACGATGGAAGACCGGGAAGCCACCCGGTTACTGAAAGAAAATACGGTAGCCGCAATTGATAGCCAATACACGATTAAACAGGAATATGCTGCACAGCAAATCGATAAAGTCGAGCAACTGTTTGCAAGTCTTAAAGGCATTAAAAAAGCAGAAGACATCGGTCGAATCAAACAGCGGCTCCGGGGAACGGAAGCCGCGGATTTACTGCAAGACGATGAATTGCGGCTTCTTGCCACATCGTCTACAGCAATGCGGACGACGACACGCGACGTTGTGATTACGGCCATTGAGGAAGCGATGCGGCAACGAATTTCTTCTGATGGCGGTGAAGTGGCGGAAGCGCGTGAAAATGCACGACTTGATATTGAACGGTCCGCCTTATCGTTTTCGATGAAGGCTGTCGGAAAAACGCTGACTGATCAATTGATTGTTACGAACTATGTGTACGATCCCGAGAAAACAGAGCAGTTGCGTAAGCAGACCAGCGATAAAGTGGAACCGGTCTTGATTTCTGAGGGAGAAGTCATCGTCAAACGGGGAGAAGTCATCTCCCAGGATGCCTACCGTCAACTGCAACTCGTCGGTCTGATTTCTGACCGGCAATCCCTTAAACCTTTGTTTGGAACGTTGATTGTCAGTGCTCTGATGACACTGTTGTTGTTCGGATTCATCAGTCGATCCAACTTACGTTATGCAAAGATGGGCAGAGTAAAGCTGTTCAGTTTGGTGTATTTAGTTGTGATATTGCAACTTGTCGTGACGTACGGGATGGCTTTCTTGGCAGACGATATTAATCCGGCTCTGTATTTACTAACGCCGACTGCATTTTCAGCGTTAGTTTTGCGTAATTTATTGAATGAGCGAATCGCTTTATCCAGTACCTTGTTCATGGCTCTAGCAGGTACTTTTTTCTACAGTACGAACCAAAATTTCAGCTTTAATATCGCGATTTACTTATTGGTCGGCGGGTTAGTGGCCACCTATTTCCTACGTTCCAGCTTGTCACGCCGGCGGATTTTCGTCAGCAGTTTGACGATTGCTTTAGCGAACGTAGCGGTTTTCCTCGCTTTCGTACTCATGCGTAGTGGACAGTTGGAAGTGAAAGAGACGTCGATTCTGTTAGGGTTTGCCGTTGTCAGTGGTATCTTCAGTGCGATCTTGGCGATTGGATTATTACCGTTTCTTGAGATGACATTCGGTATTTTAGCCCCGACACGTCTCTTGGAATTGTTAAACCCGACCCATCCCTTGTTAAAAAAACTATTGGTCGAGGCTCCGGGAACGTATCATCACAGTATGATGGTCGCAAATCTTGCCGAGACGGCTTGTGAAGCGATTGGCGCGGACGGGTTGCTTGCCCGCGTTGGTGCGTACTATCATGATTTAGGGAAAACACGGCGTCCGCTCTATTTCATTGAAAATCAGCATGGACTTAATCCGCATGACCGTCTGACACCGGAAGAATCCGCTCGAGTGATTCTTGCCCATACGGATGACGGAGTGGAACTGTTGGAAGAAGAAAAGTTACCGAGTGTCATCGTCGATATCTGCCGGGAGCATCATGGTACGTCATTACTCCGTTATTTTTACGTCAAGGCAACGGAACAAGGTGAAGTCAATGAAGCGGATTTCCGTTACTCGGGTCCGAAACCACAAACGCGCGAAGCGGCAGTCATCATGATTGTCGATTCCATCGAGGCAGCGGTCCGATCCATGAAGTCTCCGACTGAAGAGGGCATTCAGGAACTGGTCAAAAAAATCATTCGCGAAAAATTGTTGGATGATCAATTTTCGGACTGTGAACTGACGACACGTGACATTTACCGGGTCGGTGAAAGCGCCTGCCACACGTTATCCGGGTTATTCCATGAACGGATTGAATATCCTGAATTAAAGAAAGAGGAACTTACATGAATATTTACATGACAGATGAAGGTACATTGTTGACGGAAGAACAACTGAAATTAGTGGAAGCGATTTTGGTCTATACCGCAACAGAAGAAAAGATTGAAGCGAACAGTGAATTATCCGTCACGTTCGTGACAAATGATGAGATTCAGCAAATCAACCGGGAATGGCGTGGGAAGGATCAAGCAACGGACGTCATTTCGTTTGCGATGGATGAACTGGGAGAAGATGAGATTGATTTTGAATTGCTTGAGGATGAACCAGTTGTGCTTGGAGATTTGATCATTTCCGTGGAACGTTGCCGGGAACAGGCGGCGGAATACGGGAATCATTTCGAACGGGAACTTGGGTTCCTGGCCGTTCATGGTTTCCTGCATCTTCTCGGATACGATCATATCGAAAAGGCAGATGAAGAGATCATGACGAAGCGTCAGGAGGAAATCCTGCATCACTTTGAACTGTACCGAGGAAAATTGTGAAGACGTGGTGGTTACCATTCACCCATGCGATGAACGGGATCCGTCAGGCGGTAAAGGAAGAACGGCATATGAAGGTCCATTTTACGATTGGGTTGATTGTCCTGGCGCTTGCCTTGTATTTACCGTTGACATGGATGGAACGGGCGATTTTATGTTTAACAATCGGCGTAGTCATCAGTGCGGAAATGTTCAATACCGCCTTTGAACGGACCGTTGACCTCGTCACGGAAGAATGGCATCCGCTTGCAAAAGCAACAAAGGATATCGCGAGCGGAGCTGTGCTTGTGTTGGCGCTTACATCAATTGCGATTGCACTATGCATCTTCGTTCCATATTTGGTACAATAAGAATCCGGCCTTTTTTTGGCCAATACCGTTCCTAAAAGGGGAAAAATGACATGAAAACAGAACAATTACTCGAACAGGCTAAACTTGCACGCCAAAAAGCGTATGTTCCTTATTCAAAATTCCAAGTCGGAGCTGCCTTGCTCACGAAAGACGGACAGGTTTTCCATGGCTGTAATATCGAAAATGCGGCGTATGGTCTTTGCAACTGTGCTGAGCGGACAGCGATCTTCTCGGCATGGGCACAAGATGCACGTGAATACGCAGCGATGGCTGTCGTAGCAGATACGGAAGGACCTGTCGCACCATGCGGACAATGCCGTCAAGTTCTGTTTGAAATGTGTGACGCGGATATGCCGGTCTACTTGACGAACCTGACGGGTGACGTCACGGAAACGACAGTTGGTGCTCTCTTACCGGGTGCATTCACGAAGGGAGATCTTCATGTTTAAAGAAGGATTTAAATCAGGATTCGTTTCGATTATCGGTCGTCCGAACGTTGGGAAATCAACGTTCTTGAACCGTGTCATCGGACAGAAAATCGCCATTATGTCGGATAAACCACAAACGACACGGAATAAGATTCAAGGTGTCTATACGACAGATGATGTGCAAACGATTTTCATCGATACACCGGGAATCCATAAACCGAAACACAAACTCGGTGACTTCATGATGAAAGTTGCGACAAACGCCTTACGTGAAGTTGATGCAATTCTCTTCATGATTAACGTGACCGAACCAAAAGGTAAAGGTGACGAATTCATCATCGAGAAGTTGAAGGATTTGGATACACCGATCATTCTTGTCATGAATAAGGTCGATTTGATTCATCCGAACGATATCCCGCCAATCATCGAATCGTATCAAAACGAATTGAACTTCGCAGCAGTCGTTCCGATTTCTGCTCTTCAAGGAAATAATGTCGAACCGCTTCTGCAAGAAATCTCGAAAATCTTACCGGAAGGTCCGATGTACTATCCGGCGGATCAAATCACCGATCATCCGGAACGATTCATTATCTCGGAAATGATTCGTGAGAAAGTCCTGCAGAAGACACGTGACGAAGTGCCGCACTCGATTGCTGTCGCCATTGATCAGATCAAGACACGTGAAGACGGAAACATGGTCGATATTCACGCAACGATTTTGATTGAACGTGATTCACAAAAAGGAATCATCATCGGCAAACGTGGTGCCCTGTTAAAAGAAATCGGTTCAGAAGCACGGACGGACATCGAGATGCTGCTTGGAACAAAAGTCTACTTGAACCTTTGGGTGAAGGTTCAAAAAGACTGGCGGAACAAAGCAGGTCAACTGCGTGAACTCGGATTCCGAGACGACGAGTATTAATCGATGATTGATAAGGCGGAAGGGCTTGTCTTACGGACGGTCGTGTATGGTGAATCGAATAAAATCATTACACTGTTGACACGTGAATATGGCAAGCTCGCCGTCATGGCGCGTGGTGCTAAAAAACCCGGCAGCCGTTTCAATGCAGCGAGCCAGCCGTTTATCCGGGCCATTTACGTGTATCCACGTTCGCGTGGTCTCGGTCAATTAAAATCAGCAGACGTCATCACAGGGTATTCGAAAATTCGTCAAGATGTGTTTTTGATGGCTTATGCGATGTATCTTCTTGAACTGGCAGATAAAGCACTTGATGAACGGGTCCCGCAGCCGGCACTCTATGATTTGTTTGTCGATGGTCTTGAAGCGATGGACGAAGGACTCGACCCGGATGTCGTCTCCTTCATCATCGAACTCCGGTTATTACGTCATCTGGGAATCGCCCCGCACTTAAATGGCTGTACGATTTGTGGCAGTGCCGAAGCGCCGTTTGTCTTTTCGTTGAATCACGGTGGTTTACTTTGCAGACGACATCGTCATGAAGATGAACATGCTGTTTCTTTGACGGAATCCGTGGCGAAGATGTTGTATGTCTTTTCCGTTTATGACTTTTCCCGGATTGGTACAGTCGAGGTGAAGCCGGAAACGAAACGTTTATTGCGTCAAATCATGGATGCTTATATGGAACGGTACAGCGGTCTCCGCCTTCGTTCGAAACGGGTTCTCGATCAATTACTGAATCTCGGAGACGATTGACAGATGCGCTCTACGTTCGGTAGAATAGGTGCGGAAGAACTAACTAAACGAACACGATGAGAAAAAGGAGTAACACCTGATGTTCAGTCAAGCGATTTCGGGATAGTGCGAGCCGGAAATGAAGCAGGTGCGAACGGCATTTTTGAGTGTTCCCGGTCAAAGAGTGGCATGCCGACGCATGCAAGTAGGGTGGAACCGCGGGCTCGTCTCGTCCCTATGTACAACCTTGTTGTACATAGGGACGTTTTTGCGTTCCCGCATAAATTTGGAGGTGGAAGTCTTGAAGATGACAGTACAGGAAATGATCTTAACACTGCAAAAATTTTGGGCTGAACAAGGGTGCTTGACGATGCAAGCCTATGACGTGGAAAAAGGCGCCGGAACAATGAATCCGATGACGTTTTTACGAAGTCTTGGACCAGAACCCTGGAACGTTTGTTATACAGAACCATCACGCCGACCAGCGGACGGACGCTACGGCGAAAACCCGAACCGCTTGTATCAACATCATCAGTTCCAAGTCATCATGAAACCGTCACCGGACAACATTCAGGAACTGTACTTACAAAGTCTTGAATTGCTCGGCATCAATCCGCTTGAACATGACATTCGTTTCGTCGAAGATAACTGGGAAAACCCGACATTCGGTGCCGCCGGACTCGGATGGGAAGTCTGGTTGAACGGGATGGAAATCACGCAGTTCACGTACTTCCAACAAGTCGGCGGGATTGAATGTAATCCGATCGCAGTTGAAATCACGTACGGAATCGAACGACTCGCATCATACATCCAAGATGTCGAAAGTGTCTTTGATTTGGTCTGGACAGACGGCTTCAAATACGGCGATATCTTCTACCAGCCGGAGTTCGAACACTCGAAGTATACGTTTGAGACATCTGATGTCGATCTCTTGTTCACATTGTTCGATCAATACGAAAAAGAAGCCAACCGGGCACTGGATGAGAACCTCGTCTTCCCGGCCTATGACTATATCTTGAAATGTTCACATACGTTTAACCTGTTGGATGCCAAAGGGGCGATTTCCGTCACGGAACGAACGGGCTTTATTCACCGTGTCCGAAACATGTCGCGCCGCTGTGCCCAAAGTTTCATCGAAGAACGGGAACGTTTAGGTTTCCCATTGATTAAATCGAAAGCTGGTGAATCGCATGCATGAGTTATTACTTGAAATCGGTCTTGAAGAAATGCCTGCCCGTTTTGTCTTACAATCGGAGACACAATTAAAAGAACGTGTGACGACATTCTTAAATGAAGCACGTATCACGTTCGACGCGATTGAATCATTTTCGACGCCACGTCGCTTGGCCGTTCTCGTAACCGGAATGTCGGAACGTCAGACTGACTTGGAAGAGACGCTTAAAGGACCGGCGAAACGGATTGCAGTGGACGCGGACGGCAATTGGACAAAAGCCGCCCAAGGATTTGCACGCGGTAAAGGTTTGACGACGGATGATCTGTTCCTTCAAGAAGAGAAGGGGATCGAATACATCTTTGCGACGCGCAAAGAATCAGGGCAAGAAACAGCAACACTTTTACCGGGACTCAAACAAATCGTTGAAGCGATGTCGTTCCCGAAAAATATGCGTTGGAGCACGCAGTCATTACGCTACATGCGTCCGATTCGTTGGATGATTGCTTTACTGGATGATCAAGTGATTCCGTTTGAGGTGGCAAATGTTGCGACTGGGCGGACGACACGCGGACACCGTTTCCTTGGACAGGACATTACGATTTTACGACCGAATGCCTATGTTGAGGCACTTGCCGGAGAACATGTCATTGTCAGTTACGAACAGCGTCGCCGGTTGATTGAGGAACAAATTCAAAAACTCAGCACACAAGAAGGTTTTGAAGTGCCGATTGATCCGACGCTACTTGAGGAAGTCACGAATCTGGTCGAATATCCGACTGCGTTATTCGGAGCATTTGACGAAGCGTACCTCGAATTGCCGGAAGAAGTACTGATCACGACGATGAAGGAACACCAACGCTATTTCCCGGTTAAAAAAGACGGAACGTTGCTGCACTACTTCGTCACTGTCCGTAACGGGAATGCGATGCATCTCGAGAACGTAGCCCGCGGAAACGAAAAAGTCATTCGGGCACGTCTTGCCGATGCACAGTTCTTCTATGAAGAAGATAAAAAAGCGGACATCGATGCCCAAGCAGCGCGACTTGATAAAATCGTCTTCCATGAAAAACTTGGAACGACAGGTGAAAAAGTCCGTCGTGTGCGCGGGATGGCGCTGCAGTTGGCGGAACGATTCAATGCGGATAAAGCGAAAGTCGAACGTGCCGGAACGATTTATAAGTTCGATCTTGTGAGCCAGATGGTGTATGAATTCACAGAACTGCAAGGTATGATGGGTGAACGTTACGCCAACATGAAAGGGGAAGACGCTGAAGTCGCAGCGGCGATCCGGGAACATTACTTGCCACGTTTTGCCGGGGATGAAAGTCCAGGCACACCAACCGGTACGGTATTAGCTGTTCTTGACAAGATGGACAGCGTGGCTGGATTCTTCGGTGTTGGTATGATTCCGAGCGGTTCGGCTGATCCATATGCGTTACGACGCCAAGCTCAAGGAATCGTTCAGATTCTTTCAGACCGTCAGATTGAGATGACGTTGTCAGAGCTAATCGATTTCGTCGTGTCTTCTCAATTAAAAGCAGGTCTTTATCAAGCGGATGCAGAAACAGTTAAAGCAGCAATGGAAGACTTCTTCAATCAGCGTCTAAAGTTCCGCTTATCGGAAAAAGGATATCGTCATGATGTCATCGAAGCGGCACTTGAGCCGAAGCTAACAGTCGAAGCAAATGAAAAACGGGCAGCGATGCTTGAACAGGCCACACAACAACCAACCTTTAAGAAGACAGTGGAGCAACTCAGCCGTGTCTTGAACATCTCGAAAAAAGCAGAGACGGTTGTGGCGGTAAATCCAGCGCTCTTTGAAAATGAAGCAGAACGTGCCTTGCATGAACAAATCGAGCAACTGATTCCAAAAGTCGAAGCAGCAGTTCAAGCCTCTGACTATAACGAAGCGATTCAAGTGCTCGAATCGAGTGTTCCGGCCATTACTGCTTATTTTGATGGAACGATGATCATGGCGGATGACAACGCAGTTCGGACGAATCGTCTTAGCGAGATGAAGCGGTTTGCGACGGCGATCGAACAAGTCGCACGATTCAATGCACTCACTTTAGTGTGAATAAAGGACGGATGAGCCGATGAAGTTAAATGAACGGCAGAAAAAAATACTCCAAATCGTTAAAGAAAACGGTCCGATCACAGGAGAGCAGATTGCATCTGAACTCTCCTTGACGCGGGCGACCTTACGTCCGGACTTATCGATTTTGACGATGACCGGCATGCTGGAAGCACGTCCCCGCGTTGGTTATATGTATGTCGGTAAAAAGAATACCTCCATGTTGCATGAAAAACTGGATACGTTGACGGTTGGCGAATTCATGTCTTCTGCGAAAGTGATTCATGAAGGAATGACGGTTTACGATGCGATCGTTCATCTGTTCCTCGAAGACGTCGGTTCGCTGTTCGTTGTCGGCAAAGACCATGCGTTAGTCGGTGTCTTGTCGCGGAAAGACTTTTTACGGGCAGCAATTGGAAATCAGGAACTGGACTCGTTACCGGTCAACATCATCATGACACGGATGCCGAATCTGACGGTTTGTGAGAAATCAGAGACATTGATCGGAGCAGGAATGAAACTCATCGAAAAACAGATCGATTCCATGCCGGTCGTCGAGCAGGTGGACGGAATCTTAAAAGTCGTCGGACGCATGACGAAGACGAACATGACAAAAGTGTTGGTCGCGCTGGCACGAGATGAAGAACTTTAATAGGGGGGTTCGCAGATGAGACAACGTATTTATGTAGTAAGTGACTCGGTTGGTGAAACATGTGAATTGGTCGTGCGGGCAGCAGCGATTCAGTTTCCGGAACAAGCGATTGAAACAGTCCGGATTCCATTCGTCGATGACGATCAAGTCATTTATGATTTAGTGTTACACGCAAAAGAAGAGCAGGCGACAATCGTCTATACCATCGTTCATGCCACCCATCGCCGGCTTCTTGCTGAAACGGCACATGCACACGAAGTCAAGGCGATTGATCTGTTGGGTCCGTTACTGGATACAATGGAGGGACGTCTTGGGATGCAGCCGAAAGAAGAACCGGGACTGATTTACCGGCTGGACGAAGAATATTTCCGGAAAATCGAAGCCGTTGAATTTGCCGTGAAATATGATGACGGTCGCGATCCGCGCGGTATCAAACGGGCGGATATCGTATTGATTGGTGTATCACGTACCTCGAAGACGCCGTTGTCTCAATACTTGGCGTTAAAACGTTACAAAGTTGCGAATGTACCGCTCGTCCCGGAATCGATTCCACCGGAAGAACTGTTTGATATCCCGAAAGAAAAATGTTTTGGATTATTGATTTCTCCCGAGAAGCTGATTGACATCCGGATGGAACGTCTCCGTTCGCTTGGACTGAAACCGGAAGCCGCTTATGCACAGATGGATCGAATCAATCGTGAACTCGATTATGCAAAAAATCTGTATGACCGGATTGGTTGCCAAGTCATCGATGTGACAAATAAAGCGGTCGAGGAAACGGCGAATCTCATCTTGACAGGGATTTCCGGCAAATCACATGACTAGTAAAGTATGCTTTCACGTAGTATACTAATCTAGCTGCTTAATGAGATGATGCAAATTTTCTAATGAAACGGAACGAGTATTCGTTCCGTTTCATTGCGGGTATATGTATATAAACGTTCGAAAGGAGAGGTGACCAATTGAAACGGCTTCCTGACGAATTGGTTGACCAAGTCCGACAAGCAACGGATATCGTTGAATTGATATCAGAACGTGTAGAATTAAAAAAACAAGGGAATCGTTATTCAGGGTTATGTCCTTTTCACTCTGAAAAATCCCCTTCTTTTTCTGTTTCTCCTGATAAAGGCATGTATTACTGCTTTGGATGCGGGGCAGGGGGAAACGCGATTACTTTTGTCATGGAGACGGAAGGGATGAGTTTTCCGGAAGCCGTCGTCAAGCTGGCGGATCGAACAGACATCAAATTACCAGAATTTGAACGGTCTGATCAAACGGAGTCCACACCCGATCAAGAAAAGAAATATCGGATGCGGGAAGCGCACCGGATTGTAGCGGATTTATACCATGAAGTCATGTTGCAGACAGCTGCCGGTGACGCCGGAAGAGAATACCTCGAGCAACGGGGCATCCAGGAACCGGCGATGCGGGAATTTAAGTTGGGATACGCACCGGACCAGGACCGGTTTACGGTAGATTCATTGGCACGGCGTAACTTTGATTTGGATGAGATGGTAGAAGCAGGCCTGATTTCAATAGGCAGAGATGGCGATTATCGCGATCGATTTAATGGACGGGTCGTATTTCCAATTTCAGATCGTGATGGCACGATTGTTGGATTCAGTGGTCGCTCCATTGACGGAAGAGACCCGAAATATGTGAATACAGCGGAAACCCCTCTTTTTAACAAAAGCGAATTGTTGTTTGGTTTTGCCCAGGCACGTGGTGCCATGCGGAAAAATAAGCAGGTTTTACTTGTCGAAGGGAATTTGGATGTTGTACGTGTCGCTCAAGCGGGTATACCCTATACGGTAGCTTCTCTTGGAACGGCACTGACTCCCGTCCATGCTCAAAATTTAGGTAGAATCGTCGATGAAGTCATAGTTTGTTATGACGGAGACAAAGCGGGACGTGCCGCGACCCTTAAAGCATTACGTTTATTGGAGGATGTTGCGGTCGATTGTTCTGTGATTCGTCTTCCGGATGGAGAAGATCCCGATTCTTTTATCGGTACACAGTCGGAAGAGACCTTTCTTCGTTTAATCGAGCAGGAACGGATTTCAAGCCTTGAATTCAAATCTTTTTATTTTCGGCAAGGAAAAAACCTTCGATTAGAAGGAGAACGGGTCCGTTATATTGAAACTATGCTTGAGGAGATTGGTCGAACGGCCAATCCATTGTTACGCGATATCTATTTAGGTAAACTGGCTGAAGAGTTCCACTTGTCGAAAGAATCACTGTTGTCGCAAGTTAAGCCGTTGCAACCGCAACAGGCTAAACCGAAACAAGAGCGACGGCAGGAGACACAAGTCGTAACCTCTTCTCCTCAGGACCGTACTTTCTCGAATTGGAAACGAGCCGAACGTTTTCTGCTCGCTTATATGATCCGTTCAGAGGAAGTAGGTCTTGAGGTACGTGATCAGCTTGGTGTGGCGTTTAACGATCCAGCCCATCAACTGATTGCAGGGAAACTATATGAATTTTACGGAACAAACACCCCAGCGGATCCTGATCGTTTTCTGACGATGCTCCACGATGCATCGCTTCAGCGAATCGTAGCGGATCTGGAGTTTATGTTAATGCCGGAATATGATCCGGATTTATTGAGTCATTATATTCGTGCCGTTCAAAACGAACGGCAACGACGGACGCTGGACGAGGAAAAGTCGCAGTTGAGTCAACAAACAGATATCCGTGCTCAAGCGGAGCTAATGCAGGCGATCATCGAACGGAAACGACGTTTGAAAGATCGATGACCTGCTGCATGATGTGGAAGGAGTGTATGGTTCGATGGCAGAAAAAGCAAGATCAGAAGCGGAAATACTCCGTCTCGCGAAGGATGAACTAATCGCGCTCGGACACAAGAATGGTGAACTATCGCATCAAAAAATCGAGGATAAACTCAGTTCGTTTGAATCGATGGATGCGCAACAATTCGAAGAATTCCTTCAACTGCTCGAAACAGAAGGCATCAAGGTCAATAACGATGGGACGGGTGACGACAAGGAAGAAGCGGATTTAAACGATCTTTCGGTCCCGCCGGGCGTTAAAATCAATGACCCTGTCCGGATGTACTTGAAAGAAATCGGGCGTGTCGATCTATTGAACGCCGAAGATGAAGTCGAACTCGCGAAACGAATTGAGCAGAACGACGAAGAAGCTAAGAAACGTTTAGCGGAAGCTAACTTACGTTTGGTCGTTTCGATTGCGAAGCGTTACGTCGGTCGCGGCATGCTGTTCCTTGATTTGATTCAAGAAGGAAACATGGGACTCATCAAAGCGGTTGAAAAGTTTGACTATACAAAAGGATATAAATTCTCGACTTACGCTACCTGGTGGATTCGTCAGGCCATCACACGTGCAATTGCCGATCAGGCACGGACGATCCGGATTCCGGTTCATATGGTCGAAACGATCAATAAATTGATCCGTGTCCAACGTCAATTACTTCAGGATTTAGGACGTGAACCGACTCCGGAAGAAATTTCGAAAGAAATGGAAATCACACCGGAAAAAGTACGTGAGATTCTGAAGATTGCACAAGAACCGGTATCGCTGGAAACACCGATCGGGGAAGAGGACGATTCACATCTCGGAGACTTCATTGAAGACCAGGATGCGACAGCCCCTCAAGATGCAGCGGCCTACGAGTTATTGAAAGAACAGCTCGAAGATGTCCTCGATACGTTGACGGACCGCGAAGAAAATGTGTTACGTCTTCGTTTTGGTCTAGACGACGGTCGGACACGCACACTTGAAGAAGTCGGGAAAGTATTTGGTGTCACACGTGAACGGATTCGTCAGATTGAGGCGAAAGCGTTACGGAAACTACGTCATCCAAGTCGTTCAAAACGTCTAAAAGATTTCCTCGATTAATTCAAAGTGTGAAGAAAATATGAAATTTTAGTGAGAAGGGAGAAAAAGTTTTGTTTTTTTCTTCCTTCTCTGTTTTTTTTACAGTAGAATAGTAACGGGGAATACCATTCAGTCACCAACTTGGTTGGGTAGAGAATATGGGGGGGAATCCAAATGCGTAATCCGTTAGTACCGTTCGCATCGATTGCGATCATCGCCATCATCGCCATGATTTCATTGTCATACTTTGGGGTCGATCAGGTCAAACAAGCAGAAAAAGGTCCATCAACAGCTGAAATGAAGCCGGAAGATCTGTTTGCATCTAAAGGATGTACAGGATGCCACGGTGGAAATCTTGAAGGTGGAGTCGGTCCGAACTTAACAAAGATCGGCGCGAAGCTGAAAGAAGAAGAAATTAAAGAAATCGCTATGAACGGTAAAGGGCAAATGCCTGGCGGTCTTGCGAATGACGAAGAAGCCGCTGCTTTAGCAAAATGGCTCGCTGCAAAGAAATAAGTCAATCAACATCCGTCTCTTCTCCGAGATGGATGTTTTTTTGTGATGAATTTTAGGGAAACGACTGTTTCTTTTTTACGCCAAGTCCGCTATTTTTAAATGAGAACATGAATCAGGAAGGATGAAATACATGCAAACGAACGTCATACTTGATCAACGCCTACAAAAAGTCGTGTCTTATATTCCACAAGGAGCCGTACTCGCAGATATCGGATCCGATCACGCTTTTGTGCCTTGTTACTGTATCCAGCAAAACTTGATTGAACGCGCGATTGCCGGTGAAGTCAACGTGGGACCAATGGAAGCGGCACAAGGACAGGTTGCGCTTGTTCAATTAGAAGATAAAGTCGATGTCCGGCTCGGGAGTGGCCTGACTGTCTTAACACCGGGTGAAGTGACGGCAGTAACGATTGCCGGAATGGGCGGAACGTTGATTGCTTCGATTTTAGAAGAAGGTAAAAATCACTTATCCGGAGAAGAAAGATTGATTTTACAACCAAACGTCGATGCCGTTGATGTGCGGAAGTGGCTGCTCGCTAACGGCTATGCCTTATTATCAGAAGCGATTGTCAAAGAAAATGAGAAGATTTATGAAATTCTTGTTGCGGAAAAAGGAGAAGAATCATTATATTCCGATGATGTCGAACAACGAGAGTGGGAATTGTATTTTGGTCCGCAATTGACACGGGAAAAGGCACCGGCATTCATTGAAAAATGGCAGACTGAAAAACAAAAACGACAATATATCCTGGAACAAATGCAGCGCGGGAACGATTCGGATGTCTTGCAGGGAAAAATCGCGAACATCGAACGGTTGATTCAAAAAATGGAAGAGGTGACGAACTGATGGCAAACGGTCAACAAGTCATCGAGCAGTTTGAGACATTTGCGCCGAAAAAATTTGCCTTTGAAGGAGATCCGATCGGCTTGCAAATCGGGACACTCAATAAAGAAGTCAAACGGGTCCTTGTCACATTAGATGTATTGGAGTCTGTCGTGGATGAGGCAATTGAAAAACGAATCGATTTAATCATCGCCCACCATCCGCCGATTTTCAGCAAACTTCCAAAAGTGACGGATCAATCGGCTGCGGGACGTATTGTCATGAAATGTATCAAACATGATATTGCCGTCTATGCCGCCCACACGAACTTAGATGTCGCGGAAGGCGGTGTCAATGACTTGATGGCAACGGCATTAGGCATCACGGATACAAAGGTTCTGGTGCCGTCTTTCGAAAACACACTGTATAAACTCGTTGTCTTCGTTCCGGAATCTGCCGTGCAACAGGTCTCGGAAGCGTTAGGGAAAGCAGGAGCGGGGCATATTGGAGCATACAGTGACTGTCAGTTCCACATGACGGGAATCGGGCAATTTAAAGCAACGGCGGAAGCGAATCCGTATGTAGGACAACCTGGACAACTGGAGCATGTTAAAGAAGTGCGAATCGAAACGATGGTCACGGAATTAAACAAAAAACAAATCATTCGGGCGATGATAAAAGCCCATCCGTATGAAGAAGTCGCGTACGACGTGATTCGTCAAGAGATTGAATCGCCGTCACTTGGTCTCGGGCGGATTGGCCGATTAAAAGAAGCCGTTCCCTTAAAAATGTTTGCCGAACAGGTCCGGTCAGCCTTTGGGGTTGAGAACTTACGGTTTGTCGGTGATGAAAACCGATTGATTCAAAAAGTAGCTGTATTAGGCGGAGACGGGAACAAGTATGTTTCGACAGCAGCCTTTGCCGGAGCAGATGTATTAGTGACAGGTGATTTATATTTCCATATCGCACATGATGCGATGGCACTTGGACTTGCCGTAGTTGATCCCGGACATCACGTTGAGTCGGTCATGAAACAGGGTGTCGTCAAACTATTAGCAGAACGATTTGAAAAACAGAACATCAAAGGTGTCGACTTGTTTGTCTCAGAGACGAATACAAATCCGTTTCAATTTCTTTAAAAAAATGATTCCTGACCGTCGAGTACGGTCAGGAATCATTTTTTTAAAGTATTTTAACTTTTGGTAAGATACGGCGCAATTCGAGGAACGGCGTCTTGTCATGCGTACTGATATCAGCAGGATCATACTGTTGTAAGAAGTCGATGACTTTTTTAGTAATCGGTGTTGGCGTTGAAGCACCTGATGTTACACCAACCTGGTTGACACCGTCGAGCCATGATAGATCGAGTTCCGTTAAATCACCAATCCGGTGAGCCGGCGTTGCGGCAATATCAAATGAAACTTGTGCCAGACGGTTCGAGTTGTTTGAACGTGGATCGCCGACGACGATGACTAAGTCGCAATCACCAGCCTGTTCTGCAACAGCTTCCTGGCGGACTTGCGTCGCATTACAAATTTCATTATGCACTTCGACATGCGGATATTTTTCGCGGACATGCCCCATCAACGCTTGGACATCCCATTGGCTCATCGTCGTTTGATTCGTGACGATAATTTTTTTATTAGCGAGATGAGCAGGCAACGCTTCGATGTCTTCGACTTTTTCGATCAAATGAACGTGTTCTGGTGCCACACCTACGGCTCCTTCAGGTTCCGGATGACCGTGTTTACCGACATAGATGACTTCATAGTCATCAGCGACAACAGTCCGGATCAAGTCATGTGTCCGGGTGACGTCTGGGCATGTTGCATCGACGACAGTCAATTTTTTCTCGGCTGCGCGGGCATAGACTGCTGGCGAAATTCCGTGTGCTGTAAAGATGACGGTTCCTTCTTTGATCGTTTCGAGTGCTTCTAAACGGTCAGGACCATCTACGGTCAAGACACCCATCCGTTCGAATTCGCGTGTGACGTGTGCATTATGGACAATCATGCCTAAGATATGGATTGGTCGTGGTAAGTTATCGTTTAGTGCAGCTTGTTGAGCAAGTTTCATCGCATCAACAACACCGTAACAATAACCACGGGGACTGATTTTTTTAACAAGCATAGTCTAAATTCTCCTTTTGTATGGAAAGAATGATTATTTAGAGTGTACCATTGATTCAAGTTGAATGAAAATAGAGGAGTCTGCCGAAAGAGAATATCATGATATACTAATTGAGTTGTCTAGAAATGAGGAAGGGGTGAAAAGATGGAGACGAAAAAGATGATGCGGTCCTATTTTTTCCAAATCACGGCTGTTTTGTTCATTCTTATTTGTCTTGTCATCTCGGCACTTGCCTTTACAGCAGACCGCGTCACGATTTCACGAGTCGAACAGCAGACAGAAAAACAGAGTGAAAAAAGTGTCGAAGTCTCAAGTAATGCGCTGCGTGACAGCGTCGGGAACTTACACGAAAAAATCATGAGTCTTCAATTGAATGTCACAAATATGAGTAATCTCGATCGGGCGATCCGGGATTCGAATTTGCTCGATATCGATACCGGATTTAAAAGCTTCTTTTATTATGATCGTAAAACCGATAAGATCACCTGGTTTTCGAGTGAAGATCGTCGTATTTCGGATTCGAAGATTCGTCGCGATGACTCTTTTATACAAGCCTTGACGAGTACGGATTTTCATATGAGTCCACGTTATGATATAACAAATGATTCTTTGACCTATATGTATGTCTCGGTTCGAAATGGCAATGAGCGGGTCGGTGTATTTGGTGGAGGGCTCAGTCTGATGAATTCCGTCGTTTTTCGAAATTCACTGGAATCGTTTGATGATGATACGATGGCCTATTTGTTTAACAGCCAAGGTGAGCCGCTCGCAACCTCGAAAAACCTCGTAACCGATCAAGAACGCCTCTTGAGTCAAAGTGTTGTCGATCGGGCTTTCAAAAGCAGCAAACCGTATGAAATCTTTAGTACAAATAAAGATATGTACTATTTTGCACGTGATTTGAAGGTGACCGATTGGAAAATACTGGTGCGGACACCGCGGAGTGTATTTTACGAACCTGTCTATACGACACGACAACAATATCTGGTCATTGCAGCACTTACACTGGTGCTCAGTCTGATCGTCGGTTATTTGATGTCACGGCAATTGACGGCACCGCTACTGGAGCTTGTTCAAAAAATCGAAAAAAGTACGACGCCGCAACCGATTACCCTGGAACGTTCCGGCTCAAATGAAGTCAAGACCTTGGTCACCGCCTACAATGAATATGCGCAACGGATGGAACATGCACGGGTCGAACAGTTGAGTCAGCAACAGGTAATCTTACATCAGGAAAAACTGGCATCGCTCGGACAACTCGCAGCAGGGATTGCCCATGAAATCCGAAATCCATTGACGCCGGTTAAGATGGCGTTGCAATTGCTGTCAGAAGAAAAACAAAATAATCCGGATATGATGCAGATTGCATTGTCTGAACTGGACCGGGCCAACCAGCTGATTCAGACAATGCTTGATTTATCCAAAAATGATAAAACAACGCTGGCGATGGCACAGATTGACATGAAAAAAATGATGGAGAAGTTAACGTTCATCCTCGAATCGAAATCACATCCTTATGAAGCAGACTGCAAGATTTACACACCGGCACACATGCCGTCGTTGTATGCTTCGGAAAATGGCCTGTTGCAGGTGCTGTCGAATTGTATCGGAAATGCGCTTGACGCTGTCGATTCGAAAGGGTCGGACGGAATTTGTCACGTCCACCTTCATGTCTATCCGGATCAGTTTGTGTTTATCGTTCAAGATAACGGTGTCGGAATGGACGAAAATCAGATTTTAATGCTGGGTCAGGCGTTTAACACATCCAAAATCAACGGCAACGGGTTGGGATTGTTCATGTCCAATCAAATTGTCCGTCAGCATAATGGAAGAATCGAAGTCGACAGTAAAGTCGGTGTCGGCACGACGGTACAACTCTTTTTCCCAAGACGGGAGGAGTAGGAATGAGGTTCAACAAGTCCTGGTTGTTTGTTTTGATCATTTGGATTGCATCCGTCCTCGTCATTTCCAACATGTTTGTCCAAAAGGAAACAAGTCCTAAACGGAATGTCGTGGGGTTTACGATTGTCAATGACAAACATGAATTTGCACAACGGTTGATCAATGCCTTTAAAGCGGAAGCGAAAGCGAATAAATATGAAGCGTTAGTAGCGACGTCACAAAATTCCCGCATCAGTGAACGCGAACAGATTTTAGAATTCGTTCAACTGAAAGTCGATGCCATCTTTATCACGACACTGGATGATGTCTATATCGGCAGTGCCATCGAAGAAGCCAAAAAAGCAGGGATTCCTGTATTTGCGATTGACCGTATGATTCACTCAGATGCTGTCGTGAGTTCGATTACATCTAATAATCAAGTGATTGGGGAACAATTGGCTTCCTATATTAAGAATGAGTTAATCAAGCGTACAGGTCAGTCAACGGGTCGCATCGTCGAGATCACGGGTACGGCAAACGTCTATACGACAAACGAACGGCACCGGGGATTCTTAAAAGGAATCGAAAATGAGCCAACGCTTTCGATTGTCGATTCGGCCAGCGGAAACTATGATCCGGTGACATCCGAACGTGTCATGCGGCAGGTGATTGACTCCGGAATTCCGTTCGATGCAGTCTACTGTCACAATGATGATATTGCGATGGGCGTACTCGAAGCATTGAAAAAAGCGAAGATTTCCGGAAAAATAGTTGTCGGAATCGATGGGAATCGTGCTATATTAGAAGCTGTTGACATGAAATCGATGGACGCGACAGTCGTCCAGTCCGCTGAAGAGATGATGAAAGTTGCCTTCAGCGCGTTGAAGCTTCATACGAAAAACAAAAAAATTCCCGATCGTTTCTATACGTATTCATATTTGTATGACGGTAGTAGACCAATACCCATGTTGAACTGAAGAAATAGATGGTGAAGGCGGACGATTCGCCTTTAATTGTTAAAGAAAGAGAAAGGATGGTGACAAATATGAATGGATTTACCCATTTCGATTTGCACCCGTTCGTCGTCGAAGCACTCGAAGACGCACGTATTAAAAAACCAACTGATATTCAATCCCGGATTATTCCGGCAGCGCTCAAAGGGCGGGATATCATTGGACAATCACAGACAGGGACAGGAAAAACGTTATCGTTCCTCTTGCCGATCGTTCAAAATGTCAATCCGGAACTTCAAGAAATGCAAGCCATCATCGTTGCGCCGACGCGCGAACTGGCTTGGCAGATTCATGAGGAATTGAAATCAATCCTCGTCAAACAACCGGATTACATCAAGACAAGTCTTATCACAGGTGGAATGGATCGCGAACGTCAAATCGGACGTGTCAAAGTCTCACCGCAAATCGTGATCGGAACACCTGGACGTATTTTGGATCTCTTTAAAGAACAAGCATTGAAACCGCATTTCGTGAAACATTACATCATCGATGAAGCGGATCAAATGCTCGACATGGGATTCCTACCGGAAGTCGACCGGATTGCTCAAGCGCTTCCTGAGAAGTTGCAGATGATGGTATTCTCCGCAACGATTCCTGAAAAACTGCAACCATTCTTGAAAAAATACATGAACAATCCACGTTATGCGCATGTGGATCCAAAACAACAGACAGCGAAAAAAATCGTGCACCATACGGTTCCGGTCAAGCACCGCGATCGTTCTGATTTGACGTTGAAACTGGCGAAAGCCCTCAACCCGTATATTTGTCTTGTCTTTACGAATACGAAAACAGAAGCCATCGAACTCGAAGCTCTCTTCCTTGAAGCGGGACTCAATGTCGGTTCGCTTCATGGTGACTTGCCGGCCCGTCGCCGGAAACAAGCCATCAAGGAAATTAATGAAGCCAAATATCAGTATGTCATCGTAACGGATCTTGCTGCACGCGGCATCGATATTTCAGGTGTTTCCCACGTCATCAACCACGGGATTCCGAAAGATCTCGACTTCTATGTTCACCGTGTCGGTCGGACAGGTCGTGTTGATCAGGACGGATTGGCTTACACATTGTTTGAAGATCATGAGAACGGTTCGATCAACCGTCTTGAGGACCGTGGTATCGAATTCATCAACGTGGATGTGAAGAGTGGTCAAGTCAGCGAAGTGAAAGAACGACGCCGTGCAAAACCACACATGAAGACAGCGGTTTCGAAAACAGCTCACAGCCGTTTATCCGGTGAAGCTGCAAAAGCGAAAAAACGTGTCAAACCAGGTTATAAAAAGAAACACCAGTATAAGCTGAAAGAAACAGCAAAACGCGAACGAATCAAAGAACAGCGCGGAATCGGGCGTGCTGAGCGTAAAGCGAACGCCAGTAAAACAAAATAATCAGTCCTCGGCATTTCAGCCGAACGGCTTGAACAAAGTCTACGAAAGAATTCGTGGAC
Source organism: Exiguobacterium sp. s166 (assembly GCF_018618855.1). NCBI lineage: Bacteria > Bacillati > Bacillota > Bacilli > Caryophanales > Exiguobacterium > Exiguobacterium sp. s166. The sequence continues at coordinate 469,973 of NZ_JACSMU010000002.1, read as the reverse complement.
TTTGTTTTTTTAGTATCGCTAAAGGTTCTTGTTTTTTTTGACATTTGGTACACTAGAAGCAGAAGAAGGGTGGAATTTTTAATGAAAATCGGTTCACATGTGTCTCTGTCTGGCAAAAAAATGTTACTCGGTGCGAGTGAAGAAGCAGCCTCTTATGGTGCAACGACCATGATGGTCTATACAGGAGCACCCCAAAATACAAGACGGAAACCGATTTCGGATTTGCGGATTCCAGAAGCCTTGTTGCATATGGAAGCAAACGGGATTGAAGAAATCGTCGTCCATGCACCTTATATCATCAATTTAGGCAATACGACGAAACCGGAAACGTTTGAATTAGCCGTCTCATTTTTAGGAGAAGAAATCCGGCGGGCGGAAGCTCTCGAAAAAGCAAAACATATCGTCCTGCATCCAGGAGCACATGTCGGTGCCGGGGAAGAAATCGGAATCAAACGAATTATTGAAGGGCTCAATGAAGTATTAACGGGAGATGAAAAAGTAAAAATCGCTCTCGAAACGATGGCCGGAAAGGGGTCGGAAATCGGTAAGACATTTGAAGAGCTGGCAGAAATCATTGCCGGTGTGACGCATAATGACCGCCTGTCCGTCTGTCTCGATACATGTCACGTCCACGATGCCGGCTATGACCTGATTCATGACCTGGACGGAGTATTGGAATCGTTCGATCGTATCGTCGGAATTGACCGTCTTGGCGTGATCCATGTCAATGATTCGAAAAATATTCGCGGTGCCAAAAAAGACCGTCACGAAAATATCGGATTTGGTGAAATCGGTTTTGATCCGTTACATCGAATCGTTCATCATCAGGATCTGGCCCATTTACCAAAAGTCCTCGAAACACCGTATATCGGACTGGATCCCAAAAAGAAGGTCGCACCTTATCGTGAAGAAATTGCCATGTTACGCTCAGGAAACTTTGACGCCGAGTGGCGTTTGCCATTGATCGGTACATCCATTTAAATGAGAGAGGTGTCTGTCGCGTGTGCCATCTACTAGTCGTTGAAGAATCAGAATTTGCCTTAAGGCGAGCAGTCGTCTTATATTATGAAACGAAAGAACCGTTTTATTTACCGGCGGAGCTAGCCGAAGGGGAAGAAGTATTTTTGGCGACGAAAGATGGAATCGTTGCGTATGCCGAAGTTTTGTTCAGCGAATACACAACACGACCGGCAGATCCGCATTGGCTGACAGAGGCGGATGAACAGGAACGCACGTATGCCTGCCTGGATTTGATTAGCGTGGATTTACGACACCCGCTGTTAGGGTCACCGTTGTCAGGGTTACAGGTAAATCCCGGACAAACGGATTTGAAAGTCAGACAGTGGTTGGTCGAAGCCTGGCAAGCCGGTCATTTTGAGTCGGATGTGACAACAATCGATCAAGCAAAAAACCGTCGGATGGAACGTTTTCGTGAGCGGAATCATCCCGCGCCGCTAAAAGCGTGTTGCGAAATGTGTGGAAACACGCAGCAATCAATTCTCGAATGGCACGAACATCACGGGCACTTTCAGACACTTTGTCCGACGTGTCATCGAGTCGCACATCAAAGTATCGAAAAAATGGAAGACGTTGCTGCCACGTCGGATCAAACTTCTCCCAAACAGTAAGTGTCTCAGTGGGTTATTCCTGAATCGCTTACTGTTTTTCAGATGGCGTCTCCATGATATAATCAAGGCTGATAATTATTATCATTGAAAATGGAGTAACTGGAGTGAAACAGGATGCATATGATTGATATTTTAATTGAACTGCTTATCTTTGGATATGCCGGTTTTTCATTGTTCCGTTTCACCAAAAAGCGAAAAAAGGAAAATGTGCGACATGCTAAGTAGAACCGACTTGTCAAACAGCTTGTTATGACGTCAATTGGGACAAAGTCATTGCGGACGCACTATAGAAATAACAAAAAGCGTTTTTCTTCTCGATAACAGAAGAAAACGCTTTTTATGTGGAATAGGAATACTTCTGTCAATCAAAACGGCCAGCGATCAGCGAGGAATAAAAATACCTTCATCCCAAGGAACACACCGAAAATTCCAACGATGGCCGGAAAGACAGGTGGAGCAGGGATTGGTAATTTAAGAGCAGTAAAGACGACACCACAGATGATACCTGCTAGCAATGATAATAAAATTTGTTGAAGCATGAGGCCCAGTCCTTTCTTCATATGAAAAAACGCTTACAAGCTTATTATATGAAGATGTCTGACGTTAAACAACGATTATTTTTTAGCAGCAGTTGGATCAAAGGTGATCTTTTCTTCAGCCCGTTCAACCGGTGTCCATTTTTGTTCGAGTGGGTGTTCAAAAGACGGTTTTACTTTTAATTTCCCGTTCGTATAGAGCTGAATCAGGATTTGTGATTCACAGGCTTGCTTGCCTTTTGTTACATAATGATAATTTCCTGATTCATCCTGTTCGCGTGCTTTGACGTTATCCGCCATCGTTAAAGCCAAACAATCCTTGATGTAGTTTTTCTGTTCCTCATCAATGATCGGGAAAAGAATTTCAATCCGTTTCCGCATATTACGTGTCATCCAGTCGGCACTGGAACAATAAATCAAATCGTCTCCATTGTGGTGGAAGTAAAAAATCCGGGAATGCTCCAAATAACGATCGACGACGGACGTGACACGGATATTTTCCGAGATACCTTTGATTTGAGGGCGAAGGCAACAGACGCCGCGAACAATCAATTCAATTCTGACTCCTGCGCGTGACGCTTGATACAGTTTCACGATAATGTCTTTTTCCGTCAAACTGTTCATTTTAGCGACGATTCGACCATTACCATGTTTTTTATGATATTTGATTTCTTCATCAATCAATGATAAAAATTTCTCGAGCATCGAGTTCGGGGAGGTGTGAAGGGCATTCCATTTAGGTTGCTCTCCATAACCGGACAACCAGTTGAAGAAGTTCGTTGCATCTTCTGCAATTTGTTCCCGTGCCGTCAAAAGACCGATATCGGTATATAATTTAGCTGTGGAATCATTATAATTACCTGTTCCGAGATGGACAAACCGTTGAATCCGGCCTTCCTGTAACCGGACAATCAATGTAATTTTTGAGTGTGTCTTTAAATCGCTGTAACCGTAAATGACGTGAGCACCTACTTTTTCCAACTGTTTGGCCCATTCGATATTTTTCGCTTCGTCAAAACGTGCTTTTAATTCAACGAGCACCGTAACCTGTTTCCCGTTCTCTGCAGCAGTCTTCAATGCTTTGATGATCGGAGAGTCGCCGGACACGCGGTATAACGTTTGTTTAATCGCCAGGACGTTCGGGTCGTTAGCAGCCTGCACAATCAGACGGACGATCGGATCAAACGTATGATACGGGTGATGCAGCAAATAATCCTGTTGCAGAATTTGATCAAACAAATTCTTCGATTTTTCAAGTGCCGGCGGTTCGACAGGCATGATCGTCTGATAAATCAAATGGTCGTATTCGACCCCGATCTGGCTGTAAAACGCAAAAGCGAATGTCAAATCAATTGGACCATCGACGGCATAAATATCCCGGTCTTGTAAGTCGAGCACATCGCGTAACATATTGAGTAAGTTCGTGTTGATGGCATTCTTCTGAATTTCAAGTCGAATGCCGACTCCCCACCGCCGTTTTTTCAGTTCTTTTTCAATCAATTTTAATAAGTCGTGTGTTCCTTCTTCATGGAACGGTAAATCTGCGTTTCGTGTAATCCGAAACGGCATCGCTGATAAGACACGATAGCCTTTAAACAAAGAGTCAATGAAGGAAATGATGACATCTTCCAGTAAAATTACAGCAGTCGTTTCCTCATCCTCTACCGGTAAATCAACGAAACGCGGCAGGACGGCCGGCACTTGAACAAGTGCCAGGTTCCGTTTTGAACCGTCTTCCGCTTCAAGGGCCGTCGCAATGTTCAACGATTTAGACGAAAGCATCGGGAACGGACGGTACGCATCGACCGCAACAGGTGTCAGAACCGGAAAAACTTGTTCTCTGAAGAATGCTTTCACATATTCTGCTTGCATTTCATTTAACTCGTCATTCTTCAGGAAAGAAATTCCTTCTGCTTTTAGCGCCTGGGTGACGTCTTTAAACGCTTCGTATTGTTGATCGACAAGCTCTTTTGTTTTCGTAGCGATGGCACGTAACTGTTGTTTCGGTGTGAGTTGCTGTTTGTTTTCGGGTTTATTGAATCCAGCCAGTACTTCATCCTTTAATCCACCGACACGAACCATATAAAACTCATCTAGGTTGGAACTGAAGATACCTAAAAACTTAAATCGTTCCATCAATGGATTTCGTGTATCCGTCACTTCTCCTAAGACACGTTCGTTGAATTGTAACCAGCTGATTTCCCGGTTATTAAAAAACTCTGGGGAGTCAATCTTCACTTAAGGCCGCCTCCTTTATTGTCAAACTGAATGGACCGATCAATGATACGTTCCAGGTGTTTTTTTTGTTTCTCTGCTTTTTCGACTTCAAAACCGTAATCATGATCACCGGTATCGAGAATGATCCGGATATCTTTTTTATCTTTTTCAAGAGTAACTTCAAGACTGTCGACGGCACGACGTTCTGTCACATCAAGTGCTTCCGTCAATTTCAGAATGGATCCGAGTAAATCAAACCGCTCGATCGATTTATCCGTGAACCAATCCTTAAACGGTTTTAAGAGCTGTTGCATCCGTTTCGAAGACGAATATGAACTGACGAGTGCCAAAGCTAAACGGTCTTTATGCGTCATTCCTTTTAAATCGGTATTCGTCAAAAGATAAAACGTTTGATTCGACCGGGTATCCGGATTGATGTACTGCCCACAATAAAGTAAGCGACTGGCGGAATCCAGTAATCGTAAGTCAGCGGCCCGTTCCGGAATAATTTCGAGCGTCACCAATTGGCGGTAAATTGATTTGGCAATCGTGCCGAGATAGTTCATCCGGTCACGGTTGACTTTGTAATCACTTTCCAGTTGATAAAGACTTTCTTCGCGTACATTCTCGATACGCCGCTGTTCCTGTTCGTGTAAATCATATTCGTAGACAAGACCTTCCCGTAACCCGTAATTACTCATCACGAACTGGTCTGCCTCGATATGTAGTGCCAGTTCATGAATTGCGATTAACGCTGGTAAGAAGATATCGACCCGGTCCTTGGATAACCCTTCGACTTTCATCAACTGTTTAGGCGCTTTGTCCTCCAGTTCGTCAATCAGTTTCCCTAACTCTTTCGACCGGACTTGGTATTGATGGATCCCATGCAATGGATAGTCGAGTGTAGACTGATGAATGCGGACGAAGTTTCGTGCGGATCCGCCGACACCGATTAATGGAAGTTTTTTATTTTTCATCCAAGGAATCTCGTCGAATTGTTCACGCAGGAATTTAATCAGTTTCTTTTGTTCACCTGACGTCATGGTTTCTCCAGAGAGAAATTGACGAGTCAACGTGACAGCACCGAAAGGAAAACTATGATAAGCAATCATTTCCCGGTTCTCAATCAACGTGACTTCCATGGATCCGCCGCCGATATCAACGGAATATCCATCGGTCAGGAAAGTGGAATTGATAATCGCGAAATAGCCGTAGTAAGCTTCTTGTTCATCAGACAGGACCTGCATCGTAAAGGGCGTTTCCTGTTCGACAGCTTGGACGATGTCCTGCCGATTACTCGCATTTCGAATGGCCGCTGTCGCCACGCAAATGGTTTCTTCAACGTGGTGGGTAATGCCGATTTCGTGAAACCGTTGTAGCGTTTCGCACAGTAACCGGATACCGACTGAGTCGAGGGCACCATTCTCATCAATATGAGCGGAGAGGCGAGCGACGACCTTAACATTAATTTTTTCGATATATCGACCGGAATCGATTGGATGGAAAACGACATACCGGATCGAGTTGGATCCGATATCGATGACTGCTAATTCATTCTTCAAAACAAATCCGCCCCCTTTGAGTACTCAATCCATCTTTTCCCGAATCAGGGATTCTGAAAACGACAGCTTGTATCCTTTTATTGTACCTTGTGCCTCTCCCTAAAAGCGTCTATTCACAAAAAAGTTACATCGGTTGCAACGAATGAAGGCTGGCGCTATAATAAGACAGTTGATAAGACGTAACTATTCCGTTTTAACATGAGACGGAAGGAGAGAATAAACATGACAGAACCCATTATTGAAATTAAACAACTGACATATGATTATCCGGATCGACGTGTCTTGAATGAAGTGACGTTTAATGTACAACAGGGACAATTCCTGGCCATCGTCGGAGAAAATGGATCCGGCAAATCGACGTTAATCAAATGTATGCTCGGTTTATTAAAACCTAAAGGTTCGATTCGTTTGTTCGGACAGGATCAAGCAGCCTTCAGTGACTGGTGGCGGATCAGTTACGTATCTCAAAAAGCGGCATCGTTCAATTCAGGATTTCCGGTCACGGTCGCTGAAGTCGTCGAGATGGGGTTGTATGCGAAAAAAGGATTATTTCGGCGTGTGACGAAGCAGGACCGTGAAAAAGTAAAGACGGCGCTTGAAACAGTCGGCATGTGGGATCGACGCGATTCGAAAGTCGGTGACTTGTCAGGCGGTCAGCAACAGCGGGTCTTTATCGCCCGGGCGCTCGTCAACGATCCGGATTTGATGATTTTAGATGAACCAACGGTCGGAGTCGATCAACGGTACGTCAAAGAGTTTTATGAAATCTTGGAAGAATTGCGACGTGATAAAAAACGGACTTTCGTCCTTGTGACACATGATATCCACTTCGTCAGCAAGCTCGTGACGGATGTGATTCATCTCGTTGACGGGCGACTCGGTTGTAATTGCGGTATTAAAGAATACTGGGAACTGGACGAGCAGACGATTCGGTCCTTGTATCCTGTTCCGGGACGTGTTCTTGTCCACCAAGGGGAGGTCGTCCAGTGATTGAAGCGTTCATGACATTAAAGTTTTTACAATATGCGCTTGTTGCGGCGGTATTGATCGGTTTTACGGCTCCGTTGATCGGTTCATTCGTCGTCGTCCGGCGAATGAGTTTGATTGCGGATGCGTTATCACACGTCACACTAGCCGGAATTGCCCTCAGCCTGTTGATATCCGGTATGGTTGCGAGTCTGGTCGATTTAAATCCGCTTTATCTCGGAATCGTGACATCGGTCATGGCAGCGTTGACGATTGATTGGCTGCGCGCGAAGTACAAACATTTTCAAGAGCTTGCCATACCGATCATCATGGCGACGGGAATGGGGCTAGGTGCTATTTTCATCAGTCTGGCGAACGGCTTTTCAATGGATCTTGTATCCTTTTTATTTGGAACGGTCTCGGCTGTGACTTTGACAGATGTTTATACGATTTTGATTGTTACAGGTGTCGTCATTTTATTTGTGATTTCGTTTTATAAAGAGTTGTTATTTTTATCGTTTGACGAGGAACAGGCGCGCGTGTCCGGAATTCGTCTTCGGCTGGTGCACATTTTGTTCATGATCGTTGTTGCCCTGGTGATTGCGATTAGTATGCGTGTCGTCGGGATTTTACTGGTATCGAGTCTAATCACCTTGCCTGTCGCAGCGGCGCTTCGACTTGCCAAAAGTTTTAAGGCGACGATTTTTTATGCCATCGTGTTTGGCGAAGTGGCGACGATTAGCGGTTTGATTTTGGCGTATCAATTTGATTTAGCGCCCGGCGGCATGATTGTCATGCTGGCGGTCGCAGAGCTTATTCTCGTGATGCTGATTGAACGTTTTTGGATCGGAGGGAAAATGCATGAAAAAAAACATCGAACAAGCGCGTGAACGGATGAAAGCATCCGGATTCAAAATGACACCGAAGCGTCTTGATTTATTGGCGTATCTGTTTGAAGCCAATCGGTATGTCAGTGCGCGGGAAGTCGCGGAAGAGTTGCGCCCATCACATCCTTCGCTCAGTTACGATACGATTTACCGGAATTTAAATGATTTTGCGGAAATCGATATTTTAGAGACAACTGAACTGGACGGGGAAATGAAATTCCGGGCCGCCTGTCAGTCTGGTCATCACCATCATCATTTGATTTGCCGGACGTGTGGAAAGACGGAAACACTGGATGTTTGTCCGATGGAATGGGTGTCACCGATTAAAGATTCAGGATTTGAGGTCGAAGATCATAAATTTGAGATTTATGGCCGTTGTGCCGCCTGTCAGAAATAAGGAGTTATCCGGTGTATTCCAAGTGAAAGCATCATTCAACGCAAGAGAGGGAGGACGGAGATTTATATCCGTTCCCCTTTTTTTGGGTTGACCCCTCTCGATTTGTTCTGGCTTGAAATGAAACAAAACGGGAATAGGACGAACAGAGGTGATAAAAATGATTTATGATGCACAGGAAGCACGCCAAATTGATGAATGGGCCAAGACATCCGGTCTGCCGCTGGAAGTTTTGATGGAACGAGCAGGTAGTGAAATCGCGAAGCGAATCAAGAGCATGCATACGAAAAAAGAACGGATTCTGATCATTTGTGGGACGGGAAACAATGGGGGAGACGGTTATGTGATTGGCCGTGAACTCGTTCGTGATGGATACGATATTACGATACATGCGCCATTCGGTAAGACGAAGACTACGACGGCTCAACTTCATCAGCATTATGCGGAAAACTTCGGACTCGTGACGGAGGCGGTCTGCGGGCAATACGATTTGATTGTAGATGGTGTCTTTGGAACCGGATTTGACGGAACCCGACTGACGGAAACAATACATGATTTATTTGAATGGGTCAGTGAACAACAACAGCAAGGGGCGAAATTGTATGCGATTGACATACCAAGTGGCGTGCCGTCCGACCAAACGACCGATTTTTCCGGACAAGCACTAAAAGCAGATGTTACGTTTTTACTTCATGCCTTTAAACGGTCTGCCTTCTTGTTGAAGACAGCCTCATTTTTTGGAAAACCGGAACAGATTGATTTGGGTTTGCCGGCCTTTGGCGGATGGCAATTAGTGACCGAATCGATTGCTCCGTTGTTGACCCGCGATCCTTACGGGCACAAAGGAACCTACGGAACGGCATTACTGATTGGTGGAAGCGAGACGATGCCGGGATCGATTCAACTGGCTGCGCGTGCAGCACTTCGGTCAGGAGTGGGGAAATTACAAGTTGCGACGGTACCGGCAGCTCAGATCGGACTCATCGTTAACGCGCCGGAAGCGATGGTTCTCGAACAGACGATGACAGCAATCCAAGAAATGATGAAGCAGGTGGATGTCGTTGGAATCGGACCAGGACTTACCTCGGATTCGACCGCTGACTGGGTGGAGTTCCTGCTCGCACAAGACGTTCCGGTAATCCTCGATGCAGGTGCCTTGATTCGCGACAGCTATCCGGAACGGAAGGAAGCGATTGTTGTTACACCACACATCGGTGAATTCGCACGGATGACAAATCAAACTGTTGAAGAGGTTCAGGATGATTTATTTGGACAAGCAAGCGAATATGCTGTCTTACATCAAGTGATTGTTGTCTTGAAAGCCCACGTGATTCTTGTCGCGACGCCGGAGGGTGGCGGTTATGTCATCAACGGGGCATCGAGTGGATTAGCGAAAGGAGGCAGTGGTGATACATTGTTTGGTATCCTCACGAGTCTGATTGGTCAAAAAGATTATTTTAAACATATTTCGGTCGAACAATTGATTGCACTTGGTGCTTCTTGGTATGCTCAAGCATCCAAACAGGTGGAACAACAGCTTCATCCCAGTAGTATTGTCGCGACTGATGTGATTGATCAGCTCGGACAGGTAAAGCATCAGTAAAAGCGTCAAGAATAGGTATGTTTCTTCAGCACAGAAGAAAGATGCCTATTTTCAAGGAAATAATTGCTAGTAGTGGAAGAGCAGGAGTATGATGAAGTGGCGCCGAATGGCTATGACAGCCTGAATTTTTAAGAAAGGAGGAAACAGATGCCTGTTAAACCAGTAGATGAGATTGTCCGCAATCAGCAGCGGTGGATTGGGAATTTTGCGTTGTTCTTAATGAGTGTCGGAGCACTGATTTTTTTAGGGACGACAGATCAAACGATTCAAAACGCGTACTTAAATCAATCGACGACTGTGGCCGTTTTATTTTGTGTTGGGATAGCGACATTTTTGATTAGCCGGAGTCAGTTGTCCACTCACTATAAATCACATTTTTTGTCCATCATGTTACTGAGCATCCCGTTCGTATCTATCAGTATGTTGCCCTATGCGGCAGTCACCGTCTGGGCCAACTGTTTTTTATTTTTAATGATTGCCTTGATTGCCTATGACCGGATTATGATTTGGTACGCCATTGTCATCATCGTCGCGACTAACGTATTTATCATGGTTCGATCGAATACGATACTTGTTGAAATTGATCCGACAGATCATTATGCCCGACTAGGGATGATTGGGATTGCAATCTGTATCGCCTTAATCATCAATCATCTGCACCTTCGTAATCTCAGTCGTCTTCAGCAATTGGCTGATCAATTACATGAGTCCGCTCGTCATGATCTACAGACACAATTACTGAATGTCCGGGGACTCGAAGAACGATTTATGAACACAAATCAAACAGATCTTATCTTAGTCGGTGTTCATTTGGAAAACTATCATGAACTCGTGCGGTATTTTGGAGAGGAAATTCAGCAACAGGTCTTATTTGATTGTATCGAACGATTAAAGACATTGTTACCGCCTTATTTGACGATGGTTCGAGTCGAGGGAGGAACACTGGTGGTCGTCATGAAAAAGCCGCCTGGAGTATCGTGCCGGGAAGAAATGACACGTCTCAGTCAGCGGATGTCCACTCCGTATCAAATCGAACACCATCAGATTTATGTGAACCTGTATATGGTCATCGATGATGGAGAAGTGGATCAAACTAGTATGACGAAACGGATTCATCAAATCACGTCCGCCTTCCCGGAGAGTATCCGGGATTCAGAAAAAGTGATGTGCTTGAATCAAGAATGGCGGCACGAACAGTCACTTCGCATAGCAGCAGCAAAAGCCTTATCAAGAGCCGATGTGAATCGCGATTTTTACCTCGTTTACCAATTACAGTATGATTCGAATCAGGACCGCTTCATTGGATTAGAGGCTTTGATTCGCTGGAATACGATGATTCCGGGAGCCGGACGTCCGACGGTATTCATTCCAATCGCAGAAAAAAGTGACCTGATCATCCGTCTAGGCGAGTGGATTTTTGAAGAGGGATGTAAAACAAGAAAACGACTGATTAGTCTGGTTCCAGACGATTTTAGTCTGTCCGTCAACGTATCTCGCCGGCAATTGACACATGATTCTTTTATGCCGTTTATTGAACGGATGTTGTTAAAGTACAGCTTAAAACCAAAACAAATTAAGATTGAAATTACAGAAAGTCAGTCTTTGGATTTTGAAAGCCAACCGATTCTCCGGGCTTTGCGCCGGATTAAGACATTGGATTTCCCGGTATCACTGGATGATTTTGGAACGGGACATGCCTCTTATCATGTTCTCGAACGTTTATTACCGCTTCGTCAGCTTAAGGTACCGAAGCAATTCATTGAACAAGTCGAAGAGTCTGAAAAGCGACAGTCCATCTTGGAATCGATTTTTCAACTGAGTCAGTCGATGCATGTGGAATGTATCGTCGAAGGAGTTGAGACAGGAGAAGAGGTTCAAATTGCAAAGGACATCGGTATTCATTTATTCCAAGGTTATTTTTTTGCAAAACCTGTTCTGCTGGAAGAAATCATTTGTTTGCTGGAAACGAAACAAACGGAAACGACAGAGTGACGTCGTTTCCGTTTTTGTTGTTTAACGAATGGGAGCAAACTTATGGATTTGTTGCACGGCCTCGTTCCAAGATGAGACACGGACGATATTGTCAGGGACAGGACGACGATTGTAAGGTGCATCAAATAAAATAACGGGAATCGACGTGTCTTCCGCAATTTGAATCGCATTTTCGAGACGATCCTCCATGAAGAGGTCAAGGGACAAATCACGGACGACTTGTACTTTATCGTGTGAGCCGGTCATGATCAGAGAATCAAGCGGTAATTCATGTTGTTTAATCCATTCTTCGGTTACGGGACGGACGATTTCTGACCGTGCCGTCACGTAATGGAGATCGTATTGTTTTCTTAAGTCCCAAAGGTGTTGTTTGACAAGTTCTTGGGGGATGGATTCACGATAGATGCCGAGTTCATGACCTGATTTGACCATGAATTCCCAAAACTCGATTTGCTCCATGTCCGTATAGGTGTGAAGCTCGTATTCAGAGGCCATCTCAAAATCAATCGATGTCCCGAGATATTTGTTCATATAATTAAAGCACGAAGAAGGATGAGTGATTGTTCCATCAATATCAATTCCGATTTTCACTTACATCACCAACATTCTATAAATTTTCTGCCACTAGTATAACACAGTCGAAAAGCGGAAACGAAAAAAAGAGTCGCTCCCGAGGAGGACTCTTTTTTATTAGGCTTGACTGGCTTTAGCGGCTTTTTTTTCCGCTTCTTTTTCAAGAACGATCGCATCGATTTCTTTTTTCAATTCTTCGACCATCGTTGCTTCCGGTACTTTACGGATGATTTCTCCGTGACGGAATAACAATCCTTCGTTACGTGCACCGGCAATTCCGATATCGGCTTCGCGGGCTTCACCAGGACCGTTAACGGCACAACCAAGAACAGCAACTTTGATGTTGACTTGAATTTTATCAATGTAATCTTCGATTTCTGCAGCAATGGCCATTAAATCGATTTCAATCCGTCCGCATGTCGGGCAAGAAATCAACGTTGCAGCGTTTGCCGCAAGACCAAATGATTTCAAGACTTCTTTTGCGACTTTTACTTCTTCTACCGGATCGGCAGAAAGGGAAACCCGGACCGTGTTACCGATACCACGTGATAGAATCGCACCGAGACCGGCGGCTGATTTTAGTGAACCTGTACGTAAAGGACCAGATTCCGTGATACCGACGTGCAATGGATAATCAAACGACTCAGAAGCGAGCTGATATGCTTCAAGTGCCAATTGAACATCAGAAGCTTTTAAAGAAACGATGATATCGTGGAAATCGAGATCCTCGAGAATCTTGATGTGATGTAATGCGCTTTCAACCATCCCACGAGCAGTTGGATAACCGTATTTTTCGAGAATATGTTTCTCGAGTGAACCGGCATTAACACCAATGCGAATCGGGATATTTTTGGCTTTTGCAGCCGTCACGACCGCTTCAACTTTTTCGCGACGTCCGATATTACCCGGATTGATCCGGATTTTATCAACACCCGCCTCGATGGCCATGAGAGCGAGTTTATAATTAAAGTGAATGTCTACGACAAGTGGAATGTTAATCCGGCTCTTGATTTCTGCAAGAGCAAGCGCATCACGTTCTTCCGGACAAGCGACACGGACGATTTGGCATCCCGCTTCTTCAAGACGTAAAATTTCAGCGACAGTCGCTTCGACGTCGTGTGTTTTTGTTGTCGTCATACTTTGAATGATGACTTCATTACTTCCACCAATGACAAGGTCCCCAACACGAACGGGACGAGTCTTAGAGCGATGGACCATTTTCGGCATATCGAAAATCTCCTTTTGCGGCATAACGCCAGATTGTTTATGACTACTTGTACTATCATATCGAACTATTCCCTAAAAATCGAGAAACAAGAACGAAAATTGAACATTTACAATTGTTTAACACGAATAAGGGAAAGTCAATCCGTCGTCGGACGGACGTTTTTTCCTTAAATGCAAGGATACATCTAATTTCAAGAAGACGGGCGGGACGTTTTTTTCTTCAGGCGAACAAGCAGGAGTGGTGTCAGCGAATAAATGACATGACCGATTATAATGAATGTCACTCCTGAAGTCTGATATCCGAATTGGTACAGGAAAACACCAATCGGGAAGGTCCAGACGTTTGCGGCGACGGTATAAGGAAACACTTGGCGAAACGCCCAGGGTCTTGGCAAAATCCACTGAATGAACCATCGATTCAGATAAGAGACGAATAAGAGATATAACAAGATGGCAATCGCAATGAAGATGAAATGCAGGGTGAACCAAATGATAAACGGAATCGACTGTTTCAGAAAAATGCTATCAATAATTGTCGACCACAAGGAAATCCATGCTAATCCACAAAAATAAAGGGAGACATCGGCAAGTCGAGTCTTTAAAAATCCACGGTTTGGAATTAAGGTAGTTTGTAAGTAATTAAGCAGTTGACTTAAAAAATGCAATGAAATCACTCTTTCTTCTGTTTTATAACAAGATTTAAATTGTTGAAAAACCTTTTGTTTAAAGGGGTATTCTGTATTGGTACAGATTAATAAAACCTTAACAATTGAATATGTGAAAATCTATTTACAAGTTCACCAGACCTTTACATAATAGGGGAGGTTGAAACAATGAATTCTTAACAACAAATCAATTCCACTTTTTATATGAGGAGATGACAAGATGAACTATGATTTACAGGAAATGATCTTCACCTTTATCGGTGGACTGGGTATTTTCCTATTCGGTATTAAGTATATGGGAGATGGTCTGCAAAAAACAGCGGGAGACCGTCTACGGTACATTTTAGATAAATATACCTCCAATCCGTTTCTCGGAATTTTGGCCGGTATCGTCGTTACGGTCTTGATTCAGTCGTCATCGGGAACGACCGTCATCGTCGTTGGTCTGGTCAGTGCCGGTTTGATGAACTTACGTCAAGCAATCGGTGTTGTCATGGGGGCAAACATCGGAACGACGATTACGGCCTTCATCATCGGCTTTAACGTTAAGGAAGCTGCACTTCCGGCGATTGCGCTGGGAGCGTTCCTGATTTTCTTCTTCAATAAAGAACGGATTCAATACATCGGTCAAATTTTCTTCGGGTTTGGAGCGCTCTTCTATGGGTTGACGCTCATGGGAGACGGAATGGCACCGCTTGAATCAAGCGAATGGTTCCGAGAACTGACAGTATCGATGTCAGATAGTCCTTTGCTGGGTGTATTTGTTGGAACCATTTTCACAATGTTAGTTCAATCCTCATCTGCGACAATCGGGATTTTGCAAGAATTATATGATGGCGGAATGATCGATATTAAGGCTGCGCTACCCGTCTTGTTCGGTGATAATATCGGAACAACGATTACGGCTGTTCTCGCGGCTCTCGGCGCTTCGATTGCGGCAAAACGGACAGCTGCGGCGCACGTCATCTTTAATATCGTCGGAACGATTTTGTTCTTGATTGCCTTACCTGTATTCTCGAGTTTCATCACCTGGATTACAGGAGCGCTTGATCTTGAACCGAAAATGCAAATTGCTTTTGCTCATGGTACATTTAATGTTGTCAACACGTTGATTCAATGCTGGTTCATCGCGCAAATCGCATGGCTTGTTCAAAAAGTCGTGCCGGGAACGGATACGACCGTCGATTCGAAACCACGCCACTTGGATCAAAACATCTTAAACCAGTCGTCGTCACTCGCATTGAATCAAGCAAAACTTGAAGTGTTACGAATGGGTGAATTCTCAAAAGAAGGGCTTGGGAAAGCGCACCGTTATACGCAATCACATGATAAAAAAGACGTCTCGGACGCCGGACAGATCGAATATGCAATTAACCATTTGAACACTGAAGTCACAAGTTATCTTGTTAAGGTCGCGGCACATGATTTATCCGAACGGGAATCAAACGATCACTCACTTCTCATGCACGCCGTCAACGATTTTGAACGGATTGGTGATCACGTCGAAAATGTCATCGAACTGGTTGACTTCCAAATCGTCAATCGGATTACGTTTACCGATAAGGCTAAAAAAGAATTGGATGAAATGTACATCTTGACGCAAAAAATCGTCGAAACAGCCATTAAAGCCGTTGAACTCGATGATGTTTCACTGGCACGTCAAGTGCTTGAGTTAGAAGGGAAACTGGATTCCCTTGAACGTTCATTCCGCAAACACCATGTCTTGCGTGTTAATGCAGGGGAGTGTACCGGTCAGGCCGGAATGATCTTCGTGGATCTGCTGTCGAACCTGGAACGGATCGGTGACCACGCCGTCAATATTACGGACCTGGTACTCGAGCAACGTTCAGGAACAGCCTGAATAGGTGAATGAAGCAAGAGGAATTTCTGAAAAGAAATTCCTCTTTGTTTTTGTGAGATAGTTTATTGACATTCGAGTTTGATTTTAGTAACCTTATATTAGTTGTTTCAAACCATCATGGCGGTGTAGCTCAGCTGGCTAGAGCGTACGGTTCATACCCGTGAGGTCGTGGGTTCGACTCCCTCCGCCGCTACTATTACTTAAGGACCCTTAGCTCAGCTGGTTAGAGCTGACGGCTCATAACCGTCCGGTCGCAGGTTCGAGTCCTGCAGGGTCCATTTTAGAACGCACACTCTTTTTTAAGAGTGTGCGTTTATTTTTGGTTGCTTGGGGAATATTAAAGATATTGTAATAATGTTCATACAATACTATTCATACTATGGCAATTTAAGGGAGAGCGAAGAGAGATGGAACGTAACCATACAATGATGCAGTTTTTTGAGTGGCATGTAGAAAATGATGGGAAGCATTGGCAGCGCTTAAAAGAGAGAGCGCCGGAACTGCGTGCTGCAGGCATCACATCTGTTTGGATTCCGCCAGCGTCAAAGGGACAATCAGATGAAGACACAGGGTATGGCATTTACGATGTCTATGATTTAGGAGAGTTTGATCAAAAAGGGACGGTCCGCACGAAGTACGGGACAAAAGACGAGCTAATCGAAGCCATTCAAGTCGCACACGAAAATGATATCGCGATTTATGCCGATGTCGTCATGAACCATAAAGCAGCAGCAGATGAACTCGAGACGATTAAAGTCGTTGAGGTCCATCCGGAAGACCGTTCGCAAGAAATTTCAGAAGAATTTGAAATTGATGCCTGGACGAAGTTTACGTTCCCCGGTCGAAACGGTAAATATTCGGATTTCATCTGGACACATGAATTTTTCAACGGTACGGATTTTGATGCCCGGGAAGAGAAAACGGGTGTCTTTAAGATTTCCGGTAAAAATAAAGACTGGAACGATCAAGTAGACAATGAATTCGGAAACTATGACTATTTGATGTTCGCTAACATTGATTACAACCATCCTGAAGTGCGTGAAGAGATGATTAACTGGGGAAACTGGTTTAAAGAGACAATCAATTGCCAAGGTTTCCGTTTGGACGCCATCAAACATATCAACTACGAATTCGTCAACGAGTTCGCAAAATCGATGATCGGAGATAATCCGGACGGTTTCTATATGGTCGGTGAGTTTTGGAAATCGGATTTAGATGATTGCCGTCAATTTTTAGACAGTGTTGATTATACAATCGATTTATTTGATGTGCCGCTCCATTATAAATTCCATGAAGCGTCGCAACAGGGACAAGAATTTGATTTAACGACATTATTTGCGGATACACTGGTTGAATCCCACCCGACGAACGCGGTGACATTCGTTGATAACCATGACTCGCAACCAGGTGAATCGCTCGAGTCGTGGATTGATGACTGGTTCAAACAACATGCCTATGCATCGGTACTCCTTCGTAAAGATGGTTATCCATGTGTCTTCTACGGTGATTATTATGGTATCCAAGGACCTCACCCGGTCGAAGGCAAAAAAGAAATGATCAATGCTTTACTGTATGCCCGTTACCATAAAGCATATGGCGAACAAGAAGATTACCTTGACGATCCACATTGTATCGGTTGGGTCCGTCGTGGTGTCGAAGAATTCCCGAACTCGGGATGCGCTGTTTTACTTTCGAATGCGGACATGTGCGAAAAACGAATGTTTGTCGGTGAGACGCGTGCCGGAGAAGAGTGGTTTGATTATACGAACCACCAAGAAGAACCGGTTGTGATCGATGAAGAGGGCTTCGGCGTTTTCCCGGTTCCAGGCGGCGGTGTCTCTGTATTTGCTCCGCGTGACGAACAGTAATTTTCGAGGGTCATTGCTTGCGCCTGACCAACTATTTTTGCTAGTCTTAAAGAGTACTGAAATTCCGAAAATAGGATAAAGGGGGACATGAAAATGTCAAAATTTGAATTACCAGAACTCGGCTACGCTTATGATGCGCTAGAGCCACATATCGATGCTCGTACGATGGAGATTCACCACTCTAAACACCACAACACGTATGTCACGAACGTCAATGCAGCACTTGAAGGGTCAGAGCACGAAGGAAAATCACTTGAAGAATTACTTCAAAACCTGGATTCACTTCCTGCAAACATTCAAACAGCTGTCCGTAACAACGGTGGCGGTCATTGGAACCATTCGTTCTTCTGGAAACTCTTGAAAAAGAACGATGGTGCAGCACCAACTGGTGAACTTGCTTCAGCAATCGACGAGTCATTCGGTTCGTTTGATGCGTTCAAAGATGAGTTCGCAAAAGCAGCTACAACACGTTTTGGTTCAGGTTGGGCTTGGCTCATCGTTGACGGCGGGAAATTATCAGTCGTTTCAACACCAAACCAAGACACACCAGTCATGGAAGGGAAAACGCCGATTCTCGGACTTGATGTTTGGGAACATGCGTATTACCTCAACTATCAAAACCGTCGTCCTGATTACATCAACGCCTTCTTTAATGTCGTTGACTGGGATCATGTGGCAAAACTTTACGCTGACGCAAAATAATTAGTATATCAAAACATCGATTTCCATTTCGGGAATCGATGTTTTTTAATGCGGAAAATGATGGGATAGGTTGTTATGGAAAGTTTCCTTCTATATAATGAAACAAGATGACTTTTTGAACGATAGGGGAGTACGCCATGGCGAAACGAATCACGGTGAAGGGAAAACGGCGGAATCATCTGCCACTTCGCCTTAACTTAATGTTTTTTGTAGTATTTTTATTGTTTGCGATTTTAATTTTCCGCTTAGGTGTCGTCCAGATTGTGAATGGTGAAAAGATTTCACGTGAAGTTCAAAAAACGGAAATGATTGCTTCGAAATACGAAGTTCCGCGTGGGAAGATTTATGACCGCGATGGCCGGTTGTTAGTCGATACGATCTCGAAATACTCGATTGTCTATCGTCGTTCCCAGAATACGAAAGTCGACGAACGGATTGAAATCGCTTCGCGTCTTGCGGCAATCATCAATCTTCCGAAAGACGATTGGAAAGTCACGGAACGTGACATGAAAGATTACTGGGTAGCTGTCAACAGTGAAGAATCAGATCGACGGTATAAGAAGGCAGTGGAAAAGCGTTATCCAAACGCTGAAGAACAGAACAAATTGTCAATTTCGGAGCAGGATCAAATTCGCCTCGATACGATTACGAAAAAAGATATCGATTTTGATGATAAGACGATGGAAATCATCGCCATCAAACACAACATGGAAGTCGGTTATGCCCTGGACCCGCAGCTCGTTAAATTAGGAGCGAATGCTAAAGAAATGGCGATTATCGATGAAAACCTTGAAGATCTAAAAGGAGTATCGGTTGAGCCGTTTTATGAACGCTCATATCCATATGAAGGAACGTTACGAAATATCTTCGGGAAGTACTCGAAAATTCCTGCAGAACAACAAGCGGAATTCAAGGCAAAAGGATACAGCCTGAACGACCGGGTCGGAACATCATTCCTCGAGCAACAGTATGAAGATCTGTTGCGCGGAAAACCGGCTTACGATGTCTATGAAACGTTTAACGGTGAACCGGTCGGTGAACCGAATCGTGAAGAAGGCGAATCCGGGAAAGATCTCGTCTTGACGGTTGATGCAGAATACAACAAACAAGTTGACCAGATCTTGCAGCAAGCCATCAAGATGGGGCGCGGCATGGGAAGCGGTTATCTTAAAGAAGGATACGCTGTTGTCATGAATCCGAAAACCGGAGAAATTTTGGCAATGTCCGGTCAGAAGCTTGACACTGCGACGAATAAATTCAGTGATGTTGCCATCAATAACGTGTTGACTTCTCTGCAAATCGGTTCAACGATTAAAGGGGCAACAGTTGCGATGGGGCTCGAAGAAGGAGTCATTCGTCAAAACGAGGTCATCAATGATGCGCCGATCACAATTGGTGGGACGAAAAAAGGATCGTACGTCAACATGGGACCGATTACGGACCTGACGGCACTCGAACGTTCGTCAAACGTCTACATGTTTAACATCGCGATGCGAATGGCGAAATACCCGAGTAACGGTGTCGCTGGCGCGAGCGTCGATGCGGCTGCAGCGATCATGCAGAATTATTACAGTCAATTTGGTCTCGGTGTAACAACAGGAATTGATCTTCCGTATGAAGCAAAAGGGGTACAAGGTACACCGGACCGCGTCACGCTCTTGATGGACCGCGTGATTGGTCAATATGATGCCTTTACACCACTTCAAGTTGCGCAGTATGTTTCGACACTCGCGAATGGCGGGTACCGTGTACAACCGCACTTCTTAAAAGAAGTGTTGGCTTCAAACTCGATTGAAGACGAAACGAAGAAAGTTGATTACAGTTTTAAAACAAACTATTTAAACCGGATTGAAGTCAGTCAAGCGAATATTGATCATGTCCGTGAAGGATTCCATCGTGTTGTCAAAGGAGAACGCGGGACTGCGAAAATCATTGCCCAAACCGGCATCGATGCGGCAGCGAAAACAGGAACGGCGCAGGTCAGTGTTTACGGCGAAGACGGAATTGCACTTCGGGATGGAAGTGGACAACCGGTTCGCTCGTTGAACTCGAACTTAGTCGGCTGGGCGCCATACGACAATCCAGAGATGGCATGGGCCGTGTTCCTTCCATATATGGAGCAGGAAACCGTCAACTCGAAAATTGGTCATGATTTAGTGAAGGCATACTTTAATGTGAAAGATGTTCCATGGCAAACTAAGCCAAATTAACTAGTAAAGCGAAGATGAGGAAACTCATCTTCGCTTTTTTTTGTATGGATTGACCTGTTTTTCTAATGAAGTTGAGTTTGTAAACGCAGAAACACACGCCTTTACAATTCTTTTACGTTGGATTCATTTTGGTTTAATAGTTCATCGGTAGTATAAGTCTTGTAAGGAAAACGGATATAAAGTCGTAGCGTTACCAGCGACATACTTCGAGGAGGAAAATTAATCATGTCTTGGATGAAAAAAACAGCTCTTATCACAACGGTAGCGTCAATCGCAGTAGTCGGTGCGGCATGCGGAAATGACAAAGGCGGCTCTTCAAGTTCTTCAGATCTTTCAGGAAAGATCGCAATTGATGGATCTTCAACAGTCTTCCCAATCATGGAAGCAGTCGGTGAAGAGTATTCAATCGAACAACCAGACGTCGATGTCACGGTCGGAGTATCAGGTACAGGCGGCGGATTCAAACGTTTTGTTGTTGGTGAAACAGACCTTTCAAATGCATCACGTGAAATTAAAGAAGAAGAAGCAGCGGAAGCTGAAAAAAATAGTGTGGAATATACGAAATTAGCGCTTGCTTACGACGGATTAACAGTCGCAATCAGCAAAGAGAACACATGGGTCAAAGAAATGACACTCGACCAGTTAGAAAAAATTTGGTTAGACCCGAATGTGAAGACATGGAAAGACGTGGATGCTTCTTATCCAGCAGAACCAATCAAATTCTTCAGCCCGGGTAAAGATTCAGGAACATTTGATTTCTTCTCAGAAAAAGTTCTTGAGAAAAAAGATATGCGTAAAGATGTTCAACTTTCAGAAGATGATAACGTCCTCGTTAAAGGGGTCGAAGGAACAAAAGGTGCGATTGGTTACTTCGGTTATGCCTACTACGCGGAAAACAAAGATAAGTTAAAAGAAGTGCCGCTTGTAGCTGAAGGAAAAGACGCAGTTGATCCGACACCGGAAACAATCAAAGATCTTTCTTATCCGCTTTCACGTGAGATCTACACGTACGTCAACAACAAATCATTAAAAGACAAAAAACAAGTGGCGGACTTCGTTAAATTCACAAATGAAAATGCAGGTGACTTATCAGAAGAAGTCGGTTATATCAAAATGCCGCAAGATCGTTACGATGAAAATACAAAAGCCATTGAAGATGCAATGAAATAACCATCATTACACAAGGACGGCCCGAAAAAAGGGAGATTTCCCTTTTTTGGGGTCCCGTTCTTATGTAGGTATGATGAAGTAGGGAGCGAAGAAGGGTGAATCCATCATCAAACAAATCGGTTCGCGAGCTGATCCAAAAGAACCGACAACAAAAATTCAGTATGAAAAACATCATGGAACGTTTTATGCCGATCGTACTATTTCTCTGTGCGTTCGTTTCAGTCGTTACGACCATCGGCATCATTCTCACGTTAGTTATTGAAACAGAACACTTCTTTGAAGTCGTCTCGTTCAAAGAATTCTTCGGCAGTACAAGCTGGTACCCGCTGAACTCTCAACCGGAGTATGGAATTTGGCCGCTGGTCGTCGGAACCCTTGAAATTACCGTGATTGCGATGCTGGTTGCCGTGCCGATCGGACTCACTTCTGCGATTTATTTAAGTGAGTATGCATCAGAACGCGCCCGTCGTGTTCTCAAACCGATTCTTGAAGTATTAGCCGGCGTTCCGACAATCGTTTTCGGATTTTTCGCCTTAACGTTTGTTACACCGTTACTTGTTAAATTAATTCCGGGTCTTGCGATTTATAATGCGTTAAGTCCGGGGATTGTTGTCGGAATCATGATCATTCCGATGATTGCCTCGATTTCAGAGGATGCAATGAGCTCAGTTCCGAAAAAAATTCGGGACGGCGCATTGGCACTGGGTTCAACACGTCTTGAAGTCGCTTTAAAAGTGGTTGTTCCGGCTGCACTTTCCGGAATCATCGCTTCCATCGTTCTTGGTATGTCACGCGCAATCGGTGAAACAATGATCGTGACGATTGCCGGGGGATCAAACCCTACGGCTGCAGTTAATCCGTTGGAGCCGGTTCAGACGATGACGGCTTATATCGTTCAGGTTGCCCTTGGTGACGCAGGATATGGAACGATTGAATATTACAGTATCTACGCTGTCGGTACGTTGTTGTTCGTCTTTACTCTTTTGATGAACTTACTCGCGAACTGGATCACGCGTCGTTTCAGAGAGGAGTATTAAGATGGCCTTACCAGAAAAACAACCTGTACAAAAAAAATTTATTGATCCTGTTGCTGTGAAAAAATCAATCAGCCAACGTCTTGTCGTCAATAATGTCACGAAAATCATTTTCCTGATCGGACTGTTATTCGGTTTAGTCGTGCTTGGTATTCTTCTGTTTGGCGTCGTTCGCGACGGGGCAGCCTGGTTATCACTCGACTTTCTTCAAAATTCACCTTCACGCCGACCGGATCGTGCCGGGATTTATCCTGCGTTGATGGGCTCAATCTTCTTAATGCTCTTGATTATTCCGATGATTTTCATCCTGGGTGTCGGAGCTGCGATCTATTTAGAAGAGTATGCGAAAAAAGGACGGATGACTTCTTTCATCGAAGTCAACATCTCAAACTTAGCCGGTGTTCCGTCAATCGTTTTCGGATTACTCGGACTTACGTTTTTTGTTCGTAACATGGGCTTCGGATCGACCTTGATTGCCGGAGCACTCACGCTTGCGCTGATGAGTTTACCGGTCGTCATCGTGTCATCGCAAGAAGCGATTCGCGCCGTACCACAGGCAATGCGTCATGCCTCTCTAGCACTGGGTGCTTCGAAATGGCAGACGACATTCAAAGTTGTCTTACCCGCATCCCTTCCAGGGGTCATCACAGGAATCATCCTTGCCGTTTCACGGGCAATTGGAGAAACAGCACCGCTCATCATGGTCGGAGCAGCTATCTTCATCGCACGGGCGCCGGAAGGTATTTTCTCAGAGTTTACGGCCTTACCGATTCAAATCTACAACTGGACAAGCCGTCCGCAAGCTGACTTCCAAGGTCTTGCTGCTGCCGGAATCATCGTCCTGATGGTCATCCTCTTAACGATGAACTCACTTGCGATTTGGATTCGAAACCGTTTTTCAAAACGATACTAATCAACTGGATATAACGAATTACGTTCTGAATCACTAAGGAGGAACACAGATGATGGATACGAAGCTGACGACGAAACCAGCCAAAGAAGGGGTAAAAACAATGAATCAACCAGTAGCTGCGCGACAAAGTGTATACCGTGTAAATGATTTGAACCTATGGTACGGTGATGATCATGCTTTAAAAGATGTCAATCTTGATATTAAACAAAATGAAGTAACGGCAATCATCGGACCGTCAGGATGCGGAAAGTCGACATTCATCAAGACCTTGAACCGAATGGTCGAACTCGTTCCGATCGTACGGACGAATGGTGTCATTGAATACCATGGTCGTAATATCTTCGATAAGGATTATGAAGTCGAAGAATTACGGACATCGGTTGGAATGGTCTTTCAGCAACCAAACCCATTCCCGAAATCGATTTATGACAATATCGCTTATGGACCACGTGTTCATGGGGTGAAGAACAAAAAAATCTTGGATGAAATCGTTGAACGAAGCTTACGCGGAGCAGCGATTTGGGACGAAGTCAAGGACCGTTTGAACGAGAACGCTTACGGACTGTCAGGCGGACAACAACAACGTCTCTGCATCGCCCGTTGCCTGGCAATCGAGCCGGACGTCATCCTGATGGATGAACCGACATCCGCTCTCGACCCAATCTCGACGCTAAAAGTTGAAGAATTGGTACAGGAATTAAAAAAAGATTACTCGATCATCATCGTGACGCATAACATGCAACAAGCAGCACGTGTCTCTGATAAAACAGCTTTCTTCTTGAACGGTGAAGTCGTTGAATTCGATCAGACGGATCGAATTTTCTCAAATCCGAGTGACAAACGGACAGAAGACTATATCTCAGGACGATTCGGATAACGAGGAGGAACTTTTCAATGGCAGCAAATCGGACGATTTTTGGAGAAAACCTGGCAGTACTCGATCAAAAAGTATTTTTGTTAGCCCGGAAGACAATGCAACAGATTGCAACAACAGCGGAAGCACTCGAAAAGTATGACCGTGAGATTGCTCTTAAAGTCATCGAAAATGATAATGAGCTCGATGCACTCGAACTTGAAATCAACGACGATGCGATTTTACTGATCGCGAAACAACAACCGGTCGCGACTGATTTACGACGGTTGGTGACGGCAATGAAGATTGCGACGGATTTAGAGCGGATTGCTGACTACGCGGGAAATATCTCGAAAGCCGTTTTACGTGTCGAGACGTTCCCTTACGTGATTGACATCTCGTTATTAAAAGAAGCATTCGAAACATTACTGGATATGACGGAGACGGCAATCGTCGCGTATCGTGATGGCGATATTGAAAAAGCGAAGGCGCTGTCCGATCTCGATAACATCATTGATGACACGACCTATAAAGCGTTGCGCCAGTATATGCGGCATATGTCCCTGCAACCGGTTGTAGTGGATGAAATCATGCAATTCACAAATATTTGCCGGTATATCGAACGAATGGGCGACCATTTAACGAACGTAGGTGAGCATTTGATTTACATGGCAAAAGGAAAACACTATGATTTAAATAGCTAAGTACAGTAGGCTAGAGGGAAATCCTCAGCCTACTTTTTTTGTAAAGGATTTTGAAACAAGTTTGTAGAATAAGAAAGAAGTGAATAAAGAGAAAGAGGTGATAGGTAATGCTTGAAAAAATCATAAAATTAAAAGAACAAGGACTAACCATTAAACAAATTGCAGAAAAAGTGGAATCGACAGAAGGTAAGGTTAAATATGCCTGGAGTAAATACCGAAAGTCGCTAACGGAAAATAAAACAGTTTTAACGGAATCAGCTGCGGTCACCAAACCTAATAAGAAGAAGGCAGGCGTAACCGTGAGTGCTCCGAAACAAAACGAAATCGTACCGGCATTGACAGCAATCCCTTCATTGGAGCGAGATGCATTTGGAATGGCGACTCATTACGAAGACGACATCATCCATGCGATCGTCCAATCTCCGACATCTGTCTATGTTTACTGGGAATTGTCTGAATTGTCTCGAAAGATGCTTGAGACACATTACCACGCATCATTCGATTCATTCCGAAAAGAAATGCGGATCATTGATGTGACGTTACGTGATTACGAAAAAGGTGAAGCGAATCGTACGTATCAATTTGAATTGCCGGAAATGACGAATACATGGTTTGTCCGTCCGTTGATGCCGAACACTACATACATCATCGAATGGGGTATTCAAACCATCGACGGAGATTTTCTTCCTGTCCTCCGCTCAAAACCAATCGAGACACCACGAGACGAGCCTGTCGTAGATGGACGTTTTGCAGAGGTTGTTGCTCATTGGCAATATGGAGAACTGGAACAACCGGAATGGGTCGAAGTCTTGCGTCCGTATTCCTATTTTGATCGCGTTCGCTGAAGATAACAGATAGAAAGCAGAAGGAGAGGAAGAACAGACATGCGCAAAGGTTATTTTTCATTAGTGTTACATGCCCATTTACCATATATCCGACATCGGGAAGCCAATCGTCTAGAAGAAAGATGGATGTACGAAGCCATCTCCGAAACGTATATTCCATTATTGTGGGAAATCGATCGCTTGGAGCGTCCGCTTGGTTGGACGATCAGTATCTCGCCACCCGTCATTGAGATGTTAGCAGATTCACTCATCCAAGATCGTTACGTGGAGCACCTGGACGATACGTTACGATTGATTGAACAGGAGTTACAACGCGATTTAGGGAACGAGGAACGTGATGCCTTGCTTTTCTATAAAGAACGGTACCACGACTTAAAAGTAACGTTTGAGCATTGGGGCCGGAACTTAAACAGCGCCTTCCGTCATTATAAAGAACAAGGGTATCTTGAGTTGATGACGTGTACCGCGACACACGGATTCAGTCCGCACATGTTGTCGGAACAAGCAGCACGGTCTGAAATCCAAACCGGATTAAACTGTTTCGAACGCCATTACGGCTATCGTCCGACGGGTCTGTGGATGCCGGAATGTGCGTATACGCCAGGTCTTGATAAGATCATGTACGAAGAAGGAATCCGGTATACGTTCGTTGACGAACATTCTATCCTGAATGCGGATCCTGCCCCGAAACACGGGATTGGTGCACCTGTCTATTCGCCGCATGGTGTTGCATTGTTCCCGCGTGATCAAATCATCTCGGGCCGGATTTGGAGTTCGGTCATCGGTTATCCTGGGCATCCGGATTACCGTGAGTTTTACCGCGACCTTGCATATGACCGCGAATGGGATCAAATCGCCGAATTCATGCATCCAGAAGGACTTCGTTACGATACAGGATTAAAACTTCACCGGGTGACGGGCGAGTCGGATCAAAAAGAATATTATGTCCGGGATTGGGCTTGGAAACGGACAGATGTCCATGCGACTGATTTTGCGGAAGCACTTGCCAACCATTTAGATGAGCAGAGCGCACAAGATTTTCCACCATTCCTCGTGACGGCACCGTTCGATGCTGAGTTATTTGGACATTGGTGGTTCGAAGGGCCGGACTTCCTCGGAAAAACGATGGAACGATTCGAAGATTACGGGATTGAGTCGATTTCTCCGGCGATGTTTTTGGAACGTCACTTCCAGGATATCGAAACGGTTCACATTGCGATGGGAACGTGGGGACGCAAAGGTTATGCGGATGTCTGGATCAATGAACGCAACGATTGGATGATCCGTCACTTGCACCAACTTGAAAAACGTTTGGCAGGCGTCGTTGCCCGGAATCGTCATCAGGATGAATTGACGGTGAAAGCCAAACGTCAGTTGATTCGCGAATATCTGCTTGCCGTCTCGAGTGACTGGCCGTTTATTCTCGATGGACAGACAACGGCACAATATGCAGCGAACCGGTTCCGTGAACATATTAAACGATTTGAAGAAACGGAACGTCGTCTCGATGCGCAGGAGCTGACGCTTGATTGGCTAGAAGAGCGGTATGCAGAATATCCGTTCCTCGCTGATACCGACATTGAACCGGATGTCTTCCTGACTCCGCATGATTATTATGTGGCCGTTCAACGTGAGGCATCGTGGAACAGCGAAGCTATTTTACTTGTGACGACCCAATACGATGATTCAAACCGTCCCGTTGCAGAATATGCGAAACGATTAGCCGCATCAGGTGAAAATGTTTATGTCATTACATCAGGGACAGCCGGTTATCAGCATCAAGACGGCGTGCATGTCTATCAGGTCGAGGTCAATGGTCTACCGCTCGTTCAGACGTATAATCAATTGGCCGGCTTAAATCTGGCAGTCTTGCGTCAAGCACAGGCATTGAATAAAATCGTCGAGTTCCGACTTGTTCATAACTTTAATATGGAGACGGCTTCAGCGGCTCAATCCTTTGCTGAAATGAACGGCTTACCACTTGTCAGCAACGTGTATGACTTGGAAAGCGAACGTTCTCCGTCAGGAACAGGTGGGCTTGTCGTAGCAATCAAGCGACTCGAAGGAGAAGCGTTACGTCATTCAGACGTCATTTATCTCGAGCGAGAAGAAGCAAGAAACGGGATCGAACATGATTATCATGTCGCAAAAGAACTGCGTACATTCCAGGTGGACCTTGAAAATCCATACCAGCATGTAATGAATCCAAAAAAGAACGGATGAACAGTTGCAATTCACTTCCTTTCTTGGTACGATACTTGAGTATGCTTAACCTTATGTAAAGCAAAAATACTTGATACATCGAGAGCTAGATAGGAGGGAATCCCATGCGCGTTAAAATTACTTTGGCTTGCACTGAAACTGGTGACCGTACTTATATCACTAAGAAGAACAAGCGTAACAACCCAGAGCGTCTTGAGTTGAAGAAATACAACCCACGTCTCCGTAAGCACACACTTCACCGTGAAGTAAAATAATTGAGATGGAAGCCGTCACCTTGTGTGATGGCTTTTTTGTTGAATAAGGGGGATTCGCAAGATGGAAAAACGGGAAATTCGGCGATTTATTACAGATCAGTTAAATCAGTTAGAGCATCGTGAACAAAAAGAACAGCAGATTTATGATCATTTGTTTGCTTTACCGGAGTGGAAAATTGCTCAATCCATTGCCATCACACTTTCCTTTCGCAACGAATGTGCGACAGAGCCGATTATTTTGAAGGCCTGGGAACTGGGGAAACAGGTTGTCATTCCGAAAGTCATGCACCAGGAGATGCGATTTTTTGAATACTTACCGAACAGCCCATTGATAGAAACAAAGATGGGCATTCGGGAACCGGATGACCAGGCGGTAGAGAGGTCTTTGAGTGCAGTGGACCTTTGCATCGTTCCGGGACGGGCGTTCACACGTCAAGGCTACCGTGTAGGGTGGGGAGGCGGTTTTTATGATCGGGTATTAGCCGATTACCATGGCCATACGTTAGCGGTTGCGTTTGAGCGTCAACTGGTTTCTGCGTTCGAAGTGGAACCCTTCGATCAACCGGTTCAGCAGATTGTAACCGAGTCTGAGGTCGTTGTATGCCAGTAATCTACGGTATTTTATTTTGTTTTTTCCTAGGCTATATCGGATACCGGCTGCGTTTGCTGACCATCAGCGGCAGTATTTGGACGCTTGTCGTCGGGGCGCTTGTCCTGTCCGGATTCGGTTACCCCGGGCTTCTGATGTTATTGCTCTTTTTTGGCAGTTCCAGTCTGTTGTCGAAACTTGGGAAACGAAGAAAACAGTCGGTGAATCAAATCGTCGAAAAAGACGGACCGCGTGACGGCTGGCAGGTTCTTGCGAACGGAGGGATCGCAGCGTTGGCTTCGATGGGATTTCTCTGGACAGAACACACATCGTTTCTTGTCTTATTTTTGATCGTGCTGGCTGCGTCAAATGCCGACACATGGGCTTCTGAAATTGGTCCTTTGTCAAAAAAAAATCCTTTTCTCTTAACGGGACGGCGTGTACCGGCTGGAACGAGCGGCGCAATTTCAATCCTTGGGACGACCGCAACGATTGTCGGCGCCTTGTTCATAGCGACAGCAGGCGATCTACTGTTCGACTTATCGACGGACATCTGGTTGTTGGTGACGTTAGGCGGCATCATAGGAAGTTTGTTTGATACATTGTTCGGCGGGACGGTCCAGCGGAAATTTCGATGTGTGGTTTGCCTCAAAGAAACAGAAAAACGTCTTCACCACAATCAACCGACTCTTTATGTAAAGGGATGGAAATGGCTTGGGAATGACGGAGTCAACTTTTTGTCGAGTACGTTAGCCGGAATGTTTGGTTTTATTGTGTATCGAATGTGGTAAGTGGAAATGGAAGATGTCACTTTTCCTTATGTTAGGATATTATTGACACAAATTAGACAAGATGTGAACGGTTTCATAAATACCTAAACTTTGTGAAAGATGTTACAATCTATTTGTGAGATAGTTAACAAACTTTTAAATTACCTTCAGAAGGGTGGATATAAAGGATGGAATTACATGCGAAAGTGACACGTGTAGCGTTAATTGGTGCGGGGGCTGTTGGTTCAAGCTTTGCCTATCAGATGTCGACGGCGGGATTGTGTGAAGAATTGGTGATCATCGATGTGAATAAAGCCAAAGCAGAGGGCGAAGCGATGGATTTAAATCACGGGACACCTTTCAGTTCTTCCCCGATGCGCATCTGGGCAGGGGATTACTCAGACTGTAAGGATGCGGAAGTGATTGTTATCACGGCAGGGGCGCCACAAAAACCGGGCGAAACCCGACTCGATCTTGTTGCTAAAAATGCGTTGATCATGAAAGAAATGATACGCCAAATCATGGAATCTGGTTTTGATGGCATCATCGTCGTTGCATCTAACCCGGTTGACATCATGGCTCATCTGGCATGGAAATATTCCGGTCTTCCAAAATCCCGTGTCTTTGGATCAGGTACGGTTCTTGATACGGCCCGTTTGCGTCAAATGCTCGGTGAATACTTCCATATCGATTCCCGTAATGCGCATGCCTACATTCTTGGAGAGCACGGGGACACGGAATTTGCAGCCTGGAGCAACTCACGGATCTATGGTAAAACGATTGATGAATTGTTAGCGGAAGATGATCGTTACTCTCAAGCGGATCTTGATCAAATTTATATCAATGTCCGGGATGCAGCGTATCACATCATCGAACGAAAAGGGGCGACCTATTATGCGATTGGTCTTGGACTTGTTCGAATCGTCCGGGCGATTCTCGGAAATGAGAACTGTCTCTTAACGGTCGGAGCACATGTCGACGGACAGTATGGGATTTCCGGTATCCATATCGGTGTACCCGCAATCATCAACCGGCAAGGTGTTCGGGAAATCATCGAAGTTTCTTTAACGGAAGAAGAACTTAAAAAATTCCATCACTCAGCAGAAGTGTTGCGTCAAACGATGGAACCTGTTCTCCGTTAATATTGAGCCGACCGCCTAAAGCGAAAAAATCATTCTTTTTCGACAAATCGAAAAAGAGTGATTTTTTTTGTGCTGAAAATTCCGGATTAAACTAGGTTTTATTTTACTAGAAAAAGGTTATGTAAAGGATAGAAGAGTTTCTCATGTCATATTGTCTAATAGTAAAAACGCATAAAGGGGAGAAAGACAGTCATGTATACATTTCGGAAGTTAACGAAAGAAGATGCAGAACAGTATTGGAGTCTTCGACTGGAAGGATTAAAAAATCATCCAGATGCGTTTGGTCATTCGTTTGATGATGAACAACAAACACCAATTAAAGATGTTCAAGAAGGGCTGGAAGGCGATCCGGATTCGGATGAAGTATGGCTCGGAATATTTGACGGTGAAAAGTTATTTGGATTTGGTCAGGTCAAGCCGTACGAATTATCACGCGAGTCGCATAAAGCGATGATTTCTGGTGTGTATGTGTCACCGGATTATCGTGGCGGAACAGGACGTGCTCTAATGGAAGCGTTGATTGAAGAGGCAAAGCAACTTCCTGATGTCGAACAAGTCAT
Organism: Exiguobacterium sp. s166; assembly: GCF_018618855.1. Taxonomy (NCBI): domain Bacteria; kingdom Bacillati; phylum Bacillota; class Bacilli; order Caryophanales; genus Exiguobacterium; species Exiguobacterium sp. s166. The sequence goes on along the minus strand of NZ_JACSMU010000002.1, from coordinate 438,025 downwards.
CCTGGCAGTGCTTTCCGGCAATGAGGCTGCTCAGAACCTGTATGAATCACTGGGCTTTGAAGTATACGCGGAAGATCCGGACTCCGTTAAACTGGAAGATGGAACATACCGCGATGATATCTGGATGAAAAAATACGTCTAATGGAGGATGAATCAATTCCTTTTTAAAATTGGTTCGAAGGGAAGATTAGACGTATGAAAAGTCGTAGAGTCAATGTAAATTGAATCTACGACTTTTTTTATTCAGCAGGAAGGCAATCGAAGCAGTGAATGAGTACCCGCCTGTTCCATCTTTTGGTATCATATAAAAGGAAAAACATTCGAAAAAAGGAGTGAAACACATGCAGGCAGTTGTTCAGACGATTCGTGACTTAGTGGAGATTCCTAGTCCGACGGGATTCACCGTTCATGCACTTACATATGTAGAAAACCGGTTCAAAGAAGAAGGGATTACATATAAAAAATTAGAAAAAGGGGCTTTGCTTGCCATGTTGCCGGGGCAGTCGTCGCGGATTCGGTTACTGACAGCACATGTCGATACGTTAGGGGCGATGGTGAAGGAAATCTTACCAACCGGTCGTCTCAGTCTATCGCAGCTTGGCGGCTATGCGTGGACAGCTATTGAGGGAGAAAACTGTTTAGTTCATAAAATGGATGGACAAACCGTTTCCGGAACGATTGTCTTCCATCATTCAAGTGTCCACACGTCACGTGTGACGAATACGGAAGAACGGAGTGCGAAGAATATCGAGGTCCGACTCGACATCCGTTCGACAACGGCAGAAGAAACAAGGGTTGCCGGAATCGAAGTAGGTGACGTCGTAACGTTTGATCCACGGTTCGTTCATACGGAAACGGGATTCGTAAAATCACGACACCTTGATGACAAGGCGTCTGTTGCTTTATTGTTGGAGCTCGTCAAGAAATGGAAAACGCTGACGTTACCGCATCCTGTCCAAATTCTCATCTCCAATTATGAAGAAGTGGGCTTTGGAGGAAATGCCGGTTTTTCAGAAGATGTCGCGGAATACATCGCAGTCGACATGGGAGCGCTTGGAGAAGGACAACATTCGGATGAGTATACGGTTTCGATTTGTGCAAAAGACGGTTCCGGTCCGTATGATCTTGCGTTACGTCATCAGTTCACACGTTTAGCGCAACAGCATACGATTCCATACAAAGTGGATATCTATCCCTATTACAGTTCGGATGCTTCAGCGGCCGTCCATGCCGGACATGATGTCCGGCACGGATTACTCGGTCCCGGGATTGAATCGAGTCATTCTTACGAACGGACACACGAGACATCCCTTCAAGCCACATACGATTTACTCGATGTATTTGTAAAGGAGCCGATGAACGATGAAAACACTTTATGATGTTCAGCAATTGCTCAAATCATATGGAACGATTGTGTACCTCGGTGACCGGGAATCGGATATTGCGATGATGATGCTTGAACTGGACGAACTTGAGCAGGCCGGTGTGCTGGAAAAAAAACAATATGATTCCGCAAAAGTGATTTTAGCATACGAACTACAACAATCGAGAAAAGCATGAAAAGCTTGTGCAACCCTTTGCACAAGCAGATGAATCGGCTAAAATAAAAGGGAAGAATTTTTTATCATGAGGGAGTTATGACGATGAAGTGGTTACTGGGTGTGGATATCGGTGGAACGACGGTCAAGATGGCGATTCTGGATTTACAAGGAATCATCGTAGAAAAATGGGAAATTGAAACGGTCATCTTAAATGATGGCGGACAAATTCCGGGAGACATCGCCCGTTCTTTCTTTGAAAAATGTCAGCAAAGCAACAAGCGGGTCGAAGACTTTGTCGGCGCTGGAATCGGTGCGCCGGGATTCATCGACTTTAATACGGGTGTCGTCGAAAAAGCGGTCAATATCGGTTGGAACAATTTTGAACTCGTCGGAGAGTTTGAACGTTTAACAGGATTGCCCGCTGTGATTGAGAACGATGCGAATGCAGCGGCGATCGGTGAGATGTGGAAAGGGGCAGGGAGCGGAGCGACAGAGCTGCTTGCCGTCACACTGGGGACAGGTGTTGGTGGTGGTTTAATCACCAACGGACAAATCGTTCACGGAACAGTCGGTATGGCCGGTGAAATCGGTCATATCACGATGTTGCCGGAAGGTGGCGTCATGTGTGGTTGCGGCCGTAAAGGTTGTTTGGAAACAATTGCTTCTGCAACGGGTGTCGCCCGACTGGGTCTTGAAAAACGAAAAGGACAAATTACTTCTTTGAATAATATCAAAGCGGTTACGGCAAAAGATGTATTTGAAGCCTATTCGCAAGGGGATGCGGTAGCGACGGAAGTTGTCGAAGAAGTGACATTCCATCTTGGACTTGCTATTTCGAATTTGGCAAACAGTTTTAATCCTGAGATCATTGTCATCGGCGGTGGTGTTTCAAAAGCCGGCGATGCGTTGATGACTCCTTTAAAGGAATCGTTCGAACGATTTGCTTTACCTCGTGTCTTTGGATCAACGACCTTCAAAATCGCGGAACTCGGTAACGATGCCGGGGTCATTGGCTGCGCTTGGCTAGCCAAACAAATGTTTTTAAAAAAGTAATCATATGATTTATTTTTAAGAAGATTCGAGAAATCGAATCTTTTTTTTGTTTACATACGTAATAAAAGTATGTGATTGTAAAGTATCGACCGGATTCCGGTTGCATTTTTGTAAAAGTAAGCGTAAAATTTTCACGTGATACGGGTATAAATAGAATATGATATGTAAGACGTGTAAAAGTTCGATTAAAAAGGACACACGTATATTAGGAGGCAGGTTTTTATGCAGCAAGACTCAAGCATCTGGTCGCGTATGCGGCTAAAGGTGGGTCAAGGTGTGCGCAGCACGTATAAGGAGCACAAGCTCTTTTGGATTGCGACACTTCTGATTTGGTTAAAAACATATTTAGCGTATACGCTCTTTTTCAATGTGCCGGTCACCAATTCGGCACAGGCATTCATCTTACTGATTAACCCAATCAGTTCGGCACTGTTTATGTTTGGATTCAGTTTCTTCTTCCGTGGGAACGTTCAAAAATGGTTCATCTACGGGACCCTTGTCGTGGCGACATTCGTCCTGTATGCGGATATCATTTTCTTCCGTTTCTTTAATGATTACCTGACATTACCGGTTCTGTTCCAAACATCGAATGCAGAGACGGTTTCAGCGTCGCTCGGTTCATTGTTATCATGGGCGGATCTTCTGATTGTCGGGGACTTATTGATTCTTCCGTTTTTCTTACGGAAAATGGATATGTCGAAAAACATCGCGTCGCGTGGACGTGCGATTCTCGCTTTCGTTGCAGCGACAGCCGTTTTCCTAGGCAACCTGGCACTTGCGGAAACAGAACGCCCAGAATTACTAACACGTGCGTTTGACCGCGAACTGCTCGTCAAAAATATCGGAACGTTTAACTTCCATATGTACGATGCGTTGATTCAATCGAAAACATCAGCGCAAAAGGCAATGGCCGACAGTTCTGAGCTTTCTGAAGTTCAAAACTTTGCAGATTCAAAGTATGCTACACCAAATCCGGCGATGTTTGGGAAGTACAAAGGGAAAAACGTCATCGTCGTTTCATTTGAGTCGGCTCAATCGTTTGCTGTCGGTTTAAAAGCACCGAATGGGCAGGAAGTCACACCGAACCTTAATAAACTGATCAAAGACTCGCACTATTGGGATAATTTCTATCACAATACAGGACAAGGGAAAACATCGGATGCCGAGTTTATCTTGGAAAACTCGATTTATCCACTTGGTCGCGGATCAGCATTCTTTACAAACGGCGAAAATGAATTCCGTGCCACACCTGAAATGTTAAAAGAAGACGGCTATTATTCAGCTGTATTCCATGCAAACAACAAATCATTCTGGAACCGCGATATCGTGTACAACAGTTTCGGAGTCGATCGTTTCTTCTCGGAAACCGATTACGATTTAGGTAATCCAGAAGATTTAACAGAATGGGGACTACTGGACGACAAGTTTTTTGAGCAATCGTTACCGATGCTAAAAGATCTTCCGCGCCCGTTCTACTCGAAATTCATTACGTTGACGAACCATTATCCGTTCGAAATGCCGAAACCGGAAGATGAGCTCGTGCCACCACTTGAAACGAGTTCGACGACATTAAATCATTATGTTCAAGCACTCGCATACCAAGATATGGCGCTCGGTAAGTTCATCGAAGGATTAAAGAAAGACGGCACATGGGATGATACGATTTTCATGCTGTACGGCGATCATTACGGAATCTCGACGAATCACAATGCTGCGATGGCAGAATTGTTGAAAAAAGATGAGTTAACACCGTATGATGTTGCTCAATTGCAACGTGTACCATTTGTCATCCACTTGCCTGGGCAAAACAAAGGCGTCAAACATGATGATGTTGCAAGTCAAATTGACATCAAGCCGACGTTGTTAAATCTGCTTGGTTACAATTTCAAGGATGAAGTATTGTTCGGAACGGATCTGTTCTCAAAAGAACATAAAGATTATGCGTTGTTCCGAGACGGTTCTGTCGTAACTGATAAGACAGTCTACACACAAGAGACATGTTATGACCGTAAAACCGGTGAAGAAGTCACGGATGAGAAAGACAGCGCAATCTGTAAAGAGTCTGTCAAACAATCTGAGAAAGAACTAGGTTTATCGGATAAGGTCATTTATGGCGATTTGTTGCGTTTCTTACAAACGTCTAAATAATCAAAAAGACGGGAGCGATGTTAAATCGTTCCCGTCTTTTTTGAGAGAGTAGACAAAAAAAGATCAGCTTTCCGTTGTGGAAAGCTGACCTTTTTTTGTAAAACATGATTATGACGGAATTCCGCCGAAAATCAATGTCGCAATACCAAACCAACCGAATAAGATTACAGTCAGTCCAGCAAATACGAGTGGAAACATTTGACGTTTCTTAAGTGAACGCAAGACGGCCCAAACACCGACGAGTGCAACGATAAAGAAAAGCCAACCGATTGGTTGATCCAAATGCATGACGTACTCCCCCTTAAAAAATCACGTTATGAAGTTCACGAAGATTTCACTTAAATCTCACTTTTTAGTTTAGCCGACTGAGCGAATAAAGTCGAGAGGGCGGGCGACGAACTTTCGACAATTTCGTGTATAGTAGAGAAGAATATCAACAAAGGAGTTTGATGAGATGGAAATCGTAAGTATTACTTCAGGTATGGCTTCGGAAAACGGCTATCTTCTTTTTAAAGACGGGAAATGTCTCGTCATTGATCCGGGAACCGAAGATATACGTTTTTTTGACGAAATTGAAAAGCGCGGAGCAAAGGTCGAAGCAATCCTTTTGACGCATGCTCATTTTGATCATATTGGTGGTGTGGATATGTTGCGACGTTTTACGTCTGCACCTGCCTATATTCATCCAAAGGAAATGAAATGGTTATCGAATCCGAACCTCAACGGGTCCATCAAGTTCAATATGCCGCCTTTAAAGGTGAAACCGGCCGAACAGTTACTGGCAAGCGGTCTGCTGGAAATTGGACCATTCCAGTTTCATGTCATGGAAACACCGGGGCATTCACCGGGCAGTGTCACGTTTTATTTTAAAAAAGAGCAGGTCGCCTTTGCAGGTGATTTGATTTTCAAGCGCAGTGTCGGTCGAACCGATCTCGAAGGCGGCGATCAAGAAGTACTGACGCGGTCCATCGACCGTGTCATTGCAGAGATTCCACACGATACGATGTTTTATCCGGGGCACGGACCGGAAACGACGTTACGGCAGGAAATCAAACACAATCCATTTTTTTAAGGAAATATAAAAAAGCCCCTCGTCTTCATTCGAAGGCGAGGGGCTTTTTTGTTCACATTTGGAAATTGGACCAATACGTGAAGACGATAAAGAATACTGTTAAGTACGCTGCAAAAATGTAGACATACGTTTTTTCAGTAAGGCGAAGATAGCCTAATGCTGCAAAGAATACTGTTTGTGCCAAGAAGACGAAGCCCATAACTAAAAATGAATCCGTATGTTCACTTGAGCTAGCATCTCCACCTAGAGCGCCGATAAATGCCATGACTGCAATGATTCCAGTCCAAAATCCGAGTACGCGGTACATTCTCCCCATTCATATAACCCCCTAAATCCGACAGATAGTCAATATACGTACTTATTTTACCAAGCAAACAATCATCCGTCCATCATGTTCTAGTGTTTGTTAAGGAATAACTGTGAACAAAAGATGAAGTTTGAAAAAAACTTGTACAATAGTTGTACAAAAGGTGTACAAAATGAAAAAGGCATGGTATAGTTTCTGTAATGAGAAGCGTAGATTTTGAGAGGAGGAGCAATAATGGCGAATGAGTTGATATTTTTCACATATCCAAGCTGTACATCTTGTCGTAAAACGAAATCATGGTTAAAAGAGGAACATGTTGATGTAGAGGAACGTCATCTGTTCAGAAATGCTCCAACCGTAGATGAATTGATGGAATTACTAAAACTTTCAACGGATGGAATCGAAAGTTTACTGGCAACACGCAGTCAGGCTTTTAAAGATTTAGGGATTGATGTTGATGACATGAAACTAAGCGAACTACTTCGTTTGATGAGTGACAATCCTAAATTATTGCGTCGCCCAATCATTACTGACGGGAAACAACTTGTAATCGGGTATGATAAACCAGGACTCGAAACACTTGCGAAACGTAAGAACCGAATTATTGCTCAAGTATCTTAAAGAAGCCGATTTGTTTCGGCTTCTTTTTTTTTGTATTTTTTGAATAAGGAGGTGTTGGATTGAGAAAAGAGATCAGTCGATTGATTCATCAATTTGAAGCAGTCGGTGCGACCGATGTCCACTTTATTCCGGGTGACCGGTCGGCCCAAGTCATTTGTCGGGCGAATGGAGGGTTGGAAGAACAATCCTCGGTATCAATTGAACAGTATCGGACGATTGTCAGTCACATTCGTTATGAAGCCAACTTAAAGGAGCAAAATGAACGAATTCCTCAAAGTGGCCTCTATCCTCTTGAAGAGAGCGGAATGCGTGTCTCCATCTTACCGAGTCGATATGGTGATGCCATGTCCTGGCGTTTTTACCGTGCGGTTGTTTCGGATGAGGTTGCGGCAAGTTTGCTTGATCCCGAACAGGATTTGATTTGGTTAAAACAGCAAACACATGGATGCATCATCATTTCCGGAACGACAGGCGCAGGAAAGACAACGATGTTGTACTCATTAATGGCCTCAATGGACGGGAAAAGGATCATCTCGGTCGAGGATCCAATCGAATGTAGCGTACCGGGGATTTTACAACTGGAGTTAAATGCAAAGGCTGGTTTTGACGCAACCCGGTGTTTTGAAGAAATTCTCCGGGCCGATCCAGACTGGATTGCTTTCGGCGAAGTGAGAACAGCTGAGGCAGCACGGTTGACGATCAATGCGGCACTGAGTGGTCATGTCGTTTTGTTTACCTTGCATGCAGGATCGATTGAAGAGGCCTTGTTGCGATTAAGAACGTTAGGAGTAACAAATGAAGAATTGTCCGTCTGTAAAAAAATCATCCACTTGTACCGGGAGGAGGGAGACGTTCGCTGTACCGTCGAAAACTTACAAGCGCTAGTAAATGTCGGTTCTTAAATCGATTTCATCGTCTCTTATCTAAAGGAATCTCGACAAAAGAGGCACTGGATATATTGGTCCGTTTTGAAGATCCGTTGCTCATTCCGGTGATTCATGAGATTCAAGTCCGACTGCAACAAGGCAATCGACTCTCCTTTTCCCTTGAACCGTTAAAACTGCCGACAGCTTTACAACAATTACTTACAGTAGGAGATCAGACGGAACGTCCGCTGATGATTTTACGACAAGTCATTCGGTTACTGGAGCTTGAAAGTCAGATGAAAAAGAAATTTTGGAAGATGGCCCGTTATCCGATTGTCTTGGCAGCCAGTCTGTTGCTACTGTTCATGTTTTATGCTCTTTATGTGTTTCCTTCCTTATTGGAGATGTCGAATCCGGCTACCTTACCTCCATTCGTTCGTCCCCTCCTTCATTCTTCAGCAAAATATGTCATGGCGTTTGCTCCTGTCACGACGGTGATCGGACTTGTTCTCCTGATTCGGCATATTCCGATGAAGCGTTTGCTTCGTATGAAGATGATTCAAAAAATGCTGCGTTTGTATTACAGCTACTTGTTTACAATCGAGATCGGTTCTTTTATCGATGCCGGATTTTCATTAGAAGAAGCTTTTCATGCTTTGGAACAAGGGCAAACCGGAAAAAAGAAACAGATGTATCAGGTGCTGCACCACCGCCAAAAAAGTGGTCAACCGTTATCGGAGGCAATGCAGGATGAAAATATCATTGATGTCGAAACTGTCGGATTAGTTCATATTGCGCGGGAAAGTGGTGATTTAGGTCCTTTATTACTGGAGCAAGCGGCATTATTGCATGAATCAATTGAGGAAGAAGTCGAAAAGAAACTGTTATTGATTGAACCGGCATTGTACGGAGGATTAACCGTTATGACAGGAACACTGTTTTTAATCCTCTACTATCCGATTCAACTCGCTATTCAGCAACTTCCATTTTAAAGAGATGAGGAGTCAATCAAATGAAACGTTTTATTCAAAATCAACGAGGATTCACTTTACTTGAAATGGCAGCCGTCCTGCTGATCATTTCCTTACTTTTACTCGTTTTGATTCCGACCATGACGAGCGGGAAAGACCAGGCGAAAGGAGTCAGTTGCGAAGCAAACATCCGTGTCATCCGCTCCGAGGTAAATCTTTATTATGCGAAAGAAAAAACGTATCCGGAATCACTGCAAACCATCAATCGGGGGACAGCGGAAAAACCAAACGAACTTGCTTGCGATCAGGAGACCTATACGTATGATGCGAAGACTGGAGAACTTACGAAAGTTAAATGACGGATTTACGTTAATTGAAATGACCGTTGTACTGGTGATGATCGGATGTCTTTTGATATTTTTATTACCAACCGTCATCGATCGAAGACCGGCCCTGTATACGCTGGAACAAGACATTGGAATCCTCAAACAGGATGTTCAGACCCTACGATTGATTCAATATTCTAAAACGGGTGACCAAAATCAGATGCAGCTCCGCTGGAAAAATGACGGCAAAGGATATTTCATCATGGCGAACGATCGCCTGTTATGGCAACGGACATTTCAACCGGGTCACGCCTGTATCGTTCCTTCGAACGGACGGATCATTTACTTTAAAAGTTATCATTCGACGTATGCGTCGACCTGGGTGTGTCAATCGATGACACAAGCGTTTGAAATCAAATTTTTACTCGGCAATTATCAAATGGTGATTCAAAAAACGAGGTAAATACCGTGGGGAATAAAAACATTCAGCAACAGGGATTCACGCTTCTGGAAGTCGTTTTATCGATGGTTGCCATCGCTTGTTTCCTGATGCTCGCAATCGATCCTCTGTTGTCTTTTCAAAAGCAAAAAAATCAATTGATGGTCGAAACACGCCGTCTCGATCAAATGGCGTCTGATCAAATCGCAGAAAGAAGAACAGGCTACGACATTACAGAAGGGATGTGGTGTAGTGAAGAGGTCTGTTTGGCGAGCTCAATCCGGAACGACACTCCTCGAAATTTCATTGGTCCTTTGGCTGAGCCCGCTGCTGTTGATTAGTCTGATTGCGATGACACAAATCGTCAGTACCGTGCATCACGAGCAACCGATGGAAGAAGAATTATTTTTTCATACGATTGAGCGACTGATGTGGCGGAGTATTTCGTGTGAAAAAAATGGTGATGTAGTTCGCGGCGTAGACGTTGATCCGGAAGAGGATCCGGTCAAATGGCGGCTCGTCCGTGTACAAAATCAAATCCGATTAAAAAAAGAATTTGGAGGCGAACTGACGTATGCCCACGATGTAACGCATTACCAAGTCCGCCAGGAAGGACAGACGCTCATTTTCGAACTCAATCAGCATCAACGAACCGTTCAGTGCAAGAAGGCGGCTTCATCCTGATCCAAACCCTGTTGTTGCTGCTTGGAATAGGCGTGGCCATCCTGCTAGGGTGTCATCAGATGGATGAAGCGGTGAAACAGGTTCAGTTGGAGAAAGAAGCGCTACAACTCGAGTCGCTCGTGCGAGCCGCAACAAAGGACTGTCGTCAAGATGAAACCGTCCAGTATCCAATTGGTCAAGTTATCTGTACACGGACAGATAAAGGCTTTAAAATGGAAGCGATACTAGATAATGGACAGAGAATCGAGGCGGTTGTTTCGAATGGATAAGGTTTATTTGATTGGTTTTATGGGAACTGGTAAAACAGCGATTGGACGTAATCTTCAAGTGCATTATCATGTCGAAGAACTGGATGAGCGCTTTGTCCAGGAGTATGGTTCGATTACGGAGTTCTTCGCAAAACACCGTGAAACAGGATTCCGGGATCGGGAAGTCGAATTGTTACGAAGTAGTGAAGCGGAAATTGTCGTCACGGGAGGCGGAATCATCGAGCGTTTGGAAAACCGGACGTTCATGAAAGAAACCGGAATCGTCATCTGGATTGATACGCCATTCCATTTGGTCTGGAATCGAATCAGGACAGACCCATCCCGTCCGCTTGTCAAATCTCGGATGACAGTCGAAAAATTATTTCGGAGACGCCGACCTATCTATGCGCGGTTGGCAGATATCCGCTTAGATGGTAAGAAGTCTGTCCGGGAACTGGCAAAAGAAATCGAAACGATATTGGAGGAGAACGTATGATTTGGATCAATCTCGGAATTATCGTCTTAGCAATCATCGGTTTGGTGATTTATGGGCTAAGCCTATACAAAAAGAAGATTTCAAAAGATGTGACAGTGATCAAGCAACTACTGGAACGTTTTTCCATTCGTCAACAAACGTTGCAGACGAATATTGATCATACGACAAGCCGGATCAATCAAATCAAAGGAAACGTCGATCATTTGGTCGCGGAGGGGAAACGAGTGGAGCAAGGAGGACGTCAACTCATTGCTGAAGGACAACGTCTTAAAACAGAGGTTGAACATACTGCAGGGCTTAAACCATTTTGAAATGGCTTTCATCGGCTGAATATGAAACAATAGGAGAGAAGGGACTTTGTCCTTTCTCTCTTTCCTTTTGTTCAATTTCCGAATAAACCTAGAATAAAAGATTTTAAATTGGTAGAATGTAATTGAAAGTTGAACAATAAAGAGAAAAGGAACTAAAAATGTTCGTAATTAGGGGGAAAAGTATGAGTCAGACGACATTGAAGAGAACGCCATTGTTCGACATCATTGCACCAACGGGGAAAATGGTCGATTTTGCAGGGTTTGAAATGCCAGTTCTGTTTTCATCCATCAAGGAAGAGCATACAGCGGTGCGGGAACGTGTCGGAATGTTTGATGTATCCCATATGGGCGAGTTGTTTGTTTCCGGATCAGATGCGTTAGCATTTCTTCAACAGACGTTGTCCAATGACATCTCGAAGATTGCGATCGGGCAGGCGCAATACAATGTTTTGTGCCAGGAAAATGGTGGGACAGTAGACGATCTATTGGTTTATCGTTTAACAGAACAGGACTATCTGCTTGTCGTCAATGCATCCAACATTGAAAAAGATGAAGCGCACTTACGTCAGTATTTAAAAGGGGACGTGTTGCTTGAAAATCAATCGGATGCCTATGGGCAAATTGCCGTTCAAGGTCCAAAAGCGGTTGAAGTGTTGCAGGGACTGACGACGCTCAATCTCGAAGACATCAAATTTTTCCGTTTTGCGCAAGGAGAGTTGGCCGGAGTCGATATGCTGGTATCACGCAGCGGGTATACAGGAGAAGATGGGTTCGAACTGTACATGCCGTCTGCAGACGCCTCGACAGTCTGGAAAGTGTTATTAGAAGCGGGTGTCGTACCGTGTGGGCTGGGTGCCCGGGATACGTTACGATTTGAAGCATGTTTGCCTTTATACGGCCACGAGTTATCGGCGACGATTTCACCGATTGAAGCAGGAATGGGGTTTGCCGTCAAACCACAAGTGAAGTCGTTTGTCGGATCGGAAGCTTTGTTGAAACAGAAAGAAGACAGTCCGCGCCGCCGATTAATCGGTCTTGAACTTCTTGATAAGGGGATTGCTCGTCAAGACGCTTCGGTTCTAGTGAACGGAGAACCCGTCGGATTCGTTACGACCGGTACATTACCACCGACAATCGGTAAAGCCATTGCGTTAGCACTTGTACCTACGGAATATGCGACTGAGGAAACGTTCGAAGTCGAAGTACGCGGAAAAAAACTGGCGGCAAAACGAATCGACACACCATTCTATCGCCGGAGCAAATAAGGGGGACATAAAAGATGGATTTTCGTTATTTACCGATGACACAAGAAGATGAAAAAGAAATGTTACAGACGATTGGTGCGGACTCGATTGAAGACTTGCTTGCCGATATCCCGGCGAGTGTACGCGATCAAGGAACTTTGGAAGAAGTGGGCATTCCCTTACCGGAAACCGATTTGATTCGAACGCTCTCAAAACTTGCCGATCAAAACATGAACACGAAGCAGTATCCGTCTTTCCTTGGTGCTGGTATCTATGACCACTATGCACCTGCTGTCGTGAACCATATGTTACTCCGCTCTGAGTTCTACACGGCCTATACGCCGTATCAACCTGAAATTTCACAAGGGGAGCTGCAGGCGATTTTTGAATACCAAACGATGATTTGTGAATTGACGGGAATGGATGTCGCCAACTCTTCGATGTACGACGGGATTACAGCACTGGCTGAAGCGGCAATGCTTGCCTGTGCCCATAAGAAAAAGAAGACAATCGTTCTTTCAGATGGTGTGCATCCGGAAGCACACGATGTCGTGCGGACCTACGCAAACGGTCCCGGACTTGAAGTACAGACATTACCGCTCGTGAATGGTGAAACGGCGATCGCGAACCTGGATGCACTCGATGATGTCGCGTGTGTCATCGTGCAATATCCGAACTTCTATGGACGTGTCGAAGATTTACAAGCATTAGCAGACGCGACGCATGCAAAAGGCGGGTTATTCATCGTCTCGGCCAACCCACTTGCACTCGGCTTATTAGAAGCACCGGGTAAGCTTGGGGCGGATATTACAATTGGGGATTGCCAACCGTTCGGAATTCCACAGAGCTTTGGTGGACCGACATGCGGGTATTTCACGACGACAAAAGCGTTAATGCGAAAAATCCCTGGACGTCTTGTCGGTCAGACGGTCGACGAAGACGGAAAACGTGGTTTCGTCCTGACATTACAAGCGCGTGAACAACACATTCGCCGCGATAAAGCGACTTCGAATATCTGTTCGAACCAGGCACTGAATGCTTTAGCGGCCTCCATCGCGATGAGCGCACTAGGAAAGCGCGGGATTCGTGAACTGGCAACCCGCAACCTTCAGACGGCCTACGCCTTGAAAAAATCATTGATTCAAGCAGGTTTCCACATCGTGGACGACGGTCCGAGCTTCAATGAATTTGTGGTTGAATTGCCAATCGATGCGACAGAAGCCGGCAAACAGTTGTTGCAAGCCGGAATCATCGGTGGTCTGCCACTTGGTACGTTTGACGACAGTCGGAACAAACAAATGCTTGTTTGTGCGACGGAATTACGGACGAAAGAAGAATTGGATCAATTCGTGACTGCGTTAGGAGGACTGACTCATGCATAAAACTAGTGAACAGACATTGATTTTTGAAATCTCAAAAGCTGGTCGTGTCGCCTACAGTTTACCGCTTCCGACGGTCGACGAAGTAGCGGCGGAAGATTTATTGCCTGCGCATTTGCTACGCCAAGAGGACGTGGAGTTGCCGGAAGTATCTGAACTGGATCTTGTCCGTCATTATACCGCCCTTTCGAACCGAAATCACGGGGTCGATTCCGGTTTCTATCCGCTTGGTTCATGTACGATGAAATACAATCCGAAAATCAATGAAGATATGGCACGTCTCCCGGGATTCGCTCATATCCACCCATTGCAACCGGTTGAGAGCGTACAAGGTGCTCTTGAACTGATGTACGACTTACAAGAGAAACTGGCAGTCATTACCGGTATGGATGAAGTGACGTTGCAACCGGCAGCAGGAGCCCACGGTGAGTGGACAGGACTGATGTTGATCAAAGCATACCATCATGCGCGGGGAGATTTTAAACGGACGAAAGTTCTCGTTCCGGACTCAGCTCACGGAACGAATCCGGCATCGGCTTCTGTTGCTGGTTTTGATACGGTGACGGTCTTATCTGACGAGCGCGGATTAGTCGATTTAGCTGATTTAAAGAGTAAAGTCGGAGAAGATACGGCAGCGTTGATGCTGACGAATCCGAATACACTCGGCCTGTTCGAATCGGATATCGTCGAGATTGCGAAAGCTGTCCACGAAGCCGGCGGAAAACTGTATTACGATGGTGCGAACTCTAACGCGATCATGGGAATTGCGCGTCCCGGGGACATGGGCTTTGATGTTGTCCACTTGAATCTCCACAAGACGTTTACAGGTCCTCACGGCGGCGGTGGTCCTGGTTCAGGTCCGGTCGGTGTCAAACATGACTTGATTCCATATCTGCCAAAACCGATCGTGGCGAAAACGGCAGATGGTTTTGTACTCGATTACGACCGTCCGGAATCAATCGGCCGCGTCAAACCGTTTTATGGAAACTTCGGAATCAACGTCCGGGCCTACAGTTATATCCGGACGATGGGAGGCGCAGGGCTTGCCCGCGTTTCGAAAGAAGCCGTCTTGAATGCCAATTACATGTTGGCACGTCTGAAGGGTGCATATGATGCTCCTTATGATGTCTATTGCAAACACGAATTTGTTCTGTCGGGACGTCGTCAAAAAGCACTGGGTGTCCGGACGCTCGATATCGCCAAACGCCTGCTTGACTTCGGATATCACCCGCCAACGATTTACTTCCCGTTGAATGTCGAAGAATGTATCATGATCGAACCGACGGAAACAGAATCGAAGGAGACGCTTGATGCATTTTGCGATGCGATGCTCCAAATTGCGAAAGAAGTCGAAGAGACGCCGGACGTCGTCTTGAACGCACCGCATACGACGGTCGTCAAACGTATGGACGAGACATTAGCAGCACGTAAGCCGATTTTACGTTACCAGCCGAAACAGGAAGTTCACGTCTAAATAAAAAACCATCCCGCGTCTTAATTGACAGGGATGGTTTTGTTATGAAGTAAAAGGAATCAGCTGCGTTTGACTTTTCCGGTCCATTGCTTGAATCCGCCTTTAAGTTGATACAAGTTCGTATAACCGGCTTTTTTCAAGACTTTGGCCGCTTGCGATGAACGCATGTTGCCTTGGCAATACAAATAAATCGGCATATCCTTACGTAATTCTTTCGAACGCATTTTCATCTGACTGACCGGTATGTTACGCGCTCCGATGATGTGACCGCCTTTAAATTCCTGTGTCTCGCGGACGTCTACGATTTGTGCTTTCCGGTAGTTTGCCCGGAATTCCTCTTGTGAGAGCTTCGTGATTCCTTTGACCGGCATGAAGCGCCAGACGATATAAGCAATCAAGGCTACCCATAAGACGATCGTGATGATTGTACTGATTTCCATATCTAAGTTCCAACCCCTTCGTTCATATAACATCTTTACCATTATAGTAAACGAAATCGATTTCGGCAATCGACTCGTCGTTGCGCAGGATAGAAAGGGTCTGATACACTAATACGGAAACGTTTCTGGGGGTGTTCACTTGATCAGAGAGTGGCAAGTATTGACGACGGAAAGAATGGAACCGGCATTGAACATGGCGATTGACGAAGCCTTAATCGGTTTTGTCGGCCGAGGCGAAGTCGCACCGACGCTTCGTTTTTATTCGTGGGAACCAAGGGGATTAAGTGTCGGTCATTTTCAACGGGCGACAAAAGATATTGATCGCAAACGGATCGAAGCACTGGGTATTCCAATCGTTCGCCGGATGACCGGGGGACGAGCTGTCTTACACGCCGACGAATTGACATACAGTGTGATTCTTCCTGAACAGATGGAAGGCGTCCCGAAAACCGTCATTGAAAGTTACCGGATGCTGACAGAAGGAATCCGTAAAGGGTATCATCATTTAGGGATTCCTGTTGAATTTTCGGTTCCGATGACAGAAGAAGAAAAAGACGAATTGCGAAAACCGAAGTCTGCTGTCTGTTTTGATGCCGCATCGTATTATGAACTGGCAGTCGGAAAACGGAAAGTGGCCGGAAGTGCGCAAGTCCGTCATCAAGGCGTCGTGTTGCAACACGGTTCTGTGCCGCTGTCTGTCGATGAAGGGGAATTGTTTGACTGTTTTATGTACGAAGATGAAACGATGCGTGAACGGATGAAAGCACGTTTTGCCGGAAAAGCGGTTGCCTTGAATGAGCTTGCTGGACGTTCTGTCTCATTCGAAGAAGTTCGTCTTGCTTTTGTAAAGGGATTTGAAGATGCACTTCAATTGACCTTCACCCCGCTAGAGTTCACAACGCATCAATGGCAGGAAATTGAGCGGTTGGCAGAGAAGTACCGTAGTGAAGAATGGAACTGGAAGCGCTAAAGAGATGGATTGGAAGGTGATGTCGTGCCGACTCCGAGCATGGAAGATTATTTAGAACAAATCTATATTTTGATTGAAGAAAAAGGATATGCCCGTGTATCCGATATTGCAGAACTGTTAGGTGTTCATCCGTCCTCTGTGACAAAGATGGTCCAGAAGTTGGACCGGGAAGAATATCTCGTGTATGAGAAATACCGTGGATTGATGTTAACGGCAAAAGGACGGAAAATCGGGAAGCGCCTTGTCGAACGTCATGCGTTGTTAGAAGATTTTCTGCGCCTCGTCGGAGTGGATGAATCTTTGATTTACAAAGATGTGGAAGGAATCGAGCATCATATCAGTATTGAAGCACTCGATAAAATCAACGGAATGATTCAGTTTTTTGCCGAACGTCCGGAATTACAAGCGGAATTTCAAAAACATCAGCAAGTACACCCAGAAGAATGAGTGTACTTGTTTTTTTGTCTCATTCTTCTTAAAAGACGAACGATTTTTAATTAAATGTCATTATAGTACGGTTAATGGGGAGGCGGATATGCTATACTGACCGTGAAATCATCGAAGGGGGTGACGGATGGATCTCCATCCGGTTATGGAAATCGTGATTAAAGAGAAGTTAGTATCGGAATCAGAACTTGCGTCAAAAGTAAAAGATCTTGCTGCTGCAATTGAACGTGACGCGGCAGGTCGACAAATTGTTTTAGTCGTCGTATTAAAAGGTTCAATGGTCTTTGCTGCCGATTTGATGCGCGAAATCAAAGGTAGTGTCCAAATCGATACAGTCGCCTGTTCTTCTTATGGCGCCAAAACGGTTTCGTCCGGACGCGTCCAGTTGAAAAAGGACTTGGATCTTGATGTCGAAGGGAAATACGTCGTCGTCGTCGAGGATATCATCGATACCGGGCATACCTTAAGTTTCTTGTGTGAACACATGAAGCTGCATAAACCGGGTGTCTTGAAAATTTGTACGTTACTCGACAAGCCGGCACGACGGGAAGTACCGCTCGATGCCGATTATGTCGGATTTGAGATTCCCGATTATTTTGTAGTCGGTTATGGTATTGATTGTGCCGAGGAATACCGGAACCTGCCGTACGTCGGTTGGGTCGAGACGGATTAAAAAAAACAGTAGCTGTGTAGCCTTATCGGCACACAGCTACTGTTGATTTTGTTTAAAAAGCACGTTTTTTCTTTTTACCCTTTTTTCCTTCAATGACAGTCAAGTGTGGTGCTTTTGACCGGTCACGAAGGGGACGCACTTTATTAGATGTGGCCGTTTTCGTCGTTTTGACCGGTTTCTTCTTAAAATCTGTCCGGCGGGGAGAGGGGTTGTTCTTGGCATGCATTTTTTTAGACTGCGCAACAGATTTTCGATATTGAGAGTTCGTTCCGCTGCTGACGCTATTTCGTGTTAAAAATTTAAACAGCAAGAAGATGATTCCAG
Organism: Exiguobacterium sp. s166; assembly: GCF_018618855.1. Classification (NCBI taxonomy): domain Bacteria; kingdom Bacillati; phylum Bacillota; class Bacilli; order Caryophanales; genus Exiguobacterium; species Exiguobacterium sp. s166. Next base: position 419,991 of record NZ_JACSMU010000002.1, on the reverse strand, counting down.
CTGTAATCGCAAAAAACAGTAATTGTGAAAACAGACTACCGGGATCATTAGCAAGCTTATATCCAAAGCCGACGAACGCAAACAGTAACACGACAAGTGCGAATGTAGAGCCAATCCGTTGTCTAATCATATTATCACCCCTGTTATCAATTAACCAAGTGCATTCTCATGTAGGTTATGTTCCTGTTTTTCGAGTGCTTCAAACGCGTAAATCGCAACCTCGATTTGAGAATCATCCGGTTCTTTCGTCGTCAAGTACTGTAACCACAGGCCGGGTAAGGCGATGACGCGTAACCCTCTAATGTTTTGCGCTTTATTTGTTAATTGTAAAACTTCAAACGAAAGACCGATGACGACAGGCAACAAGGCAATCCGACAAACAAGACGTAACCATAATGGATCGGTCGGTACGATTAAATACACGAAAAATCCGACGATGACAGTGAAAATCAAGAAACTCGAACCACACCGGTAATGCAAACGGCTGCTTGTCCGGACATTTTCGACCGTCAATGTCTGGCCACTCTCGACACAGTTGATGACTTTATGTTCCGCACCATGATATTGAAACAGTCGTTTGACGAGCGGGGTCAAGGAAATCAGATAGAGGTAACTGAACAGCAAGGTCAACTTGATCAAGGCTTCCAGTACGTTTTGAATCAAATGTCCGGATAACGCCGGGAAGTAGCTGAAAAGTGAGGCTAGAAACGCAGGTAATAACGTAAACATCAATTTTCCGAAAAAGAACGACAAAACACCGAGTACAGCGACGCCGAGCCATTTCGTAAACTGGCCTTGGGAAGCGTCTTCCGGCTCTTCTTCACCCGGATTGACACCGTAACGGTCACTGGCGAAGTTCATATGGCTTGCTCCGTTTGCTGAAGACTCGACTAAAGCGAACAATCCGCGGATCAAAGGGATTTTTTTACCGACGGCAATCCGTGGTCGACTTGGTTTTTTTTGTTCGAATGTTTCAATCGTATCGTCATTTCGGCGAATGGCTGAGACGGCATGTGTAGCATTTTGGAACATGACACCCTCGACGATGGCTTGTCCACCAACGGGCGCTTGAGCAGTTTTCATAGAGAAACGCATCCCATCTTCAAATAAAATATCGTGTACCGTCATTTTACTCGATTTATAGAAAAAACACTATGTTCAGCTGTCGATGCTAGTCGAAAATTTAGGAGACGGAAAACGACTTATGATACAATGACAGGGACAATCTGGAGGTGATGAAATGCGGATATTCGTCTTGAATGGACCGAACTTGAATTTGCTTGGGACACGGGAACCGGATACATATGGGACGCAAACTTTATCGGATTTGGAAGATCTGATAAAACACCGTTTTAAGGATATTGATTTTCAGTTCGCCCAATCGAACCACGAGGGGGAATTGGTCGATTATTTACATGGAGCGCGCGGATATGACGGAATCGTTTTGAATGCGGCAGCTTACACGCATACGAGTATTGCGTTGCGGGATGCGATTGCGGCAATCGGCGTACCGACGATTGAAGTTCATTTATCAAACGTTCATGCGCGCGAAGCATTTCGGCATCAGTCGATGCTTGCACCGGTTTGCCGAGGTGTCATCAGCGGTTTAGGGATGACGGGGTATCTGCTCGCAGTAGAAGCGTTGATCCAACCGTCTACATAATAAAAGGGGGAAACAGACATGAAACATCGTATCGAAGCACTCCAAACGGCTCTTAAAGAACGTGATTTACCAGGTCTTCTCGTCACGAAGGCGGAAAATATCCGGTATATTTCCGGATTTACCGGCTCGAGCGGTGCGTGTCTCGTGACGTCAGAACAAGCTTACTTCGTGACGGATTTCCGTTACACGGAACAAGCGGCTGATCAAGTAAAAGGAATGGAAATCGTTCAGATTGAACGGTCGATTCCGGAAACGATGGGTGAATTGATGGCGGGAGCCCGCGTGCGTGCAGTCGGTGTCGAAAAAGATGCGATGACACTTGGCTCATTCGAAGCATTCGATCAGGCATCAGCTGTGGAATTGGTTCCGACGACTGGAATCGTTGAAAACCTACGCTTGATTAAGGATTCATCAGAGATTAAGATGATTAAGGAAGCGGTGGATTTAGCAGATGCGACGTTCCACCACATCTTGACGTATATTCAAGCTGGTCGAACAGAACTTGAAGTCTCGAACGAACTTGAATTCTTTATGCGTAAACAAGGTGCGACGTCTTCGTCGTTCGATACGATTGTTGCGTCTGGTTATCGTTCTGCGTTACCGCATGGTGTTGCCAGTTCGAAAGTCATTCAGTCAGGTGAACTCGTGACGCTTGATTTTGGTGCGCTTCTGAACGGATACGTCTCGGACATCACGCGTACTGTTGCCATCGGACCAATCAGTCCGGAGTTACAGAAGATTTACGATACCGTCCTTCAAGCGCAACTCGCAGGCGTTGACGGATTACGTCCGGGAATCACTGGAATTGAAGCAGACGCTTTGACACGTGACATCATCAAGGATGCAGGATATGGGGAATATTTTGGTCATTCGACGGGTCATGGAATTGGGTTAGAAGTACATGAAGGACCAGGATTATCGTTCCGTTCTGAAACGAAACTGCAACCTGGTACGATTGTTACGGTTGAACCGGGAATTTACGTACCACAAGTCGGAGGATGTCGGATTGAAGATGACGTCTTGATCACCGAATCAGGGCGTGAAATTCTTTCGTCTTCACCAAAAGAACTTATTACACTGTAAAAATGGCAAGATCAACATTTAGGAGGAACTTTTCATGGTATCAGTAAACGATTTAAAAACAGGACTTACAATTAAAACATCAGACGGAATGATTTGGCAGGTCCTTGAATTCCAACACGTTAAACCGGGTAAAGGTGCAGCATTCGTCCGGACGAAAATGCGTAACATCCGTAACGGAAACATTCAAGAGATGACGTTCCGTGGTGGTGAACGTGTCGAGCGTGCCCACATCGAACGGAACAAAATGCAATACTTGTATCCGATGGGTGAAACGTATGTCTTCATGGATACAGAATCATATGAGCAATTGGAACTCACAACGGCTCAAGTCGAAGCGGCACTCCCGTTCCTTCTTGAAAACATGGAAGTTCAGATTGCGATCTACAACGGCGAAGTCCTCGGAATCGAACTTCCGAATACAATCGTCATGACGATCGTTGAGGCAGAGCCTGGTGTCAAAGGCGATACAGCATCAAACGTCAAGAAAAATGCGACGGTCGAGACGGGACATATCATCCATGTACCACTCTTCATCGAAGCAGGAGAAAAAGTAACAGTTGATACACGTACTGGTGATTTCACAGGGCGTTACAACGGATAACCCAGCTTTCGAAGCGCCTATTCATCCTCGTCTTGGATGGACAGGCGTTTTTTCCTCTTGTCTTGACTTGCGTCCTTTGGTATGACCAGTTAATATTAGTATTTGAGTAGGCATTAGCACCTGGTATAATATTAAAGTATAATAATAAAGGTGAATGTTGAGATAGGGGATGAAGAAAAATGAAAATCGATCAGTTGAAGCAAGTACTCGAAATGTTGGACCAATCGAGTGTCAATGAACTTTCTCTTGAAACCGATACGTATAAGTTAAAATTAAAAAAACAAAATGATAACATCGTTGTTTCCCATCAAGCACCGGCACCGGCCGCAACACCGGCAGCGCAAGCTCCAGTAGCCGTCACGGAATCAGCAACGGAAGAATCAAATGTTGAAGCAGATACGGTAACGATCAATGCGTTGATGGTCGGAACGTTTTATTCGCGTCCGAATCCGGACAAACCGTCTTTCGTCAAAGTCGGCGATCAAATCGAAGTCGGTCAAGTCGTCTGCGTCTTAGAAGCCATGAAACTATTTAATAATCTGAACTCGGAAGTAGCCGGAACAGTCGTCGAAATTCTCGTCGCAGATGGAGACCTTGTTGAATTCGGACAACCTCTCTTCCGGATTCGTCCTTGAGCGGGGTGATGGCAATGGAAAAACTTTTAATAGCGAACCGGGGCGAGATTGCGGTCCGAATCATTCGTGCGGCAAAAGAACTCGGCATTCAGACGGTTGCCGTTTATTCGACAGCGGACCGGGATGCCCTGCACGTCCGTTTAGCAGATGAAGCATATTGTATTGGAGATGTCAGTTCGACGGCTTCTTACTTGAATGTCACGAATATCCTGGCTGTTGCGACCAATCGGAACGTCACGATGATTCATCCGGGATACGGGTTCCTCGCGGAGAACGTTGATTTTGCCGAGATGTGTGAAGCCTGTGGCATCAAGTTCGTCGGACCGACATCCGCTGCCATCCGTCAGATGGGGATCAAGGATGTCGCGAAACAAACGATGATTGCCTGCGGTGTACCTGTCGTACCGGGTTCTGACGGGACGGTCACGGATGACGAGGCGTTACAACTAGCGGATGAAATCGGCTATCCTGTTATCATCAAGGCAACTGCCGGCGGAGGTGGACGAGGCATTCGTGTCGCCCGTTCACAGGAAGAACTTGTGACCGGTCTGGATGAAACGCGCCGTGAAGCGAAACAAGCATTCGGCAACAGCGAAGTGTATCTCGAACGTTTTATCGAAGAGTTTCGTCATGTCGAAGTCCAGGTACTCGCCGATCGTCACGGAAACGTGATTCATCTCGGGGAACGGGATTGTACCGTTCAACGACGGATGCAAAAACTGATTGAGGAAGCCCCGTCGCCGGCCGTTAGTCCTGAAACACGTTTGAAGATGGGGGAAGCGGCAGTCAAGGCAGCGAAAGCGATTGACTATACGGGAGCCGGGACGATCGAGTTCATCTTTGTTGAAGAGACGGAAGAATTCTTCTTCATGGAAATGAATACGCGAATCCAGGTCGAACATCCGGTGACGGAAATGATCACGGGATTTGATCTTGTGCAGGCGCAGCTCCAGGTGGCGCTCGATCATCCACTGGCTGTTCAGCAACAGGATATTGAATTCCGGGGGCATTCGATTGAATGCCGGATTAATGCGGAAGACCCAGATCACGATTTCCGTCCCCACGCTGGACGGGTCACACAATACGTCGCACCGGGCGGAATGGGCGTCCGGATCGATAGTGCAGTCTATCCGGGGTATATGATTCCTCCGTACTATGATTCAATGGTCGCCAAACTGATTGTTCATGCCGAAACACGTGAAGAAGCATGTGCAAAAATGGAACGGGCTTTATCTGAATTTTGGATCGAGGGTGTCAAAACGACGATTCCTTTCCATCAAAAAGTCTTGGCACATCCGGTATTCCGTCGTGGAACATTTACGACGAAATTTACAGAACGTGAACTAAAAGCAGAAATCGTGAAGTAATCGTGGGCGGGAGTCGATTGTATTTAACTCCCGTCTTTTTGCCGTTCTCTATGTTTTTTGAAAAAAGAATGTGCTAAACTAATTGATTGAGAACGATAAAAAAAGGAGCACGTAAAATCATGATGAAAAGACATATGGCGCGCGAACTGGCAGTACAGTCTTTGTTCCAAATGGAACTCTCGGATCTGTCTGCACAAGAAGCCATTGAATTCGCAGTAGAAGGTAAAGAATATGATACGTTTGTTACACGATTGGTCGAGGGTGTCGAAGCCAATAAACCGGAAATTGATCAAAAGTTGCGTGCCGCGCTCGTGAACTGGTCATTTGAACGTCTCGGAAACATTGAACGGACGATTCTTCGTCTTGCGGTGTATGAACTGTTGTTTGAAACTAAAATTCCAGTCCGGGTAACGATCAACGAAGCGATTGAATTGACAAAAGCTTTTGCCGACGAAGAAGCAACAAAAATCGTCAACGGTGTGTTAGGAAAAGTAGCACAAGAAGTGGAACAAAACGGTTTGAAAGAAAATCCGCAAAGCAACTAACTTAAACAGAGAAGTTTGATCAGGCAAAGAGTGAAGTGAATATTTTTTGGGGAGTGGACAAAATCATGGCAGTCGTAATCGATGGGAAACAAGTCGCACAATCGTATCGTTTGAAACTGAAAGAAGAAGTCGCACGTCTGAAAGAACAACGTATTCAACCGAAGCTGACCGTCATCTTAATTGGGGAAGATCCAGCCAGCCAATCGTATGTCCGTGGTAAAGAAAAAGCGGCACAAGAGATTGGTATGGAGTCTGATTTAATTCGACTACCGGAAGAGACGGGGGAATCGGAATTACTTCACTTGATTGAACGTTTGAATGCCGATGCAAGCGTACACGGTATTCTCGTTCAATTACCTTTGCCAAAACATATTGATGAAAGTAAGGTCATCTTCGCCATCGCGCCGGAAAAAGATGTCGACGGATTCCATCCGGTCTCAGTCGGAAAAATGATGATCGGAGAACCAACCTTCTTACCGTGTACACCAAACGGCATTCTTCACCTCATCAAGGAAATGAATGTACCGATTGCCGGTCGTCATGTCGTTGTCGTCGGCCGAAGTCAAATCGTCGGAAAGCCTGTCGGTATGCTGTTCTTGAATGAATCAGCGACAGTGACCTATTGTCACTCGAAAACTGCAGATCTCGGTGCGATGACCCGTCAGGCGGACATTTTGATCGTCGCTGTCGGTGTACCGAAACTGATTACAGCCGATATGGTCAAGCCGGATGCCGTTGTCATCGATGTCGGTGTCAACCGGGTAGACGGGAAGTTGGTCGGAGATGTCGAATTTGAAGCTGTGAAAGATGTCGCTTCGATGATTACACCTGTTCCTGGTGGGGTCGGACCGATGACGATTACGATGTTGCTTCATAACACGATTGAGGCGGCGAAATGACGAATCCTCTTCAGGTTTCCGAACTCGTCCATTACGTGAAGCGGGAACTCGAGAATGACTCGTTGCTCCAACAAGTTCAGGTGGTGGGAGAAGTGTCGAACTTTAAACGACACTCTTCCGGTCACCTTTATTTTACGTTGAAAGACGAACAGTCGCGGATGAAAGCCGTTATGTTTGCCCGCGATGCCGGTCGTGTCAAAACGGACATCCGGGACGGTGCCCGTGTTATCATAACGGCACGGATTTCGGTATATGTCGCGTCGGGTGAGATGCAGCTCTACGTCGAACGTATGATGGAGGACGGTGTAGGTGTCCTTTACGAAGCATATATCCGATTGAAAGAGGATGTCGAAGCCCGAGGGTGGTTTGAAGCGGAACAGAAACTGCCGTTGCCGGCATTCCCGCAAAGAATCGGAATCGTAACATCTCCGAAGGGTGCAGCCTTGCATGATATTGCGACGACGTTACGGCGGCGTTATCCACAAGCTGCCATCGTCTTTGCACCTGTTTTGGTCCAAGGAAAAGACGCAGCACCCCAAATCGTCCGTGCCATTGAAGCGATGAACGAACATCAGGCATGTGATGTGATGATCATCGGTCGGGGGGGCGGATCAATCGAGGAGCTGTGGGCGTTCAACGAAATGTCGGTTGTGACGGCGATTCATCAATCACGAATTCCGATTGTGTCAGCGGTCGGTCACGAAACAGATTTTACGATTTCTGATTTTGTGGCGGATGTCCGCGCGGCGACGCCGACAGCCGCGGCAGAACTTGTGACGCCTGAAGCAGTAGAACTCGAGAAGCGTCTCAATGAGCTGAATCGAAGGTTGACACGACACTACGCTCAGTACATCAACGAACGTAAAGAGCGAGTCAACCGACTGGCAACCAGTTACGGATTGAAATCTCCCCGGGTCTTGTTAGGTTTAAAACAGGAAAGATTGGACCGGGCAGAGATGGGACTTCACCGAATCGGGAAGCAAGTACTTCAGACGAAACAACAAGCGTTGACCGATCAGGTGAATCGATTTGCCCGGATTGCGATGCAGGAACGTCTTGCGGAGCAAGGGAGCCAATTGATTCGGACGCGAAAGCAGCTGGAACGGATTCACACCATCATGCGTTCGAAGCAGGATCGGCTATATCAAATGATTGCCCGACTCGACTCGGTCAGTCCGACGCAAGTCATGCTTCGTGGATATACATACGTCGAGCAGGATGGACGACTTGTCCGCTCCGTAACAGAATTGTCAGATCAGACCTTCCGGGTTCAGTTTCATGACGGGAGTATCCTAGCGAAACGAGAGGATGAAGAAGATGGAAACAGAACAATCCTTTGAATCGGCTTTAGAGCGATTGGAAGAGATCGTCGAATTACTGGAAGCGGGTGAAGCACCGCTTGAGCAGGCGATGAATTTGTACGAGGAAGGCGTCAAATTGACGGCACTCTGTCAAGGGAAACTGTCGACGGCAGAACAACGGTTGGATCAAATCTTGGAGCAAGATGGCACGTTACGTGAAAAAGGGGGATCACAATGATTGTCTTAACAGAGTGGAAAACGCAAGTGGAACAAGCGCTGGAAACATTCATGAATCGTCTCGAAGCACCGGATCGTCTGCGGGAAGCAATGCGTTATTCGCTTGATGCAGGTGGCAAGCGTGTCCGACCGGCGCTGATTTATGCTGTCCTCGATTCGTATGGGATCGACCGTAAGATGGGTGACGCAGCAGCGGCAGCGCTTGAGATGATTCATACATATTCGTTGATCCATGATGACTTACCGGCGATGGACGATGATGATATGCGACGCGGACGTCCGACAAATCATATTCAATTTGACGAAGCGACGGCGATTCTCGCTGGTGATGCGTTACTGACGAATGCCTTTACCTGTTTACTCGAGACGACGGCCACGGCAGAAGTCAAAGTGAAATTGCTCGAGCGACTTGCAATGGCGGCAGGTGCAGCCGGAATGGTCGGCGGTCAATTAGACGATATGCTGGGGGAGCGCGGCGGAATCAATGACGCGGAAGAACTCGAGTCGATTCACCGTCGAAAAACAGGAGCATTGTTGATTTTTGCAGTCGAAGCAGGTGGTATTTTAGCCGGCGTTACAGAAGCGGATCTCAAACATTTGAAGCGATACGGCCGTCATCTCGGGATCGCGTTTCAGATTCAAGACGACATTTTGGACGTAACCGGAGACGCTGACAAAATTGGAAAACCGGTTGGCAGTGATGAAGGAAATGACAAAGCAACGTATCCGAAACTACTAGGTCTTGACGGAGCGGAACGGGCACTTGCAGCCCAGGTGACGGCAGCAAATGAAGCAATCGAAGCACTTTCCGCCGAAGCGGCACCGCTTAAAGATTTGCTTGACTTCGTCGTCAAGCGTGACCATTAAGAGAGGCGGCGTAGTATGCCGTCTTTTTTTATGCGCCGGGAATGTGGCGTTCGCAAGATTGTTCTAGTACAATGTAGGGTACAAACCATATAAGAATGCAAGGGAAAGAGGCGGTAAGGTATGAAGTTGACAGAGATACAGGATCCGTCATTTTTAAAGCGTATGTCAGTCTCGGAATTAGAACTGTTCGCAGGCGACATCCGACGCTTTTTGATTGAAGAACTAGCAACAACAGGTGGACATCTAGCACCGAATTTAGGTGTCGTTGAACTGACGTTAGCGCTTCACCGTGAATTTGACAGTCCAAACGATAAATTCGTCTGGGATGTCGGACACCAAGCGTACGTGCATAAAATTCTGACAGGACGGGCAGGTCAGTTTGATACGTTACGTCAACACAAAGGGTTGTGCGGGTTCCCGAAACGCAATGAGAGTATCCATGATGTCTGGGAAACCGGACACAGCTCGACTTCACTTTCGGCAGCGATGGGGATTGCTGTGTCGAATGAGTTAAAAGGAAACGATGACCGGGCAATTGCTATCATCGGAGATGGTGCGTTGACAGGCGGAATGGCACTTGAAGCCTTAAACCATATCGGAGCCGAACAACAAAACGTCATCGTCATCTTAAACGACAACGAGATGTCCATTGCACCGAATGTCGGAGCAATGCACCAAATGTTAGGAAGAATCCGTTCTTCCCGCAAAGTCCGTTATGCGCAAGATGAACTGGAAACGTTGATTAAAAAAATTCCTTTGATCGGCGGGAAGCTAGAAAAAGGTGGAGAGAAAATCAAGGAAGCTGTCAAAGGGGCACTTGTTCCCGGCATGTTCTTTGAAGAACTCGGTTTCAATTATTACGGACCGGTTGATGGTCATGATCTGAACGATTTAATTGAACAGCTGAACTACGTGAAGAAAGAAGAAGGACCTGTCCTGCTTCATGTCATCACGAAAAAAGGAAAAGGATACCGTCCTGCTGAATACGACGGCATCGGCACATGGCACGGCCTTGGACCGTACAAGATTGAGTCGGGTGAAGTCATTAAAGGGAAATCAAAAGCACCAAGCTATTCGTTTACAGTAGCAGATACATTGACGAAGATGGCCCGTGAGGACGACAAATTGACACTGATCACGCCGGCCATGAGCGTCGGATCAAAACTCGATTGTTTTGAGAAAGAATTCCCGGAGCGGATGTTTGATGTCGGTATCGCAGAACAACATGCCGTCACGTTCGCTGCCGGTCAGGCAACACAAGGAATGAAACCGGTCGTCTCGATTTACTCGACATTCTTCCAGCGCGCATACGACCAGCTCGTTCATGACGTTGCACGTCAGAACCTCGATGTTACGTTTACGATTGACCGTTCTGGTCTCGTAGGTGCTGATGGCGAGACACACCAAGGTGTCTTTGATATCGCCTTTATGCGCCACGTGCCGAATATTCGGATTGTCATGGCGAAGGATGAGAATGAACTGCAACACCTTCTTTATTCGGCTGTTAAACACGAAGGACCGATTGCTGTCCGTTTCCCGCGTGGAGAAGGAATCGGTGTGCCGATGGATGAGACACTTCATGAGATTTCGCTTGATACATGGGACGTGGAGCGTGAAGGAACGGATGTCGCCATCATGGCGTTTGGTCCACAAGTGCAAGACGCCCTGAAAATCGCGGAACTTCTTGAAGGAGAGTTATCGGTACGGGTCATCAATGCCCGGACGATTAAACCACTGGACGAAAAAATGTTGACGGCTTTATATGCAGAAGGCATTCCACTCGTGACGCTTGAAGAAGCGGTGCTTAAAGGCGGATTCGGTTCAGCTGTTCTCGAACATGCCAATGAACAGGAAGCTTTCCCGCGCGTCAAACGATTTGGTATTCCGGACTGGTATATCGAACACGGCGGCGTCAACGAATTGTTAGAAGAAATCGGATTATTGCCTGGACAAATTGCGGAAGAAGTTCGTTCGTTTGTCAATCAAGGAAAGAAACAGAGTGTGTAACGATTCATGGAAACTGTAAAAAAAATCCGCCTCGACGTCTTACTCGTCGAGCGCGGTTTATGTGAAACACGTGAAAAAGCAAAACGGACCATCATGGCAGGTCTTGTATTCAGTGGAACGGAACGACTCGAAAAAGCCGGTGAAAAAGTGAAATCAGACATCGATTTGACGGTTAAAGGTCAAGTCATGCCATATGTCGGTCGTGGCGGATATAAGATGGAGAAAGCACTTGCTGTATTCGATATCGATGTATCCGGACGGATTGGTCTTGATATCGGCTCTTCAACAGGCGGTTTCACGGATTGTGCCTTACAAAACGGAGCTGCACATATGTATGCGCTGGATGTCGGGTCAAATCAACTGGATTGGAAGTTACGGTCGGACGATCGTGTGACGGCGATGGAGAAAACAAATTTCCGTCATGCGACGCCAGACATGTTTTCGATTCAGCCAAGCTTTGCGACGATTGATGTCTCCTTCATTTCGCTCCGATTAATTCTTCCGCCCTTAAAAGCCATTCTAGCTCAGGGTGGGGATGTCATCGCGCTCGTCAAACCGCAGTTTGAAGCAGGACGGGATGATGTCGGTAAAAAAGGAATCGTTCGGGATGAACGGATTCATGAACGGGTACTCAAAGAGATGGTGGATTTCTTCGTTCGCGAAGGATTTTATGTCAAACAATTAGATTTCTCACCGATTACCGGTGGTGAAGGCAACATTGAGTTTCTCTTGCACGCCGAGCTCAAGACACCGGGAATGGAAGAGTCGGTTGATTCACTTGAAACTGTCCGCCTGGCACATGCCGCGTTATAAGTCCAATCGATTTTTGAACAGACTCCGTCAAAGATGATGGAGTCTGTTTTTGATTTGTCAGGAATGAATAGGGCAAGCATGGACTTTTATCGAATTATTGGATTACAATAGTATCAGTGAAGAAAAACTGTGAGGTGCAAGGATGACAAAGGGGCAACGGTTAATCAAGATTCGGGAAATCATTACGCAGTCAGAAATCGAAACACAAGATGAGTTGGTCGAGGAACTTCGAAATGCAGGGTATAAAGTAACGCAGGCTACCGTCTCTCGGGACATTAAAGAACTCCATCTCGTAAAAGTACCGTTAAATGATGGACGATATAAATACAGTTTACCTGCCGATCAGCGGTTCAATCCACTTGGAAAGTTACGCCGGTTACTCGGAGATAGCTTCATCTCGATTGATTCTGCTCAAAATTTGATTGTCATGCATGTCTTACCGGGGAATGCCAACGCATTAGGTGTCCTCTTTGATCATTTAAACTGGCCGGAGTTGCTCGGTACGGTCTGTGGAGACGATACGATACTGATGATTACGCGAAACGAAGAAGCAGCAACGGAAGTGACTGAACGTATTTTAGGAATGTTGTAAGGAGTTGACAAGATGTTAGCTGAACTATCGATAAAACAATTTGCAATCATTGACCAGCTACAGATTGATTTTAAAAAAGGTATGACGGTCTTGACCGGAGAGACAGGAGCCGGCAAATCGATCGTGCTGGATGCGATTGGATTACTGATCGGTGGTCGCGGGTCTGCTGAATTTGTTCGGTACGGTGAGGACAAGGCTGAATTAGAGGGTCTTTTCATGATTGAAGACGGTCATATGGCGTATTCGTTAGCCGAAGAGTACGGGATCGACATGGAAGACGGCATGATTATTTTACGACGTGATTTGTTTGCTTCCGGAAAAAGTGTCTGTCGCGTCAATCATAAATTAGTCACGTTGACGATTTTGCGGGAATTCGGACGGGCGCTTGTCGATCTGCATGGTCAGCACGAACATCAACATTTGATGGAAAGTACGTATCATCAAACGATTTTGGATGATTTCGGACATGCGACGATTGCTCCGATTCTCGAACGGTATCAAGAACGTTTTCAGCAGTATGAAGAAAAACGTGATGCCTTACAAGCGTTGGCGCAAAGCGAGCAGGAATTAGCGCAACGCATCGATCTGCTGTCCTTTCAAACGGAAGAAATCGATAGTGCGAAACTCCGAAAAGGAGAAGAAGAAGAGTTGTTGAGCGAACGAAACCGGTTAGCGAACTTCGAAAAGCTTCATGCTTCTCTCAGTGCGGCTTACGATGCGTTGCATGATGAACGACGTGGTATCGATTCCGTAGGAGACGCGATGCGTGAATTGCAGCAGGCTTCAAGTATCGATGACGAGTTTTCAGGTCAAAGTGATACCCTGGCGAATGCATTTTATGCGATGGAGGAAGTCGGGTATGCGGTCCGTGATCAACTGGAGACATTAGAGTTTGATTCGAATCGGCTTGATGAAATCGAACTCCGTCTATCCGTATTCCAACAGTTGAAACGGAAATACGGGGCGACGATTGAAGAAGTCATCGCCTACGGGAAAAAAATCGGTGTGGAACTGGATGCGATGACAAACCGGGATGAGCGGATTGAGAAACTGAAAACAGAAGTGGAACAGTTGGAAACGGAACTGTTCGAGATCGGTGGCGAGTTGTCCCAAGTCCGGAGAAAAGAAGCAAATCTTTTAGGTGAGGCGATTCATCTCGAGCTGCGTCAGTTGTATATGGAAAAAGCCCGGTTTGAAATTCGTTTCCTACAGGACGGAAAGGTACCGACTTTACGTAGAAACGGAATCGATTTCGTTGAGTTCTATATCATGACGAATGCTGGAGAACCGTTTAAATCACTTGGAAAAGTTGCTTCAGGCGGCGAATTGTCACGTATCATGCTTGGTCTGAAATCGATTTTCTCACGTTCAGTCGGTGTAGCATCCATCATCTTTGATGAGGTGGATACAGGCGTATCAGGACGTGTCGCCCAAGCGATGGCGGAAAAGATTTATCGTCTGTCGATCGACAGTCAAGTGTTGTGTATCACTCATTTGCCTCAAGTCGCTTCCATTGCGGATCAACATCTGTATATCCGGAAAATCGAAGAGACGGACCGGACGACGACACAGGTCAACGTTCTGACGGATTCGGAGCGCGGAAATGAACTGGGACGGATGATTTCCGGTACACATATGACGGATTTGACGTTGCGTCATGCGGAAGAACTGATGGAACAGGCAATGCATATGAAGGAATCGCTTAAAAATGGGGTGTAACAATTGATTAGAGTGGGGATTGCAGATGATAACCGTGAGATGGTCGAATTGATTCGGCAACATCTATCTGCCCAAGAAGACATGGAAGTGGTATGTGTCGCCTATAATGGCGAGAGTTGCCTCGAGAAATTGGAACATGTCGAGACGGACGTCCTGTTATTAGATATCATCATGCCTCATCTCGACGGGTTAGGTGTCTTGGAAGCATTGATGAATCAAAAGAACAGTCCGGCTGTCATCATGTTAAGTGCGTTCGGAAAAGATGAAGTATCGCAACAAGCGGTTTCACTGGGCGCTGCCTACTTTTTATTAAAACCGTTTAGTCTGGATCAACTCGTCAATAAAATCCGCCTGGTCGTTCACGGTGTTCAGACGAACCAAGTAGAACCGGTTGAAACGAAAGTCGGAACCACGCTACTTGAAATTGGGATCGCTCCGCATATCAAAGGGTTCACGTACTTAAAAGATGCCGTCTTGATGGTACTCGAACGAGAAGATTTATTGGGGTTGATCACAAAAGAGTTATACCCGATGATTGCTAAAAAACATGAAACAACTTCTTCTCGTGTCGAACGGGCGATGCGTCATGCGATTAAGTCGGCCTGGAAAGAAGGTATGAGTGAACATACCTTATTCAACGGACGGATTGAACAACAGAAAAGTCCAAAAAATTCCGAGTTCATTTCTTATGTGTCAAACCATATGAATGGATCTTGAACAGAGAAAAATCAGGTTTGTGCGGATGAACGTATCCGTATAATCCTGATTTTTTTTACTAGATAAATAAAAACTGAATATTCATTAAATAAACGTTGCATAAACTGAAATGTTTGTTATAATAAAGGTACCAAATGATTTGGAAAGACGTCAGATGAACGTCGAGTCGAATTGGTTCCCGGAAAACCGTTCAACACATTTCATCTCAGGTCGCCACCTGTAAACGGCTCAAGAATGATGGACGACATTCTCTTGGTAGAGTTTTTACCAAGGCATTTCATATCTTTTTTGGAAGATTTATTTCAAACAGGTATGAAACTTCACGATTTCGAAGCAAGGAAAAAGTGGAGGGTAACGTAAAATAAACGTCCAAAGCAAGACCAAGCAAGACCAAGCAAGACCCGTAACAAGTACAGTTCGTGAAAAGGAGTGTTGTCTAGCAGTGAATGTTAGCAACCGAATGATCGACTGCGTTAAGCGGATGACATTATGCTTCACCTAGGTCCAAGTAAAGTCAGATGATGGAGTAGCTATATCTTTCTATCGATCGCCCGATAGCCAAATCTGATTTCTTTCAACCTCTTCATTAAGAGGACAACCTATGGTTTTGAAGTACACGAATAGTTCTACTATGAGAGGAGTTCATCCGTAAGTGAAACCAACTTTATATGAATAAAAGGTCCCGCGCTTGAAATGAGTTCAAGAGATGGGGACCTTTTTGTGTGCTTATTTTTTTTGATAACGATCCGATACTTTGCCACGTTTACGATCGCGGTAAAAAACATAACCTGCGACGAAACCGATGCCACCAATAGCTAACGCTAAACCGGTGAACCCTTGTAAAACATATACATAGGCAGAATCCCCTAGATACCGGAAGGGGAACTGAGCTTTTAAGAAAACACTGTCCCGCATCAACTTGATGCCAATGGCACCGATGATGCCCGGGATGAATAAAGATAATAGACCGATGATTCGCATGATTGTGACCCCTTTCCAAGCGTATTGTATCAGAAAATCCAGATGACTGCGAATTCGATTTGCCCTCCTGTTTTAATACAGGTAGGATAAAGATGTAAGCAGTTTCAAAGGGGGAATCAGAATGCATCATCTCTTGATTGTTGGTGCGGGGCGCGGTGGAACAGAAGTATTACATGCTTTTCAACGTTCGCCTTTGTTGACGGTTATCGGGGTCGTCGATCCAGACGAACACGCGACAGGCGTTCAACTCGCAAAACGGGGACAAATTCGGGTAGAAAAAACTTGGGCGGCTTTTCAGGGAACAGCCATTGATTTTATTATTGACGCGACCGGAGAACACGGTGTGCTTAAACAATTGATTCATTATTTTCCGGACGCCGCCGTTTTACCGGGAGAATTCGTTCGTGTGTTACTGGAACGGCTGGCAGAAAAGGAGCGGATGCTCGAAGCGATCATTCATTGTACGAGCGAAGCGATTTCAGTCGCTGATCAGGCGGGTGAGACGATGCTGATCAATCCGGCATATACGCGAATGACCGGTTATACAGAGGATGACGTCATCGGTAAACCGGCAAGTGCTGATATCGGGATGCAGGAATCTGTCCATTTACGGGTACTCGAAACGGGGGAAAGTGTCCGCGATGCCCGGATGAAGATTGGTCAAGACAGACGGGATATTATCGTGAATGCAGCTCCTGTCGTCGTTGATGGTCAAGTACGGGGATCCGTTGGTGTCATTCGGGATATCTCGGAAATGAAGGCATTAACGAAAGAACTGAAAGCTGCCAAACAAAAAATCCGGACGCTTGAAGCGAAATACACGTTTGATGACATCATCGCCGAAAGTGAATCGATGCGTTTTGTCGTCGATCAGGCGAAGCTTGCAGCGACGATGCCGGTCAATGTCTTAATCCGGGGAGAATCCGGTACCGGAAAGGAATTGTTTGCACATGCGATTCATGCTGCAAGTGATCGTCGGTATGAACAATTCGTCCGGGTCAATTGTGCAGCGATTGCACCGAGCCTGCTTGAAAGCGAGTTGTTTGGTTATGAAGACGGAGCGTTCTCGGGAGCCCGTCGTGGCGGGAAACGAGGGTATTTCGAAGAAGCGCATGGCGGCTCTCTGTTTTTAGATGAGATTGGTGAACTGCCGCTTGATGTCCAGGCGAAGTTGTTACGGGTGTTGCAAGAAAATGAAGTCGTTCGAGTCGGCGGAGCTAAAGCGGTCCCGGTCGATGTCCGAATCATTGCAGCGACGAATGCCAATCTCGAGCAAAAAATCATCACCGGGGAATTCCGGGAAGATTTATATTACCGCATCAACCGGTTACCGATTCATATTCCGGCTCTCCGTGAACGACCTGACGATCTTGCGCCATTGACGACACATCTGTTGCGTAAATTAAATCAAAGTTACGGACGATCCGTCGAACGGGTTTCCGAAGACGCTTTGGATGCCATTCGAAAACAGACGTGGAAAGGAAACGTCCGTGAACTCGAAAATGTCATCGGACGTGCACTGATTTTTACGGATAAAACGGAGCAGGTCTTACGAAAAGGTCATTTGCAACTGGTAGTTTCGACGCCACCTAAACGATCGGAACGTCCGAAAAAAGAAATCAAACACCTGTCGGATGAGATGTCGCACGTGGAAGAACAATTGATTCGGGAGGCGCTTGATGTTGTAAATGGAAACAAGACTGAAGCGGCTAAACAATTAGGCATCTCTTTACGAGCTCTTTATTACAAAGTGGAGCGGTTTAATATCCGGTGTTGATTTGCAGTTTATTGCATGCAACATATTGCAAATAAATGCAATTCCATGCAAAAATAAAGGAGTGAATGTTGGTATATCGTCGTTTTAAAATTGGCATGAAAATTGCTGTTAAATAAAGAGAATGACAGGTAAGGGGGGAAATGACTTGAGGTTTGAACAGATGGTTCAGCAGGCAGCAGATCTTGAAGATGCAGTCGTTGCGATTGCATCA
Source organism: Exiguobacterium sp. s166 (assembly GCF_018618855.1). Taxonomy (NCBI): domain Bacteria; kingdom Bacillati; phylum Bacillota; class Bacilli; order Caryophanales; genus Exiguobacterium; species Exiguobacterium sp. s166. Next base: position 401,976 of record NZ_JACSMU010000002.1, on the reverse strand, counting down.
GCAGATGATGAAGAAGTAATGGATGCCGTGGCGTTGGCAATTGAGAACGATTTAGCCCGTTTTCATTTGTTTGGGGATGCGACACGTATTCAAAAAATGATCCATGATCGGCAGCTGAGTGAGGCGCAATTCGTCATCACGCATACGGCCACGGCACAAGAAGCAGCCGAGCGTGCCGCTTATGCCGTCCGCAAAGGGGATGCGGATGTCTTGATGAAAGGACTCGTTCCGACGGCAACGTTCATGAAAGCCGTCTTAAATAAGGAAACGGGTTTACGGTCAGGAAATGTGTTGTCCCATGTTGCGTTGTTTGAAGTACCGGGACGGGAGACAGCCATCGGATTGACCGATGCTGCGATTCATATCGCACCGACACTGGAAGATAAAGTCCACATCATTGAAAACGGAGTGACCGCACTTCGGGCAGTCGGATACTCCTTGCCGAAAGTGGCGGTGTTAGCGGCTGTCGAAGTCGTTAATCCGACGATGCCGGCAACGATTGATGCTGCCTTACTGACACAAATGAATCGACGCGGACAAATCAAGGATTGCCTTGTTGACGGTCCACTCGCTCTCGATAATGCTGTCAATTTAGAAGCGGCGAAACAAAAGGGATTGACAGGAGACGTTGCGGGGGCAGCCGATCTACTCGTCGTTCCGCAAATTGAGGTCGGAAACGTGATTTATAAATCACTGATGTATTTTGCGCACGCTTCGGTCGCCGCTATCTTGGTCGGAGCTAAAGCACCGGTCGTCTTGACGAGTCGGGCCGATACGGCGGAAGCGAAACTGTATTCATTGGCCTTTGCTTTACTTAATGCGCAGCCTACCAAAAAAATCAAGCAAACAATCTAAGGGGGAACTAACGATGGTTGAAACAAACGTAGAAGCACGATTCAGTATTTTTGAAACAATGGCAATGGAAGATTACGAACAGGTCGTTTTTTGTCACGATAAAGTCTCAGGGTTAAAAGCCATCATCGCGATTCATGATACGACACTCGGACCGGCACTCGGCGGACTCCGGATGTGGAACTATGCGTCGGATGAGGAAGCCTTGATTGATGCGTTACGATTGGCAAAAGGCATGACATATAAAAATGCCGCAGCCGGTCTTAACCTTGGTGGCGGGAAAGCCGTGATCATCGGTGATGCGAAGACTCAAAAATCAGAAGCGTTGTTCCGTGCATTCGGTCGTTACGTACAGTCGTTAAACGGACGTTACATCACAGCGGAAGACGTCAATACGACAGTAGCCGATATGGATTACATTCATATGGAAACGGACTTCGTAACAGGCGTCAGCCCGGCATTCGGATCAAGTGGTAATCCGTCACCTGTCACGGCGTACGGTGTTTACCGCGGGATGAAAGCTGCAGCCAAAGAAGTGTACGGTACAGATTCACTCGGCGGAAAAACAATCGCGATTCAAGGCGTTGGTAACGTTGCCTTTAACTTATGCCGTCATCTGCACGAAGAAGGCGCAAAATTGATTGTCACGGATATCAATCAAGATGCGTTACGCCGTGCGGAAGAAGCGTTTGGTGCTTTGGTCGTCGGACCGGATGAAATTTATAGTGTCGATGCTGATATCTTTGCACCGTGTGCCCTGGGTGCGACATTAAATGCTGAGACGATTCCACAACTAAAAGTCAAGATCATTGCCGGTGCCGCGAACAACCAACTTAAAGAAGACCGTCATGGGGACATGCTTCAGGAACGCGGTATTCTCTATACACCAGACTTCGTCATCAACGCAGGCGGCGTCATCAATGTGGCGGACGAACTCGACGGGTATAACCGGGAACGTGCGATGAAAAAAGTGGAACTGGTCTATGATGCAGTAGCGAAAGTCATCGAGATTGCAAAACGTGATCATCTGCCGACTTACCGGGCAGCGGAAAAAATGGCGGAAGAACGGATTGCGACAATGGGCAGTGCCCGCAGCCAGTTTTTACGTCGCGATAAAAACATTCTGGGATCACGCGGTTAAATCAGAGGAGGATTTCAATGAGCGAACGTATTTTAACCATCAATCCGGGGTCAACCTCAACGAAAATCGGAATCTTTGATGGGACAGAGCAAGTGTTTACAAAAACGTTGCGCCATTCAGCTGAAGCGGTCGGAGGACCGCTTTCAGATCAGCTGAAGATCAGACGACAAGTCGTCCTTGATGTGTTGGCACAAGAACGAATTGAATTGAAAGCGCTTACGGCTATCGTCGGTCGTGGTGGTCTGCTTCGTCCACTCGTCAGCGGGACATACCGGGTCAATCAAGAAATGCGTGATGATTTGTTAAGCGGAACGTTTGGCGTTCATGCTTCGAATCTTGGCGGACTGCTTGCGGATGAGATTGGTCAAATGCTCTCGATTCCCGCCTTCATCGTCGACCCGGTCGTCGTAGATGAACTGGAACCGATTGCCCGCCTTACAGGCTTACCTGAACTCGAACGGAAAAGTATTTTCCATGCCTTGAATCAAAAAGCAGTCGCGAAACGGTATGCGAAAGAGATTGGCACACCATACGAGCAGTTACGGCTGATTGTAGCCCATATGGGTGGCGGAATCACAGTCGGTGCTCATCTGAACGGACGTGTGATTGACGTGAACAATGGACTTGACGGAGAAGGTGCTTTTTCACCGGAACGAAGCGGGTCCCTGCCTGTTGGTCAACTAGTAGAACTATGTTATAGTACCAAGTATAAACTCGAGGAAATGAAGCGTCTGGTCGTTGGGTCAGGCGGACTTGTCGCGCACTTAGGCACGTATGATGCGGTCGAAATCGAACGTCGGATTGACGACGGCGATGAAAAAGCCGCTCTGCTGTATGAGGCGATGGCCTACCGAGTTGCAAAAGAGATCGCGGCCCAAAGTGCTGTTTTATATGGTCAAGTCGATGCTGTCATTTTAACGGGCGGACTCGCATACAGTGACCGGTTAACAAAAGCGATTGAAGAACGGATCGCACACATCGGATCTGTCATCCGGATACCGGGTGAAGATGAGTTACGTGCGCTCGCAGAAGGCGTTTTACGTGTACTGCGTCAAGAGGAACAAGTGAAGGAATATGGAGGCGAACTAACATGGCTAGAGAATTCGACGTCGTTGTCCTAGGTGGTGGACCCGGTGGATATGTCGCAGCGATTCGTGCTGCACAAGCCGGGAAAACAGTAGCAATCGTAGAACAAGGAAAACTCGGGGGAACCTGTCTGCATCGTGGATGTATCCCGTCCAAAGCATTTTTAAAGTCGGCAGCCGTCTATCAGACAGTAAAACACGCCGCTACATACGGCGTCGACGTACCGGAATCGTTTTTACGGTTCGAACAGGTCAAACAACGGAAACAAGAGATCATCGATGGTCTCGAATCCGGCATCCAGCATCTGATGAAAAAAGGAAAAATCGAAGTCTTTCACGGCCGCGGTTCGATTCTTGGACCAAGCATCTTTTCACCAATGCCGGGAACAATCAGCGTCGAGCCGGAAGAGGGCGACGGCGAGTTGATCTTACCGCGTCAATTGATTGTCGCGACAGGCTCGCGTCCACGTCCATTGAACGGTCTGGCCTTTGATTCCGAGTACGTGCTTAGTTCGGATGAGGCGCTCGACATGAACGCCTTACCAAAATCGATCGTCATTATCGGTGGGGGTGTCATCGGGATTGAATGGGCGTCGATGTTGACGGACTTTGACGTAGAGGTCACGGTCGTCGAGTTCAGCGACCGGATTTTACCGACAGAAGATCAAGCTGTCAGCCGGGAAGTAGCCCGTCAGCTCAAAAAGCGCGGCGTCAAAATCATGACGAGTGCTGCAGCACAAAGTGACAGTTTCCAGTTAACCGAGTCCGGCGTGACGATTGATGTCGACCGTAACGGCGACAAAACGACGCTTGCGGCAGATAAGTTGTTGGTCGCGATCGGTCGGATGGCGAATGTCGAGGGCATCGGACTTGAAAATACGAACATCGTCGTTGAGAACGGCTTCATCCAGGTGGATGATGAGTTCCGGACGAAGGATAATCACATCTTTGCGATTGGTGATGTCATCGGACGTCTGCAACTCGCTCATGTCGCATCGGCAGAAGGTGCAAAAGCGGTCGAGACGATTGTCAACGGTTCGACGACACCACTGAACTATGCGTTTGTTCCACGTTGTATTTACAGTGTGCCGGAAGCAGCCTCGGTCGGCTTGACGGAAGCTGAGGCTGTCGCAGCGGGACTGGACGTCAAAACGGGGATGTTCTCTTTTAACGGTCTCGGAAAAGCCCGGATTGAAGGGGAAGCGGCAGGATTTATTAAACTCGTTTCCGATGCGAAAACAGATGATTTGGTCGGCGTCCATATCGTTGGACCAAAAGCAACTGAATTAATCAGTGAAGGCGGTCTTGCCCTTGTCCTGAATGCAACGGCATGGGAAGTCGGACAACTCGTCCACCCACACCCTGCACTTTCAGAAGCATTCGGTGAAGCAGCACTCGCAGTTGACGGATTAGCGGTTCACGCCTAAGGAGGAAAAACAGATGGAAAAAATAGAATTCAAAGAACTCGTCGAACTGGGTTTGACGGAGCAAGATGCGATTCAAATGTTCGAAACGATGGTCCGGGCGCGCAAGATTGACGAACGGATGTGGAAATTGAACCGGGCTGGAAAAATCCCGTTCCTCGTTTCCTGTCAAGGGCAGGAAGCGGCCCAAGTCGGCGCCGCTTACGCGCTTGAAAAAGGGACGGACTATATCCTACCGTACTACCGCGATCTCGGCGTCGTGTTGCATTTCGGTCAGACGTCACGTGACATCATGTTGTCCGCTTTCGCAAAAGCGGAAGATCCGAACTCCGGCGGACGGCAAATGCCGGGTCATTACGGTTCGCGTGCTTTAAACATCGTCACGGGATCTAGCCCGGTGACGACGCAAGTTCCGCATGCCGTCGGGATTGCCCTCGCTGCAAAGATGCGTCAAGAGCCGCTTGTCGCGTACGTTTCATTCGGCGAAGGTTCATCGAACCAGGGCGACTTCCATGAAGGGGCGAACTTTGCCGGCATTCATAAATTACCGGTCATCCTGTTTTGTGAAAACAATAAATACGCGATTTCAACGCCGCTTTCGAAACAATTATCGGCGAAACACGTCGCCGACCGGGCGATCGGATACGGGATGCCGGGTGTGACGATTGACGGAATTGACCCGCTTGCGGTCTATAAAGCGGTCAAAGAAGCGCGTGAGCGTGGTCTCCGCGGTGATGGTCCGACGTTGATTGAAGTCGAAGTCGAACGGCTTGTTCCCCATTCATCGGATGATGACGATAAATCGTATCGTTCGGCAGAAGAACTGGCTGAACTGAAAACACGTGACGGAGTTAAACTGTTCCGTGAAAAATTAATTCAGATGGGTGTCTTAACGGAAGAAACGGCACAAGACATCGAAGCAAAACTTGAGCAGGAAGTAGACGAAGCGACGGCTTATGCGGAAGCAGCAGCCTATGATACAGCTGAAAACACACTCCGTTACGTGTACGATGAGGGGGAAACGAAATGACGACATTAAGTTTAATCGAAGCAATCAACAGCGCAATTAAAGAAGAGATGGAACGCGACGAATCGGTCTTCGTCCTCGGAGAAGACGTTGGCGTCCGCGGTGGCGTTTTCCGGGCGACACAAGGATTACTTGAACAGTTCGGGGAAGCACGTGTCATCGACGCACCGCTCGCTGAGAGTGCAATCGCCGGTGTCGGAATAGGGGCTGCGATGTACGGGATGCGACCGATTGCTGAAATGCAGTTTGCTGATTTCATCATGCCGGCCGTCAACCAGATCGTCAGTGAAGCGGCGAAAATCCGTTACCGTTCGAACAATGACTGGTCGTGCCCGATCGTCATCCGGGCACCGTTCGGCGGCGGAATTCACGGCGCACTTTACCACTCACAATCCGTCGAAGCGATGTTCAATTCGACACCGGGCTTAAAAATCGTCATTCCGTCGAATCCGTACGATGCTAAAGGACTGCTGAAGGCAGCAATCCGTTCGAATGATCCGGTGTTGTTCTTTGAACATAAGCGCGGATACCGTCTCCTGAAAGGTGAAGTACCGGAAGAGGATTATATCGTTGAAATCGGCAAAGCTGATGTCAAACGGGAAGGCGAAGATTTGACGGTGATCACGTACGGTCTTTGTGTTCAATTCGCCCTTGACGCAGCGGCACGTCTTGAGAAAGACGGCATCGATGTTCATATTCTTGATTTACGGACCGTTTATCCGATTGACCGGGAAGCGGTCGTCGAGGCAGCCCGGAAAACCGGAAAAGTCTTGCTCGTGACAGAAGATAACAAAGAAGGCAGTGTCATGAGTGAAGTGTCGGCGATTATTGCGGAAGAAGCGTTATTTGATCTCGACGCACCAATCGAACGACTGTGCGGTCCGGATGTCCCGGCGATGCCATACGCGCCGACGATGGAGAAATTCTTTAACGTCTCGAGCGAAAAAATCGAAGATAAAATCCGGACGCTACACGCGTACTAAGGGGGAAACGTCAATGAAAACTGAAACATTAACGATGCCACAACTTGGTGAGAGTGTAACGGAAGGGACGATTTCCCTTTGGCTCGTCAAACCGGGTGATACAGTCAAGAAGTATGATCCGATCGCGGAAGTCATCACCGATAAAGTGACAGCAGAAGTCCCATCGTCCTTCGACGGTGTCATCGATCAACTGTTGGCAGAAGAAGGGGACACGTTGCAAGTTGGGGAAGCGATCATAACCTTGCAGGTCAGCGGCGGATCAACAGAAGTCGCAGCAACGGAAGAAGCCGTTCCAGCAATCGAAGAAACACCGGTCTCAAGTGATCAATCGATGAAGAAACGTTATTCACCGGCCGTTCTTAAATTGTCTGCCGAGCACGGGATTGATTTGGAGCAGGTTTCGGGAACGGGGGCAGGTGGTCGGATTACCCGGAAAGACCTGCTCAAAATCGTCGAAACCGGACAAATCGCGCAACCGGATACGGTCGAAGCGCCGACGATTGAGTCGGTGCCGGCACCAAAACCGGAAGCACAACCGGAACGACATGAACAACCGCAAGCAGTGCGACCGCAAGCGGCTAAACCGATGACGAGCACGACAGAAGCCGGAGACATCGAAATTCCGACGGCCGGTGTCCGCCAAGCAATCGCAACGAACATGGTCCGCTCAAAACAGGAAGCACCGCATGCCTGGTTGATGATTGAAGTTGACGTGACGAACCTGGTCGAAGCCCGGAATCGTCACAAAGAGGCATTCTTTAAACAAGAAGGGGTCAAATTGACATTCCTCCCGTTCTTCATGAAAGCAACCGTTGAAGGATTAAAGAAACATCCAATCATGAACTCGACGTGGGCGGGCGACAAGATCATCCAGAAAAAAGCAATCAACTTGTCCCTCGCGGTCGCGACGCAAGAAGCCTTGTTCGTACCGGTCGTCAAAAATGCGGATGAACTCAGCATTAAAGGACTGGCGCGGGCAATCGATGATTTCGGCAAACGGGCGCAATCCGGACGACTGTCGTCAAGCGAGATGCAGGGCGGAACGTTTACGGTTAACAATACCGGATCATTTGGTTCGATTCAGTCAGCACCGATTCTGAACTTCCCGCAAGCGGCGATTTTGTCGGTCGAATCAATCGTCAAACGTCCGGTTTGGGTGAACGGCATGTTCGCAGCACGCGATATGGTCAACCTTTGTATGTCGATTGACCACCGGGTACTCGACGGACTCGTTGCCGGTCAGTTCCTGCAGACGGTCAAACACGCACTCGAGTCAATCGACCCGAATCAACTGTCTTTATATTGATTAAGACAAATCTATTGACAGAAAACGGTTTCCCACGTAACATGAAGGACAATTAAAGAACATAGACGCAATGACGAAGAAAAGTAACCTATGAAACGATTGAAGAGAGCTGATGGGTGGTGCGAATCAGTATCGGGAAACAGGTGAATGGGCTTCTGAGCATCAGACCGAACTTACAGTAGGCTCTGACGGGTACCTTCCGTTATCAAGGACGACGAATCAGGGTGACCGGTTCGTTCGAGGGGACTAGTACTAGTCAACGAAGGTGGTACCGCGGGTTTTCCCGTCCTTCATGTTTAACATGAATGGATGGGGAAACCCTTTTCGTATTTAAGTGAATAAGTAAATCGATGAATGAGTTAAGTAGTCAGACAAATCGTTGTTCCAGAGAGCGGGAGAGAGGTGGAACTTCCGTACAGCGATGTCTGATGAATGGTCTCATGAGAGCATGACTGAACGGTAAGTAGGTCGTGACGGAAGCCCCCGTTATCTTAGGCTACGATGTCTCGTCAAGACGCATCGGAAGAGTGGGAACGTGTATCGTTCCAATTGTGAGGTGGCACCGCGAGTCTATCGTCCTCCATACGGCATTTGCTGTATGGAGGACTTTTTTTATATCAGGAGGCGAACAGGATGATCGAGACAGAACAATTGATAATCGAGCAAATCGAAATGAACGGCGATGAATTGACGCCAATCTCCATCTTTTTAAATCTGGAAGGAGACCGGAAATGTCTGCTTGAAAGCTCAGCGAGCGGCAGTAACGGTCGTTACTCGATCATCGGCGTCAATCCGGTCGAATTGCTTCGGGCGGAAGGCAATCAAGTGACGCGGCACCATCTTCAGACGGAAGAAACCGTGACGATGACAGGGAATCCGGTCCGGCTGTTGCAACAGTCTGTGACACGGGGGACGACCGATGCCGACTTTCCGTTCTTAAGCGGCGCAATCGGCTATGTCGGCTATGATGCGATTCGGGCGTATGAGAACATCGGAGCGGTACCGGACAGTGACCGCAATTTGCCGGACGCCTTGCTTGCCGTCTATGACGAAATTATTTTATATGACCACCTGGAACACCGGGTGCATTTAATTCATACGTCACTCGGTGGACTGACGGACCGGCAGGAGATGATTCAGAAACTGAAGCTCCGCAAAACCTTACTGGAACAAACCGGTCAGCAGACCCGGATCGAGCGCCCGCTTGAAAACATCGTCTATCAACCGCAGATTGAAAAAGAAACTTTTATATCACTCGTCGAACAGGCGAAACAACATATTCGTCAGGGAGATGTGTTCCAACTGGTCCTGTCGCAACGGCTCGATGCGACATTCGCCGGCGACCCGTTCCACTTTTACCGGAAGCTGCGCCAGGACAATCCGAGCCCGTATCTCTTTTACATTGATTTAGGAGAAGTCATCGTCCTTGGTGCATCACCGGAAAGTCTGGTCCAGGTCAAAGGTCGTCATGTCACGACAAATCCGATTGCCGGGACACGGCCCCGCGGAAAAACGAAACAGGAAGACACGCAACTGGCGCATGATTTATTGAACGACGAGAAAGAACAGGCTGAACACCGGATGCTCGTTGACTTAGGACGAAATGATCTTGGTCAAGTCTGCCAGGTCGGTACCATCCATGTCTCGCGGGAAATGGAAATCGAACGGTTCAAAAATGTCATGCATCTCGTTTCCGTCGTCGAAGGAAGACTTGCGGAAGGACGTACAGGAGCGGACGCATTGATTTCCTGTCTGCCGGCAGGTACCGTCTCGGGAGCCCCGAAGATTCGGGCGATGCAGTTGATCAATCAATATGAGACAAAAAAACGGGAAGTCTATGCCGGAGCGGTCGGGTATTTTGATGTCAGCGGAAATCTTGATTTTGCGCTCGCCATCCGGACAATGGTCATCCAACACGGAAAAGCGTACGTTCAGGCCGGAGCGGGTATAGTCTATGATTCTGATCCGACCTTGGAGTATGAAGAGACGTTGCATAAAGCGAAGTCGTTACTGGAGGTCTGGAAATGATTGTACTGATTGACAACTATGATTCTTTTACCTATAACCTGTATCAATATGCAGCCGTCTACGATGAGATCCGAGTCATCCGAAATGATGCGATTGAAGTGAGCGCGATTGCCGACTTGAATCCGGCTGGAATCATCTTATCGCCGGGACCGGGTTATCCGAGTGATGCCGGTATTTGCCTCGACGTGATTGAGACATACTCCGGAAAGATCCCGATACTCGGTGTCTGTCTCGGACACCAGGCAATCGGTCAAGCATTTGGCGGCCGTGTCATCGAAGCGGATGAGATCCGGCACGGAAAGACATCAACAATCCGGCAAACCGGACGATTGTTTACCGGTCTTCCGGAACAACTCGACGTCATGCGTTACCATTCCTTGATCGTCGAGCGGACGAGCTTATCGGAAGTACTGGAAGTGACCGCCGTGACCGATGACGGAACAATCATGGCACTCGAACACCACACACATCCGACATACGGGATTCAGTTTCACCCGGAATCGATCGGAACCCCGTTTGGACAACAAATGATTCAACGATTTATCGAACTGACGAAGGAGTGACAGGAATGAAGGACGTATTGACGAAATTGACGAATGCCAATCATCTCCGCTTTGATGAAATGCAACAGGCGGCCCGCGCCTTATTTGCGGCAGATGTCACAGACAGTGAAATTGCAGCTTTTCTTGTTGCACTGAAAGCCAAAGGTGAAACGGCGGAAGAACTGGCCGGTCTTGCTTCCATCATGCGGGAAGTCGCACTCGACATTCCGGTGACGGGAACGGATTTTATCGATAACTGCGGAACAGGCGGCGACGGTTCCCAATCCTTTAACATCAGTACGACAGCGGCATTTGTTTTGGCCGGTGCCGGAGCCAAAGTAGCAAAACACGGAAACCGGAGTGTCTCAAGCAAGACGGGCAGTGCCGATGTACTCGAAGCACTCGGTGTCCCGCTCGATGTGACGGCAGAAGACATTGCGAAGTTGCTTGAAGCAAACGGGATTGCGTTTCTGTTCGCCCAACGGATGCACCCGCGTGTCAAACAGATCATGAAAGTCCGCCGCGATTTACGGATTCCGACAATCTTTAATCTGATTGGACCGCTAACGAATCCGGTACCATTAAAAACACAGTTACTCGGAATTTACCGGGAAGATTTGCTTGAGACGATGGCCTTGACCTTACATCGGCTTGGACGAAAACGTGCCATCGTCTTACACGGAGCGTGTGGGATGGATGAAGCATCACTCGCAGGAACAAATCAATTGGTGCTGCTCGATCAAGGCGAGTTGATCCGGTTCAGTCTTCACCCGGAAGAAGTTGGACTGGCGGTCGCGCCACTCGAAGCCATCCGTGGCGGTACGGCTGCAGAAAATGCGGAAATCCTTTTGCGGGTCCTCCGCGGGGAAGCGGGTCCATACCGGGATACCGTCTTACTCAATGCCGGAATCGCTTTGTTTGCGGAAGGGCGGGTCGAGACGATTCGCGAAGGAATCGAACGGTCGGCGGAAAGCATCGATTCCGGTCGGGCACTGGAAAAATTACATTATTTACAACGGATGAAACAACAGGAGGCAATCGGATGAATATATTAGACCGCATCATCGAGACGAAACGACAGGAAGTCGCCCGTCTGAAAATCGACGGGGTCAGAGCGGCGGAACCCCGGAAGCTCAACCAGTCGATTCATCAATCACTTGGAGGGACGGATTTATCCGTCATCGCCGAAATCAAACGGGCTTCACCGTCAAAGGGTGACATTTCATTGCATGTCGATCCTGTTGAACAGGCGAAACGGTATGCGGCAAGTGGAGCAACGGTCATCTCGGTCTTGACCGATCAAACGTATTTTAAAGGAAGCATGGAAGATTTAGCGGCCGTCACGAAAGCAGTCAACGTTCCGGTGCTGTGTAAGGACTTTATGATCGACCGGATCCAGATTGATCTCGCGAAAGCGCATGGTGCCAGTTTGATTCTGTTGATCGTTGCGGCGCTTGACGACGAAACCTTACACGATCTATACGCCTATGCTTATGCGAGTGGCCTCGAAGTATTGGTCGAAGTGCACGATGCGGCGGAGCTGGAACGGGCGGAACGGTTGCAGGCGAAAATCATCGGCATCAACAACCGGAACCTGAAGAAATTCGAAGTCAGTCTCGACACGTCAATCGAGTTACTCAAAACGAAATCAACGGATGTCCGCTATATCAGTGAGAGCGGCATCAAGACCGTTGCTGAAGCGCAGATGCTTCACGCGGCAGGTGCAGACGGAATTTTAATCGGGGAAACGTTAATGCGGGCGGAAGATCCGGCAACCTTCATTCAAGCCGTCAACGGAGTGAAACATGACACGTATTAAGTTCTGTGGGCTGAAGCGGCAAGAAGACGTCCATTTCGCCATCGAACGGGCCGACTACATCGGATTCGTCTTTGCTCCGAGCAAGCGGCAGGTCACATTGACGGAAGCAGCACGGCTTCGGGCAGAAATTCCGGAGACGGTCCAGGTCGTCGGTGTCTTCGTCTCTCCGACGAAACAGGAAGTCGAGGAAGCGATTGAGCAGGTCGGATTGGATTTGATTCAGCTTCACGGGCAGGTCCCGGATGAGCTGTACCGGGAGAAGCGGGTGCCGGTCATTCAGGCGCTCGCAGCCGGAACACAGATTACGGTTCATCTGGACGCCGATTATGTGTTATTTGATGCACCGGAAGCGGGAAGCGGTCAAACCTTTGATTGGACAACCGATCTACGGGTCGATCAACCGATGTTCGTCGCCGGTGGTCTGCAGGCAGATAACGTCGGACAAGTGATTGAACGGTATCAGCCGTTTGCTGTTGATGTCTCAAGCGGTATTGAAACGAATGGTCAAAAAGATACGAAAAAAATGCAGGCATTTCATGATGCCGTAAAGGAGACTTTTAAATGACACGTTATTCACAACCTGATGCACTGGGACAATACGGAATCTACGGAGGACGTTACATTCCGGAAACGTTGATGCAAGCCGTTCTTGAGCTCGAACAAGCCTATGCCGAAGTGAAAGAAGATCCGGCGTTTCATGAACGGATGAATGATTTACTCGAAAATTATGTCGGACGAAAAACACCGCTTTATTACGCGGAACATTTGACGCGGGCGATCGGCGGCGCAAAAATCTACTTGAAACGCGAAGATTTGAACCATACCGGTGCCCATAAAATCAACAATACGATTGGGCAAGCACTACTCGCCGAACGGATGGGAAAACGGAAAATTGTTGCCGAGACCGGTGCCGGACAACACGGTGTCGCGACGGCGACCGTCTGTGCGCTACTTGATCTCGAATGCGTCATCTTTATGGGAGAAGAAGACATCCGGCGCCAGGAATTAAACGTCTTCCGGATGGAGTTGCTCGGCGCGAAAGTCGTTTCGGTAACGCAAGGAAGCCGGACGTTAAAAGATGCTGTCAATGAAGCGTTACGTTACTGGGTCAAACACGTCGACGATACGCATTACTTGATGGGATCGGTCCTCGGCCCCCACCCGTTCCCGGAAATCGTCCGTGATTTCCAAGCGATCATCGGTAAGGAAACACGGGCGCAGATCCTTGAAAAAGAAGGCAAGTTACCGGAAGCCATCGTTGCCTGTGTCGGAGGCGGAAGCAACGCAATTGGCATGTTCCATCCGTTTATCGACGATGAAGAAGTCGCATTGTACGGCATCGAAGCAGCCGGAAACGGACTCGAGACGGAGAAACATGCTGCCACGATGTCTAAAGGTGAGGTCGGTGTCCTGCACGGTTCAATGATGTATCTCTTACAGGATGAGCATGGTCAAGTCATGGAAGCGCACTCGATTTCAGCCGGACTGGACTATCCGGGAGTCGGACCGGAACACAGCCTGCTAAAAGACATCGGCCGTGTTCAGTACGAAGCAGTAACGGATCAACAGGCACTCGATGCCTTGCAACTGCTCTGTCAAAAAGAAGGCATCATTCCGGCACTGGAGTCGGCTCATGCCGTCGCACAGGCGACGGAACTCGCAAAAGGGATGCAACCGGAAGAAGTTGTCGTCATCTGTCTTTCAGGACGCGGCGATAAAGATGTCATGACCGTCAGAAATGCCTTGAAGGGGGAAGCATGATGCGATTAGAAGAAGCAATCCGAACAGTTAATGCACGTGGTGAAAAAGCGTTTATCCCGTATGTCATGGGAGGAGACGGAGGCATCGATCGTCTGCCGGATATTTTAGCGTTTCTTGAACGATCCGGTGCGACGGCGATTGAAGTCGGGGTGCCGTTTTCCGATCCGGTTGCCGATGGTCCGGTCATTCAGGAAGCAGGACTACGGGCACTGGCAGAGAAAATCAGTTTGAAGGATGTCCTTGAAGCGATCCGGATTGCGCGTCAGTCAACTAGCGTGCCAATCGTCGTCATGACGTACTTGAATCCAATCTTCCGCTTCGGTATTGATTCCTTTTTATCGACGTGCCGTGAAGTCGGTGTCGACGGGTTGATCATTCCCGATCTGCCACTCGAACAAAGCGATCAGTTTTTTGCCGGACGCAATAAAACAGACATCGCACTCGTTCAACTGGTCTCGCTGACAAGTCCGATTGAACGAATTGAAAAACTTGCGACGCGCAGCGAAGGGTTCCTTTACGCCGTGACCGTTAACGGGACGACAGGGGGACAAACCAACTTCGGGGATTCACTTGAACAGCATTTGGCGAAAGTGGCGCAACTGAGTCCGGTTCCGGTCATGGCTGGCTTCGGGATCAGTACACCGGAACACGTCCGTCAGCTCAGTACAAGTGTCGCTGGTGTCATCGTTGGCAGTAAAATCGTCGAATTGTTGCAGCAAGGGGATGAAACGGCAATTGAACAATTGATGGCAGCCCGCCTGCCGGACGTGACGGTGTAAAAATAGGAGCATGACAAAACGAGGGTACCGGATTTCATTCCGGCACCCTCGTTTGCTGTAGTATCACTTTTCATTTGTTGGCATGACTTTTTAAAACGTCTGCGACAAGACCCGATACATACGGGCTGCCCCGGTCTTCCTTCTCGACCGATTCAATCATGATCGCAACGAGCAAATCTTTCTTGTCATTATCATAGCCGACGAAAAAGCCGTTTTCCTGACCGTTTTCTTCACCGGACTTCTTTAGTTCAGCTGTGCCGGTTTTGCCGGCAACTTTAATTTCAGGAATATCAGCCGGTAAGGAGTAGCCCGCATGAACGACATCATACAGATCGTCGCGGATCATTGCAGCATCTTTTGCGTCGAGCACGTCTTTTTTCCAAACCTGCTTCGTTTTTTCTTCGGCCAGCAACGTCGGTCGATAAATTGTCCCGTCTGTCAGGAAGATTTCGTACATCGAAGCAAGGTGCAGGATGTTTGTCAGCATCTGTCCTTGTCCGTAAGATGTATCCATCAGCTGACCGTCGGAAGCAATCGAACCGTCGTTTGAAATTTGTGATGCCCGCATCGGATAAGTGAAGGGAATTTTTTCTCCGTACCCGAGTGCTTCAAGACCGGAAGTAAACGTTTTGGTTCCGATTTGTTCGAGTGTTGATTTGGCGAAGTAGATATTATCCGAGTAGACCAAGGCATTATGGAGATTGACCGGATCCGGTGTCTCGTGAATCCGTGTGACGTTGAACCCGTCGACTTTTGTCTTTAACCCGTCAATCGTATACGCTTTTTCCGGATCGAGCGTTTGACTTTTTAAGCCGACCGCTGCCGTCAACGGTTTTTGGGTCGAGCCGGGAGCAAAGGCACTCGTAAACCGGTTTAACAGCGGTTGATCGGGATCGTTCGTCAACGTATCGAGACGGGCCTGTGAAATACCCGTTGTAAATTCCGACGGATCGAATCCGGGAGAACTTAGCAGGACACGGGTCTCACCGGTCCGGGGATCAATCGCGGTCGCAGTCCCCGGATCATCGTTCATCGTCGCATAGGTCGTTTGTTGTAACTTCCCGTCGATCGTCAGCTCGATATCCTGTCCATCCTTTGCTTCCGTCTCGGCGACGGTAACCGTTGTTTTATCCGGCTTAACGATGTTGATTTGGGCACCGGACTTCCCGCGTAATGTTTCGTCGAGTACCTGCTCGAGACCGCGTTTTCCGACTTGTTCGCCTGCTTGGATCGTTTGTTTTGATTGTTTGATGTCATCCGCTGTTGCGGAACCGGTATAGCCGATCAAATGGGAAGTCGCTTTCCCGAACGGATATGTCCGGACTTCCGTTTCCTTGACGCTGATACCGTCGAGTTGCTCGAGGCGGTCGATTTTTGATTTGTCGTTTGCTGTATACGTCTTCAGCGGAACGAATTGTCCGTCCTTGACCCAACTGGCGCCGAGTGCATCTTCGATTGCAGAGACAGGACGGTCGAGCAGTTTGGCAAGCGCAGTAAGATCTTTGACTTTACCTGCAACGGCACCGACTTGGTAACCGGTGCCTGTCGTGGCGAGAGGCTGATTTTTGACATCAAGTAAATCACCACGTTTGGCATCGAGCGTCGTCAACTGGACTTGATCCTCTTTCTTGAAATCCTTTAAAACAAACGAAGAATTCCAGTCAATGTACCAGTTTTCCGTATCTTGTTGTTTCTCGAACGTTAACGGGATGTCCTTTTTATAGGAAACCGGTCCGGCCAGTGTCTCAAAAGAGATTTTCACCGGTAAACTTGTCTGTTCCTTCTCTTCGTTTTCTGTAGTTTTCATTCGTTCGACAGAGATCTTTTCAATGGCAAGAGAATCAGCTAATTTTTTTGTCCGATCGACAAACTCTTTTTTACCGTATGTTTTTTGAGTTTCCTTGCTGGCATAATCAGCATACATTTTATCGTAATCTTGTTTTCCCCATAATTTGATATAGGCATCTAATCGTTCTTCAGGTGTCGGTTGATCTTGGCAACCGGCAAGGATGGTCAGTACGAAGCTTGTCGAAAGCAGAAGCGGGAGCGTATTCTTCAAGGGAAATCCTCCTTTACGGAAAGTTTGTCCTATAACCGTATCATTCTTTGCAAAGGATTTCATCTCGAACGAACGACAAAAAAAACTCACGCGAAGACAAACATTCGCGTGAGAGGAGATCAGGTCTTAATTAAAATAGTTCAGCGGGTTGACGCTGTTTGCTGCAGAA
Organism: Exiguobacterium sp. s166; assembly: GCF_018618855.1. Lineage (NCBI taxonomy): Bacteria > Bacillati > Bacillota > Bacilli > Caryophanales > Exiguobacterium > Exiguobacterium sp. s166. The sequence continues at coordinate 385,001 of NZ_JACSMU010000002.1, read as the reverse complement.
GAAGCGCTGTAAACATAGTTTCCACGGTGCATTTCGAAATGAAGGTGTGAGCCGAATGAGTTGCCGGTGTTGCCGATATTACCGATGCGTGAACCCTTGGCAACAGTTTGTCCAACAGAAACAGCTCGACTGCTTAAGTGTGCATATACCGTCGTATAGGAAATTCCATTGACGGTATGCTTCATCATGATGTGGTTACCGTAAGCGCCGTAATACCGGGAAGTGATGACTGTACCGGCAGCAGAAGCATAAACCGGTGTACCCGTTGGGGCAGCGATATCAATCCCGTTATGGAACGTGTAACCGTAAGTACCGCTAGCGGCACCATACCCTTGGGCAATCCGTCCGCTGGCTGGTCGTGAAAATCCGCTAGACGCTTTTGTAGATGTCGTAACACTGTATTTTTTGGCATATGTAGAAGAGATGTAACGGGATGTGCCGCCGTAAGAAATTTTTGTCCAAGATCCGGACACTCCTAAATAATTGAAGGTTTGACCAGAATTGACACTACCGACGACTTTGTAAGCAGTCGAAGGACCCGTTCGAACCCGCAACCCGTCTGCAGTTACTTTTACTTTGTACGTTGTTGCTGCTTCAACTTTTTCTATACCCGTTGTAGCGAAACCAGAAACCATCAGTGCTGTCATTGTCATAGTTGTAATCATGCGTTTCATGTAGAAGTTCCTCCTAAAGTGTGAAAGACGACGGACGATTATGTAAGGGAACAAGACCCTTTCAAAGTTGTAAGGTGCAAAGCATATGTATTTAATATGTATAAATATTTTCTTGATAGAATGATTATAGCATCGCAAATAACACAAAAATATTTCAGTTTCATTGCAAGATTATAGTTGTATAACATATATTGTAATGGGATATTTTTCATTTATTATCTGAATTTATTTTTACTAAAATAGAATGTATAGCCCTTTTTATGAAAAAAATTAATACCCCGTGACGATGCGAGAGACACATCATCACGGGGTATAGGTAAAAAGAATTAGTTGGAAACGGGTGCGAAAACAGTTAAATGCTGGCTTAAGACCTGAACCGTAACGGGAAGATGACCCGCTGTGTCGCCGTCAGCATTAATCGGGAGACGTTCCTTTGAATCGATATGAACTTCTTTTGTCGTAAAATATTCCACTTGATCAGCGTCAGAAATTTTTCCGGTCAAAAGTTTAGGTAAGGCCTGTAAGGCATCAAAGAAACCAAGCTGTTTGACGATGAAGACATGCAACAGGCCATCGTCGACACGGGCTTCTTTCGCAAACGATTCGAAACCGCCGACGGAATTGGTCAAGGAAATGATCAGGAGAGGCGTTTCACCATCAAACGATTTTTCTTTCGCCGTCAGTTGGATCGGATAGGGACTGTGGTCTTTAAAGGCTTTTAGTCCTTCGATGAAGTAGGCGACGGAACCAAGTGATGTTTTTTGTTCGACACTCACTTCTTCGACCGCTTCTGCAATCAAACCGACAGCGATGACGTTCATGAAATAATGATCATCATATTTACCGATGTCAAGGGGGCGGGAAGGGGCATCCTCTAAAACGCTGATAGCTTCCTGCGGATCTGTCGGAATGTTTAATGCACGCGCTAAGTCATTGACCGTTCCGAGCGGCACGATGCCAAGCGTCGGTCGATGTTCTTGTTCCGCGATGCCGGTGATGACCTCATTAACCGTTCCATCTCCACCCATAGCGACGACGGCATCATAATGCCCGACTGCAGCTTGTTTGGCAAATTCGGTTGCATCGCGTTCTTTTTCCGTAAAACGGACATCGACTTCCTTAAACCGTTGCGCCAATGTTCCTTCCGCAAATTCAGCGTGTTTCTTTCCAAGTTCTTTACCGGATGACGGATTGATGATGAGCATGACTTTTGACACAAATGATTCCTCCTTTGATTCTACCTGTTCCTATTTTCCCAAGATTCCATAAACATAATCCTGGGCAGAAAAAAACCTTGGACATCACGAAGATTCTTCATGTCCAAGGCAATCATGAAATTAGCGGCGGGCGATTGGAGGAGGGGATCCTTCTCCTGCTGCCGGACGAACGGTTTCTTCTTCGTCCCAACACTCTGTATTTTCGATACCGAGTGCTTTCGCCGAGCAGACCGGATCGAGCCCTTTTTTCCGTTGTTCCTGGTAATCGTTGATGACTTTTAGGGCGATACCGCCTAAGAGTGAGATGGCCGTCAAGTTGATCAACGTCATACCTGCCATGAAGAGGTCAGCGAAGCTCCAAACCATTCCCAGACTGAGGACGGAACCGATGAAAACAAAGGCCATTGTCGCAATCCGGAATCCGAAGACAGCAGCCGGACTGTTTTTAATGAATTCGATGTTTGTTTCACCGTAGTAGTAACTGCCGACGATTGAACTGAAAGCGAACAAGAAGACACAGATTGCGATGAAGGCAGGAGCGACGGCATCCAGTTGTTCACCTAATGCGTTCTGTAACATCGCGATTCCTTCGCCGTTACCCGAAGCATAGCTGTCACTCAACAAGACGATAGCAGCTGTTGCTGTACAAACGATCAACGTATCAAGGAAAACACCAAGTGTTTGCAGGAATCCTTGTTTGGCCGGGTGAGAAACTTCGGCCGCCGCGGCAGCGTTCGGTGCAGAACCCATACCGGCTTCGTTTGAGAACAGACCCCGTTTGACACCAAGCGAAATCGCAGCTCCGACCGATCCGCCGAAAGCTTGCTCGATGCCGAAAGCGCTCTTGAAGATCATAGCGAAGACGCCGGGAAGTTCCGTCAGGTTCGTGACGACGACGAACAGAGCAGCAATCAGGTAAAGACCGGCCATGACAGGGACGACGATGGCTGAGAACTTCGCTACCCGGTGAACACCACCGAAGATGACCAGTCCTGTCAAGACAACGAGTACACCGCCGACGACAGCTTTATTGATACCAAAGGCATTATCAAATGCGGCCGCAATCGTGTTCGATTGAACGGAATTGAAGATTAAGCCGAACGTGACGGCGATTAAGATGGCGAAGACAACACCGAGCGCACGGTTTTTTAAACCCTTTTCGATGTAGTAGGCGGGACCGCCGCGGTAGGCATTCGTTTTACTGTCGCGGACTTTATAGACTTGAGCAAGCGTACTTTCAATTAAAGCAGTTGCGCCTCCGAGTAATGCAACCATCCACATCCAGAAGACGGCACCGGGTCCGCCGAGCGTAATGGCAATCGTAACACCGGCGAGGTTACCAGTTCCGATTCGTGTAGCGGCACCGATGAAGAAGGACTGTAAAGAGGTAATGCTTTGTCCTTCATCGTCCGTTGTTTTCTCGTTTTTATCGAGTGTGACACGGAACATTTCTTTTAAGTACCGGAACTGAATGAATTTTGTCCGAATCGTAAAGTAGATGCCGACTCCGATCAGTGCCGCGATTAAAACATAAGACCATAATAAGTTGTTGGCAAAATCGACTCCTGATTGTACTGCTTATTGAAAGGCATCCATCTGAAAAATTCCTCCTAATGTGTTGTAGTAAAATGGCTATACGCTAAATTATACGAATTTTCAGATAATATGCAAGGTGAATTTTAAAACTTTTTTTCATAAATTAACACGGTTAACTATTTAAAAAGTAGAGAATTTGAACTGTTTTTGAAAAATAAAAGAGACCTGTCGACTAAATCGACAGGTCATAAAATCACATAATTTAGGAGGAATGACTCATTCCGAAGCTAAAAATTGTTCGTATTGCGCATCGAGCTGTTGGACAAGTTCTTCACGGATAGAAAAAAGTTTCACCGTCTCTTCATAATCCGTCGTTTCAGCAAGTTGCCGATCAAGCATCTTCAGTTCCTGTTCCAATCGTTCGATCGTCTCTTCTACTTGACGTGTTGTCTGTACTGGAATAGAAGGAGATGGTCGTTTTTTAGCAGAGACGACGTTCTTCGGTATTTTGGCGTCAGGCGGCTGTGTTTGCCGTTTGGTTGACGCATAGACATACGGACCGGGAAACAGCTCCATCGTCTGATCAAGCCAAAGGGTCTTCGTAAACAGCCGGTTCAAGAAATAGCGGTCGTGCGAAACGGCGATCAACGTTCCGTCAAACGATTCGAGTGCCTCTTCAAGCGCATCACGTGATTCGATGTCGAGATGATTGGTCGGCTCATCCAAAATCAGTACGTTCAAATCGGAGTGGACCAGAACCGCGAGCATCAGCCGCATGCGTTCGCCACCACTTAACGCCTCGACCGGTAAGAAGACCCGGGGGCCAAAAAACAAGAACTGGGCGAGACGCTGCCGCGCCGTTCCTTCATCGAGATCAACGGTCGTGCGAAAAACGTCAATCAAACGTTCACCGGGCGGGAAGTCAACTCGTTGCGACAGGTAGCCGATTTTCACTGACGGTCCACGCGTAATCAGACCGCTTGTCGGTTCGAGATGGCCTAACAGGAGATGCAATAGTGTGGATTTTCCGCTTCCGTTTGCGCCGACGATGGCGATTCGATCTTTTGCCGAAATCTCAAAGTTTAATGAATGAAACAACGGTTGTTTAGAGAAGGCAATACTGACATCCTCGACGCGGTAAACCGTCCGGCTCGTTTTTCCATGTGCTGCAAACGCAAGATCGGGGGTCTCGGCGTCAAGCCTTGGGCGTTTGATCCGTTCGATCCGTGCGAGTGCCCGTTCCATCGATTTTGCTTTTCGGAATAGTTTTTCGCTTGGTGGTGACGCTTCGTTTGCCCATTGCCGCAGACGGCGGATCGCTTCCTTCATCTGCTTGATCTTCTTCTGTTGTTCCTGGTAAGCATGGAATTGCTCAAGTAGAAGGCGTTCCTTTTCCTTCACGTAAAACGTGTAATTTCCCTGGTACAGCTGAATCTGCCCCTCCTCCAGTTCAGCGATGCGCGTCACGACCGCATCAAGAAACACACGATCGTGGGAGACGATCAGGACAGCCCCGGCATAATCGGCTAAAAAGGATTCCAGCCACTCGACGGCGTCTAAATCCAGATGGTTCGTCGGTTCGTCGAGGATCAACAACTCCGGCTCGGTCAACAACATCCTTCCGAGGCAGATTTTGGTCTGTTCGCCGCCGCTGAGCTGCTCAAACGGACGGTCCAAAAGGGCATGCAACTGCAAGCCGTTAATCATCCGGTCGATTTTGGAATCCAGCAAATACCCGCCTTGGCGCTCAAAAGCTTCGGTCTCTTGCGTGTAGCGTTCGAGCAACTGATCGATTTGATCCGTTTTTGTCGCCATGTCCCGTTCGATTTGTTGCAGGGAGCGTTGTAAATCGACAAGCGTGGCGAAGGCAGTCCACAGGACATCACGCCCCGTCATTACGTTGTCGAACACGGGAAGTTGTGCCAAATAACCGATGGAGAGCCCGCTTTTTTGATAAATCGTTCCGCTGTCTTCGGAATCAAGACGGGCAATCAAACGTAAGAGCGTCGTTTTACCGCTTCCGTTTCGGCCGATCAAGCCGATGCGGTCTTGGTGCTCGATAAAGAGGGAGACGTCCGTTAAGATATCGTCGCCTCCGAATTGTTTTGTCAGGTGTTGGATGTCGCAGATCATCATATGAAATGTCCTCTCTGGCGCATCAAAAAAAGGAGAGCGCAAACAGCACTCTCCTTGACTCGTGGAAGATGCGCTTTGCTTTATTTTTCAGGTATGAGGTTCGTTAAAAAAGGGCAGACTAGTCCCTTAGAACGCCATTCCATGAAAAATCGCGCGCAACAGATACAGTTGTTCCATCAACCAATGCTTACACGCAGCAAAACCCATGTCTCCACACCACCTTTTCCGATTCAATACATCTATTTTACCATGCCTGACAGAAAAGAAAACGTTAATCTTTATTTAAATAAGCCGGCAATCGAGTTGAAGAATGCACTGAAACCATCAAACAACTTCGCAAAAAATCCTTTTGTCTCTTCTGAGGTCGCGAAGGCCTGGATATCTTGTCCGGCATCTTTTAGACCACTCTCGATTTGACCCCAGTTCAGGTCCGCTTGTTCCATTTGATTAAACAGTCCAGTCAACCGGTCCATCTGAGCATCGGATAAATTGATGTTATTGTTTTGGATGACTTGGACGATGACGTTTTCAATCTCGACCTTCGTTTCCGGCTGTTGTTTCGCGATTTCCGCTTTGATTTCATTCATCAAGTCGGCGACTTTATCCGTCCCGACCGTTTTCCCGACATCGGATGTCACAGAGAGTTCTTGCTGGGCAAGGTCTTTTCGTTCATCCGTCAGTTTGATGCCGGTCTCGGCAGATGTTTGATCATACGCTTTCATGATCCCGGTCAAAGCTGAAGTTCCGGTTACCTTGTACGGGGACGTGATCGTAATGTCCGCATCCGTTACACCCGCTGTGACGAGGGCGTTGAGGTACATGTCTTTTGTGACCCAGGTGATGTTTTCGGTCGCGACAGATAATCCATCACCTTTTTCAGCCAACTCAATTTTAGCGGAAGAGTACATGCCGCCACCCCGTTGTGATTGGGGAATGTTTTTCCCGAGATATTTTTCTTCATCGGCAGATGTTGCAATAATCGGAGTAATGCCTTCCGGTGCATTCAAGCGGGACAAGACCCACGATTTATCCTTTGCCCCAAGTGATTCGCCAAGGGTGACGATTGTTTTGTCGACCACTTGTTCAGCAGATGCGGCCGTCGGTAGCAGTAAGGTAGTAGCAAGTAATGCCGAAGCGGTCCATGTCATGGTTTTATTCATAAAAGTTCCTCCATAAGTTAAGTATCAGGTACTAAATTTAGTCTAATCGACCGGCGACAGAAGAGAATCGGTCTCAAGGACGAGCCGTCATCCACCTTCCGTCATGTTCCATTGTACAAAAAAATGGAGTGAAATGACGAGAATGGGTCAATTCCACATCAAATCATGATAAACTCAAAACAAATCAAATAGCGACCACTAGGGGAGTCAGTAGGCTGACTGAGACGACGGAGACGTTCGGACCCTTTGAACCTGATTAAGTTTGGACTTACGGAGGGAAGTGGCGTGGACGATCCTCTTTTTATGGTCTTTTCACGTCATGCCTGACATCAGGTGTGGCGTTTTTTTGATTACAAAAGGGGGAACCAACATGACATTCAGTGAAGAAATCCGGCAAGCGGCAAAACGGTATTGGGACAGTAGCTTTACCCATCCATTCGTGACAGGGATTGCGGATGGAACACTACCAGAAGCAAAATTTCGCCATTACGTCCTACAGGATGCCTATTACTTAAAACATTTCGCGAAAATTCAGGCGCGGGCCGCGTCGAAGGCACAGGACTTCGCGACGATTGCCGAACTCGCGGAACATGCGACGTCGACCTATGCTGCAGAACTCAGTCTGCATCAATCGTTTTTTGAACCGCTTGGGATTTCGGACAAGACACTGGCAGAGTTTGAACCAGCACCGACCGCATATGCGTATATTTCGCATATGCACCATGCAAGTGAAGGGACGCTTGGGGAGACCATCGCTGCGATTTTACCGTGTTACTGGCTTTACTATGAGATTGGACAACAGTTACAGGCAGCGACACCGGCTTCACCGATTTATCAGCAATGGATTGCGACATACAGTTCCGAATGGTTCGAGCGGGTGGTCTTTGAACAGATTGACCGGTTAAATGAGTTGGCAGAGAAGGCGAGTGAACAAGAACGCGTCCGGATGAAACAACATTTCGTCAGAAGCTGTTATTACGAATTGATGTTTTGGCAGATGGGCTGGGCGGAAGAAACGTTTGAACGGCAGTACGAACAGACGATGGAAATGACATCATCCAAGTAAGGAAGGAAATACAAACACCGGATCCGACGATAAGCGGATCCGGTGTTTGTTCTATAGAAAACATCAATCAACTGTGGTGTTCAATCAAATCGGCGAGACGTTGTTTCACGAGTGACGGATTCGTTAAGTCCTGGTTCGATAATGAAAGTTTCGTCATCGTCTCATCGGTTCCTGCCATTTCACTGAACAGCGAACCGAGACTGTGGGCACGGCGGTCGATTTGGACGACGATGTCGATGCCGAACCGGTCTTGCAACAGGATGACTTCGATTTCGTCCAGCTTGTGAGCATAATGAGTACCGCGGGCAGAATACTCAAGTTCCTGCGCGATCGGCAAATCTTTCCGGAAGCGGCCCGGCAATTTCTCTGTATCAGCTTTCTTGAGGCGGAATCCGAGGTTTTCCATCGCTTCAAGGATGACCGATTGGTAGTCATTCGCTTTGACGACGACAGCATCGTGGTCAGAAGGGTCAACCGCCTGCGCGATATCAAGACCCGTCTCGATCCACGACTTCGATTGGCTGACGGAAAGTGGTGTATTAAAAGGGACTTGAAGCGTAAACGGTATTTCCCGTTCGACGTCTGCTTCAATCGTAAACGGGGCTTCATTTAATGCAAACCGGTCCAGTGTGAACGTCGTGAATGCCGTGCTGTCCCCGACTTCTTGTTTGTACTGGGTATTGAAGGCGAGATAAATCCGGGCGATTTCCTGATCGACGTTACCGCCCTTAATATGAACGACTCCTTGAATCGTTCCACCGGGTTCACAGTGATCTTGTTCGAGTCGTGTATCGACCGTTGCGGCACCAATGCCGATTTGTGAAAGAATTTTTTTGAACATGTTGTGTTCCTCCTTTAAATTAAGTATGACGACTAAAAATAAAGCTTGCTTGCTTGTCGAACGCGGGTGAATTTGCTACAGTTTCGAAAGACCAAACAAAAAAAGGACGGGACGATACGTGGAACTAGACCAATTAAAAGACCTGCTCACTGAAAAACTGCAGGCAACTTCACTCATACACGCGACGATTAGTGGTCCGCGCCAAAAATCAAACGATCTGCGTCGAATCAAGTTAAAACCGATTCTACTTAGAGATACGTATGCAATCCAGTTAGAGTTTCAACATGAACGGATCATTAAGCATGAGAATTTAAGTATAGAAGAATTTATTTTGCGAATGGACGACTATTTTAACGAATTTCGTCAATTTTTATTCCGTTTCGAGACGGAAGAAGTCCAGTTCCAACTCTCGAAGAAAATGAAAGTTTCACTGAAGACGACAGGCAAGGAACCGGTAAAGGCCGAACTGTCTCACAATCGAAAGAAAAGCCATTTGTTAGAAGACGGCGTGCCGGTACCGTTTTTGATTCGTCTTGGTGTAATGACGGAAGAAGGACAGGTCAAGCGTCAAAAATATGATAAGTTTAAACAAATCAATCGTTTTCTTGAATTCGTCGAAGACAGTATCGCAGTATTGCCGCAAGGGCGTACGTTACGGATTTTGGATTTTGGATGCGGTAAATCGTATCTGACGTTTGCTCTCTATCATTACTTGAAAATCGTCAAGGGATTTGATTTAAATATCACCGGTCTTGATCTCAAAAAAGAAGTCATCGAGGATTGTACAGCCATCGCTGCTGATTTAGGGTATGATGATTTATCGTTCCGTGTCGGTGATGTCCATGATTACGACCAGGATACGGAAGTTGATTTAATGGTGACGCTACATGCTTGTGACGTTGCGACGGATGTCGCGCTTGCCCGGGCAGTCGACTGGAATGCATCGGTCATTCTCAGTGTCCCGTGTTGTCAGAAGGAGTTGAACCGTCAGCTGGACTGTTCACCGCTTGACGTCATGCTGCAACATGGATTGATTCAAGAAAAGTTTGCTTCGCTCGCAACGGATTCCATCCGGGCAGAGTTGTTGACATTGGTCGGCTACGATACGCAACTGCTTGAGTTCATTGATTTAGAAAACACGCCGAAAAATATCTTGATTCGGGCTTATAAAAATCCGAAGCAACCAACGGAAGAAAAAATTGACCGGTATATCGCTTTCCGAGACCTGTTACACGCTAAACCGTATTTAGAACGTGAATTGAGCGGCAGACTTGGACAGATTTCACCGAAACTCGTACAATAAAGAAGACAACGATTTAAAGGGGGAAACAAATACAATGGATTTCCAAATGTATTTTGAAGATGTCGTTCAAACGGCACGTAAAGAAGCAGCAGCTGCTGGTTTTGAAGAATTAACGACGGTCGAGAGCGTCGATGAAGCGATGAAGCGTGACGGTTTGACGCTTGTCCTCGTCAATTCGGTGTGCGGATGTGCCGGTGGGATTGCTCGTCCGGCTGCCGCTTACATCAACCGGATGGAAGGTGTAAAACCGGATCATTTCGTGACGGTATTTGCAGGGCAAGACCGGGAAGCAACAGATCGGGCGCGTGAATACTTCGAAGGATATCCGCCATCATCGCCATCATTCGCATTGATGCAAGATGGAAACATCCTGTCGATGGTCGAACGGTTTGACATCGAATCGTTTACTGCAGAAGAAGTCGTCGAAAAGTTAGAGTCATTGATTGAAATCTACGCGTAACAGTGAAAAAGAGGCTAACGTGAAAACGTTGGTCTTTATTTGTTTGAACAGGAATAATACAAAAATAAATGTAAGCGATAACAAAAATAGTATTGATCAAAGAAAGCGAATAAATTCAGGTTTTATGCACTATTTTCATATTTTTATGCTTTACAATGAATAAATATTCGTATATTCTAAAAGCAATAAATCAGGTCGAACTTTTTAGTATTGAATTAGAAAAAAACATAAGTCATACTATTGTTAAAGTTCTGACAATTGAGCGTTGGAAGGGGAATTTATTGATGAAGAAACTAGTAGCAACGGCAATGGCAGGAATTCTCGCAGTCACGATGGCAGCATGTGGGGCCTCGGAGGAATCAAAAGGCGACACGACGAAGAAGAACGATAAAGTATTGACGATGGGAACATCAGCGGATTACTTCCCGTTCGAGTATATCGATACAGCGAAAGGTGATGACATCGTCGGGTTTGATGTAGCAATCGCCAAAGAAGTCACAAAAAATCTCGGTTACGAGTTGAAAATCGAAGACATGGAGTTCGGAAGCCTGCTCGGAGCACTCAGTGCAGGACGTGTTGATTTCGTCATGGCAGGTATGACGCCGACAGACGAGCGGAAGAAAAATGCCGATTTTACGGATATCTACTTCCAGTCAAAAAACCTTGTCATGACGAAGGATAAAGCGATCGCGGCAGATGATGAATTAAAAGGCAAGAAAGTAGGTGTCCAGCTCGGATCAATCCAGGAAGCATTAGCGAAAGACCGGTACAAAGACAGTGAAGCGGTCTCGTTAAACAAGATTCCAGAAATCATTCAAGAATTGAACACAGGCCGGATCGACGCGCTGATCATTGAAGACGCCGTCGCCGTCAAATATATGGATCAAGACGAGTCATTGAAGACATACGAAATCAAGGAAGACGGACCAACCGGTTCTGCTGTCGCCTTCAAAAAAGGAGACAAGATGCGTGACGACTTCAACAAAGAGTTGAAGAAGATGATCGACAACGGAGACATCGACAAACTCGCAGAAGAATGGTTCCAAAAAGAAGCAAAATAAGAGTAGTGCATAGGGGTGGGGGTAACCTCATCCCTTTTGTGCGACGTTAGGAGATTGGTTATGATAGACTTTACAAAGATTCAAGATTCAATCCCATATATTCTGCAAGGAATTCCGGTTCTGTTTCAAGTCGTCATCGTCGCAGCAATTGCCGGGATGCTGATCGGAATCGTAGTCGCAGCGCTGAAGATTACAAAAAGTATGTTTCTTCGATTCCTAGGTCATGCCTATACGGCAGTCTTCCGCGGAACACCATTGATCTTGCAACTGGCGATCATTCATTTTGGATTGCCGCAGTTGACAGGGTATGTAACAACAGGCTATCAATCCGCCATCATCGCCTTTTCCCTAAACTCCGGTGCCTATATCTCGGAGATTATCCGGGCCGGAATTCAAGCGGTCGACCGGGGACAATGGGAAGCTGCGGATGCCCTCGGGATTCCTTACATGAAACAGTTACGGTCGATCATCTTGCCGCAAGCATTTAAAAACATCTTACCGGCCATCATGAATGAATTGATCACCTTAACAAAAGAATCCGCTTTGATTTCGACGGTTGGTGTACTCGATGTCATGCGCCGGGCACAGGTCGTCGGTGGAGAAAAAGCCTTGTATTTTGAACCGTTATTGTTTGCGGGGTTCGTCTATTTCGTACTTGTCATGGGATTGTCCTTGATTGGTCAACAAGTCGAAAAAGCTATGAGAAAGAGTGGTTAATCAGATGGAACCTATGATTCAAGTGACTGATCTGTATAAGCAGTTCGGAAAATTAGAAGTCTTAAAAGGGATCACGACGACGGTCGGACGCGGAGAAGTGGTTGCCGTCATCGGTCCGTCGGGATCCGGTAAATCAACGTTTTTACGTTGTATCAATCTGTTGGAACAGCCTACAAGCGGGACGATTAATGTCGATGGATTTGAACTGACGAAACCAAAAGCGAATATCGCGAAAGCGCGTCAAAACATCGGTATGGTCTTCCAACAGTTTAATCTTTTCCCGCATAAGTCTGTGCTCGATAACCTGATTTACGCACCAATCAACGTGTTAGGTCTTTCAAAAGACGCGGCTGTCAAGCGGGCGGAAGTGTTGCTTGATCGGGTCGGTTTGGCCGAAAAACGGGACAACTTCCCGAACCAGCTGTCAGGCGGTCAAAAACAACGGGTCGCCATTGCCCGGGCGCTGGCGATGGAACCAAATGTCATGCTGTTTGACGAGCCGACATCGGCCCTTGATCCGGAAATGGTCAACGAAGTACTGGATGTCATGAAACAGCTCGCCGAAAGCGGAATGACGATGGTCATCGTTACGCACGAAATGGGCTTCGCAAAAGAAGTCGCAGATCGTGTCCTGTTCCTGGATGAGGGTATTTTGATGGAAGAGGGCAGTCCGGTGGAACTGTTTGACCATCCGAAAACGGATCGGGCAAAAAAATTCCTCGAAAAAGTATTATGATGAAAAGCGTCGACTCGATTAAACGAGTCGGCGTTTTTTGAAAGGGTGATGTTACGTTGTATGAAGAAACCAAAAAATTTGTCGAGAGATTCCATGCAAATGATTTTTCCGGTCATGACTTTGCCCACATCGAACGGGTCCGGATGATGGCGTTACGGATTGCCGAAATCGAAGGAGGCGATGTTCAAATTATTGAACTCGCCGCCCTACTGCACGATGTAGCCGACAGTAAGCTCGGCGGAACGAGTGACAGCGTCGATCAGCATCTACGGCCACTCGTATCGGAACAGGACCGCCTGTATATTCTCGACATCATCAACAGCTTGTCATTTAAAAGGGGTGACCGTCCGCCGATGAAGACGATTGAAGGGAAGATTGTCCAGGATGCAGACCGATTGGATGCGATTGGCGCCATCGGTATCGCCCGGACATTTCAATTTGCCGGTCAATTCAAGGAACCGATGTATGTACCGGGACTCGTTCCCCGCGAGCCGGGTGACCGGACGGGAAAGACGAGTGCCTTACACCATTTCGATGAAAAATTATTCCGCTTAAAAGAGTTGATGAACACGAAGACGGCGAAAATCATCGCTGAAGATCGTCACCAGTATATGCTGGAATTCGTCGAACGGTTCAAACAGGAATGGGAAGGTCGGTAACTAGAACGAAACAGGGATCCGCTCCAAATGGAACGGATCCCTGTTCGTTAACTTAAGATGACAGCTGTAATCAGACCAAGTGAAGCGAACAGACCTACAATCGCACCGCCCTCTTCATGGGCTTCCGGCATCATCGTCGAAGCGAGCATGGCAATGATACCGCCGCTTGCAAAGGCACCGATCATCGCAAACTGCATATCCGGTAATTCCGCTAAAATGGAATAACCGGCAAGGGAGGCAAGTGCGGAAATCAACCAGACGATTCCCCACATGACAAGAATTTTCTTCTTCGAGAAGCCGTCTTTTTGTAAGCCGGTTGTACTCGACAGACCTTCCGGGATGTTACTGACAAAAATCGCTGCGACAAGAGCGGCGCTGACATTTCCGGATAACAAACTGGCACCGATCATGATCGATTCCGGAATCGCATCCAGAATCGTCCCGAAGAAGATTGCCGTTCCTGTACCTTCGTTACCGCCGGACGATCGTTTTCGTTTACTGGCACCACGGGAGGAAACGAACATGTCAAAACCGGTGAACACGAGTGAACCGACGATAAAGGACACACCGACAACCATCGTCGTGGATTTGTTTAAGGCTTCATCCAATAATTCAAACGTCGCCGCCCCGATTAAAATGCCCGTTCCAAACGACATCACATACCCGATCAACCGTTGTTTAAGAGGGATGAACAAACCGATTAATGCCCCGATGACGACAGCCCCTCCTGCGATTGCCCCCCACATAAAAGCGATTCCCATTTCTATATCCTCCTTACTCATAACTATCTGTATTACTATTTTCCTAAAAAAATGATTGATAAACATAGCTAAATGGAAAAATAAGAAGGGGCGGACAGAAAATAATTTAAAAAGTCTCCCGTCGTGGAGACGGAAGACTGAGAAAAGCATCAAAACGGTTGTTTATTTAACCAATGTCCACCGTCGAGGGCGATACATTCCCCATTTAAGTAGCTCGCCTGATCGGACAGCATCCAAGTCGCAAGACCGGCGATTTCTTCCGGTGTCCCGAATCGTCCGAGCGGGACGTTCCGCCGAATCCGTTCCGCATGTTCCGGAGACATGGCGAGTTTATCGGCTCCACCGGTCCGTTCAATCGGTCCGGGACTGATGGCATTGATCCGGGCCCCGTATTTGTAACCCCATTCGACAGCAAGTGTCCGCGTCAGGTTCAGGACGCCGGCTTTTGCAGCGGCACTCGGTGCGACACTTGGACCTGCCTGCCAAGCATATGAGGCGACGATATTCAAGATTTGTCCGCCTGATACATTGTCCTCCTGCCAGCCTTTGACGAGGGCATGCGAACAGTTGAATGTCCCGTTCAAGACGATATCAATGACTGTTTTCCATCCATTTGGCGAAAGTTCATCAGTCGGACAGATGAAATTGCCGGCAGCGTTATTGATCAGTGCTTCAAGTTGTCCGTATTGTTGCCGGGTTTGATTGACAGCAGCGAGGCAAGCGTCCGGATCCCGAACGTCCATTTGAATGACACTGTGTTTTCCGTCAATCGCCTGTAAGTCCTGATCGGTTTGTTGCAACCGTTCGGCATTCCGTCCGGTCACGACGACATTCCAGCCGGCTTCTTTTAAAGCGATGGCCATCGCTTTCCCCATACCGCTCGTGCCGCCGGTGACAAGTACTGTTTTTGTCATGTATAAAACCCCCTTATAAACTGAATGAATAACCATTCAATATAAGTATTCAAAAAAGAAGGAGTAAACTCCTTCTTTTAAACGGAAATTATTCGACTGCTGCTGCTGTATTCGTCAAGACCGGAACAACTTGTTTTTTCCGTGAAACGACACCTTCAAGATAGAGGAGATGATTTGTTGCATCAAGTCCGAAGGCCCGTTCGACCAGTGATGCTTCAGGTCCGAGAACAAGCGCGACCGAGTTGTTCGTCAAGATATCGGTGACGAGCAACATGTACAAGTCCAATTCTTTTTCAGCAATCAAGGATTCGATCCGTGTTTCGAGTTCTGCTTGACGAAGCAAAACTTCTGCCGTATCAACTGTGTTTGCTTGTGCGATTTCGACTTTGAATGGTCCCATCGAAAACTCTTTTGCATCAAGTGCGATCAACTCATCAACCGTTTTCATTGATAAATCAGCACCGGCTTTTAACATATCGAGACCATAGACGTTGGCATCGACGCCGGCAATCGTCGCGAGTTCACGTGCTGCGATGACGTCTTGCTCCGTACATGTCGGCGACTTGAACAGTAACGAGTCGGAAACGATGGCTGACAACATCAGACCGGCGATTTCCGGTTTAATCGCAACACCGTGTTCTTTGTACATTTTGTTTAGGATCGTCGTCGTACAACCAACCGGTTCTGCCCGGTAATAAAGCGGATCAGACGTCTCGAAGTTGGCAATCCGGTGATGATCGATGACTTCCATCACTTTGACGGCATCTATATCATCGGCACTTTGTTGACGTTCATTGTGGTCAACGAGAATGACGTGTTGTGCTTCTTTTGATACTTCTGTCACGAGGCGGGGACGAGCGACTTTGAAGTAATCGAGCGCAAATTGTGTTTCTCCGTTAATTTCACCAAGACGAACGGCTTCAGCATGAACACCGAGCTCTTTTTTTAATTCGGCATAGGCGATGGCCGATGCAATCGTATCCGTGTCCGGATTTTTATGACCAAATACTAAAACTTTTTCCATGTGTATTCACTCCTAAATGATTGATGTCTCGCCCATTAGTGTACCATAAGTCAGTTTTAGACGGCGTTCATTTTCAAGAGGATTCCGGCGATTTTTTCGCTCCAGTACGGATCGGAGGCATAAAAAACGTTCATTCCGCGTGCCTTGTTTCCAAGAAACGGACCGCGGTAATATTTCCCGTCTTTAGCAAGGTAGTCACGGGCGATGAAGCGACCTGTTTGACGGATCGAGTCTTCAAAGGAAGTATAGGCCGTCGCATTTTGACCGGGAGCGATATCCGTTGCATTGACTCCAAAGAGATTAAACTTATCTTTTGCGATGTCGGACCGTCCGTAATCCGATTCATGAATCGCATGGGCGAGTAAATAGGCCGCATTGATTTGATAGGTACGTTCGACTTGCTTAAACGTCTTGCCCGTACCGATCAAAGGACTGTCGGGAGCATTTTTTTTAATGTAGGCATCCAGTTGCTTTGCTGTCAGGGCGGTCGGTTTCCGTAAATCCTGCGTCAACGTTTTGGATTCGACATACTGCATCGTTCGGTCGTCTAACGATGCCGGTGCTTCACCGGCCGTAATTAAACCACCGAGACCGGCATCGGCGACGATATAATGCAAGAGACGCGCGCCTTGTTTTTCATAATAGGACCGATTACTGGATTGTTCGAGCGGATAAAGAGTCAACCGGTCCGAAGCGACATAACCGGTCAGACCGGCAATCTCGACCCGACTGACCGAATCCGTATAGGCAAGTAAAGCGAGTCGGCTGCCGGGCGCGACATACGTATGTCGTTTTTTCAACGCCCGGTCCGAATAAATACTTAAGGTCTGATTTGAATTGACGATTCCAATCCCGCTTCCGGTCAAATAGAGATACCGTTCATCGGACGTCCGTTTGATGGCGCCACGGCGTCCGTTGATAAATGCTTTCGCTTCGGTGACGGAATCGAATTCTTCTTCCTGGATGACTTTTCCGTCCCGGTAGAGTTCCGCGACGTATGGGGAAGCCGGAGGAAGAATGGTTTGAGGTTTATCCCGTAACAACAGGAACAATCCGCAACCGAGTAAGAAAAAAAAGACAAGCCCCTTGAAGGAGCCCGTTCGACGGACCGGGCGAGTAGGGCGAATCGTACGTTTAGTCAAAAAATCACGTCCTTCAAAAAAATCAATCGACAACCTGGGTAAAGAATAGGTAACCTAACAAAGAATGGGGGGAAGTCTGTGTTTATCGGATATCGAACGTTAAAGACCGCTGTCGCAGCGGCACTGGCGATGTGGATTGCGGAAACGATGCAACTGGATTACTACGTTTTTGCAGCCATCATCGCTATTTTGAGCATTCAGGCGACAAGAAAAAAATCATTCCGTTCGTCTTATGAACGGATTATGGCTTCGGTTCTCGCGATCGGACTTGGTTTTGTGATCTTCGAAGTCATCGGATACCGTCCGATTTCCATTGCACTCTATTTCATTTTATTTCTTCCACTGACACAACGCCTCCGCCTACAGGACGGTTTTATCACAAGTGTCGTCATCCTTACCCATCTGTATGTCGCACGCCAATTAAACCTCAGCATCTTTTTAAACGAATTGTATTTGTTGCTGATTGGTGTCGGGGTCGGATTACTCGTTAATATGTACATGCCGAGTCTCGACCGGACGATTGCCGAGCGGCGACTGCAAATCGATCAACGGATTGCCGCCTTGTTCTTCGAAGTGGCCGCAGCGATCGAGACGGGGCGGATCAACCAACATTCGCTGACGCTACATGAGACGGAACGGCTGTTGAAAGAGGGGAAGGATGCTTCCTTGAAACGGATGGGGAATGCCATCGGTCGGCGAAATGATGATGAAGACTATCTGTATTTCCGAATGCGCGAACAACAGTTTGAATTGTTAAGTGGAATCGTCCGCAACGTCGATGATTTAGTCCTTGTCGTAGAAGAAGGAAAAAAAGTCGCCGACCTGTTCCGGACGATTGGCGACAATGTCCGACCCGATGCCGACGCGACACTATTTTTGATGGAACTCAAACGTCTACTCGAAGAATTTCGCGAGTCACCGTTACCGAAGACACGCGATGAGTTCGAAGTCCGGTCCGCTCTGTTGCACATGTTGCAGGAAGCGGAACAGTATTTGAAACTGAAGCAACGATTCGTCGATCAGAAGAGGTAGAACATCGTCGACGCAAAAGTACCGAGTAAGAAAATTGCTAAAATCGTAATCGTGGTCCATTTGATGATCCGTTGTTGTTTTGATGGTTTTGCCATAATAAAACGACTCCTTTCATAGAACGATTGATTATAGCCATTGTACAAACAACGCTTGCGAAGTGCAAATCTGCCTATAGATGGTATACTAAAAAAGCGCTAGTCGAACTGAAAAAATGAGGAGGAATGCAACATGGTGAATGAGCAACGTGTACTTGATACCTTTTTAGAACTGGTCCAGATTGACTCGGAATCAAAAGAGGAAGCACAAATCTGTGCCCACTTAAAAGAAACGTTTACGACACTCGGCTGTGACGTATTCGAAGATGACGCTTCATCCAAAACCGAACATAAAGGAAACAACTTGATCATCACGCTTCCGGCAACAAAAGACGGAGTCGATAAGATTTATTTCACTTCCCATATGGATACGGTTTTTCCGGGACAGGGAATCAAACCAATCATCGAAGACGGATATGTTAAAACCGATGGAACAACGATTCTTGGGGCAGATGATAAAGCGGGACTCGCTTCATTAATCGAACTGGTCCATGTCTTGAACGAAACGAATCAACCGCATGGGAAAATTCAATTCGTCATCACGGTCGGCGAAGAGTCCGGTTTAGTGGGTGCGATGGTTTTGGATCCATCGAAGATTGATGCAGACTACGGTTTTGCTTTGGATTCAGACGGTAAAGTCGGCGATATCATTACGGCTGCACCAACTCAAGCGAAAGTAAATGCAAAAATTTACGGCAAAACAGCTCATGCTGGTGTTGCACCTGAAAAAGGAATCTCTGCCATCACGATTGCAGCAAAAGCAATCGCTAAAATGCCGCTCGGCCGGATCGATGAAGAGACAACGGCGAATGTCGGACGCTTCAGCGGTGGTGGTCCATCGACCAATATCGTCTGTGACTACGTCGAAATCTTTGCGGAAGCACGCTCACTCGTTGCACCTAAAATGGAAGCCCAAACGGCGAAGATGAAAGCGGCGTTCGAAGACGTTGCTGCTGAATTCGGAGGGCGTGCGGAAGTCGAAGTCAAAGTCATGTATCCTGGTTTCAAATTCGAAGACGGCGATCAAGTCGTCGAAGTGGCAAAAGCCGCGATTACACAACTCGGTCGGACACCACGTCTCTTGCATTCTGGTGGGGGATCAGATGCAAACGTGATTGCCGGTTTCGGGATTCCGACCGTCAATTTGGCTGTTGGTTACGAAGATATTCATACGACAAATGAAAAAATGCCGATTGAAGAACTTGTTAAAACGGCAGAATTATGCGTAACGTTAGTCGATTACATCACAAATAAATGATGACAGACTAAAAAGAGTGTACCGCAACGTTGCGGTACACTCTTTGTCGTTGTACGATTAAGTTAATTGTGGACGTTCGAAATATTCCATTGACTCAAGAACAAGTTCTTCCGTACATAGTAAGGTTGTTGCAATATCTTGAATTTGGATTGATTTCCCATACTGTTGCCGATAGTTCTCGTTTAACATCCGGGCACTTTGTACGATTCGTGCATAAGTCCGCTCGATTTTGGTCATGGAAAAACCACCTTTCGAATCAGTATGGGTACAGTTTATCATGCTTCCACTCGAGAAAGGTGTATTTTGTGTATAAAAATTGATAATTTTACGAAAAGGGGAAAAAGATGGAATTTTATTTTTTAGGAACAGGTGCCGGGATGCCGTCCAAACAACGGAATGTTTCATCCATCGCACTGTTACATCCGAAGATGACCTGGTTATTTGATTGCGGTGAAGCAACGCAACATCAGATGTTGCACAGTCCGATCAAACCGCGTAAGGTCAGTACGATTTTCATCACACATCTGCACGGTGATCATATCTTTGGACTACCGGGTTTTATCAGTACCCGGGCTGCACTCGAAGGTACGACGTTGTTGACGATCTATGGACCAAAAGGATTAAAGGAGTGGTTGGAGGCGACATTACGGGTCACCGGGACGTATCTGCGTTATCCGCTCGATATCATTGAAGTCGAGGCAGGCGGGACATACGAACAGGAAGGATTCCGGATCACTGTCGAAGAACTGGAACATCGATTTTTGGCGTACGGTTACCGGATTGAAGGGCAGGAAGAAAAGGGGGCCTTACGCGTCGAAGCGTTACAACAACTAGGCATTCCTTCTGGACCACTCTATCGGCAAATCAAACAGCAGGAAACGTTTGTATTTGAGGGGATCGAACACCGGTCGACTGATTTTCTTGGAGACCCGAAGCCGGGCATCAAGTTGGCGGTGTTAGGAGATACGGTGCCGTGCGACGGGAGTATCCGTTTGGCACAAGAAGTAGATGTCCTTGTGCATGAGGCGACATTTGCTGACTCGGAACAAGACCATGCCGGACGCTTCGGTCATTCGACAGCAAGGCAAGCTGCTGAGATCGCCTTGAAAGCACAGGCTAAAAAACTGTTGTTGACGCATATTTCTGCACGGTATGTCGATCAAGAACAACGGTTGGAAGCGGAGGCGCGGGAAGTATTTGAAGAGTCATACCTCATGACGGATCATCAATCTGTCGTGATTAAGGGGTAAACAACATGGACTTTCTCATCCAATGGTCACTGTTTCTGTTAGCAAGTATCATTCTTGGTTTCTTTTTAGAAAAACGGACGGAAAAGGAACAATATCTTTATTTGAAATTCGTTTTTTATGCATGTTTAGGAGCGGTATCGTTCCCTGTCTATGATATTCAGTTGCCGCTGGGAATTATCTTATTTCTAATTGTTCTGCATCCGAAAAAAAATTCCCGGTACAAACGCTATATGGCCTTATTCGGTTTTCTTTTTTTCCTGCTTCAGCTCATCCTGGGACCGTTCGATACGTTTACGCTCCGGGAAGAGACGCAACAAATGGGTCAGGTCACGATTACGGACGAATCTTTTGATACGCTGATGACGCACATCGACCGTCGGATCGGAGACGACTCGCTGCGACTGGAACAAAGTCAATTGTTGTTTGACCAGGGTGGCAACCTGCGGAATGCAACATTTGAGTTGATCGCGAAAAGTCCGAAGCGTTTCATCCGGTACGAAGTGACCTATCAGGAAGTGACCGGTACATTGACGTACCGTCCCCGGGAAGAAGTATTGACCCGTTCGCTCGAGTCCTACTATCAAAAATTGATCGATGCCTCGACCTCGTTTCAAATGTTGAAGACTTTATCCATCAAGCAGATTCTCCATGAATCGAAGACACCGTATGCCGAGATGGATTTGGATGGTCTGTACGAAACGTTCAGCTTACAGGATGCTACGGTCCTGTTGATTAACGATCAAGGCGAATTGATCCCGTATGTCAATACCGGAGAAGATGTGTTAGCCAACGCGATTCGGTTGACATATCTTCGCTCCGATGGACAATCGTTACGGGAGAAAAAAATACTTTTATACAATTACAGTTTTGAGACCTCAAGACGCAAAGGAGTCGTACGATGAAAAAATGGATATTGATGAGTGGCATTTTCCTGCTTGCAGGATGTGCGGAACAACCGACAGACCAAACTGCTGAAACTAAGGCATGTGAACGTTCGGTCGAAGTATCGGTCGTCAATCATGCGAATGATAAGACATTATATGAAAAAGACATGTGTCTCAAAGCATCTGAGACGGCGCTTGATGCGCTAGAAGAAACGGATCTTCCGGTCGTCAAAACCGGTAAGGGTGAAATGGCATACGTAACGGCCGTTGACGGTATCCGTGAAAAATCAGCCGGAGCAAGCAGTGGCTGGGTATTTGGCGTCAATGACAAACCGGCACAAGTCGGGGCAGGGGCGTACGAACTAAAAGACGGCGACCGTCTGGAATGGCGATTTGAAAAAGATGCAATGGCTTATTTTCAGTAAGGCGGAACGGGAGCGACTTCATCCACTGAATGTCGCTCTTTTTTTAGTGGCGATGTTATCGGTCCCGTTCTTTTTACAGACGCATGTCAGCATGCTGATTGTTTTGACCGGACAATTATTGTTTTTTGTATGGATTCGGCAATGGAGCGTCCTGCGTTACCTGACGTTACCTCTGATTTATATCGGAATGATGTATGCCCCTCTGCTCGTCGGTGCGTCCGTTGATCCATACGGGATTTGGCTGACCGGTCTGACGGTTGCCCTATTCGTGACATCGAGTCAACTGACTTTTACCTTGGTCCGGCTCGAGCAAATGGGTCCGTTATTCCGAATTTTACCGCGACTGACGCGCTTAACGGGGATGGTCCTGGCTATCATCCCCTCGTTGCTCCGTACGTGGCCGGAAGTGAAGATGAGCCACGCCAAACAACCAGTGGCAGAAAAGATGGAACGGGTTGCGTTGTATCATCTGTTACCTGTTGAAGCAGTCCCAAGTCCGTTACGTCGCTTGACGCGTTCTGATCTGTTGATCGGACTTGTGATTACAGGCATGTACATCGCATTATGGTCTCCTGTTGCGGTCGTGTCAGCGTTAGTTTTACCCGGATTAGTGATGTTCTCAAAAGGAGGAATACGGGATGCCTACCATCATTACCGACGAAGAAAGTTCACTTGAACGGTTGGAACAACTGGCTCAGGCAGTTGGAGCCGAAGTGATTCATCCGGACCGTCTGTTGCATGGGCGTGTCCGCGATATGTTAGCGACAACCAGTTTATTTGTCGCAGGTGAACTGGCGACATTACTTGGCTTAGAAGCTTTTTTTGACCGGGAGACAAGTGAACTGTCATCGGGAGAACAGCAACTCGTTTCGCTCGGCTATACATTGTCTGGTTTACCGGAACGGATTTTCTTGGCGGAACCATTTTTATTTTTAGATCAAGTCCGTAAAAACCGCTTGATGCTGTTGTTTGAGGAAATCGAGCGCCGTTTTTCCTGTCACATCACTTATTCCATGGTACACCAACCACGACTAAAACAGCAGAGCGGAACGGGACCGGTCAAAGGAAGGGTCATCGACGAGATGTCACGCATCCGGCACCGCTATCCGTTGCAGTCAAAATACGCTTTGCTAGTCGAACAGATGTCGTTTCGGTTAGGAGAACGGGTAGCCTTGATTGGGGCCAACGGAAGTGGGAAATCAACTTTGTTACGTCTGTTACTCGGTGTTGACCGGCCGCTTTACGGCAAGGTCAAGCGAACCGGGGAAAAATGTTATGTTCCGGCACATCCGGCCTTGGCACCTGTCCTCGACAAGCCGGCCGCTACTTTTTCCGAGCAAAAACAACAATTGATGGAACGGCTTGCCTGGACGGAAGAAGCCTGTTATTTTGATGAACCGACGGCGGGTTTAACCAATCAGCAACGCTCTGATTTTATTCAAACCATGCTAAATCATCCGGACAAGTTGATTATTCTTGCTACACACGATCCCGACCTGATTTTTTGTGCGACCCGTGTCGTGTATCTTGTCCAGGGCGAGATTGCCTTTGATGGTCCGGCGTCGCTGTTCATCGAGCAAAGCAGGTTGTACGAATGGAACTGATCGGCGCAGCAGTCCTCCTCATCAGTTTAATTGTACTTTGTTTCGAGAAACGTCCGATTTCAGAGTCGATGCTTCGGTTCATCGCACTGGTCACGGCAGCGGCGATTGTCGGAAGGCTGATTTTTGCAAGTATTCCGAATGTCCAGCCGGCGACTGCACTGATTCTCTTGGTTGCAGCCTGTATAGGACCGATTTCCGGTACAATCGTCGGGATGCTCGTTGTCGTCTTGACGAGTTTATTTTTAGGAAGCGGTCCCTT
Organism: Exiguobacterium sp. s166; assembly: GCF_018618855.1. NCBI lineage: Bacteria > Bacillati > Bacillota > Bacilli > Caryophanales > Exiguobacterium > Exiguobacterium sp. s166. Next base: position 360,787 of record NZ_JACSMU010000002.1, on the reverse strand, counting down.
TGTGTTATTCCAAATCGTGGCGTACATGGTCGTCAGTCTTCTCTGTGTCTTACCGGGTATGCGAACGAGATGGGTCTTAACCATCTATGGACTGGCGGCAGGTTTTTTTTATGGCTGGATCAGCAATTTAGGTTTTCTGATTTTTACCGATTTTTCGCGAGAAGCGTTTTGGACACTGCTCTTGACGGGAGGTCTGTTTGATTTAGTACACGGCGTTTCAAATGCCGTATTCATCTGGTTGTTGTATCCGATTTTTTTGCGGATTTTGCACTCGTTTGTTGGAAATGAGGGTACATGATAAGTAATCCCATTCGATTGGAGTGAAGCGTGATGCTTAGTTCGCCGCTGTCCATAACGTATCTCGTCGGGTTGTTACTTATTGCGGGTTTGGGTCTGGCATTTGGAAGTATCTTATTGTTGAAGGGAACGGTTCGGGGGCGTTATGCAGGATTTTATTTACTGGCAGCAGCCATTTTCCCCGGAGCGATGCTGATTACTTCCGTCGAAGGCGGACTGGTCGGACATCTCTTTTTTGAGAAAGAATTGTTCCTGTCGATTGTCGCCTGGTTGTTAGTCCTGTCGAGTGGTTACCTCGTCATGGTGACGGGCGCTGTCACGCTTCGGTACGTGTACCGTTATACCTCTATTCCGAAAAACGTTCAAAAATGGATGACGGACCATTTTCATCGTCCGAAACCAAATTAAACGAAACAAGACGTCCATCGCTTTCCGGAAAGGAAAGGATGGACGTCTTGTTTTGTTTCGGATTAGTTGGAAACAGCGAATTCTTCGACCGGTGTCTCTTGTTGTTGCTGATCCGGATTTTGAATTCGTCCAGTCACTTCCGTTAGGAGACGGCGGGGCAACAGTTTAGCGAACGTCACCATGGCGCGGTTACTTGCTCCCGGTACGACGACACGTTTTCCTTTTAACGTTCCCCGGTATCCGGCAAAGGCGACGAGGTGAGACGGCATGCTTTTAAAAGGTAATGTGATTTGGGCACGATCAAAGAAGTTCGTATCCGTTGGTCCCGGGCAAAGGCAGGTGACCGTGACACCTGAACCGTCGAGCTCGGAAGCGAGTGCTTCGGACAACGATAAGACATACGCTTTAGTGGCATAGTAGACGCTCATATACGGTCCCGGCATGAAGGAGGCAACAGAGGCAACGTTCAGGATACGGCCGAATCCGCGATCAAGCATGCCCGGTACTAAACGTTTTGTCAGTTCCGTCAAGGCGACGACGTTGACGTGAATCGAATTTAAATCTTCTGACGGATCGATTTCCGCGAAACGGCCTGATGTCGCAAAGCCGGCATTGTTGAACAATAAATCAACCGTCAGTTCATGTTCCTCGAGGAAACTGAGCACACGGGAGACGCTGTCTGCTTGTGAGAGATCGACAGCGAATGTGTACGCCTTGATTTGGTAACGTTTTTCAAGAACATTTTTCAGCTCGGTCAGTTTCTTTTCGTTGCGGGCAATCAACACACAATCAAACCCGTCGCGTGCCGCCAATACGGCCAAATCAAGACCGATCCCACCGGAAGCACCTGTAATCAAAGCAGTTTTTCGTAACATGTCATACTCCTCCATTCAATTGATGACTCATTCTCTAATCTTTATCATTCCCTATTGTTCCCTTGATTCCTGCTTGATAAGCATCTCCTTTTAGAAGTCCGGTCATTCACTGTATGATAAGAGAATGGTACAAACACAGAAAGCGAGCTGAGTGTCTTGAGGAAAAATGTCACGATTGCCTTATTATTAGCTACATTTTTGGCAGCGATTGAAGGAACGATTGTTGCGACGGCAACGCCCGTCATGGCGAGTGAGTTAAACGGTGCTAAACTCGTCAGTTGGATTTTTGCCGGATTCTTACTGTTCATGGCGGTATCGACACCGATTTACGGAAAGATGGCAGATTTGTACGGAAGAAAACGAGTCCTGTTGTTTGGAATCGGAGTTTTCACGGTCGCATCGCTTGCGTGTGGACTGGCGCAAACGATGGAAACGCTGATTCTGTTCCGTGCCGCGCAAGGAATTGGGGCCGGAGCCGTCCTGCCGATTGCGATGACGATCATCGGGGATTTGTATACATACGAGGAACGCGGGAAAATCCAAGGCGTTTTAAGTGCAGTTTGGGGAATCTCCGGTGTTGCCGGTCCGCTGGTCGGCGGGTTTTTAGTCGAGACGTTATCATGGCGCTATATCTTTTTGTTGAATGTTCCGTTTGCTTTGATTTCCTTTATTATGATCGTCCTGTTTTATAAAGAAAATGTTACCGAAACGTCACGTAAGATTGATTACCGGGGAGCGATTTTATTTGCGACCGGGATGAGTGCCTTACTGTACGGGTTACTTTCGGGAAGTGAAGCTGAAACCTTTGCCGAACCGCTGATTTTAATCAGTTTTGCGGTCAGTCTGGTCCTGTTGTTTTGGTTTTACCGGGTCGAGAAAAAAGCAGCTGACCCATTATTGCCACCTGCGGTCATCCGTCACCCCGTCATTCTCGTCATCAATCTGGCCGTCTTCTTTTCTGCCTGGGTACTTGTCTCGATGTCGGCATATATCCCGATTTTTGCGCAAGGTGTTCTCGGGAAAAGTCCGACCGAAGCCGGCTTCATGCTGATGCCGTTATCGTTGTTTTGGACACTGACGGCAATCGTTGGCGGACGTACGATTGGCATCGCCTCACCACGCTACCGGACGATGACCGGAATGGGATTACTCGTCATCGGAATGGCAATTTTAATCGGAATCGGACGGGAATCAAGTGACGTTTTCATTTATTTGGCTGTTTCGTTGATTGGAATCGGTTTTGGACTGGCGCAACCGGTCTTCATGGTTGTCTTGCAGACATCGGTCGACTGGTCACTCCGTGGATCGGCGACTGCCGTCAACTCATTTTTGAGTACGACCGGTCAAACGCTTGGTGTGGCGATCTTCGGGACGTTATTTAACGTCTCGATCATCCAGGCCTTTTCCGACTCAAAACTATTGAACGGCTATTCGATTGATCCGTTTTTTCAATCCGGTACCGCATCGCGTTATGGAACGGATGTTCAGACAGCAGCGGAGCAGGCACTGGCAAATGGGTTGCATCTCGTCTTCATTGGCGGACTTATCTGCGCCATCCTCGCCTTTTTCATGACATTCCGTCTGCCGAAAGTCCGTCCGGAAGATCCGACGAATTAAAAAATACCAGTCAGACAATCTTCTAACAGAAGACTGCTGACTGGTATTTATTTTTTATTCCGCCGTCGTCGCGGCATTTTGTTTGGCGAATTGTTCCCGGATATCCCGTTCATTCCGCCGGAGGAACAGACCGATTCCGACGAGAAGTAAGGCGGCACCGGTAATTTGAATCCAAGTCAACGATTCCTGGAACAGGAAATAACCGAAAATCATGCCCCAGACGGCTTCACCGAGAATCGTAATGCTGACGATACTGGCACTGACACGCGACAAGGCCCAGTTAAACAGGTTGTGACCAAGCAGCGTCGGGAAGACAGCGAGTAAAATATAGATGCGCCAATCGATTTGGAAAGAAGCGACCAGATTGACGGACTGAATGAGCGAGAACAGTAACAAGACGACGGAAGACACGGCATAGACACCGAACGAATACGTATTCGTCGAGACACTCGTCCGGACGTGCTGACCGAGCAGCCAGTAACCGGCGACAAGGATCGTCGCGAGCAGGGCCAGTCCGTCTCCGATCAGCGCTCTTGGACCGACCGCGATATCACCATAAGCGACAAGTCCGCCGCCGAGCAACGCGACACCGACGAAAAAGAGGGCTTTTCGTGACGGGTGTTGTTTAAAGAAGACAGCGTTCCCGATCAAAACGAAAATCGGACTCGCGGTTACGAAGAGCGTCGAGCTGGCAACTGTCGTATAATCAAGGGACAGGAACCACAGCCAAAAATGACCGGCTAAGAGAATTCCGCTTAAAATCATATGTCGGATTGTCGTTGAACTGAGACTAAGTAATTCTTTCAGATGAATCAACGGTAACAGCAAGAGCGTCGAAAACAACATCCGGAAAAAAGCGACGGCTTCGATCGGGGTTTCGGCCCATTTAACAAAAATTGCAGATGTCGAGATAAAAAAGAGAGCCATGAATAAAGTGAAATAGGGCATGTTAACCTCCGCGTGTCTGAAGTAAGGAAAAGAGGGTGAATCAATGCAATTAATCATTGCGGAAAAACCGAAACAAGCTGAAAAACTGGCAGCACCGTATCCATCGGTCAAACGGGACGGATATATTGAAATCAAACCATGTGACCGGTTTCCGGCAGGAGCGAAACTGGCGTATGCCGTCGGACATTTATGTGAGCTGCAGGAACCGGCGCATTATGACGCCAAATGGAAACGATGGAACTATGATCATCTCCCGATTATTCCGGAACGGTTTGACTACCGGTTATCCCGCGGAAAAAGCAAAGCGTTCCAAGTCATCAAGAAATTACTGAACGAACGGACGACGACTTCCATCATTATAGCATCGGATGCCGAGCGAGAGGGAGAGGCAATCGTCCGATTGATTCTCCGGCTGGCGAACAATGCGAAACCGATTCAACGTCTTTGGATTTCCAGTCTGACACCGCAGGCCGTCGATCACGGTTTTGCTCATCTACTGGATGGTAAGGAAACCGAAAATCTGTTTCATGAAGCGATGAGCCGTGCCTGTGCCGATTGGTTGATCGGGATGAATGCTTCCCGTGCCTATACGACGCTGCTCAAGAAAAAAGGCATCGTTGACGTCTTTTCACTGGGGCGGGTCCAGACGCCGACATTATCCTTGATCGTCGAACGGGAAAAGCAGATTGAGAATTTCCGTCCGGAAACGTTTTTTGAAGTCGAGGCGGACTTTACCCGGTATAAAGGGAAGTACATCAATGCTAAAAAACAAACGAAGCTTACAGAACGGAGCCTCGCAGAAGCAATTGTCGCCCGAACAACAGGAAACGGTACCGTAGCAGCGGTCGAAAAGACGGAACAAGTCGAAAAACCGCCGTTCTGGTTCAGTTTGTCATTGTTGCAAACGGAAGCGAGCCGGCGTTTCGGACTCGGCGCAAAGGAAACGCTTGATATTGCGCAAAAACTGTATATCCGGGGCTGGATCAGTTATCCGCGGACGGATTCATCCTTTGTCTCAAAAGATGAAGCCGGTCAGTTCCCGACGATTTTAAAACGACTTCTGAAACAGCCGGAGTATACCGAACTGACGGATATCGTGACGAACAACATTACGAACAATAAACGGTACGTCAATTCAGCGAAGGTCAGCGATCATTATGCGATCATCCCGACGGAAGAAGCGGGAGCTGTTGCGAAACTGACAGGACGTGATGCACAAGTCTACGATTTGATCGTCCGTCGTTTCCTGGCGGCGTTTGCCCCGGATGCCCGGTCGGAAAAAACGGAAATCATCACGGAACGGGAACAGGACCGCTTCATCACAAAAGGCAGCCGGTCGCTTGAGTTAGGATTCAAGAAAGTCTTGAAGATTGAAGCGAAAGAGCAGGAACTGCCGGCACTTGAAATCGGACAAAAGATGCCGATTAAAAGCGCGAAGTTACTCGAGAAACAAACGGAACCGCCAAAACGCTACACGGAAGGAACTTTGATTCTCGGGATGAAAACGGCCGGAAAAGTGCTTGAAAATGAACTTCAAGCCATCATGAAGGAAATCGAGGGACTGGGAACGGAGGCGACCCGAGCCGGTATCATTGACGGGTTGAAACGACGTGAATACATTCAAGTGAAGAAAAAAGAACTGTATCCGACAGCGAAAGGCCGGATTCTGATTGAAGCTGTCAGCGGAAGTATTCTCGCCTCGCCGGAGATGACGGCGAAATGGGAAAGCCGGCTCGACCAAATCGGGAAGGGTGAGGCTTCAGCGGCCCAGTTCGTTGATCAAGCGAAGAAGCTGTCGCAACATTTAGTCCAGGATGCGAAAACACGGGTCGAACAATTGGAAGTCGATCCGACCCAGGTACCGGCAAAACGGGCGCGGGGCGCAACGAACCGGCCGGTTGGCATCTGTCCGGTCTGTCAGGCAGAGTTGCTCGATCGGGGCAAGTTTTACGGGTGTAGTGCCTATCAGAAGAACAATTGCGGGTTTACCCTGCCGAAGACGATTCTCGGGGCGCGCCTGACGCAAACCGAACTGAAAAAAATGCTCGCGAACGGCAAAACAAAGCCGCTTGAGATGAAAAAAAACGGTCGGACCTTCCAGGCGATGCTGTATTTGGAACAACACCAATTGAAATTTGAGTTTGTGAAGGGAGAAGCTTGATGCATTACGATTTGATGGAAAATAGAACCTTTATACCGATGTTTGAACAATTTTTAAAAGAAGGGACAAAACTGACGGTCTGGTTTCCGAACGAAGTGACGATTGGACAAGCGGATGCCTTGATCGAGGAAGCGGAGGAATTATTCGGAGTGACGGCAGAAGTCATCGATGATCCCCAATCGTTTGGGAAATCATTATTGTTACCGTATTTGACGGAACGGGAAACCCGGGAAGACGATTTCGTCCGCTATGAAACGGTCATGACGGAAGAAGTGAAGGCCATCTTACGGGAAATCACCTTACCGATGATGGCGGACGGTGACTTTGCCGTCCTGTATTCTTACCGGATTGATGCCCCGAACGGTTTTTTGTTTGTTGAAGATTGGTTTAATGCGGAAGTTTCCTTAGAAACTTAACAAAAAACGGAAACCCTTCTTGTTCGTGTTGCGTAAAAGTAACTATCACACGAAACGAGGAGGGTTTGTATGTCGTTATCAGGAATCGCTTCATTGCTTAACGGCAACCGACTGTTGCTGTACATCGAAGGTGACGGCTTTTTTTCCGGAATGCCGGTTTTTATGATGCTTTTTTTTGGGATCATCGTATGTATTTTCGTAATCGGTCTGTTTTCGATGATCACACAGGGGGCCTCGACACACAGTCTGACCCAGTCGCTTCGTCACCACGCGTCGGAACTCGTGACACCATCGCAAGACGGTGCCGAACGATATCTTGACTATCTCCGTTCGTTGCCGTCGTTTCCAGTCGAAAAAACGAATCTGGAGCCGTTCCGGTTGGCGAAAGGAATTGCATCGTTGATTCATCAGACGGATCAAGTGCAGGCGACGACGAAACAAGCTGTTTCGGCCCAATATGCGTGGCTTGGCATTTTGGACGGGGATCCACTTGCAGATGAAGAACCTGTCCGGCGTCATTCGAGTACGCATCATCATCATGATCATCATCAGATGTATGTCAATCAACAAAATACAGAGATTACGAACCATTCTAATTTTTAAATGGCTGTCCGTTCCGTCTATCGGAGCGGGCTTTTTTTGTAAAAATCTCCAAATGAACGAAATTTTCTCCTGTTTTGTGACATCTGTTTGTAACATACAACCGTTTAGATTAAAGTTAGATGAAAAGTGGTCTTTTTTGAGCATATTTAGTGGTTTTGCTTAAAAAAGCTTTAGAATGAGGTTTAGAAACGATTAATTTAAGTTTTTACAGTAGAGGGGGATGAATAGATGAAGTCATGGCTTAATCGAACGATTGGACGCCAAATTATGTCTGCCTTCTATATGATTATATTGACACTCGTGCTGACCTCAGCCGGCGTTTATTTTTATACGAAAAGTCAGGTTCAGACATCACGTCAGGAACTGCTGACATTAAACGATCATCGGACACGCGCGACGAACTTATATGAATCATGGCAAAGTCTTCAGTATGAAATGCGCGGATTCGTCTTATTAGGCGATGAAGCAATGCTGGAAGAAATTGAACGTAAAAAAACGAACATCAATCAACAAACAACGTGGTTTGAGAAAAATGCCCGTTTTAAAGAAGAAAAACAGTATGCAAAAGATGCCCGATCGCTTTATACGGCGTATACGCAACGCGTCATGCCGAGTCTGACGAACTACGTCGCTGCTAAAAAAGACGGGGACGTAACCGAACCGTTCTTGCAGATGGCAACGCTCGGAAAAGTCACGAAAGCACCGACACTCGATCCAAAACGGAAGTTCAATATCAAAACGAAAAGTGCAGCGGATATGAGTTCAAGCATCGTCGATATGGAAACAGTATTCACGAAGTACCGCAACTCATTAAACAAACAAGAGCTCGCGGCGCAAGAAAATCTGGGAAAACAGGTTAACGCTTCACAGGTGCTGGGGTTCATTAATTTGGCTGTTCTCCTGCTGATCATTGCGTTGCTTGTCCGTCCATTTGTCTCGCGTTTGACCGGACAATTGCGTCAGTTGAATCGGGAAAGCAGCCGTCTCGCACAAGGCGAGGATGCGACACCAATCAAAGTTGTGAATCCACAGGATGAAGTCGGTGAATTAACGACAACTTTCAATCAGATGGCAGCATCGATTTCTTCCCAAAAGATGCAACTCGTTTCAAGTAACGATGAGTTGCAAAGTCAGCAGGAAGAACTCGTCGCCCAACAGGAAGAATTACAGATGCAGCAAGAAGAACTCGAGGAAGCACTTGATATTACATTGCGGAACGAAACCCATCTGCGATACCGCAATGAATTGACGGAAACACTCGCTTCCCGTGAAACATTGACGGCTTACCCCGCAATCATTGAAAAATTAATTACGATCACCGATGCCGAGCTTGGTGCCATCGTCTTCCTTGACGACGACCGTTATACGGATATCGTGTCGTACGGGATGACACCGGATCAGGAACATCAGTTGTTACACTCTTCGATTTCGTTACTTGAACGGGCACGGATGCACAAACATGCCGTCCGTTCGACGAAACAAGTGACGAGTGATCATCCGCTGCCTTACCCGTACAGCATGTATGAAACGGTGGTTCCTGTCATGGATCTGTCGACTAACACGATGATTGCCAGCATTTATCTAGTCCGTTATCGGGATCAGTTCAATGAAGATCAAACGGAAGAAATCTGGTCGTTCTCGCGTCAACTGGCCTTGTCATTGCTTCGGATGCGGGTCTTTGATGAGATTGAGCGGGAACGCGAGAAAACATCGAAACTGTTGCATTCGATCCGTGAAGCTGTCATTTATATCGAAGGCGACAAGATTTTTGCCAATAAACCATTGCTTGCTTTGTTCCATCATCCGTCTCACGATCAATTTGATGAGGGATTGATGACGCTCGATGTCAAGATTGAAGAATTGGCCGTCCAGGTCGATCAACATGAAGCGTTCCTCGAATATATGAGTCGGGTCTGTCGTCATGAGATTCCGACTGAAGGCTTGTCCTTATCCTTAAACAAAGAGGAACGGTTCGTTCAAGTGTACACGGAAGGAATTCAGTACGGCGGCCGTTTCCGCGGAACGATGCTCGTACTGCGGGATGTGACGATTGAGACCGGTATCGACCGGATGAAGTCGGAGTTCGTCTCGACGGTGTCTCATGAGTTGCGGACGCCGCTTGCGTCAATCTTCGGGTATACCGAGCTGATGCTGGCGAAAGACTTACCGGTCGATCGTCAACAGCGGTATTTGACGACGATTCATTCGGAGACACAGCGTCTGACGAGTCTCGTCAACGACTTCCTGGATGTTCAGCGGATGGAATCGAGTCAGCAACACTATCAGTTCGAAAAACTCGATCTTGGAAACTTGATTCAGGAAGTCGCGGAATTTCATGCCGGTTCAACGAGCAACCATCAACTGACGCTTGAAACCGGGGATCAGCCGCTTCGTTGGATTGAAGCGGACGAACCGAAAATGCGGCAGTTGTTTGGGAATTTAATTAATAATGCCATCAAGTATTCACCGGATGGCGGGGAGATTGAGCTTAAGCTCGAAGCATTGGATGACCGGTTACGGATTCAGGTTATCGATGAAGGAATCGGGATTCCGCAACACGCATTGCCTGAACTGTTTAGTAAATTTTACCGGGTCGATAATTCAGACAGTCGGAAAATTGGCGGTACCGGTCTCGGCCTCGCGATTTGTCAGGAAATCGTCCGTGCCCACGAGGGTTTGATCCATGTGGAATCAACAGAAGGACGCGGCTCGATCTTTACGATCGAATTGCCGTTCGTGCAGGTGAGTTCACTTGAAACAATTACTGGAACGGAACTCTCGCCTTCTACAGAAGACCGCAGAAAATAACAGAGCTGAAAACAGAAGAAGACAATGGATGCATCATCCGTCGTCTTCTTTTTTTGTATGCTGATTCGGGTCAAACAGAAACGGGAAAAGAAATGTAACATGTTACAGGATGCTATCAAGAAAAGGGGGAATCGGTCATGAACAACGCTCGGCCGCCTTGTTAAGTTCGACTTCGCCGGAATATCCGTCTGCTGTACCTGATTCGCTTTTTGACAGCCTGTCTGCCCGCGTATGTCATCGAGCGCTTGTTTTGGGAACAACGTGGAATGACGGTGGAGGACGTCGTGTATGCTGAAATCGTATTTGCGTTGACGATGGTTGTTCTCGAAGTGCCGTTTGGTCTGGTCGCTGACCGGTTGGGACGAAAAATCAGCTTCGTAACGGGTGTGCTGTTTGAAACATTATCGTTTTGGATATTGCTTCAGGCATATGAACTGTCGTCCTTTTTACTTGCCATGGTGCTGGCCGGAATCGGAAGTGCTGCTGTCAGCGGAGCGGAAGAGGCCTTGATTTACGAAACGATGAAGCAACTTTTACAAAAGGAACGTTTTGAGAAAACGATTAGCCGTCTGAATGCGACAAGTCTTGCAGCAGCCGGTGTTGCAGCGCTGATTGGAGCTTGGCTTGCGACATCGTATGAGCTGACAGTGCATTATGAACTCTCTCTTGGCTGTTTGATGCTGGCTTTCTTCGCCAGTTGCCTGTTGATTGAACCGGACACGTCCGGACGAACAGTGGTTCCTGTTACGCGTCGCGACCGGTGTCGGTGGCAGGTATTTCCTTCTTTTGCCCGGATTACGTTGCTCAGCATTTCATTTGGTACGACGATCACTTTCTTGGATGAGTTTTGGCAATTGTATGTCCGGGATCGAGAAATTGCGGTCTCCTGGTTTGGCACGATTTTGATTGGACTGATGGTTGCCCAAGCACTCGGTAATCTTTTGCCGAAACCGAACCGTCCGTTTGTTCCTCTCAGCGTTCTCTTGCTCGTGTATGCTGGCGGATTCATATTACTTTCCCTGATCGATAGTCCATGGTCGGTGCTTGTCTTATTTGGTTTGTTTCTAATTTATGGCTGGTCCGAACCGGTCCTGACAACGTGGTTGCAGGGCAATTTGACAGATGACTCGCGGGCGACAGGGAGCTCGATGGTCTCGATGCTTGAGAGCCTTGTGACAATCGGCGTTGGACTGGGTTTCGGACAAATTAGTCAAGACGCCGGTCTCGACGGAGCCTATTTCTATCTCGGACTCGTCTGTGGAGCAATCGGGGCAGGACTCTTGATACGATATCGAAAAAGTCGAAATGTGTAAGGAAAAAGAAGTATTTCCGGTATGAAGTCCGGAAATACTTCTTTTTGGTTATGTCTTGTCTTATGAAACATGCTGTTTATCCTGCACTGAAACAGTATGGCGCAAACGTCGGGCGGAAGAGAACATCAGCAGGGCGACCGCGGCCGCAATCCAGTAGACCGTCTCGATGCTTAACCGGTCTGCAAGCAGTCCGAATAACAAACTGCCGAGACAAAAGCTGAGCGTATATACTGTTTGTTGCATGCTGTAGACATACGGCAAACGGGCGGAAGGCGTCGCTTCCTGTAAACGTGTATTGAGCTCGATTGCCCGTAGTTGGCTCGAGGCCCCTTGCAACACACAGGCGACAATCGCAAAGACCACATGCGGTGCGAACGCAAACAAGACGGTTGCTCCGACCGATAATGCGACACTAAGCGTTAACAGGGAGGCGGACTTGGTCCGGCGGAGCATGTAATAACTACCACCGATCATGCTGAGCAGATAAAACGCATTTAAGATGCCCCACCAGCTGTCAGACACATGAAGATGCGTGTCGATATAGACGAGGAACAACGCTGAAATCCAAGCCGTACTGGCAAAGGCATCGATGCCGAGCAACGTTGTATTCAAGCGGGCCGGCTCAGTCGTCCACGTATAGCGGAAGCTAGAGCGGAACGACGGTGTTTCCTGCGTTTCTTGGACAGGATCCGCGAGTTCACGGACTTGATGACGAAACAGAGCAGTCCAGATGCTCGCTAGGACAAACAGGAAAAACGAAATCGTCAGGACCAGATCGGCAGAACCGAGACTGACAAAAATCGCGCCAAGCGGCCACATGACGAGTTGGACGACTTGATTTGTTCCCTGGACCAGACTGTTAGCTTTTTGAAGGTTGTCTGTGATCCGCGGCAGGAAAGCACTCTCAAGCGGCCGGGCAAACCCGTCGAGAAAGGCAATCCAGACGACGCATCCTAACAGATAACCGAACGGTAAATCAAGAAACACAATCAGACCGAGGCTGATCGTTTTTAAAAGCTGACTGTATAACAAGAGCGAAGCATGACGAAACCGTCTTGCGACATCGGCAAAGAAAAATCCACTGAGCGTCATGCCTGCCGTCACGGCAACCGGGAATAGGGCGGCAGTACTTGCTTGTCCGGTCTGAGCGTACAGGGTAGCAATGAGAGCGACGATGTAGAGCGCGTCTCCCGCATTTGCTACCCACTGGCTGACCAGTAAAGTTGTAAATCGGTTCATCTATAAAACCTCCACATCGTTCGTATTTAGTTAGTGGGTAGGTAATCTAGATGGATTTACATTGGTCGGCCTCATTTCGCTTTTTTTTGATTGTATAAGGAAAAAAATGGATTGTCAATGGAGTCCGGGAAATGAAGTCGATGTTCTTAGACCGGGCGTTGTTTTTTGAGAGCCCGCATATTGAGTGCGACGAACAGGAGGACAAAACCTGCCAATACGACAAGATCGAGCCAAATGTCTTGAAGCCCGTAGCCCCGAGTCATGATATTTTGCAGAGCATGCGCGGCATAAGTCAATGGCATCAACCGGTTAATGATTTCGACCCATACGGGCGCATCACCCAAATCAAACAACCCGCTGAAGAAAATCTGGGGCACGATTGCTAACGGAATGAACTGGATCAGTTGAAATTCAGTCCGGGAAAAACTCGACAGCAGTAAACCAAGCGACAAGGCGACACTTGCCGTCAGGAGATTGACGAACAAAAGTAAGAAGTAGTTTCCCTGTTGCGTCACGTCAAGCACGTTGACGATGAATAACTGAATAAGAATCGTCTGGATCGTGACGAATAAAAAGAAACCGACAAAATAACCGAAGACGATACTCGAGCGTTTGAGCGGCGTCGCAAGCGTCCGTTCGAGTGTACCGCTCGACCGCTCCCGTAAAAAGCTGACACCGGCAATGATGAAGACAAATAGGAAGATGAAAAACCCCATCAAGGCAGGAGCGATTTGATCAAATAATTCAGCATCCGGATTGCCGTATAAAAATTGGATGTCGGGTTTGGTAAGAGTGGGTGATGCAGGCTGCGGCGTATCGAATGTTTGATTCGTTAATTGCGTCAATTGTTGTTGCAACTGTTGAACGGTTGCCGAGAGTTTCGTGTTGGCTGTGAGTGCTTGTTTTCCTTGAATCGTGATCAAGGTTTCTTGAATGAGTTGGAGCGCTGCGGCGTTTTTTGAAATGTCGCCGCCTTCAATTAAAATTTTCGGCTGATTCTTTTGAAAGGTGATCAAGCCATCAATCTGTCGATCCTTCATGGCAGTGATACCAGCCGCTTTGCTTGAAAAGGTGCGGATGTCTGTTTTGGTTTTCAGTATATCTTGAAAGGTCACCGGTAAATCGACCGTACCGATTGTCACATCGTCCGAGCTCGAACCGAGAATCGTCGACAGTAAGAACAGAACAAATAAGGGAGCGAGAAACATCATGGCAATCGTCCGTTTATCCCGAAAAATTTGTGAAATGACACGTTCCGCTACCGTCAGAATTTGCATTATACTCGCTCCTTTTGAATGAAAGCTTCATCGATGGAACCAAAACGTTGAATCAAATCATTGGGGGTACCGGCTTCGATTAGACGACCATGTTGGATCAACAATAACCGGTCGCACCGCTCAGCTTCATCCATGACATGTGTCGTGACGAGTACCGTTACACCGGACTGGCGCAGTTGTTCAAACTCATGCCAAAATGTTTTCTTAAGCGCGGGATCAATCCCGACCGTCGGTTCATCGAGCAACAGAAGACTCGGTTCGTGGATCAAGGCGATGGCCAGACTGAGTCGTCGTTTCATTCCACCGGAAAATTGATGGATCGGACGATCGGCATCTTTCTTCAAATCGACGAATTCAAGGACGGTTTCGATACGTGCTCGAAGACGTGCTTTTTTTAAACCGTATAGTTTTCCGAAATATCGCAGATTTCCGCGCGCCGTTAAGTCTTCATAAAGCGCATCCGACTGTGCCATGTAGCCGATGTTCTCCGCTTGGGCGAGCGAGGGTTGTTTGGTGCCGAGAACCATGATCGTCCCGGTCGTTGGTTGTTGCAGACCAATCAACGACTTGATTAAAGTCGTTTTTCCGGAACCGCTCGGACCAATTAAACCGACAATTTCACCTTGACCAATTGAAAACTGGACATCGCTCAAGACCGTGCGTTTCCCGAACGTTTGGGAGTAATGGGTTACGTCAATCATACGATCACATCCCTTCTACTTCTTTATACCCGCTTCGACACCCGATGATGAATCTTCCGTATGTTTTTTCCTGAACGTGGACGGTCCCACAGTAAACGCAACGTTACATAAAAATAGACGGCAGAGATGATGTAAAACAGACTGCCGATCGTTAAAAAATCAATCAGATAACCGGCAGCTATGATTCCAAGTGCCGACCATAAGGACGTCTTGAAATGATAGCGGCCGATTGTCCGGCCAACCGTCGTTAAGGCAAGTTCCTGCCGGGCAAGGATTGTTTTTTCCGTGTTCTTTTGCAACGCACCAAGTATCCCCATGATGATTTGAATCAGGTAGACGTGACTGATGGACGTCACAATCGGTACGTACAATAAAACCAGTGCCATGCCAAACGTGTGGGTGACAAGCAATGAGCGGTCGCCGAACCGGTCACTCAGGCGGCCGATTCCGAGGTAAGCGAACGCTGAAGTCAGCGTGAAGAGACCGTAGGCAAGACCGAACTGGGCATAGGAATCTCCAATTTGCCGGACAAGCAATAAATAAAACGGGAAAATGATACTGCTGCTCATTAAAATCATGCTTTGAATACGAACAAAAAGTGAATAGTTCATCATCGTCTCCTTACTTAAAATAGTCGAGATAAAATTGGTTCATGAAAAGGCCATCGGGATCCTGCTTTTGTTTGGCTTCTTTAAAAGTAGCAGCATTCGGATAGGCGTCATGGAACTGCTTGCGTGTTGCGAACGGATAGTACGGCAGGTAGTAACTGCCCTGATGTGCGAGTGTCGCATCAATCAACTTTTGGACAATCCGTTTCGTTTCGTTGATTGATATCGGATCCGTTTCCGTATTGATCAGCCAGACGAGGGCAAACATATCCTGTTTCGCATAGGACAAGGCAGCTGTTTCATCCTGCTCGACATACCGGATCGTGATATTCAAGACATTCAGTTCCTCGGCTGTCAAAATCGACCGCAATTGATCGATGTAGGAAACAAACGAATCAACCGGCACGAAGTATTCCTGGAGTAATTCGGTTCGACCGGGACTCGTATATTCCATAAACGCACTGTCGGAACGCATGACATTGTTACGGGATTCGAACGTTCCACTCTGCTTCAGGAAATACGATTTCTGAAATGACCAAAGCTGATTTTTTCCGAAGTCGCTGTACCGGGAGATGCCGAGTAATGCTTTCGGCAAAGCGATGATGGTTTCTTGCTTGAGCGGTTCCTCTTCAATCGGAGTTGTCCGCTCTGTTTTACGATAGTTCGTGACATACATGTCTTTGAAAAATCCGTCCGGCGCGACAGAAATACGTCCGATGTGCATACGGACGTCATCGTCACCGAGGACATGTTGCCGGAAATAAGCCGGATAATCCTGATAATTCAAGGCGACAGTCTGCTCGGCGTACCATTCATCGTTTGTCAGTTTCAAAGTAACGTTCAAAATGATACCGAAGAGACCATATCCGCCGGGGACCAGGCGGAATAAATCCGCATGTTCCGTCCGGCTGACGTTGACGACGGAACCGTCCGCTTGCAACAGCCGAAACGAATCGACCGTATCAAGCAGGGAACCGTAACGGATATCCCGGCCGTGGACATTGACGCTGAGTGCGCCGCCTACTGTAAAGATATTCTGCGACTGCATGACTTGAATTGCTAGACCGTCCGGCTGAATCCGGTCTTGAATTTCACCCCAGGTGGCGCCGCTTTGGACGGTAATCCGTTTCGTTCTGGGAGTATAATCTAGAATCTGATCGTACTTGGTCATATCAAGGACTGTCGTGTCCGGCAGGTATGTCTGCCCGCCTTGACTGTGTTGCATACCGGCAATCGACACCGTCTCCTGGCGTTGTTTTGCTTGCTCAATCCAGGACTTCAGGTCATCCGTCGAAGTTGCCGACCGAATCTGTTTGACACGGGTCGGGAGTAAGTTCGACTGATCGGAACTGGTGAGGACCGGGTGTTGATAAGTCCAAATGGAAAAACTAAAAACCGTCACATAAATTACAATGACGGCACCAATGATTATTCGCTTCATATATCCTCCTGGGATTTGATTGAAATGTCGACCGGATCAAACGGGTGAAACAAATGGGCTGTCGCCGCTTCCGCTTCAGCGAGCAGAGTAGTTGAACTACTTATTTGCTGTCGGCGCAAGCGGTAAGCGCGCTCGAGGCGGCTGGTCAGTAAGTTGGCAAAGAACACGAGCAAAGCTAAAGCAATCGCCGGAACTAAAAACAGATGGTTGATCCACGAAACGGCTGAGAATTGCAGGAAATAGTAGCCGAACTGGGATGCCCATTCAAAAATGATCGGGGCCGCGCCACCTTCGAATAAGACGAGTGTTCCGCCAAAAAACAAGCCGAACAACGAGAGATGGATCAGGACCATTAATGTCTGAACGAACTGTTGCATGAAGACAATCGTTAGCGTCGGCAACAGATGCGGCCAAATATGTACCCGAAACTGATGTCCAGGACGTCCGCCGAGTGTGCGGGCGACAAGCATGAATTCTTGTGCAAGCAATTGCCGGGTCTCACCGATTAAATACAGCACCAATGCCGGTAAACCGAGTACCGTTAAGACACTGACTTCGAGGAAGACACGCGAGAACGCGGACGGAACCGAGGCGGGATCTATAAATAGGAAAGCCGGCAATAAAATAAACAAGGCGAGCAACGAAATCGGAATGATCAAGAAACCGTCCAGCAAAAGACGTAATGCCGTATACAGCCGTTTTCCCCGGAAAGCGAGCGGGACACCGATCAGCAAGGCGAGAACGATTCGGGCGAAGGCGACGCTGACACAAACACCAATCGTCCACTTGGCCCCTTCAATCATCACCTGAAACAAATCGTTTCCGGAACGGTCCGTCCCAAACCAACGATCCGTGGAGGGTTCGAGTGGTGAGGTGGCGATAAATGTTCCGTCTTTCGAATAGAGATTTTGAATTTGATCGACCTGTCCGTCACGAAACACGGCATTACCGAAACTGAGTAACAACAATGTTCCAAAGAACAACAGGCACATCCAAAAGATGAAGTCATATCTCAAAACACGTCTCATGAAATCTCTCCTTTCCACGAGCGGGGGATACAAAGTTCTGCCACCGTATCTAATATGAAAAAGGGCAGATAGATTAAAAGCAATAAAACAAGCAGTATCGAAAAATCCTGATTGATTAAGATAAAACGAAACAGTCCCTGGACGTTAAAAGTATACTCGATGACGACCAGACTCGAAAGAATCGTAATGATGTTCGTCCGGAAAAACAGATAAAAACGATAAAACAGATTTGGCATCAAATGTTGCCAAAACAGCCGGGACGAGTGGATACCTTTTGCGCGGGCCAACTCCAGGTAGCTTGCATGCTGTTCTTCCTGAATCCGACCGGTCAGCCATTTGATGAAGAAAAAAACGGTCGTTAAGGATAATGTCAAAATCGGCAGGAACCGGATTGAATCGCTAAATCCGCCGGCAATCTCGATTTGATCAAATCCGGTCGTCTTGAATAAAATGACGATGATGAATTGTGAAAAAATGATCCAAAATAAATCAGGAATCATTTCCAGGAGTCGGGCAGTTTGCGTCAAGACGGAACGGATTTTTGCTCCGGCCCGGTAAAATAAAAACGCATAAAGTAAAGCCGCAATCGATGAACAAAGCAGAGCGCTACTGAAGATGACGAGCGTCTCCTGAATGAACGGCTGAAGATCCGGAAGTAACAGTCTGTTTTCTCCAGCCGTTGCATTGTAATACGTTAATGGATGTGAAGACGTCAACAGACTGAGCTGTTGTTGCACTGCGTTGAAATACTTCGGGAAATCCGGTCGCATCTGAACAATCAGATGCGGTAAAGCACTGATGACGACCAGAACAAAGAAGGCGAACACGAGTTGAGTGGTTTTACGGATGAGAAATGACGGCATATTGTCCCTCCTGCAAGTACGGTTTAACCGATAGCTTGAATATGATCATTACCAATTTGAATCAATTGGCTATTTCGGTGTTTTCGACGTGTGACGTACCGTTCGAATTGACCGGTTGGAATATAGGTGTCCCGCGTCGACAGGGTCGATAACGTCAACAGGATTTGTTTCAGTTGAGGCTGCCCTTCCTGAAGCTTTAAATGGGTCATCCGGTTGTTTGCGTCGAGATGGTTTAAAAACAGTTCAACTTTACAGCCTTCTTTAATCAGCTCACTTGCGAGAAACGCTGTCTGATCAATGAACGTCTCAAAGTTCGTATGCAGTCCGTAACCGCTTGGTCCGGACAGATTCAAGGCGAGGCTGAACGTATCCTGATTGCTCGTCTCAAAGACCTTGGTCTGCAGACGGCCGGTCTTGGCTGTCGCATACCAGTCGATTTCTTTCGACGGCTCAGCCGTATACGGTTTTGCCCCCAGTTGAACGAGCTTATTTTTCAGTGGAGAGTACCGGTCGGCACGATCCCCGATCCGAAGCCGATGCAACAGGAGTGGTGTCGCCTGTGCCGTCAGCGAAGGTAAGACCGTGAAATGAGGAAATGCATCAAAGGTAAACAGATACACGCCCATCCGCCACGGCAGCCGGATTGTCAGGTTGAGTTCGTCAAAATGCGCCGGTCCCCGCCGCATCGCCTGAATCGGGATTTCAATTTGTTCGTCCGATCCGATGACGGCATGATACGTATGCGGGTGGAGCGGATCCATGTCAGGGAAAATGAGACCGTTATCCGTGTGCAGCCGAAGGGTGGTCTTCAGTCCTAATTTTTCAAGGGCTTCAAGACCGAACAGCTGCAAACGCAACGCAGTCGACTCCTGATTAAACATCAGCGGTTCGTAATGTTTCCATTCCAAGGCAACGTCGCGCTTCAATTGTTTTTCAGTCTGCCCGACAACGTAGTGAACGGTGGCGATTGCTGCGAATAAAAAACCGAGTAAGGACAATCCCGGGATGAATAAGAAAACGAACGTTAAAATGACATAAACGGAAAAGAGCCGGCGTTCCAGCCAAAATGGAACCGAACGTTCGATGTGCATGACATCACCCCATTTCAACCGGGACCGGAATGTCATCAAGCAGATGCAGTAATAAATCGGCTTTCGTCGTTTTGATGCCGCCTTCAAGCGTTAACATTAAACGATGGGACAAGACATGTTTCGCCAAGTATTTGATGTCTTCCGGAATGATGAAATCGCGTCCGTTGAGGAAGGCATAACTTTGTGATGCCCGAAGTAAAGCAATCGCACCACGGGGACTGACGCCGACTTCGACGAGAGCATGGTGACGGGTTGCCTGGACGATCGACAATAGATAATCGAGTACATCCTGAGACGCATGAACGCGCCGTGCTTCTTCCTGCCATGTAATCAAGTCGCCGCCTGTCGCGATACCGATGGCTTGTTTCCGGACGTTCGCCAATACTTCGTTCAACAGTTGGCGTTCGTGTTCAAGATCAGGATATCCGACTTCAATCGCCACCATGAAGCGGTCGAGCTGGGCATCCGGAAGCGGGAAGGTTCCGGCGGATTCAATTGGATTTTGCGTGGCGATGACAAAAAACGGAGCCGGCATCTGGTACGTTGTCCCGCCGATTGAGACTTGACGCTCTTCCATCGCTTCGAGCAAAGCAGACTGGGTCCGCGGAACAGCCCGGTTGATTTCGTCAATCAAAACGATGTTCGCAAACAGAGGACCGCGCTTATTCTCAAACTCCTGGGTTTTCATGTTAAAGAAGTCGGAACCGATGACGTCAGACGGCAGCAGGTCGGCCGTGAACTGAATCCGGGAGAAGGCACTGTCGAAACTGTTGGCCAGGGCTTTAGCGAGCATCGTTTTTCCGGTACCCGGTACATCTTCAAGGAGGATATGACCTTCGGCGATCAATGCCGTTAAACACAAATCGATGACATCAGACTTTCCGAGATAGATCGTATTGAGCTGGTCTTTTAATTGTTGTAATTTCAATATGTACGCCTCCGTCTAGTGGAATGAACTTCAAACAGCCGTTTTGAAAAGGATTTAAGAAACAAAGCAACTTAAGGAAAAAATACCCAATATTATTAACTGAATTTTAGCACAAATCGAAAACAAGAAGAAACTATTTCTGATTCACTATAAAATGCCAGACGATTACTGACTGAAAGGGAAGGGTACATGAGTAAAAGAACAGATAAAGGGAGGCCATTTTTATGAAACTGATTATTTTCGGAGCAACCGGACAAACCGGGCAGGAGTTGGTCAAACAGGCGATTGCCCATGGACATACGGTGACGGCATTCGTCCGTAATGCAGACAAACTCGAGTTGACGGACGAGAAACTGCGTGTCATGGAAGGAGACGTACTTAACCAGGACGCAGTGAATCAAGCGATGCAGGGACAAGAGGCAGTATTGACGGCCTTAGGGACCGAGAGTCTCGCATACAGTGGATTTTTAGAACGGAGCCTCTTGCGAATCGTGAATGCGATGAAGGTGAACGGGGTCGAACGGATCGGATACGTCGCTTCTGCGGGAGTCGACCAGGAACTGCCCGGTGCTCAGGGGTTACTTGCTCAACAGATTCTAAAAAATCCCTTAAAGGATCACCGGCAGGCGATTGAACTGTTGAAACAGGCGGACGTCGCCTATACGGTCGCCCGGCCGCTTCGTCTGATGAACGGTCCGTTGACCGGCTTGTATCGCCAAACAGAGAGCGGGGTCCCGGAGCAGGCAAAACAAATCAACCGGGCAGATGTCGCTCACTTTTTACTGGAAGCAATCGAACAGGACGAACATGTCCGCAGCAGCATCGGACTCGCCGAATAAAAAGAAACCGGTTGTTCAGTGGACGGAAACGTCCTGTGAACAACCGGTTTTTTTTTGAACTTATTGCTGGCGGTAGACAGAAACCGAGCCGCCGTTCACGAAGAATTGACCGTAACCGTCCTGATTGATCGTGACGGAAGCCGTGTTGTTGCCGGTGATGTCCGTCCAGACTTCGCCTTTGTTTTGTGTCCCGACGTACATCCATTTACTGCCGCCCGGACCGTCCGACAAAATCGTCGCAAGACCTGATTTTGTACGATCCGTCACACCTTCACGGGTCCAGCCGATGACGTCGGCGTTATCGAGATAATCGTTTTGTTTTCCGAAGGCAAAGTCTTTTCGCGCTTTTAACAGCGGATCGATTTTTGAGGCAAGCGCCGGGATTTCACGGTTCGACGTGCCCTTTGTTCCGTAGTAATCGCCGTAGAAGACCGACGGATATCCTTGTTCACGCGTCAAAATCATGGCGTAAGCAAGCGGTTTGAACCACGATTGTACGGTCGACTCAAGTGATTGCCCCGGCTGGGAATCATGATTCTCAACAAGTGTGACGGCTTGAACCGGATTCGTCTTGACGAGTGTGCCGTCGAAAATTGTCCGCATGTCATAGTAGCCGCCGCCTTTACTCGCCTGCTCGAACTTATAGTGGAGCGGAGCATCAAAGACCGATTGCTGATAGTTCGTTCGGCTCAAATAGTTTTGCAAAGTGCCGAGATCATTTTGCCAGTATTCAGCAACCGTGAATAACGGCTTTCCGGTCGTCTGACGGACGTTCGCGAGCCAGTCTGCGAGATAACCGTGTTTGATGTGTTTGACGGCATCAAGGCGGAATCCGTCGAGACCCAGTTCATTGACGTACCATTTGCCCCAGTTCTTCATTTCCTGCTGAACTTCCGGATGATCGAAATCGATATCCGCATACATCAAGTAGTCATAGTTTCCATTTTCGGTCGAGACGTCAGTATCCCATGCTTTTCCGGTCCCGCGGAATTTGTAGATGGCACTTTTCGAACGGGATTGATCCCAGTCCGTTCCGTCAAAGTGATACCATTTCCACTTAAAGTTCGAATACGTATTGTTTCGCGCCGCGAAATCAAAACCGGTCCAGGCTTGAATCTGGTAATCCCCCGAGATTTCCTGATTGCGGTTGCTGCCACTCACTTCGACCGCTGTCACGGCTTCTGTGAAATCGGCGCCGCCTTTATGATTCATGACGACATCGCCATATACATCGATGCCGGCTGTATGTAGTTGGCTGATTGCTGTTTTCAGTTGAGCTTTCGTTCCATATTTCGTCCGGACGGTTCCTTTTTGATTAAATTCCCCGAGATCGTATAAATCATAAGCGCCGTATCCGACATCGTTTTGGGTCGTCCCTTTGTAAGCGGGGGGTATCCAGACGGAGGTGATCCCGAGTTGATCGAGTTTTGTTGAATCACTGCCGAGGCGGTTCCAGTGGTTGCCGTCATTCGGAACATACCATTCAAAATACTGCATCATCGTGCCGTTATCTGCCGTTGCCCCTACTGCAATCGGTTGCACAAGTGGCGCTAAAAAAGTAGCGGTCGCGAGTGTCGCGACAATCAAGCGTTTTTGTTTCATGAAAAGACCTCCTATAATTTTATGAAAGCGTTTGCATTTATAGTATATCAAGTCTTGAAAGTTGCTGTATCAACCGTGGCGTTTATTTCTGAACATCTTGTTTTCGTGACTTTTGAACCTGGAATATTTTTTGTGGAGAAGAATAATCAGCCGGTTGACCTGTTCTCAAGAAAAAAACAGGACCATCGGACTCTTGAATAACTGAATGAATTTTGATTCAGTTTAGTTCGAGGGATTTTAAGGTCTTTTGTCCAGCTTCTCAGATGCGAAAGGAGGTGTAAAAATGAGGAGGTAAGACGAGCACATACATATGTAACCAAGGGGGAAACACAGTATGAATTGGAAGTCGAAAATCAGCGGGGCGCTTGTCGCTGCACTTGCACTCGGGTCAATTTCGTTTACACCAGTCATCGCTAAAACAGAACCAACGAAAATCGTTGCCGGACCTCAGATGGTCACGTCACAATCGACAATCGACGCGTACTACCTACCAGCGTCGGGTAAGACAGGAGCAGCATTAAAAGCCTCACTGCACGATATCATCGATAACCATACGCAAGTATCATACGATACGGTTTGGACTGCTCTGAAGGAAACGGATCAAGATCCGAACAATGCAAATAATGTCATCGAACTTTACACGGGTAAATCGATTGCCAAGAGCAGTAATGGTGGGAACGTCGGTCAATGGAACCGGGAGCATGTCTGGGCAAAGTCGCACGGTGATTTTGGAACAAGCAACGGACCGGGAACAGATCTGCATCATCTTCGGGCAGAAGACGTCGTCGTCAACAGCGCACGGGGGAATCTTGATTTTGATAACGGCGGAACGAAGTATGCCGGGTGTGACTGCTACCGCGACAGCGATTCATGGGAACCACCGACACGTGTCAAAGGCGATATCGCACGCATGATCTTCTACATGGCAGTACGCTATGAAGGCGGCGGTGAAATTGATTTAGAAGCATCAGAAAACGTCAGCAACGGCACGAATCCACTTCATGGCAAATTGTCGACGCTAAAAGCATGGAACAAACTTGATCCGGTCGATGCGACGGAAATCAGACGAAACGATATCATCTTTGAGAAGTGGCAGAAAAACCGGAATCCGTTTATCGATCACCCGGAATACGTGACATCAATTTGGGGAAATTAATGTCAGGCAGATAAGGAAGAGCGACACACCGATTTTTTGCGGAAGTGTCGCTCTTTTTGCTGAGAAAACGAGTTGAAACCTTTTGAGTGGTGAGGCGTATAGAAAGAGGTGATAAAAAGACAGCAGGATCTTACCACTGAGGGGACATAATTATGAAGAATACAGTTAAACATATCATACGCCGTTTTTATAAAACCGGTCTTGGATTACTCTTATTGCTCACCGTATTCTGGTTCAGTATCGGTTGGTTCGTCGCAAAGGGGGAACGACCGCTTGCGAACGGAAAACATCCTTACGTCATCGTGCTTGGAGCCGGTGTCAAAGGGGAGAAACCCTCGTTGATTTTAAGCAACCGGATTGAGGCAGCTGTCCGGTACGGAAAACAATTTCCGGATACAACATTCATCTTAAGCGGAGGACAAGGGGACGGAGAAGCGATTTCGGAAGCGGAAGCGATGCGACGGGGAATGCTTCAAGGTGGAATCAGTGAAGAACGGTTGTTGCTGGAAGATCAATCGACATCGACGACTGAAAATCTGACGTTTTCAAAACGACTGTTACCGGAATCGGAAAACCGTGTCTCGATCGTGACGTCGGACTTCCATTTGTACCGTGCCCGAAAAGAGGCGGAACAGATGGACTTAAAGACCGACGCCGTTCCGGCTGAGACACCACTGTCTGGCGTCTTGCGTTACGGAATGCGGGAACGTGTTGCGATTGTCGTAAAATACTTCCAATGAAAAAAAACCTTCCCGGATTGTCCCGGAAAGGTTTCATTAAATTATTTATTTTGCTGTGACTGATCTTGTTTCGAATCATCGTGTTGCGTGTTGTTCGGTTGGTGCTCAGGAGGCGCCTCCTCTTTTCCGAGTGCCACATCTTTCGCTTCAACGACTTTACTGCTGATCGAGTTGAGATCTCCTTTAGCTTCAGTGACCGTATCTTTGACGGACGACGCATCAGTCTTGACGGTATCAAGCTCCGTGTTGACTTTGTCATACACGTTTTGGACGTCGGATGCGACTTCCTGGATGAT
Organism: Exiguobacterium sp. s166; assembly: GCF_018618855.1. Lineage (NCBI taxonomy): Bacteria > Bacillati > Bacillota > Bacilli > Caryophanales > Exiguobacterium > Exiguobacterium sp. s166. Next base: position 335,532 of record NZ_JACSMU010000002.1, on the reverse strand, counting down.
GCTTGAAGCGCTTTTCACTTGGTTGATGACTTGTGATGCTTTGCCTGACGGATCTTCTTTAATCGATGAAGCGAGCGTTGAGACAGAGTCTTTAGCACCGCGCAGGCTTTGTTTCGTATTTTGACGGCTAGATGAGCTGAGTAACGTCAGAAGACCGCCGACGACTGCACCTAGCAGCATTCCTGTAAGTAAACTGACTTGACGACCAGATGAAGTTTCCTGATCGAACTGGCGATTCGGATTTTCGGCATGTACAGCATGAGGATCGTTTGGTAAGTTTGGTTGCATGATTGACACTCCCTTAAAGTATGATTTGACACCATGATAGGAATATACCCTTATCTCACAACTAAAAACATGCATTTGTAATACAACAAAAAGACCATCCAATGATATGATGGTCTGAGACGATTTGATGGTGTTACGGCCGGTGCTTGTCATCGTGCTTTTCAGTTAATTTACGGTTGATTTCATCGTAATCGATTTCGATGTCATCCTTGTTGCCTTTATAGCCGTAACCCTTTGAAATCACGAGGATTGAAGCGACTAAGACGAAGACAATGATTAGAATGGAGACGACATAAAGCCACATGATCCATTCCCCCTTTCATTCTTCTATAGTATGACGGAAAAAGCAGCTTTCGTCTAAACGAAAATGTAAATTGTATGCTAAACTATTTTCAATGAATATGTGGATAGAGCGAGGTGACGACATGAGTATACTGGTCGTAGATGATGAGTTTACGAATTTGATGATTTTAGAACGATTGCTTGAAAATGAAGGATACGATGTGGTCAAGGCGATGAGCGGGGAAGAAGCGCTAGAGCTGATGGAAGATCCGTTGTTCATTGAAACACTGGACGTTGTATTACTTGACGTCGAAATGCCTGGAATCAGTGGCATTGATGCGACACGTCTGATTCGTAAACGGTTTGGCCTGGATGAGTTACCGATCGTCATCGTATCAGGTCGATCGAATGAGGAAGATATTGCAGACGGACTTGATGCCGGTGCTTCCGATTACACGACGAAACCGATTCGGAAAACGGAACTGCTCGCCCGTGTCCGAAATGCGATGTCGCTCAAACAGGCGATTGACGCCCGAAAGCGCTACGAAAAAGTCTTGCAGGAAGACTTTGATTTAGCACAAAAGCTTCAGCAAAGCGTGTTAAGTGCAAACATCGAGGACGAAGACATCCGGATCATGGCGACATACATTCCGTCGAAAAAGCTGGCAGGCGATATGTATGCCTGGTACCGGATTTCGCCGAAAAAATACGGAATCATTTTATTTGATGTCATGGGACACGGTGTATCGTCTGCGTTGATTACGATGGGAATGAGTTCGATTTTATTTGAACTCGTGCACCGCATCGGAGATCCGGCGAAAGTTCTCGAGGAATTAAACAAACAGATGAGCCGCCTGTTCCCGGGCGATGAAACAGAAATTTACTTTACGGCCGTGTACTTGTACATCGAACTGGATGAGATGAAACTCAGTTATGCAAATGCCGGGCATCCACCGGGCTTGCTGCGGATGGGGAATCAAATCATTCCGCTTGAAAATACGGGATTACCAGTCGGGATGTTCGAAGATTCTGAGTATACGAGCCAGACGATTGACCTCGTTTCGCCAGGTTGTGTCTACTTGTATACAGATGGCTTCATGGAATTGTACAGTAAGGGAATCGATGAAGGAATCAGTGCGATTCGTGAATTGATTCAGGAACAGGGACCGGCGATTCATCAATTGATTCAACCGGATCAAAGTGATGATGCGGACGATTTATGTCTCGTGACCATCGAAATCAACTAATCTGCAAAAAAACCACTTTCCTTTTGATGGACTTAGGTAGAGGGCCGAAGAGACAGTCGTCTCAACACGCGTTTCTAGGCTAAGGCATTCAAAAGTAAGTGGTTTTTTGTCCATCCATTCATACGCACTAAAAGAAACGGCGGCGCCATAAAATAAAGGCGGCTAAGCCAGAGAAGAAAATCATCATGCCGAAGACAATCCAAAAGCCCATGACTTCGCCTTCCCACGGCACATGAACGTTCATCCCGAACATTCCGGAAATCATGGTCGGGATCGAGATGACAATCGTGATCGACGCGAGAAACTTCATGACGAAGTTGACATTGTTTGAGATGACGGAACCAAACGTATCCATCGTTGAGCTGATAATATCTTTATAGATTTGGGCCATTTCCATGGCCTGGCGGTGTTCAACGAACACATCTTCGAGCAGGTCTTCATCGTCTTCGTGTTTTTCAAGACTCGGTGTTTTGATGATCCGGTCGAGTACTCCGTCGTTTGACTTCAAGGAAGTCATGAAATACACAAGTGATTTTTGTAAATTCATTAATTGGAAAATTTCTTGATTTCGCATCGAACGTTGTAATTCTTCCTCGAGCTCATCCATCCGGCGGTCGATTTGCCGCAGGAACCGGAGATACGAAGAACTGACTTTATATAAGATTTGAAAGACGAATCGGGAACGGTAATTCGTCCGGAACGCGCGGAGTTTTCCGCTTGAGAATAACGTCAGGACATCCAACTGTTGCGAACAGACGGTGATGAAGTGTCTTGACGTCACGATGATACCGAGTGGAATCGTATTGTAACGGCGTCCGGATGATTCTTCTTCAATGTAAGGAACGTCGACAATCATCAACAAACCTTCATCATCTTTCTCGAAACGAGGTTTTTCCTCGACATCAAGTGGGTCATAAATAAAATCCTCAGGAATTTTCGTAGCAGCGATGACTTGATCGGCTTCGTCTTTTGTCGGATTGACAAGATGAATCCAGGAACCTTTCGTAAACTCCTGAATTTCGTTGACTGCCCCCGTCACATCACTTCGATAAATCGTCAACATTGTCTATCCCTCCTGCTCTTCACTTTTTTATTATAGGAATACTATATCGACCGTGTAAATGATTCTCAGATTTTTTTTTAAAACGAATAGTGATAATATAGAAAAGAGGAGGGGAAAAGATGCCTTTTTTTAATGAAAAGAAGTTAGAAGAACTACGTCTGATTGCAGGCGGTGATGATGTATTCTTGCAAAAAATCGGTGAGACGTATATTGCCCAGTTTGATCGGAAGTTTCCGGAATTGAAGGATGCGGTCGAAGCAAACGATGCCGAACAGACGGAAAAATTAGCTCATTTACTTAAGGGTGCCTCCTATTCCGTTGCGGCGGATGACTTAGCGGATGACTTTGAATTGCTGGAAAAAGAGGCGGAGACAGGCTCAGTCGAGAATGCGGCCGGTGTTTTGACCCGGATTGAAGACTGCATGGTAGATTTCAGAAAAATTTGGCTGAATGTATTTCTCGGAAAAAACAGTGATTTCGTTTAATAAAATACGTCTAAACAAATAACCGTTTCCTGATTAGTCAGGAGACGGTTATTTGTTTAGGAAACTATTAGTCAGAGCACGTATGTATCGACGGTTTCAATCAGTCGACCGATTTCTGGTTTTGTAATCTGTGCGTTCACACCGACAGATTCGCCTTTATGACGGAGGTCATCCGAAATCAAGGATGAGAAGACGACGATTGGTAACTCCGCATAACGATCATCTTCACGCAATCGTTTCGTCAAATGCAGTCCATCCATCTTCGGCATCTCGATGTCGGTAATCAAGAGATCGCAGTCGCTGCCTGCCTCAAACGCGTCCAATGCATCTTTACCATTGATGAACCATTTCAAGCCATGATAACCGGCTTCCTCCAGCGTTTCAATAATGAGAGTCCGGAGCATTTCCGAATCTTCCGCAATCCAAATCGTTTTGTTCGACCGGTTGCGGGGTGAAACACGGCGGCCTTCTTCGCGGGCAAAGATGTCTTTGCGGGAAAGTTCCAGCGCAATTTTCTCATAATCAAGCAAGATAATCATCTTGTCTCCCGTCTTGACGACACCATTCGTCAATCCTTCGATGCCGCGGGCAAGTTCGTTTGGTGTATCAATCTGTTCCCATGAAATACGACGGATTTCCGTTACGGAATCGACACGGAGGACACTCTTCTCGCCGTTAAACTCACAGATGATCAAGCGATCATCCGTTGTTTCTTCGTGGGCCACACCAATGACAGTCGGTAAATCGATGACCGTCATGACTTCACCCCGAAGCTCGATCAACCCTTTGACGGCGTCCGGTGTTCCGGGTAATGGTGTCATCGGTAACGGAACGATGATTTCCCGGACTTTCATGACATTGATGCCGAACGTATACGGTCCGCAATGAAAAATAACGATTTCCAATTCATTTGTTCCAGCTTCTAATAAAATATCGTGTTGATTGTACACGTAATTGAGCCCCTTTCCATCCTGCACTGCACTTCTGACTAGTTATCGGCAGAAAGAAGCGATTCTTCCACATCAAAAAGAATAAAAAAGTTATTGAAATCGCTTTCATTTTATGTTAAGCAAAAAGTTTGGCATTTGTCTGACCAATTGATTACAATAGGCTATGCAGCCACACACTGAAGTGAGAGAGAAAAAATAAATGGAGGTCGAGTGGAATGACTACAGCAACAACATACACATACTTATTAGACGGGCAATGGCAGGAAAGTGAATCCAATGAAACCATTGAAATTTCTTCCCCTTATAAAGAAGATACAGTCGGTCGCGTTCAAGCGATGACAAAATCAGAAGTAGACCGGGCTATTTCGTCTGCTAAAACAGCACAAGCGCAGTGGGCGAAAGTCCCTGCCAACAAACGGGCCGAATTGCTTCATGCCTGGGCAACGGAGTTAGAAAAACGTGCGGACGAAATTGGTAGAGTCATCATGCGTGAAGTTGGTAAAGGGCTTGCTGACGGAATCAAAGAAGTCAAACGGACGGCGGAAATCATCCGTTATACAGCAGAAGAAGGCCTTCGTTTTGACGGTCAAATGATGCAAGGAGACTCATTCCCGGGTGGAAGTGCTAAAAAAATCGCAATCATTAAAAAAGCACCGCTCGGCGTCGTACTGGCGATTTCACCGTTTAACTATCCAGTCAATCTTGCGGCTGCGAAACTTGCACCGGCTTTGATGACAGGAAACGCCGTCGTCTTCAAACCGGCAACACAAGGTTCAATCAGTGGTACGTTGATGGTTGAAGCACTTGTCGCGGCAGGATTGCCGTCAGGTCTTGTTAACCTCGTGACAGGACGCGGTTCAGTCATCGGAGATTATTTGACAGCGCATCCGGGCATCAACATGATTACTTTTACAGGTGGTACAGCAACAGGACAACACTTGTCACGTCAATCCGCGATGATTCCACTCGTTCTCGAACTTGGCGGGAAAGACCCGGCCCTCGTTCTTGAGGATGCGGATCTCTCGCTAGCGGCAGATCACATCATCAGCGGTGCGTTTTCGTATTCCGGACAACGTTGCACAGCCATCAAACGAGTATTTGTTCTTGAAGAACAGGCGGATGCGCTTGTCGCAGAATTGTCTGCCCGGATCGCGAAATTGACAGTCGGTTCGCCGGAAGACGAAAGTGTTGTCGTCCCGTTGATCGATGCGAAATCAGCTGATTTCGTCGAAGGATTGATTACAGATGCAAAAGAAAAAGGGGCAACGCTCGTTACAGGCGGAAACCGGACGGCGAACCTGATTGAGCCGACACTGTTTGACCACGTGACACGCGATATGCGGATTGCATGGGAAGAACCATTCGGACCGGTCTTACCCGTCATCCGTGTCAACTCGGTCGAGGAAATGATTGCCTATGCGAACGAATCGGAATACGGTCTTCAAGCAAGTGTCTTCACGGAAAACATCGACGCAGCATTCAGTGTCGCCGATGCGCTTGAAACGGGTTCTGTCCAAATTAACGGTCGGACGGAACGTGGTCCCGATCATTTCCCATTCATCGGTGTAAAATCATCGGGTCTTGGTGTACAGGGTGTCGGACGAAGCCTCGCTTCGATGACACGCGATAAAGTAACAGTGCTCAACTTAAAATAAGAACAATTTTTATGGAAGCGACCTTTCAATCTGCGGAAAGGTCGCTTCTTTTTGCATCCAAATGCTGTCGTCAGCCGTATTCTTTTTAGAACTTTAGTGATTTGAGGGCGACAAAGTTTGCCGCTGTCGCTTCTTTCTCTCTATAATGAAGGAAACCATCCAGAGAGAAGAGGGGTTTACCGATGCGACAAGAAGATGAAATCTTTACGTTACCGATTCCGACACCATTTCCTGTCGGAGATATCAATTGTTATCTGCTACGGACCGATACGGAAACCATTTTAATCGATTGTGGTCCGGATACGGATCAAGCCTGGCAAGCGATGCAAGATGGTCTCGGGAAAATCGGAGTGACGGTTTCGATGCTCGATAAAGTGATCGTGACGCACCACCATGCGGATCATGCCGGGCTTGCCTATCGTTTTTCCGAACAGGGGATTCCGATTTATGGACATGCCCGACTAAGACCCTACTTAGAACAAGATCAAGCGTTTTTGAGCAGGGGGGATGATTTCCTGCAACGATTGGCCTTGTCGTTTGGTGTGCCGGACGAAATACGGGCGCTTTTACCAAGTTATTTATCCGCTTTGAAATGGCTCGGGAAGGGACAACTGGATCATGTCCTGCAAGAAGGGGACGCGATTACGACGTCAGGCGCCTATCGAGTCATTGAACTGCCGGGACATGCGAGCGATCAAATCGGTATTCTCGGTCAGTCGGGAGTTCTGTTTGCAGCAGATCATCTGCTGGCGCGTGTCGAACCGAATCCGTTGCTCGAGCAACCGCAACCCGGAGATGAATCGGACATGAAACGGCCGGTTCTCGCTTATATGCGCTCTTTGCGCAAACTGCAGGGAGAACGGATCGAGATTGCCTACACCGGACACGGTGAGCCGATTCGCGATGTTCCGTCCTTGATTGAAGAACGTTTGTTGCAACGTAAAGCGCGCGGCGAACAGTTGCTGAAGCATATCGTAGGTACGAAAACGCTGTTTGAACTCGCACAAGTGACGTACGGAAACCGTTTAAAGAAATCGTTCCCGCTCGTCATGAGTGAGATGAAAGCCCGCCTCGACTACCTCGTGGCCAGTGGACAGATCCTTGTCGAAAAACAGGACGGAATTTTACGGTATACGCGAAAGGGCAGTGAACATGAATCTCATGAATAAAACGGTCATCTTGACCGGTGCCTCCAGTGGACTCGGGGAAGCTCTTGCATACGAGCTGAACCGGCAGGGGGTGAACTTAATCTTAGTCGCCCGGCGGGAAAATCGGTTGCAACAGATTGCAAAGACACTTCAAGCGGAATACGTGGTTTATGATTTAGAACATTCACCGGAGCGTCTGGCTGATCAAATAGCTGAACGATATGGCATGATTGATGTATTAATCAACAATGCCGGGTTCGGGGAGTTCAGTTTTTTAGAGGAGACGACGATTGAGACCATCGAATCAATGAACCGGGTCAATGTCCTGACGCCGATTCGATTGACGAAAGCCTGTCTCCCGCTGTTTCGTCCACATGGCATGATTGTCAACGTGGCAAGTCAGGCAGGGAAGTTACCTACACCTAAGTCGACGATTTATTGTATGACAAAAGCCGCCTTATATCAGTTTTCCAATGCTTTGCGTCTTGAACTGAGGCCGAAGGGGCTTCATGTCATGACCGTTAATCCTGGCCCGATTGCGACGGAATTTTTTGTTCGGGCGGATCTCAGCCGGAAATACGAAAATAACGTTGCGAGCATCGTGTTGTCGAAAGAAAAATTAGCACGAACGGTTACCCGGGCCATCATCCGCGAAAAACGCGAGGTCAATGCACCTTTGTGGATGGAAGGTTCGGCAAAAGCCTACGGATTGTTTCCGCGGGTCATTGAATGGCTTGGTAAGTCAGGCTTTGATAAAAAATAAAGGGGATTTTCACACATGATAAAACAAATGACTGCAATCGCAGCAACAGGCCTGCTTCTTGCCGGATGTGCGTCTCCAACAGCACCGGTTCAGGAAAAAGTATTAGGTTCTTCCTATACATCGATTGAAAAGGACGCAAACGCAACGATTGTCCGGATGTATATGTGGGGCGGCGATGAGGGAATCAATGCCTATATCGATGAATACGTGGCACCAAAAGTAAAAAAAGAGCATAAAATTACGCTGAAGCGGGTTCCGATTGAAACAGCCGATTTGATTCAAAAGCTCCGGGCGGAAAAGAAAGCCGGGAAAGAAACGGGCGTAATTGATGTCGTCTGGATTAACGGCGACAACTTCCGGAATGCGAAAAAGGACGGCTTGTTATACGGTGAGATCACGAAAGTGTTGCCAAACATGAAATATGTCGATCCACAGGCACAAGGGTCAGACAGCGGGACGCCGACCGATCATTTGGAAGCGGCATGGGGAAAAGTTCAATATACGTTCCATTACGACAAGGCGAGTGTCGCGAACCCACCGAAGGACCTCCAGGAACTCAAAAGTTGGGTGAAAGAAAATCCGGGCAAATTCACGTATCCGGAAGTGACGGACTTTACGGGGAATGCGTTCGTCCGCCATGTCATGTATGGGGTGGAGTCAAAAGAAACGTTAAAAGATCCGAAAGCAGACTTTAAGAAGACCTGGGCGTATTTAAACGAACTGAAGCCTTATTTATGGAAAGAGGGCAAAACGTATCCGAAAACACTGGCACAGCTTGACCAGTTGTACGCTAAAGGAAGTGTTGCGTTCACGATGGGCTTCAACGAACGCCGGGCGGAACAGGAAGTGAAGTCAGGGACATTCCCGAAAGAGACACGTCCGCTCGTCTTGACCGATGGTTCGATCGCTTCGACCCATTTCCTGTCGATTCCGTTTAATGCGCCGAATCCGAATGGAGCACTCGTTACGATCAACACGTTGTTGTCGCCGGATGCTCAACTCAAGAAATTTGATGGCACGTATTGGGGAGACGGAACAAGTTTAGATTTGACGACAGTAAGCTCAACGGAACGACAGGCATTTGAAGACGTTCCGGCAGCTGCGTCAACACCGAAACCGGCAGCATTCGACGGCAAAGTCCGTGCGGAACTGGATCCGGCATTCTTTGATTTGATCCGGAAAGACTGGCCGGAACGTGTGGCGCGGTAATGCCTGGCCTGCCACGTTGCTGATTACCGGTATGGTCGGCTATGGTCTTTTCGTCAGTCTGTCGATGACGACTTGGAGAGATTACAGTCGATTGTTCCGAGATCCGGTATTTTTGGAAAGTATTGGAATTAGTTTATACGTGGCAGTCAGCAGTACGATACTGTCTGTATTGATCGGGGCCTGGCTGGCTGGATTTTTTGCCAAACAAACGGGATGGACGGCACAGGTTTTGGCCGTTCCGTTATTTTTACCCCATCTTGGCGCCGCCTATTTGGCCATCCTTTATTTGAGTGATTTACCGGTCATCAGTCCGCATGAAGTGAATCAATTCAGCATCATCCTGACGTATCTCTACAAAGAAATTCCGTTTGTCTTTTTTTATTTGTTACCGGTTTACCGGCGCCTTGATCACCGGTATGAAGAACTCGGATTAATGCTCGGGCTGTCGCGACTGAAACGGTTTTGGCATGGAAAAGGCGTATTTTTACTGTTTCCTGTCCTCGAGGCAGCGTTCATTGTTTTTGCCTTTACCTTATTTGCTTACGAAGTCCCGGCGCTGCTCGGTGTGACGTATCCGAAGCTGATTGGCGTCTATGCGTTTGATTTATATACGCAAGGGGATTTATCCCGTCAACCGGAAGCCTTTGCCATCAGTGTTCTTTTGACCGGAATCTTATTTTTGCTGTTAGTGATCTTTACACGTACGATTCGTCCGTTAACGGAGCGGATCAGTAAGGGGCGGGTAGAATGAAGAGAAGGGCAATAACAGCAGTAATCGGATTGCTAGTACTCGTTCCGTTACTCGGATTGATTCCGTCGACCTGGACCTGGAACCCGCGATTATTCGAAACGTTGACGACAACGGTTTCAATGATTGCGGTCTTGACATTGCTCAATCATTTGATTGGTTATGTCACAGGAAAGGCGATTGCGTTTCGGGCGGGACGACTCATCCGGTATATGGAACTGTTGATCAGTTTGCCACTTTTCCTGCCGGTGTTATTATTGTCGTTTGGTCTCTATCTGACGTGGATCCGGTTAGGGCTCGCCGATCAATTTATCGGTGTACTGTTGGTTTTACTGCTTCCGACGTTACCGTACACGATCCGGATGTATACGAATGCGTTTCAAGCACTGGGTGAACAGATGATGGAGCAAATGGTGTTGATTGAACCAAGCCGGTTGAAACGGTTTCTTTTTTTGACAGGACCGATGATGCGTTCTGCGATCCAGTCTGTCACGTTACTTGTAACGGTCATCGCCTTGAGTCAGTATGCGCTCGTTACCTTAATCGGGGGCGGAGTCGTTCAAATGATTGCCCTTGAAGCGTTTCCGCTCTATTCCGGCAATTCCTTGGTTGCCGCTAAAGAAGCGACGATTTGGTTATTGGTTTTACCTTTTTTGATTTATTTTGTGCAACTCATTTTATTAGAAGGATGGGTGCAAGTAGTTCGGAGGCTGTTAGATGGACGTTACGATTCAGCACGTCAATAAACGATTTGGCCAAAAACAAGTCCTGCAGGCGATTGATTTACACATTCCGTCCGGTCAATGTGTTGCACTTGTTGGTCCGAGTGGAAGCGGGAAAACGACGCTGCTGCGATTGATTGCAGGTCTTGAGAAAGTATCAGGCGGTATCATTCGTTTCGGTGAAACCGACATGACGCACGTTGCTCCAAATCAACGGGGGGTGACGATGTTGTTCCAACGTCCGTTACTGTTCCCTCATTTGACAGTCGGACAAAATATCCGGATTGGTATGGCGACAGGTCGTCAACAGGACGTCCAAGAGTGGTTGACCAAAGTCGGATTAACAGGGCGGGCCGATGCCTATGTCCATGAATTATCCGGCGGAGAGCAACAACGGGCCAGTCTTGCACGGGCTTTGGCAAGCGGACCGAATTTCCTGTTGCTTGACGAACCGTTCTCAAGTCTTGATTTACCACGCCGCCGTGAACTGCGGACGCTGATTCGGCGCTTAACGGTCGCAGAAGGTGTGACGACGTTACTTGTCACGCATGACCGTGAGGAAGCGATGGCGATGGCGGATTATGTTTACGTCATGGAACAGGGACAAATCATTGATCAGGGACATCCGATTGAATTAGCGCAAAAAAGTCCATTTTTTGGTGACGGATTGTATCTGGACGGAGAGTGGTATCCGTTATCCGAAGTGAAGTTGGTCTTAAGACCGACGAACGGATTACAGGAACGTGTTACGATTACGAAAGAGCTGACACAGTACGGTGTTCGATTTTATGAAGTTGAACGCCAGACGGGAGAGCGGCTTGTCGTTCAAACGACAGAGACGTTCAATGAGAAAGTGACAGCTTATCTTGTGAGGAAGGAGGGGTAGCATGTTAGATACGCGCGCCAGAAAAGTCGTCCAGCCCCTTTTTGAGCAAATGGCGACATTATTGAAGAAGATGGGGCTTTCAGCCAACCAAGTGACAATCATTTCCGGCATCATCGGTGCTTCGACCGGTTTCTTTGTCTATAACGATATGATGGGAATTGCAATTTTATTATTATGGCTGTCGGGAGCGCTTGATGTCGTCGATGGCACGATGGCACGACGGGAAAAAACAACGCCGATCGGAACGATTCTTGATTTAGTCCTCGACCGGATCGTGGAATTATCCGTCCTGATTGGTATTGCCCTGCGCTTTCCGGAGACGCAGGTCGTTATTTTATTACTCGTCGCTTCATTCGTCATCGGTATGACGATGTTTCTTGCAATCGGTGCAGTCAGCGATAATTACGGATTCAAATCATTTCAGTATCAGCCGGGTCTTGTCGAACGGACGGAAGGATTTCTTTTCCTGACTGCAATGTTACTGTTCCCAAGCGCCATCATTTGGATTGCCGTCATCTTTTTGATTGCTGAATTGTACACAGTCGGCGAACGGTTTTATCAAGCGTCGAAGGTGTTGCGATGAGTGAATCGGAACAGTTGATGGTCGTCGATTCATCCGGTCAGCGGCTGTATCCGGAGACCCGGGAAACGGTACACCGGGATGGATTATGGCATGAAACGTTTCATTGCTTTGTCATTGATCTCGACAAAGGACACGTTTTGTTACAGCAACGGGCGAAGCAGAAAAAGGATTTTCCGGATTTGATTGATATCACGGCTGCCGGACATCTGCTCGCAGGTGAGACGCCAAGGGATGGAATCCGCGAACTCAAAGAAGAGATTGGGCTTGTCCGGCAGTTTAATCAGTTGTTCCCCCTTGGCGTTTTCCTGGAAGAGTTGATAGTAGGGGACTTGAAAGATCGTGAACGAGTCCATCTGTTCCTGGCGGATTCACCAATGCCGCTCGAACATTATGTCCTGCAAACAGAAGAGGTCAGTCGATTGATCGCCTTACCATTTTCTGAATTTGTACGACTGGCAGACGGGACAGCAGAAACGTTTGAGACAGTTGATCAAGAAATCCTCCGGCGAAATCAATTCGTCCCGCATCCGCTTGCATACTTTAGACGTGTGAGCGAAGGGATTCAAGCATATCGTGTACAACAAATGTAACGAAAGGACGGTCACGCTATTTTCTGCGGAAGTCCTTTCGTCTTTTTTTTGTGGTAAAGCTAGGCAAAAAGTAGCATAATGGACATTTCTTTGAGATAATTAACAATATATACATTTGATGAAAGAAGGTGCAGCCAGTGGCGTTACGATTTGCATTGCTCGGACTGCTAACTCAAGGAGAAGCGACCGGATATGATTTAAGTACGACGTTCAAAAAACAGATGACACACTTTTGGACGGCGCATCATACACAAATTTACCGTGAATTATTGAAGATGGAAGACGATCAGCTTGTGACGAGCGTCTATATCGTCCAAGAAGACTTACCGGATAAAAAAGTCTATTCGATTACGGAAGCCGGTCAAACGGCACTTGTCGCCTGGTTGCGTGCACCAAGCGAATTCAAGCCGAAGATGAAAGATGAAAATTTGATGCGGGTGTCATTATTGCATCTCTTGCCGCCGGATGAAGCGATTCTGTATTTGGAGGAATCGAAGCGACATCATCAGTTTGCCGTCGATATGATGAAGGTGTGGCGGAAAGATCATTTAGAAAACGGGGCAACGCTCGGGGAAACCTTGACGAGTGAATACGGCTTACGCATGATGCTGAATTATCTCGACTGGTGTGACTGGGCGATGGAGGAAATAAAGAAAAGTCAGACGAATGTCTGAACCATACAGTGATGTCATCAATCCTTTGTCAAAACAGGGGATTGTTTTTTTGCGTCGTCAAAAGAGCATTCGAGACAGACGATATGGTACAGTAAATGAATTGTAAAGGGATTAGAGGAGGACTACGAACGTGAGTGTATTTACAGATTATGAAGAATGGTTGGATGAAGTCACGGATGAGATGATTGAACATCAAGTGCATTACGCCGTCGCAGAACTGAAATTAGGCGGAGAGATCGGTGACTATTATGAAGAATCCGGATTGATTGACCGGTTTGTCACGCAACAGTTGGTCTGGTTATCGTTTGAGGAAATGGAACAGATTTTAGATGAAGCGGGAGAGCTGAATCTTGAAATCGTAGCAGACGAAGCAGAATCAGATGTACAACGGTCACAAGTCAAACAGATTCTGAAGCAATCGATTAAACAACAGCTGGTGCTGAAGTCGCAACCGTTCGTCGCGACACGCCTCAAACAATTGCGTCAGGAGCATCCATCTGTCAAAGATCAGTTTGAAGAAGTCCGGTCGGCATACAATCAGGTCGGTCATCTCCTGAAGACGGGGCCGGAACCGACGATTATCCCAAAACGGTGGTACCGGCGGGAACGGGTTGTTCCCCGTGCGTTCACTCCGGCGGAACAAACGAGTTTAGAGCAGGAACATCTCGAGCTGACACCACAATACGAAACACAAAAACAGAAACTTGAAGAACTGAGTCGTGAAATCGCAGCGTATGAGCGGGTTTTACTATAAAGTAAAAACAACAAACCCCTTTTCGGTGCAGACACCGGAAAGGGGTTTTCACTTGCAGGATTGAGTTAGACGGTTGCGAGTTTAGCAATGACGAGTTTAGCGACAGCTTCACTTGATGCAGGATTTTGACCTGTGATGACGTTACCGTCGATGACAGCAAATTCTTTTCCGGCATCGGAAGTCAGGAAGGTTGCCCCTTCACCGCGTAATGTAGTTTCAAGTAAGAACGGAACTTTGTCTTCGAGTCCTGTTGATTTTTCTTCTTCATCCGTGAAGCCGTTGATTTGACGACCTGATACGAATGGTTTGCCATCAATCGTAACGTGGGCAAAGGCAGCAGGACCGTGGCAAACGGATGCGACGATACCGTCTTTTTTGACCATCGCTTCGATTGCACCTGCGACGAGCGGATTATTCGGGAAATCGACGACTGCCCCGTGACCGCCTGGGAAGTAAACAGCATCAAATGATGCAGCATCTACATCCGCAAGTGGCGTCGTGTCGTGTAAGGCACGGCGTGCTTCCTGGAATTTAGGCAGGATTTCTTTCACCATTGATGCCTTATCGATCGGAACGTCGCCGCCTTTGACCGAAACGACCGTGACATCATGACCGGCTTCTTTGAACAGGTTATATGGTGCAGCAAACTCCTCGAACCATAAACCGGTTTTATGGCCGTTCATTTCGTCAGCACTTGTAGATACGATTAAAATTTTTGACATGATAAAAACTCCTCCTCTGTAATAACGTTACAAAGAAGAAGTTTCCCTGCTGTTGAAAAAATCAAACCTCACCGGTGTTCTGTATACGTATGGACGGGAAGAAGTGATAAGACATGCGCAATCTGTTCAGCCGTCAACGGTTCCCGCATCGCGTGCAGATTCGACTGCAGTTGCGACACGCTTGACGCACCCGGCAGCACGATATCAGCTTGTTGATCAATGGCTTGCAGTGCCATGGCCGGGAGGGGATAGTCTTGTAACGTCGATAAAATGTGTTCCAGCTGTTCCTTATCGTACTGTTCGAACCGGTCGACCGATTGAAGACGAGACGTGCTCTCTGTAGTCAGAAGACCTTTGGCGAGCGGTCCGCGGGCAACGAGTTTAATGTTTCGCTCTTGAAGTCGCGGCAACAACTCTTCAATCCGTCGGTCGAGCAGAGAATAAGGTGTCATCAAATAACTGAAATCACTATGGTCAAGCCAATAGTTGATGACGTTTGGACGGAGTGACGAGAGGCCGTATTCTTTGATCCGTCCTTCTTCCTGCAAGTCTTTCATGGCACGAATTGAAGCGTCCAAATCATCGTCCATCGTTCCGCCATGGACATAATAGAGGTCGAGATACGGTGTTTCGAGACGGTTCAGACTCTCAATACACGCTTTTTTCAGGTAGTCGTAGCTCGGGTCCCATGTCCAGCCGGTCCCCGTATCATTCATCCGGTTGCCGCCTTTTGAGGCCAAAAACATCCGGCTGCGATCTTCCGGTGAAAAAGTCTGTCCAATCAGTGACTCGACTGCGCCGTTGGCATAGACATCTGCTGTATCGAAGTGGACGATGCCTTCGTCGAGCGCTGTCCGAAGTATCTCGGTTGCTTCCTCTTGACCCCGTTTTAAAATCGTCATCGTACCTAAACCTAGTGTCATATCAATCCCTCATTTCTTTCGACTAGTGCTACTGTGTATCAGTTTAGCATATTTGATACAGGATGTTCCCGGATGGATTTGTAAGGAATGGGCATTCCGTAGGAAAAGGAAACAGACTTGCAACGGGAATCAAAAAACAGGCATACTGTGAAAGAGAAGAAATTCGATTAGAAGAGGTGTCTATGATGGAAGAAAAAACATTAGAGCGGGAAGTTATTTATGAAGGAAAAGTCTTTAACGTCGAGAAACATGTCGTCAGTCTTCCGAACGGTAATACATCTGTCCGTGAATTGGTCTATCATAACGGCGCAGTCGCAATCATTGCGTTTGACGAAAAGGGAGATTTGTTAGTCGTCGAGCAATACCGGAAAGCGTTTGAACAATTATCGATTGAAATCCCGGCCGGAAAACTGGAAAAAGGGGAAAATCCGGAAGAGTGCGCAGGACGTGAATTGAAGGAAGAGACCGGATACGCGGCAGATGAGCTGACGCATGTGTTTGATTTTTACGGAGCACCCGGTTTTTGCAGCGAACGCGTACATATTTATGAAGCAACGGGTTTGACTGCGGGACAACGCCAACTCGATCCGGATGAATTCTTGGAGAACCAAACGTTGGCGCTTGAACGGGCACTTGAACTTGTCGCAGACGGGACGATTGTCGATGCCAAAACGATCATGGCGATTCAGCATTGGCACATTCGTACATTAAAATCATTCTAAAACGAATGATTTTCAGTTGATAATCATTTTAATTTGAAAAACAGTAGATTATCGGCTATGATAAAACCATCAGTTTCGACCAAAGGGGGCGCTATGATGGAAAGTCGTGTTGAACGCATTAAAAAACAGCTGAGCGGTAAAGGATATAAGCTGACTCCCCAACGTGAAGCGACCGTACGGATCTTACTGGAGCATGAGTCGGACCACTTAAGTGCAGAGAATGTCTTTTTATTGGTCAAAGAAAAAAACTCAGACATTGGACTTGCGACGGTCTACCGGACACTTGAATTATTAACGGAGCTTGAAGTCGTTGATAAAGTCAATTTCGGAGACGGCGTATCCCGATTTGATTTACGGCAGGAAGGTGCGAGCCATTCGCATCATCATCTCGTCTGTATCGAATGCGGATCTGTCGAGGAAATCCTAGATGATATGTTAGAAGAAGTCGAAAAAGAAATCGTCACGCGTTTCCAATTTAAAATCAAAGATCACCGCTTGACGTTCCATGGTGTATGTCGCGTTTGCCAGGAGCGGCATGCACGCGAAGCACTGGAACAATCACAAACACAAACCGTCTGACTGTCCTCATCAAAAAGGGGACGGTTTTTCTTTTTGAAAAATATAGGTCAGACCTCTTCACAACGGTTTACACCTTTGATATGATTGGAAAGTAAGCGATTTCTTAATGATAGAGGATGAGTTCAGTGAGGCAACAACTGGAGACATTTATCGACTATTTAGTGATTGAGCGGCAGATGTCAGCGAACACGGCAGCTGCTTATCGAAATGATTTAAACCAGTATTTGACGACGCTTGAACAGCAAGGGATTTCGTCCGCGGAAGAAGTCACACGCCACCATATTGTCCTTCATATTGAATCCTTGTTACAGGCGCAAAAATCACGGTCGACGGTCCGGCGGTCGACGAGCTCGATTCGATCGTTCCATCAGTTTTTAGTGGAACGTCAAATTGTCCGCCATGATCCGTCACGTCATCTTGATTTGCCGAAACCGGATAAAAAACTGCCGGTCGTTTGGAGTCAAACCGATATCGTCCGTTTGCTTGATTCGGTCGTCGGAAATGATCCGCTTGTCCGACGGGATGCAGCAATGCTTGAATTGCTCTACGGAACCGGTATGCGTGTCAGTGAATTGTTACAGTTGACACTGAGTGATCTGCAACTTGAACTTGGTTACTTGTCCTGTCTTGGAAAAGGTAACAAAACCCGGATTATCCCGATCAGTCAGACAGCGATTGACAGCGTCTCGACTTATCTTGAGCTGGCCCGCAACAGTCTCGGTGGACGGCAAACGGATTATGTGTTCCTCAACAGTCGCGGCGATCGTTTATCGCGGCAGGGTTTTTGGAAGATGATTAAACGCCGGGCAAAAGAAGCGGGAATTGAAAAAGACATCACTCCCCACGTCTTGCGTCATTCGTTTGCGACCCATCTTCTTGAGAACGGAGCAGACTTGCGTGTCGTTCAGGAAATGTTAGGGCATGCCGATTTATCGACGACGCAAATGTACACACATGTCAATAAAGCCAGGCTGCATGATGTCTATAAGAACCATCATCCCCGTGCATGATGGTTTTACGCTTAAAAGGTCTGACTTCAGACAAATAGGGTGTTTTGTCTAGTCCATTTACGGGAAAATTCTAACGGGATTTATATTTAGTAATAAGCATATAGGAGGAATTTTAATATGGCTCAACCATTCAAACGCGTATTTTTAGTCGTCATGGATTCGGTAGGAATCGGAGAAGCACCGGATGCAGAACAATTCGGTGACCTTGGTGCGCACACACTCGGGCATATCGCAGAACAACGTGATGGTCTGAATATGCCGCATCTCGCTCAGCTTGGTCTGTCGCATATCGAACCTGTTCAAGGTATATCAGCAGATGCTGCGCCACTTGCTTCTTACGGGAAGATGGAAGAAGTTTCAGCCGGAAAAGATACGATGACTGGTCACTGGGAAATCATGGGCTTGCGGATCGACACGCCGTTCCGCGTCTTTGAGAAATTCCCGGAAGATTTAATCGGTCGCCTGGAAACATTCTCGGGCCGAAAAATCATCGGGAACAAACCGGCATCCGGAACAGAAATTCTCGATGAACTTGGACAGGAACATGTCGAGACCGGTGCTTTGATTGTTTATACATCAGCAGACTCCGTGCTTCAAATCGCAGCGCATGAAGAAGTTGTTCCGCTTGAAGAACTCTACCGGATTTGCGAGTATGCCCGTGATATTACACGCGACGACCCGTATATGCTCGGTCGAATCATTGCCCGTCCGTTCCTCGGTGAGCAGGGAGCATGGGTCCGGACTTCAAACCGTCATGACTATGCGCTGAAGCCGTTTGACCGGACTGTCATGAATGAACTCGAAACAGCGGGTCTTGATGTCATCTCGCTCGGTAAAATTGCAGATATCTTTGATGGTGAAGGTGTCACGGACGCGATTCGGACAAAATCGAACATGGACGGTATGGATCAACTCGTCAACCAGCTCGATCGTGACTTTACAGGACTTTGCTTCTTGAACCTCGTCGATTTTGATGCGTTGTTCGGTCACCGTCGCGACCCGCAAGGATACGGTCAGGCATTAGAAGAGTTTGATGCCCGTCTGCCGGAAGTCTTTGACCGCCTGCAGGAAGATGATTTATTGATCATCACAGCAGACCACGGCAATGATCCGGTCCATCCGGGAACAGATCATACCCGTGAGTACGTTCCGCTGTTGGTCTATTCGAAAAACGGGGCTGCAAAAGATCTTGGTATCCGTTCGACGTTTGCCGACCTTGGAGCAACAGTTGCCGATAACTTCAACGTGAAGCTGCCGGCGCACGGTACGAGTTTCTTGTCAGAACTTTAATTTAAGGGAGCGATTCAGATGACAGTCAATTGGAATGAAACACGGTCGTATTTAGAAAGCAAAATGCAGGCGAAACCGGAAATCGGTTTGATTCTCGGTTCAGGACTCGGTGTCCTGGCGGATGACATCGAAAATCCGATTGCGATTCCTTACAGCGATATCCCGAACTTCCCGGTCTCGACAGTAGAAGGTCATGCCGGGCAGCTCGTCTTCGGAACGCTCGAAGGCAAACAAGTCGTTGCCATGCAAGGACGTTTTCATTTCTATGAAGGCTATTCGATGGAAATGGTTACCTTCCCGGTCCGTGTCATGAAAGCAATCGGTGTCGAAACACTGATTGTCACGAATGCAGCCGGTGCGTGTAACGAAGCATTTGAACCGGGAGATTTGATGCTGATCACGGATCACATCAACTTCTTCGGCACAAACCCGTTAATCGGCAAAAACGTTGATGAGATGGGACCACGGTTCCCGGATATGTCGAAGCCGTATGACGCTGAATTGTTGCGTCTTGCCCAAGAAACAGCAGACGAACTTGGTATTCAAGTGCGTCAAGGCGTTTACTTCGGCAATACAGGTCCAACCTACGAAACACCGGCAGAAGTAAAACTCGCCCGGTTGCTCGGTGGAGATGTCGTCGGTATGTCGACAGTTCCGGAAGTCATCGTCGCCCGTCACTCGGATATGCGCGTGCTTGGTATTTCGTGTGTCTCGAACATGGCAGCCGGCATTCTCGATCAACCGCTTCACCACGACGAAGTCATGGAAACGACGGAACGTGTCCGTGCGCACTTCCTGTCACTTGTCCGCGGTTCGATCAAAAAAATGTAAGATTAAGAATTGAAGCCCGATAAAATACGAACGACCCCCTGAGGAGGAACTTATTATGCGTATGGTAGATTTGATTGCAACAAAACGAGACGGCGGCGAGTTACCAACAGCCGATATTAAAGCGATGGTTGAAGGATTCACGAACGGTGACATCCCGGATTACCAAATGTCAGCGATGTCGATGGCGATTTTCTATCAAGGCATGTCAGACCGCGAAATCGCGGATTTAACGATGGCGATGGTCGAATCAGGTGACGTGATTGATTTATCACGCATCCACGGTAAAAAAGTCGACAAACACTCAACAGGCGGTGTCGGCGATAAAATCAGTCTGATCGTCGCGCCACTCGTCGCGTCAATCGGAATTCCTGTCGCGAAGATGAGCGGACGTGGTCTTGGTCACACAGGCGGAACAATCGATAAGCTCGAAGCGTTCCCTGGATTTGATGTCGAGTTATCGGAAGAAGCTTTCGTGACACAAGTCAATGACATCAAGATGGCGATCATCGGACAAACGGGCAACCTGACACCTGCTGACAAGAAATTATATGCGTTACGTGATGTAACAGCGACGGTCAACTCGATTCCATTGATCGCAAGCTCAATCATGTCGAAAAAAATTGCAGCCGGTGCGGACAGTATCGTCCTTGACGTTAAAACGGGTTCAGGCGCTTTCATGAAATCATTTGAAGACGCGAAAGCACTTGCAACAGAAATGGTATCAATCGGGAAAAGTGTTAACCGGAAGACGATTGCCGTCATCACGGACATGGATCAGCCGCTCGGAAACGAAATCGGAAATGCGAACGAAGTCAAGGAAGCGATTGAAGTGCTCCAAGGGAAAGATGTGCGCGATTTGAAAGTCATCGCCTTGACGATTGCATCACACATGGCAGTCCTTGGTGAGTTCTACCCGACGTTTGACGAAGCATACGCGGATCTCGAGACACGTCTCGCAAACGGAGCAGCTCTCGACGTCTTCAAGAAGTTCATCGCAGCGCAAGGCGGCGACGCCTCACTCGTCGATGATATGTCAAAAGCACTCGAAACGAAGTTCGAAAAAGATTTCGTCGCGTCGAAAGCCGGATACGTTTCAGAAATCATTGCCGATGAAGTTGGTGTCGCAGCAATGATTCTCGGTGCAGGCCGGGCAACGAAAACGGATGTCATCGATCACGCAGCAAGCGTTACATTGTTCAAAAAAGTCGGCGACAAAGTCGAAGTCGGCGATGTCATCGCGACACTCCGTTCGAACAAAGAAACACTCGATCAAGCGATCGAAAAAATGGATCATGCCTATCATATTAGTGATACGAAGCCGGAAGCACGTCCGCTCGTTCACGCGGTCATTCAATAAGGTTTTTTCTGACAACTGTCTGGGTTTCTTTCCCAGTCGGTTGTTTTTTGGTATAGTAAAAACAATAACGTGAGGGGGGAAAACAGATGAAACCAGCTCAATTAAATGTCGGGGATACGATTGCGATTCTTTCACCGGCTTCTGCTGTCGCAGCGTACGTACCGCGTCGTCTGCAACGGGGGATCGAGACGCTTGAACGGATGGGCTTTCAAGTCCTCGTGATGCCGAATACGACAGTAATCTACAGTCATACGGCAGGAACAATCGGGGAAAGGCTTCAAGATTTACATATGGCATTCCGAAATCCGGATGTCAAAGCGATCATTGCGACGATCGGCGGCTTTAACTCACATCAATTGCTCGATGAACTCGATTACGACTTGATTCGGAATAATCCGAAAATCTTCATGGGGTACAGTGACATTACGGCTCTGCTTTCCGGCATCCAGACGAAAACCGGTTTGACGACGTTCGTCGGGCCCGCGATCTTACCGCAGTTTGGTCAACTGCACGGACTGGATGCATATACGCAGAAGTGGTTTGAAAAAACGTTGATGCAGACCGGACCGATTGGTCAAATCGAAGCATCGGATGAATGGACGGATGAAGGCTTGCGCTGGGACATCAACGATGACCGGAAACGGACGCATGTCGTCAACGACGGATACGTCGTCGCCCGCGCAGGAGAAGGGACAGGACCGATCATCGCCGGCAATCTCGGGACGCTACTGTTGCTTGCCGGGACACCGTATATGCCGTCGTTCGACGGTGCTGTTTTAATGCTTGAGGATGATGAAAGTGAGACACCGGCGACGATCGACCGGTACTTTACGCAACTGCGTCATCTCGGGGCGTATGAAAAGATTTCGGGGATTGTCGTCGGACGTTTTCACGGAAAAGTCGAGTTTGATCCGGATTTCACGCTGAAGGACATCCTCCTGCGGGCGACCCGTGGATATGACTTCCCGATTGTGCTTGAGGCAGACTTCGGACATACGGATCCGGTCTTCCCGTTACCGAACGGCATTCAGGCATCGGTTACTGCCGGTGAAACGGTTGTGCTCGAAATTCTCGAATCCGCGGTCGAGTGAGTAAAAAACCTGCGTTTTTTGTAAAGATTTGATACACTAGGTAACGGAGCCGCGAATGTCGTGGCGAACACCACAGCTGAAAAGCGCGAAAGGTTGGTATACGATGCAAAAAACTGGATATATCTTATTGGAAGACGGAAATAAAATTGAGTTTGAACTGTTTAACGACGATGCACCGATCACAACAGAAAACTTCGAGAACCTTGCGAACTCGAACTTCTATGATGGATTGAACTTCCACCGTGTCATCCCTGGTTTCGTCTCACAAGGCGGTTGCCCGATCGGAAACGGTACAGGCGGATCAGGTAAGACGATTCCGTGTGAAACGTCAACATCATACCCGCACAAGCATAAAGCCGGTTCACTTTCAATGGCACATGCAGGTCGTAACACAGGATCAAGCCAATTCTTCGTTGTTCATGAGCCGCAACCACACCTCGACGGCGTGCACACAGTTTTCGGACAAGTGACATCAGGTCTTGAACATGCGACAAAAATGAAGCAAGGCGCTGGCATTAAAGAAATTCGTGTCGAAGCGTAAGTGATTTCTTCCCTTCTTTGATGAAAGAAGGGGAGTTTTTTTTTCGTTCAATACGGGAAGTGACAACAGAACCGAAAAACGAAGGAGCGATGCATCATGCGTTTAGCAGGAAAAAAGATCATCCAACTTGTCAGTAATGATTTTGAAGATTTAGAGCTGTGGTATCCGGTCCACCGGTTACGCGAAGAGGGCGCCACGGTCGACATCGTTGGTGAGAAGGCCGATGAAAAATACATCGGAAAATATGGTGTCCCGATTGTGTCGGACAAAACGTTTGACGAAATCAATCCGGCAGATTACGATGCGATTTTAGTACCGGGTGGCTGGTCACCCGATCTATTGCGCCGGTTTGATTCCGTCCTCGCCATGGTCCGTCATTTTGACCAAACGAAACAACCGATCGGTCAGATTTGTCACGCCGGATGGGTTCTGATTTCAGCAGGTGTCTTGAATGGTGTCAATGTCACGAGTACACCGGGAATCAAAGATGATATGACAAATGCCGGAGCAACGTGGCATGATGAACCGGTCGTCGTTGACGGACACATCATTTCAAGCCGTCGTCCACCGGATTTACCGGACTATATGCGCGAATTCATTAAAGTACTGGAAGATTCGAAGTAAAACAGTATCGTCTAAAAAGCGCGCCTCCCTGTCACCGGACAGGGAGGTCTTGTTTGAAATGGGGCAGAGGCATTTGTTTTACAGGAGTCCGCTTTTTTGATGGATTTGACGAAAAGTGAAGCATTTCAGGTCGAGAAGGTGTAGAATAAATAAGTCTCAGTTGATCATGTTCCTGAGAGTTGTTGAAACTAGGAAGGTGTAGAATCAGATGCTAGTAAAATATAAAAAGTTGAATGAACGGACCGCGATGGGGTTAATCGCTTTTTCGTGCGAAGTGAAGGATCCGAAGTATTTGCTTGAAACGGTTCAAACCTATGAACAAGACGAGAATCAACAGTTGTATCTCTATAAACAGGATGAAGATTTTATCGGCATCATCGGATTTCAATTAGTGGATGGCCACGCTGAATTGAAACATATCGCCTTGTCGCCATCGTTCCGCGGGGAACGGATGTCGTATATGTTACTGGATGCAGCCGAAAAGATGTTGCGGACAGAAATCACGGGTGCAACGGACGAAACGAGTCGACTTGTTGAGAAATGGAAAAATCAATAAAAACCGGTCCATGTAGTTACGGACCGGTTTTTCATTTTTTCTGCCGCGCGGCAAGTGCCGCTTGTCGTGCCGTGATGACATCCTGCCGGTCCCGCATGACGTGTTTATGTCGCAAGAACGACAGGTCCTGCAACTGTTCAATCGGCAGACTGTTGATCCGTTGGTCCAAGTCATGTGCGAGGGGTAACGGAATATGCTCGTAGTCCGGCTGCATGAACACTGGTTGTAAGGCAAGCAGACGGGGGACGTCGATTCCTTGGGCGGACAGTGATCCGGCATGCCGTTCGAGTTTTTGGAAAGCTTTCGGGTAGGTCCGCATCGCTCCCTGTACATTGCCGCGGCGATGATGATAGCGGGCGACGGCGAGCTGAATCAAGGCGACGAGGGATTCATCTTGCCGTTGCCCGGCCTGCCACAGCTCTTCAAGTACTTCGTGGCATTCGAAATAGTCATGTTGGACGTTGAATTCAAAGGCAAATTGTTCGATTGGATGCATGGATGGATCTCCTTTCCTTTTAATATAGCATAGTCGAAATCAGGTGATGTGTGGTATACTAAGGCGCAAAAAACGTTGATGGGCAGGGAGAATCATGGAATCATACAGTGTAAAGATGGATGCGTTTGAAGGCCCGTTGGATTTGTTGTTACATTTGATTGGTAAACTGGAGATTGACCTGTATGACATTTCCGTCTCAATCGTGACGGATCAGTATGTGTCCTATATTCAGGCCATGCAACATCTCGAACTGGATGTTGCGAGTGAATACCTTGTCATGGCAGCGACGCTCCTGCAATTAAAAAGTAAACAACTGTTACCTGTCGAACAGACGGATTTCGAAGAAGTTCCGGATTTTGAAGAGGATCCGACACGTGAAGGGTTGATTCAGCAACTGATCGAATATAAAGCATACAAAGAAGCTGCACTTGTCTTAAAGGAAAAGGAAGAAGCGCGGCTCGAACTGTTTTCAAAACAGCCGGAAGACTTGATGACGTATCTGGATGCGGACAATCAGGATTACAGTGGAAACCTGTCTTTTAGTGACTTGTTGCGCGCTTATGAGAAAATGCGTCAACGCGTCGCCTGGAAAGTACGCCGTTCAAAAACCGTCAAACGGGAAGAACGGACACTTGAACAACAGATGGTTCACGTTTCGGAATATGTTTTTGCCAATGAAGGAACGACGTTTTTTGGTTTTTTCACGGAACAACCGACCGTTGAAGAATTGGTCGTCAGCTTTTTGGCCGTACTCGAACTGGTCAAACAACGGGTCGTCGCCTGTGAGCAAATGAACGATGATATCCTGTTGCGTGCCTTAGTGAAGGAGGAGAATCAGATTGGCGTATGAGCGAATCATTGAAAGTTTGTTATTCGTCGTCGGAGACGACGGAATCGATCCGCGTGGTCTGAGTCAAGTCCTTGAAATCAGTGAGGCAGCGGCTCGGGAACAGCTACATGCTCTTCAGACGGCATTTGAAGCGGACGAACGGGTGTTGCAAATCGTCGAATCCGGCGGTGTCTTCAAGATGGTCACCCGGAAAGAGATGTCACCGTATGTGCAGGCATATGCCGGTTCTCTTGCAGAGGACAGCCTGTCACGCGCTGCGATGGAGACACTCGTCATCATCGCCTACAAACAGCCGGTTACCCGGGCGGACATTGAAGTCATTCGTGGTGTGAAGACGGAACGTGTCATCCACACGTTAAGTGCAAAAGGATTAATTGATGAAGCCGGACGTGCCAAAGGCGTCGGGCGTGCCAAATTGTATAAGACGACGGATCATTTTTTGGATCACTTCGGACTGAACAGTATCGAAGAATTGCCGCCGCTTGAGTTTGAAGAAACACTTGAAGCGGACGGGGATTTGTTTTTCCGGAATGAACCGTCACTAGAGGAGAGAATAAATTAATGGAACGTCTACAAAAAATTATTGCCCAGGCCGGTGTCGCATCACGACGCAAGGCAGAAGAACTAATCACAGAAGGTCGTGTCAAAGTCAACGGGAAAGTCATCACGGAACTCGGGACGAAAGTCGGCGGACGTGCAGAAGTCGAAGTCGACGGAGTGAAGCTGGAACGGGAAGAACACGTTTACTACATGCTGTATAAACCAACAGGTGTCGTTTCGACGGTAGAAGATGATAAAGGCCGTAAAACGGTCGTCGATCTTGTTCCCCCGGGTCACCGCGTCTTCCCGGTCGGTCGTCTTGACTACAACACAAGCGGATTACTGCTGTTGACGAACGACGGCGAGTTTTCGAATCTCCTGCTCCACCCGAAATACAAAGTACCGAAACGTTACATCGTCAAAATCAAAGGCGTGCCGGACTACTATCATGTCAAAGGTCTTGAAAAAGGTGTCGTCTTGCCGGACGGATTCAAGACCGGTAAAGCACGCGTCGAGATGCGCGATGTCGATAAGAAAAAAAATACCGCGATTTTAGAAATGGTCATCTATGAAGGCCATAACCGTCAAGTCCGTCAAATGGTCGAAACACTCGGCGCAGAAGTCATCAAGTTGAAACGGGAACAGTTTGGTTTCCTGACGCTTGCTGGATTAACATCAGGCGACTGGCGTGAACTTTCGAAAAAAGAAGTCAATCAATTGCGTGAGCTGGCGGATCCGGTTGCTCCCCCTACGAAAAGACGTAAGAACACAAAAAAACGTTAATTTGTAAAGCGAGAAGCTCAGCCTGCGGGTTGAGTTTTCTTTGTTTGTGACAAAACGATTAACGTATTTCACATTCTGTCAACAATTAAGCGATTTCAAGTACAATATGGGTGGAGGCGGTGCAACATGAAAAAAACGAATCAGAACCCGGACGAGCGGCTAGCAGCCGCGAAGCAAAAGAAGAAAAAACGTTCATTTTGGCGGTTAATGATCATGACGATGGTATTATTCGCCGGTGCGGTCGTTATCATGCAGTTTGTCGATCAGGCGACACGGGATAAAGACGGTCGTGTCCTTGCCGGAGATGACGCGCCAGGATTTGCACTTGTCGATTTGTATGGAGAAAAACAACATACGATGGACGAGTACAAAGGCAAAGGACTTTTACTCAATTTTTGGGGGACATTCTGTGAGCCCTGTAAAAAAGAAATGCCGTTGATCAACGACAATTACGACATGATGCAAAAAGAAGGTGTTAATTTTGCGGCAGTAAACGTCGGTGAGACACCGGTCCGAGTATCCAGTTTCATCAAGGAAATCGGAGGAACCGACTATCCGGTCCTGATGGATACGAACAGTGCCGTCGAGAAGGCGTACGGGATCTACAACCTGCCTGTGACCTTCATCATCAACAAAGAAGGTAAGGTCGTTGAAAAGTATGAAGGTGAAATTGACCAAGCGAAGTTAGAGGAAATGATCAAAAAAGCAAACGAGTAACGCATCGAGGGGGAATTTATGATGCAGCAGGAATATAAGCAACTGGATATGCGTTATGAGGAAGCCGAGCTTCGTTCAAAACGAAAAAATCAATCATGGATCGACCGGACATGGACATTCTTTTCATCCGTTAAAGTCGGTTTGTGGTTGATCGGCTTAATCATCATTGCAAGCGGCGTCGGAACCATCTTCCCGCAGGAGATGTACATTCCGCAAGCGATTCCGCCGGAAGAATTTTACGGAAAAGAATACGGGACGGCCGGGGAGATTTATTATGCCCTCGGCTTCCATAATTTGTTTGAATCCTGGTGGTACATCGGCTTAATCACATTATTACTGTTATCCATCATCATCGTATCGATCGACCGTTTCTTCCCGCTGTATCGTGCGTTGAAGAAACAACCGGTCATCCAGTCCGACCGTTTTATGGGCGGTCAGCGATTTGGCGCTGAAGCGACTGGAACGGTCAAACAGATTGATGCCATTGAACCGTTACTGAAGAAAAAAGGGTACAAGGTCCGTCGTCAAGACAGTTCCTTGCTCGCGGAGAAACAACGATTCGGGCGCTGGGGTCCGTATATCAACCATATCGGGCTTGTCCTGTTCTTCGGTGGAGCGATGTTACGCATCGTTCCCGGCATGCACGAAGATGAGCTGATGTGGATCCGTGAAGGCGAAACGTTGCCGGTCGAAGCGACGGACAATAAGTATTATCTCGAGAATAACTCGTTTAACATTGAGTTTTATGATCCGGCAAAAGAACCCGAGAAATTCAGAGAAGCTCTAAAACGGGCCGGTGGAAGTGTTCCGAAAAACTATGACACCCAGATGACGTTGTATAAAAAAACCGGCATGAAGGACGACTTTAAACCGAAACTTGAGAAAGTCAAAACCGGTGAAACAGCCGTCAACCAACCGTTCGAGTTCGGTAATTATCAAGTTTTCCAAGAGCAGTATGCAGCGGATCCGGAATTCAAGACGATGTCATTCAACATCGAGAATCAAAAAACGGGTAAAGTCGTCGATACGATTAAAGTCGACTTGCGCAATCCGCAGGAAACTTACAAATTAAAGAACGGTTATGACGTCGAACTGAAAGACTTCTTGCCGGACTTCGTCGTCAAGGATGGAAAACCGACAACGAACTCGTCCCGTCCCGTCAATCCGGCGTTTGTCTTTACGATCAAATCACCGGAACATCCAAAAGGGGAACGGAGTCTGATCGGAATTAAGCTGAATGTCGGCGGCGATGAAAACCAGTATAAGATGGGCTTCGCCGGTACGGAACTGTCGAACATTTCCGGCGTCCGGATTAAAAAAGATCTGACGCTGCCGTTCCTGTTCGCTGGCGGTATGATATTCATGATCGGGTTGCTGCTCGGCATGTACTGGCCGCACCGCAGACTTTGGTTGAAAGAAACAAACGGGCAGATCAACATTGCCGGATTTACGAATAAAAATGCACTTGGACTTCAAAAAGAAGTCAATCTCGCCTTGACTGAAGTGGGACTTCCGCAACTGGAAGACCGGCAGAAGTTGCGGGAAGAGGGGGAATCGAAATGAATCTGCTTAGTTTAAGCGGTAATTTACTGCTTACGTCGTTCATCTTATATCTGATCAGTACCGGTTTCTTTGCCGTCGCAACAAGTGGTAAAAAGGGACCAAGCCGTTCCGGGAAAATTGCTTTCTCACTTGCTCTTTTGGGATTTGTGGCCCAGCTCGGCTACTTCTTCACACGCTGGGCAGGAGCTGGACACGTTCCGGTTTCGAATCTTTATGAGTACACGACATTCTTCGGAATGATGATGGTACTCGGCTTCCTGATCGTCTACGGGATTTATCGCAACAATGTCCTCGGACTTGTGGCGATGCCGGTCGCGTTGCTTGTCATCGCTTACGCGTCGATGTTCCCGGATGAAGTTCAACCGTTGATTCCGGCACTTCAAAGTGTCTGGTTGAAAATCCACGTGACGACGGCAGCACTCGGAGAAGGGATTCTTGCAGTCAGCTTCGCAACCGGATTGCTGTATCTGATCCATGCGACAGACTTCAACAAAGAATCGAAAACACGGACATGGCTTGAAGTTGTCATGTTTTCACTTGCATGTGTCGTCGGTTATATCATCGTCGGTTTATTGTTCAATGCACTCGGAACGAACTCGACGATCGAGTATGTCGCGAAAAACGGTGCGACGATGCAACATGACTACACGATGCCAGTTTTGACTGGTCCTGAAAACGGAAAGATCATTTCCGGTTCTGGTGCTGTCGTTGAATTACCGAATTTCCTCAATGCCAATAAAGTCAATACGGTCTTATGGTCATTGATCGGCGGTTTAGTCTTATATATTCTGCTTCGCTTCGTCATTTTACGGAAACGTTTGGCGGAGAGCCTGAAACCGATCGCCCGTAAGATTGATCTCGAGACAGCAGATGAAATCAGCTACCGTGCGATTGCGATTGGTTTGCCGGTCTTCATTCTCGGTGGATTGATCTTCGCGATGATTTGGGCACAGATGGCTTGGAGCCGTTATTGGGGTTGGGACCCGAAAGAAGTATGGGCCTTGATCACGATGCTGTTCTATGTCTTCTACCTGCACATGCGGATCCAGCGCGGCTGGATTGGTAAAAAATCAGCGTGGTTGTGTGTCGGCGGATTTGCCGTCATCATGTTCAACCTCGTTTTCGTCAACTTGGTCGTTGCAGGTCTTCACTCTTACGCGTAAGTAACGAAATCAATTACTGGAATCATCAGTCAAGGATGGACGGTGGAAGGAAACTTCCGCTGTCCATCCTTTTTTAGGCGAGACGATTGATTTCCACGGTCAGAGACGCTATTTCTTTTGTTTCATAGTATACTAGAAGAGTAGTAGGATAGAGTGAGACAGATTAGTTTATGGGAGGAATCAACTGATGTCAGAAGAAGCGCGTATTTTAGTCGTCGATGACGAAGAACGGATTCGACGTTTATTAAAAATGTATCTCGAACGTGAGAACTTTACGATTGAAGAAGCCGACAATGGAGAAACGGCTCTCGAGATGGCACTTGAAACGGAATATGATGTGATTCTACTTGATTTGATGATGCCGAAGCTCGATGGCATGCAGGTCTGTGAAGAACTGCGGAAAACGAAAGCGACACCAATCGTCATGCTGACGGCAAAAGGCGAAGAGACGAACCGGGTCCACGGTTTTGAAATGGGGGCGGACGATTATATCGTCAAACCATTCAGTCCCCGCGAAGTCGTCTTACGTGTCAAGGCAATCCTGCGCCGGGCAAGCGCAACGAAGTTCCTGCATACGGATGCGAAAACAAAAGATGTCATCGTCTTCCCGCACTTGACGATTGATAATGATGCCCACCGTGTCACAGTCGAATCGCAGGAAGTCAATTTGACACCAAAAGAATATGAATTGCTGTATTTCCTGGCGAAGCAGACGGACAAAGTCTTTTCGCGGGAACAGTTATTAAAAGAAGTCTGGAACTATGAGTTTTTCGGCGACTTACGGACCGTTGACACACATGTCAAACGACTGCGTGAAAAACTGAACCGTCTGTCACCAAATGCAGCCCAAATGATTACGACGGTTTGGGGTGTCGGTTACAAGTTCGAGAATAATCCCGCCTGACGATGAAATGGTTACAGAGCGTCGTCATTAAATTGTGGGGAACGATTTTATTACTCGTTTCCGTCGTCTTGATTGCCTTGACGATTTTATTACTCGAATTTTTCAACTCGTTCCATATCGAACAGGAACGGGGCCATTTGGCAAAACTCGGGCAACAGGTCGAAACGGTCTTCCAGGCCCACAGCGGTCTCGAAGAAGGATCTGCGACCGCGATCGAGATTACCGATATTTACGGGGCGACCTTGATTGCGACGACGAAGGATAATACGGTCGAAACGAATATCTCGGAAACAAAAGCAAAGCGGATCATCAAGGAACTCGAACGTCAGAACTGGAAAGCCGTTGACGGTGAAGAAGGGGAGACCGCGATCGGGAACTACGAGACGTTTAACGGAAAAGCAGCTCTTGCTTACCGTGCTCCGTTCATCACGGAAAGCGGAAGCGGGACGATGTATCTGATCGAACAGTTGACGAACATCGAACAGGCCAATGAAGGAGCGCGTCAAATCATTCAGCTTTGTGTCCTGCTGGCCATCATCGGAACGACCGTCTTTGCCTTCTTCCTGTCGACCCGGATTACGGCTCCGCTCCGAACGATTCGTCAAGCGGTCGTCGAGGCCGGTGAAGGAAAGTTTGATCAGAGTCTGACCCAGCGCTCGCGCGACGAAATTGGGGATTTGGCGCTTGCGTTTAATGAGATGAGCAGTCAGCTCAATCAGTACGTCACGGATCTTGATAAGGAACGTCATTTGTTATCGTCCATCTTAAGGTGTATGGCGGACGGTGTCTTGACCTTCTCGGAATCAGGTGAGTTACTGGCTACTAATCCGCCGGCCGAAGCGTTCCTGGCAGGTGGACCGGTTCCGGATGAGTTGATTGAGTTGTTCCAGACGGTCATGCGCAAAGAAAAAGAAATGACGGTTTCCTTTGAACGGGAAGGCCGCTTTTATATCATCATCGTCAGTCCGTTGCTTGAGCAGGAAGAACAAATCGGAGCAGTTGCTGTCCTGCGTGATATGACGGAAGCGCAGCAACTCGAGAAGATGCGTGCCGACTTCGTCGCAAACGTCAGCCACGAACTGCGGACACCGCTTGTCATGCTGCAAGGTTATTCGGAAGCGATTGTCGACGGTATGACCGAAAGTGATGAAGCGACAAAAGAGTTTGCGTCCATCATATACGATGAGTCGCAACGGTTGTCCCGCCTCGTCAATGATTTGCTCGATCTGGCACGGATGGAAGCCGGATATCAGGAAAAACGGGTTGAACCGATTGATGCCGTTCCGTTCGCGAACCGGATGATCAAGAAGTTTAAGCAGATGGGACTTGAAAAGCGGGTATCGTTTGAAGTGACCGGTCCCGACGTGCAGTTTGAAGCTGATCCGGATCAAATGGATCAGGTGATGACAAATCTGCTTGGAAATGCGTTACGGTATACGGAAGATGGACAAATCAAGATTGAAATCACAGAAGATAGGGAAACTATATCTTTATCTGTAATTGATTCAGGGGACGGTATTCCGGAAGAGGATGTCCCGTTTGTCTTTGACCGTTTTTACAAGGCGGACAAAGCCCGGACACGCGGCAAGACAGGGACCGGAATCGGTCTCGCGATTGTTGCAAACGTCGTCCGGTCGCACGATGGAGAAGTCCAGGTCGAAAGTGAACTGGGCAAAGGATCCGTTTTCCGAATTCAATTACCAAAAAAACAAAGGAAGCGAACTTTATGATTCGCTTCCTTTCGCTATAGGAGTGAGTCGTTTGAAAATCTATACTAAATCAGGTGATGAGGGAGATACGTCACTCGTCGGTGGACGTGTCAAAAAAAATGATGTGCGGATTACGCTGATGGGCGAACTGGACGAACTGAACAGTTTTGTCGGACTGGCCCGGACAAAAGCGACATCAATCGAAGTCAAAGAACAATTGACGGTCATCCAGCATGTCCTGTTCGATTGCGGGAGTGACTTGATGTACGTCGAACCGAAAGCATCCCGTCTGAGCACGACTGCGACGGAAGATCTCGAAAGCTGGATTGACAGTCTGACGGAATTGTCGCCGCCGCTCGATAAATTCATCTTACCGGGAGGCACGGAAGCAGCGGCTTGCCTGCACGTTGCCCGTACGGTCTGTCGGCGTGTCGAACGGGCGATGATAGATGTCGAACAGGCACATCATTTGTTACCGTTCATCAACCGTCTAAGCGATTTCTTCTTTACAGCGGCCCGTTATGAAAATGCGGTCAATGAAAAAGCGGACATCGAATATTTACGCAGTGCCCATGTGTTTAAACGAAAGGATGGAGAAGCATGAGTCAGTCATTTCAAACGTGGAACAAACAAGGAACGACCTTTCATCTCGTTCCAACCGATAAATTCAAGACGACGACGGTCCTCGTGACGTTTTCAGCACCACTCGAAGAGAAGACACTGACGAGCCGCGCCTTATTGCCCTACATCATGGAAAAGTCGACAGCTGCCTATCCTTCGATGAAGGCATTACGTGAGCCGCTCGAAACATTATATGACGCAGGTCTGTATGCCGATGCTTCGAAATTCGGGGAAGAACACGTCATCTCGTTCCAGCTCGATGTCGTCCGCGGTGACCTTGTACGTCATGAGACGCTGCTTGAAGAAGCGCTCGATTTACTGGAGCAGATGATTTTTTATCCGGACTTGACAGAGGGTGGATTCCGGGAACAGTTCGTCAAACAAGAAAAACGGTTGCATGCTCTCCGGATCAGCTCGTTATACGATGATAAGATGCGTTTTGCCCAGCAGCGTTTGCTCGAGCTGATGGCACCGGGAGAAGCGGTTTCATTATCTTCACTTGGTACACTTGAAGCACTCGAACAAATCACGCCGGTTTCCTTACGTGATACATACCGCTCGATGGTCGAACAGGACCGGATTGATGTATTTGTCGTCGGTCATGTCACGCAAAATGAGATGGAAGATGCCTTATCGTTCTTACCTTCCCATGATGAAAAGGCGAGTCACTACATTCCGGCTCAAAAACAGGTGGCAGGTGTCAAACGTTCGTCAGAGACGCAACCGATCAAACAAGGTAAATTGCATTTAGGATATCGTGTCAGTGTCGATCCGACGTCCGTCGATTCGATTCGGATGCAAATCGTGAACGGCCTATTCGGAGGATTCCCGCATTCGAAGCTGTTCATGAATGTCCGTGAAAAAGAAAGTCTCGCCTATTACGCGGCATCCCGTTATGCCGCACTGAACAGTGCATTGTATGTCTATGCCGGCGTAGAGACGAAACAGGCGGAACGGGCCGAGACGATTATCGGCGAACAACTGAAGGATCTCAAGGCAGGGCAGTTCACGGATCAGGAACTGACGCAGACGAAGGCGATGTTAATCAATGCCCGTCGGCAAATTCTGGATCAGCCGGGACAATTAATCGGCTGGTTGAATGGATCAAAGATGCGCGGACTGACGCTTGAAGATGAGATTCATCTCATCGAGACGGCAACACGTGAGGATGTCGTCCGTTTAGCGGCAACGATCGAGCTTGAGGCAGTTTATCTATTGCGAGGTGAAGAATAATGGAACAGTTGACGTATCACGATACAGACGAAACAGTATTTTTTGAACAGCTCGATAACGGACTTGCTGTCTATTTACTTCAGAAAAAAGGCTACGAAAAGACGTATGCGACGTTTACGACGCGTTACGGATCAATCGATAACCGCTTTAAAAAGGATGGACAGTGGGTCAATGTTCCGGACGGTATCGCGCATTTTCTCGAGCACAAGATGTTTGAGTCGGAGCAAGGGGATGTTTTCCAAGAATTCGGACGCCTCGGTGCATCGGCAAACGCCTTTACATCGTTCTCGCGGACTGCGTATCTGTTCTCGGCGACATCGTTGATTGAACAAAATCTTGAAACGCTGATTGATTTCGTCCAGGATCCGTATTTCACGGAAGAGAGTGTCGAAAAAGAAAAAGGCATCATCACTCAGGAAATTCAGATGTATCAGGATAATCCGGGATGGCGCTTATTCTTCGGTCTGATCGAATCGATGTATGCGAAACATCCGGTCCGGATCGATATCGCCGGGACACCGGAATCAATCGATCAGATTACAGCGGATGATCTTTATACGTGTTACCGGACGTTCTATCATCCGTCCAATATGGTGCTGTTCGTCGTCGGTAATATCGATCCTGCCGAGACGCTTGCCTTGATCAAAGCGAACCAGGCGAAAAAAGATTATACGGATCGTCCGGCGATCGAACGCGATTACGGCGTCGAACCAGACAATGTCTTCCGTAAACGATTTGAACTTGAGCTGGACGTCAAGACACCAAAAGTCTTGATCGGTTATAAAGACAGTTCACTCGGCGGACAGGAACAATTGCGTCGTGAACTGACAAGCGAACTGTTGTTACACCTGTTATTTGACCAGACGTCATCCACATATCTCGAGTTGTACGAAGACGGTTTGATCGACGATACGTTCAGCTTTGATTATTCGAGTGAAGAAGAATTTGCCTTCGCGACATTCGGAATGGAGACGGAAGATCCGGACCGTTTCATCACAGCCTATGAAAAACTGTTGGCTGTCCGTCCCGACTTTGAAGAAACAGAAGTCGTCCGGAAGCGGAACATGATGCAAGGGAAGTTCCTCCGTTCGTTGAACTCACCGGAATTCATCGCAAATCAATTCTCACGTCATGCTCTTGCCGGAACGAATCTGTTTACGTTACCGACTTTGATTGCATCGATTACAAAAGAAGAAATCGAAGCCCGGTTCGATGAATTGTTCGCGCTTGAAAATCGTGCGATTTCCATCGTTAAACCGTATGCTTGACCGATGCGGATTTTAATTACGGGGGCAAGCGGAGCAATTGGTCGGGCGACAGCCTTCCGCTTAGCGGCGGAAGGGCATGAACTCGTCCTCCACACCCACCAAAAACAACATGAGCTTGAACAGATGGTGAAGCAGTTGCCTGTGACGGCGGAGATCGTCACAGGCGATCTGTCTGACCGGAGGAACTTGACGGCATTTTGTGAGAAATTACCGTCCGTTGAAGGATTCGTTCACATTGCCGGAACGAGTTTCAGTGGTCTGCTTGTTGATCAGTCCCGTTCCTCGATCGAGGCGATGATGACTTTGCATGTCGAATCCCTGATTCGGATTGCCCAGACTTTGACGAGCCGAAAAGCTTTTTCAGCATCACTTTCGATCGTCGTCGTCAGCAGTGTATTAGGTGAATTCGGTGCCGCCGGTGAAGTCGTCTATTCGACCTGTAAGGCGGCACAACTCGGTTTCGTCAAGTCATACAGTAAGGAGCTCGGTGCGATGAATGGACGGGTGAATGCCGTTACGCCGGGCTGGATCGAGACCCCGATGAATGCCGTCTTTTCCGCAGAAGACCGGGACCTGGCACTCGCTGAAATACCTGCCGGTCGCTTTGGACGGGTCGAGGAAGTGGCATCCGCCATAACGTATTTAATGGGACAAGATTCGGCGTATATGAATGGTGCCGTTCTCAAAATTGACGGAGGTTGGATGTAATCCGGTGAAATTTGCTTAGGGGAATGCTTTTCATTTTTCAAAAAATCATTTAACATGAGGGATGGATAATCGATTTGAAGAGGAGGCTGGGCGCGTGAGTGAATTCGAACAGTGGTATCTGGAGTACGAACTGAACGTCAATCGTCCTGGTATATTAGGGGACATCGCGTCACTCATGGGGATGCTACATATTTCGATTGTCACGATTAACGGTGTCGATCACCAGCGTCGGGGCATGTTGCTTCAAACCAAGCAACCGGATCAAATCCCGCGACTCGCAGCCATCCTGAAGACGATGACGACGATTGACGTGATCAAACTTCGTAAACCGAAACTCCGGGACCGGATTGCGATTCGCCATGGTCGTTACATCGACCACAGCAGCGGCGAAATCAAGACGTTCCGTTTTGTCCGGGAAGATTTAGGGATTCTCGTCGATTTCATGGCCGAACTCTGCAAACAGGATGGACATCTGTTGATTGGCGTTCGCGGTATGCCGCGTGTCGGGAAAACCGAATCAATCGTTGCGGCGAGTGTCAGTGCCAATAAAAAATGGTTATTTCTTTCATCGACGTTAATCAAACAGACGGTCCGGACTTCGTTGTTCGATGATGAACGGACAGGCGATTATGTTTATATCATCGATGCGCTTGTCTCACAGC
Source organism: Exiguobacterium sp. s166 (assembly GCF_018618855.1). NCBI lineage: Bacteria > Bacillati > Bacillota > Bacilli > Caryophanales > Exiguobacterium > Exiguobacterium sp. s166. The sequence goes on along the minus strand of NZ_JACSMU010000002.1, from coordinate 298,022 downwards.
GCCATTTCGACGAGCGGCATTGGCAGATTTTACGTGAAGTCATGCGACTTCCCGCTACAAAAATCGTTGAACATCCAGATGCTTTTGTTAAATCGAGCGAATACACGTGGGATGATTTTGATTACATCATTGAATTACGCAACTCGACAGAAGAAATCATTGTCACCGAACCACCTCGTGCCCATGGCGGGAACGATTGGTTCAATTTCGAATAAGTATTGAAAATGGAAGGTGTGTTACCGATGACTGAGCTCGGAACCTACTTAAAGGAACAACGGGAGACGCTAGGAATCTCTCTTGAACAAATTCAAAGTACAACAAAAATTCAAAAACGTTACATTGTTGCGATTGAAGAGGGCGACTATAAACAATTGCCGGGTGCGTTTTATGCACGTGCCTTTATCAAGACATACGCGGAAGCACTCGGTCTTGATGTCGATGAAGTGTTTACGACTTACAAACGTGATTTGCCGGAACCGGAAGCGCAACCTGTCGTTGAGCTGTCCCGGCGTGCGACGTATTCGAAATCAACGGCACCGAAGAAAAGTGTCGCCAAACGGTGGATTCCGAATATCATCATCATTGCCTTGATTTTTGCAATCGGGGTAGCCTTGTATTACGGATTCCAGGCGTTCCAGGATGGTGACGGAACGAAAACGGCGACACCGAAACAAAGTGAGGTCACGATTGATGAAGGTGACGCACCGAGTGAGGAAGCAGACGCGCCGGTAGCGGAAGAACCGAAAGACGAACCGGCGAAAAAAGAAGAACCTGTAAAAAAAGAAACGAAAAAACCATTGGCAGTCAAGACGACAGTCGGTCAAGACATCACCTATGAAGTCCCGACAGATGGTACAATGAGTGTATCCATCCGGATCAAAAAAGATGCATCACCGTCACCGTTCGTCGGTGTACGGGATACTTCTTTAGAAGGACAAGCACTCGCACCTGACCATATCAATGCGTCAGATCCAAACCCGATCGTCGTCAAAAATGCCAAAACGGACGTGATTCGGATTCGGGTCGGCTCCATCAAAGGAATCGACCGGATTCTCGTCAACAATCAGGAGCTTAAGCTTAACCGCTCCCTCCTCGTTCAAAATATTTACTTGAAGAAAGTAGCCACGCCATAAGGCGTGTCTTCTTCATGTCAGCCGTTTTGCTGACATACATAACCCGAAAAGGAGGGATACGAGAATGAACTTGCCCAATCAATTGACGGTCTTACGCGTGTTACTGATTCCCGTGTTCGTTGCCGTCTTAGCCATCAATCCAGACTGGGGACAGTGGGATGTCTTAGGAGCGGAACTCCCGGTTTCCCACTTCGTCGCCGCGATGATCTTTTCCGTCGCCGCCATCACCGATTGGCTCGACGGGTATATTGCCCGGAAAAACAAATTGGTCACGAACTTCGGTAAATTTATGGATCCACTCGCCGACAAGATGCTTGTCGCTGCGGCACTCGTCTATTTAGTCGAACTCGGATTCGTAGCTGCCTGGGTCGTCGTCATCATCTTATGCCGTGAATTTGCTGTGACAGGACTCCGTCTTGTCGCTTCAGATGAAGGGATCGTCCTTGCGGCCGGAAATTCTGGAAAAGCAAAGACCTGGGTCCAGTTGACATCCATCATCGCCTTTTTACTGCACGATATCGGATTTGCGTTATTCAACATTCCTTTTGCGGAAATCACGATGTGGTTGGCGTTGATTTTAACAATTTATTCAGGTCTCGAGTATTTCTCGAAAAATATCAAATTAATTACGAAATCCATGTAAGGTGGATCAAACAAGACTGTTCGTCAAACCGAACAGTCTTTTCGTATAGTTAAGAAAGCGGGGATGTAGGATGAAAGCAGAAATCATTGCTGTCGGAAGTGAATTGTTGTTAGGGGAAATTGCGAATACGAATGCCCAGTATTTATCGGAGTGGCTTGCGACATGCGGCATTGACGTGCATTACCATACGGTCGTCGGAGATAACCGGGACCGGATGGTCGAAGTCGTCACACGGGCCCAGGAACGGGCGGAATTGATTGTCATTACCGGAGGACTTGGACCGACGGAAGATGACTTGACGAAAGAGGTCGTGGCGGACCTGCTCGGACGGACGCTTCATGTGGATCAACCGGCCTACGACCGGATTGAGGCATTTTTAAAAACGCGGGGACGCACGATGACGGAGAACGAAAAAAAACAGGCTCTTGTCATCGATCAAGCCGATGTTTTGACGAACCAGGCGGGACTTGCACCGGGTATGTCCGTTCATACACCGGACCATCAATACATTCTGCTACCGGGTGTTCCGCGGGAAATGAAACGGATCATTGCGGACCATTTCGATCATCTTTTAGGCAAGGAAACGATTAAATCGAGAACATTACGTTTCTTCGGCATCGGAGAGTCGGCATTAAACGATCAGTTGGCGAATCTCATCCGGACCGCCCGTAATCCTTCCGTCGCACCGTATGCCGAATTAGCAGAAGTCCGTCTTCGTTTGACGGCAAAGGCGCTTGATGAACAAGTCGCCCTTGGTATGCTTGACACGCTGGAGCAGCAGATACTTGCCGAAGTCGGGAGTCACTTTTACGGTTACGGCGAAACGAGTTTACCCGAGGTCGTCCTCGACCGCTGCCGGAAAGCCGGTCTGACCCTGTCTGCAGCGGAGTCACTGACCGGAGGTGCTTTTGCGAGCGGTTTGACCGATATTCAAGGCGCAAGTGATGTTTTCCGCGGCAGTGCCGTCGTCTATGCGGATACCGCTAAAGTGAACGTCTTAGGTGTACCGCATACCTTACTTGATGAACAGACTGCCGTCAGCAGAGAAGTTGCCGTTGCCATGGCGGAAGGGGCACGCAAACTGTATCAAACGGATCTCGCGATCGCTTTAACCGGTGAAGCAGGTCCGACGAGCAACAGCGGACGAGCGGTTGGGACGGTCTATTGTGCCCTGGCACATTCAGGCGGTACGGAAGTACTTGAACTGACATATCCCGCCTTCGACCGTGGTATGATTAGATTACGTTCTGTCAAAGATGCGTACTTCATGCTCATTCAAAATATCAGCCTGACGGACGAAATAGGCAAAAGATGATTTCTTTCAACTATGCGAATAAATGTTCGTAAAAAGCTTGTTATTCGGTCTCAAAAGAAGTACAATAATCTCAGTAAGATAAATAAAAGGAGGCCTGCTACGTGAGTGATCGTAAAGCAGCACTTGAGATGGCATTACGCCAGATTGAGAAACAATTTGGTAAAGGTTCAATCATGAAACTAGGTGAAAGTCCAGATCAGAGAGTATCCGTAATCTCTTCTGGATCCATCACATTAGATATAGCGCTCGGTGCAGGTGGATATCCACGTGGACGGGTAATCGAAGTCTATGGTCCGGAATCTTCTGGTAAAACGACAGTCTCGCTTCATGCGATTGCTGAAGTTCAAAAACAAGGCGGGCAGGCAGCATTCATCGATGCCGAGCATGCACTAGATCCTGCTTATGCCAGCAAACTCGGTGTCAACATCGATGAGTTACTGTTATCGCAACCGGATACAGGAGAACAGGCACTTGAAATCGCGGAAGCTTTAGTCCGTTCGGGAGCTGTCGATATCCTCGTTGTCGACTCAGTAGCTGCACTTGTTCCGAAAGCCGAGATCGAAGGCGAAATGGGTGACTCGCATATGGGTCTGCAAGCCCGTTTGATGAGTCAGGCGTTACGTAAATTGTCGGGTGCGACAAACAAATCAAAAACAATCGTCATCTTCATCAACCAGATTCGTGAAAAAATTGGTGTTATGTTCGGTAACCCGGAAACGACTCCAGGTGGACGTGCCTTGAAGTTCTACTCATCTGTCCGTCTTGAAGTCCGTCGTGCAGAAGCCTTGAAAAACGGTACAGATATCGTCGGAAACCGGACGAAACTGAAAGTCGTTAAAAACAAAATCGCTCCGCCGTTCAAACAAGCGGAAGTCGATATCATGTATGGACAAGGTATCTCGAAATTTGGTGAATTGATTGATCTTGGAACAGAACTTGATATCGTCCAAAAAAGTGGTGCTTGGTATTCATACAATTCAGAGCGTCTTGGTCAAGGACGTGAAAATGCAAAACAATACATGATCGAACATCCGGATGTTGCGGATGAGGTCGAACGATTGATTCGTGAACATCACGGTCTCGTCGATCGGAAAGAACCGGTTGACTTTGAAGAAGGTCAAGACGAAGATCTGTTTGCAGAATAAGCCGAAAGAGAGTGGAATCGATTCAGATTCTGCTCTTTTTTTGTTGAAAAGAGGAAAACATAGGAATTCTTTCCCGCCCGTTCGTTGACAATGAACGAGTGCTATCCTTACAATATAGATGTACGTTTTTTAGACAGCTTCGATGAATAACCGAAATGAACTAAGAAACACCTTGTAAAGGGGAGGTGAACCCATGGGTACAACAACTTGGATTGTCATACTTCTCCTCGCAATACTGATCGCATTCATCGTAGGCTACTTCTTGCGGAAATCGATTGCAGAAGCAAAGATTCAAGGCGCGGAAACAGAAGCGACGAAAATCGTGGAACGTGCACAAGTATCAGCGGAAGCAACGAAAAAAGAAGCATTGCTCGAAGCGAAAGATGAAGCCTTTAAACTTCGGAATGAAGTCGAAAAAGAGCTTCGTGAACGTCGTCAAGAGTTAACGAAACAAGAAGGACGATTGCTCCAAAAAGAAGAGACACTCGATCGCCGTGTTGATTCCATCGACCGCAAGGAAGAACAAATCAATACGCGTGATGCAGAGATCGCGAAACGGAAGCATCAAGCTGAAGAGTTAGAACGCAAAGTAGAGGACCTGTATGAACAGGGACGCCAAGAGCTCGTACGTGTTGCGAATCTTTCGCAAGACGAAGCCAGAGCTATCATCATGGATGAGACGAAACAAGCTGCCATGCACGATGCAGCCATTCTTCAAAAAGAAATCGAACAAAAAGCAAAAGAAGAAGCAGACAAAAAAGCACGCAACATCCTTTCACTTGCGATTCAACGGTTCGCCGCGGAACATATCGCAGAGACGACGGTTTCGGTCGTCAACTTGCCGAATGACGAGATGAAAGGCCGGATCATCGGTCGTGAAGGCCGTAACATCCGGACCCTCGAAACGTTAACGGGTATCGATTTAATCATCGATGACACACCGGAAGCGGTCATCTTGTCCGGATTTGATCCGATTCGCCGCGAAGTGGCGAAGATGGCCCTTGAAAAACTCGTTCAAGACGGTCGGATTCACCCGGCACGAATTGAAGAGATGGTCGACAAATCACGTCGGGAAGTCGACGAACGGATTCGTGAAATCGGTGAAGAAGCGACATATGATGTCGGGATTCACGGGATTCATCCGGATCTCGTCAAAATTCTCGGCCGCTTGAAGTATCGGACAAGTTATGGTCAAAACGTATTGTTCCACTCACTCGAAGTCGCTCATCTTGCCGGTATGATGGCAGCAGAGCTCGGTGAGGATGTAACACTTGCGAAACGCGCTGGTCTCCTCCACGATATCGGGAAAGCGATTGACCACGAAGTGGAAGGAAGTCACGTTGAAATCGGAGTGGAACTTGGTACGAAGTACAAAGAACATCCAACCGTCATCAATGCGATTGCTTCCCACCACGGGGATACGGAAGCGACATCTGTCATTTCCGTTCTGGTCGCAGCAGCAGATGCCTTATCTGCCGCCCGTCCAGGTGCACGTCAAGAAACACTCGAGAGTTACATCCGACGTCTCGAACGTCTGGAAGAAATCTCAGAATCATTTGACGGGGTAGAGAAGTCCTTTGCGATTCAAGCAGGTCGTGAAGTACGGATTATCGTTCGTCCTGATGTCGTCGACGATGTCCTTGCCCATAAGATGGCAAGCGATATCCGGAAAAAAATCGAAGAAGAACTCGATTATCCGGGTCATATCAAAGTCACGGTCATTCGGGAAACACGAGCGGTCGAATACGCAAAATAAGCAAAGTGGCGGGCGACCGCCACTTTTTTTAATTACTTGGAGGAATGTTTCATGAAAATCTTATTTATCGGAGATGTCGTCGGAGCACCCGGCCGTCATATCTTACAGCAGTTTACAGCACGCATTAAATCCAAATATAATCCGACTGTCATGCTCGTCAATGGAGAAAATGCAGCGCATGGCCGCGGGATCACGAAATCGATTTATCATCAGTTACTTGAACTTGGATTCCATGGTGTGACGATGGGGAACCATACGTTTGATAACCGGGACATCTTTGACTGGATCGATGACGCGGATCGGATCGTCCGTCCGGCGAACTATCCGGAAGGTACACCGGGTCGTGGCATGATGGTCTTAAAAGTCGGCAACAAGAAAATCGCCGTCATCAACGTTCAAGGGACGGTCTTCTTACCGCCGCTCGGCGATCCATTCCGGACAGTCGATGAACTGATTGCTGAAGTCGAGGGTGAAGTCGATGCAATCTTCGTTGACGTTCATGCGGAAGCAACGAGTGAAAAAATCGCGATGGGCTATCACTTGGCAGGTCGTGTCCAGGCGGTTGTCGGGACACATACGCACGTCCAGACGGCGGATGAACGGATTCTTGAAGGTGGAACGGCTTACATCACGGATGTCGGCATGACAGGTCCACTCGACGGTGTTCTCGGGATGCGCAAAGAAGATGTCTTGCGAAAATTTAAAACACAGCTCCCAACCCGGTTTGAAGTTGCTGAAGGACGGGAACAATTAAATGGAGTCTTGATTCATATTGATGATGTATCAAAAAAAGCAACGAAGATTGAACGCATCCATTTAACGGATCAATCGATTTTCTTTGATTGAGTTTTGATTTTTGATTGGGAGGTACATGCATGGACGTCCTGAAAGTATCAGCTAAATCGAATCCGAATGCGGTCGCCGGAGCGCTCGCAGGTGTACTTCGAGAGAAAGGTTCTGTCGAAATTCAGGCAATCGGAGCAGGTGCACTCAATCAATCCGTCAAAGCGGTTGCAATCGCAAGAGGATTTGTCGCACCGTCAGGCATGGATTTGATCTGTATTCCGGCATTTACCGACATCATGATTGATGGCGAGGAACGGACGGCAATCAAATTAATCATTGAACCACGATGATGCATCATTGGACATAGGTCCTACGCTAAACCAGACCATTTACTCGTTGGAGTAGATGGCCTTTTTTTATGACGGATTACAGGAAAAAATCAACGGATTCGTCAGCGGAGCATTGTACAAGCATCGGGAAATCGGTATCATGGGGGAGGATAGTGAAGCAGACAGCTTCAATCATTTCAGGGGATTAAAGGAGCGAACGTCGATGTACAATCAATTGTCATGGAAAGTAGGCGGTCAGCAGGGGGAAGGGATCGAATCGACGGGTGAGATCTTTGCCATTGCCTTGAACCGCCTTGGTTATTACTTATACGGATACCGTCATTTTTCTTCACGCATCAAAGGTGGACATACGAACAACAAAATCCGGGTCGCGACACACGAAGTCCGGACCGTCGCCGACGATCTCGATATTCTGGTTGCCTTTGACCAGGAAACGATCGATGTCAATTTCCATGAGTTGCGTCAAGGGGCAATCATCATTGCCGATGCGAAGTTCAATCCGACCAACCCGGATCAGACACGTGCCGTCCTGTATCCGATTCCTTTTACGGAAATTGCGTCCGGACTCGGAACGTCGTTGATGAAAAACATGGTTGCCATCGGGGCATCGAGTGCGATTCTCGGGATTGCACCGGAACGTTTCCAGGCGGTCGTGGAACAGATTTTTGGCCGCAAAGGACCGGAAATGGTCGAGAAAAACTTATCGGCGATTCGCGAAGGGGCAGCGGCATTTGAAGCGATGGCTGGAACAGCGGAACGTTTCGTCCTCGATCCGGCAGACGGACAGCAACGGATGTTTATGATCGGCAATGATGCGATTGCGCTTGGTGCAGTTGCAGGGGGTGCCCGTCTGATGGCAGCTTATCCGATTACTCCGTCGTCGGAAATCATGGAGTACTTAATTAAAAAATTACCGCAGTTCGGCGGAACCGTCGTTCAGACGGAAGATGAGCTGGCCGCAGTTACGATGGCAATTGGTGCCAACTACGCCGGCGTCCGGGCCTTGACGGCATCAGCCGGACCCGGTCTGTCGCTGATGGCAGAAGCAATCGGTTTGTCCGGAATGACGGAAACGCCGCTTGTCATCATTGATACACAACGGGGGGGGCCTTCGACCGGACTGCCGACGAAACAGGAACAGTCCGACTTGATGGCGATGATTTACAGCACACACGGTGAGATTCCGAAAGTCGTCTTGGCGCCGTCGACAGTCGAGGAAGCTTTTTATGATGCAGCGGAAGCATTCAACATCGCGGAAGAATACCAATGTCCGGTCATTCTCTTGACGGATTTGATGTTATCGCTCGGGAAACAGTCTGTCGAACCGCTTGATGTCAACCGCGTTGAAATCCGCCGCGGGAAATTGATGCTTGATGAACTGCCGGAACTTGAAGGAAAAGCGTACTTCAAACGCTATGAAGTGACGGAAGACGGAATCAGTCCGCGTGTCGTCCCGGGTACGAAACACGGTATTCATCATGTGACGGGAGTCGAACATAACGAAGAAGGCCGTCCGTCGGAAGCGACGAAGAATCGGGTCGATCAAATGACGAAACGTCTCCGCAAGTTAAACCGGTTCCGGATGAAGGATGCCGTCCTTGTCACAGAACAGCATGCCACACCGGATATTCTGTTTGTCGGTTTTAACTCGACGCGCGGAACGATTGAAGAAGTGATGCCGCGTCTTGAAGAACAGGGCATTCATGTCGATCATCTCCATATCCGGCAGATGCATCCGTTTCCGAGTGAACTCGTCCGTCCGCACCTCGAGCGGGCCAAACAGGTCGTCGTCGTCGAATACAATGCGACGGGACAACTGGCGAAACTGATTCAGATGAACTGCGGTTTTGCAGAAAAAATTGAACATATTTTAAAATTCAACGGCGATCCGTTCTATCCGGCGGAAGTGGTGGAACAAGTCGTTGCAGGAGGGGTTTTCCATGGCAACCTTTAAAGATTTCAGAAACGATGTCAAACCGAACTGGTGTCCCGGCTGCGGTGACTTTTCGATTCAGGCGGCCATTCAACGGGCGGTCGCAAACGTCGGACTGGAGCCGGAGGAACTGGCTTTGATTTCCGGTATCGGCTGTTCGGGACGGATTTCCGGTTATATCAATACGTATGGATTTCATGGTGTCCACGGCCGGTCGTTACCGATTGCCCAGGGCGTCAAGATGGCGAACCGTGAGTTGACGGTCATCGCGTCCGGCGGTGACGGGGACGGATTCGCCATCGGGATGGGACATACGATTCATGCATTCAAACGAAATGTCGATATGACGTACATCGTCATGGACAATCAAATCTATGGTTTGACAAAAGGACAGACATCCCCGACGTCGGCGCTCGGTTTTAAGACGAAGTCGACACCGAAAGGATCCATCGAAAAAAGTGTCTCACCGGTCGAACTAGCATTGACGGCAGGCGCAACATTCGTTGCCCAAAGCTTTTCGAATGACTTGAAAGGATTGACGAGTCTGATTGAACAGGCGACGCAACATAAAGGATTTGCCTTTATCAACGTGTTCAGTCCGTGTGTGACGTTCAATAAAGTCAACACGTACGACTGGTTCAAACAGAATCTGACGAAACTGGATGATCTCGATGACTATGATGCGACGAATCTTGATCTCGCGAAACGGATCGTCCACGAACATAACGGTCTCGTCATGGGCTTGATTTATCAGGACGATTCGCGTCCGGATTATCAGTCCCAAATCGACGGGTATGCCGATCAGGGGCTGACTTTTGCAAATCTCGACATGAATGAAGAAACATTTGGTAAACTTGCGGCTGAATTCATGTAAACTAGAAGTGAATGATTGTTTGGTTAGTTGGGGATGCTCAATACTTGGTCTGGACCGATTAGAGAAAGAGGCAAGGACCACGAAGGAGTCGGGGAATGATGACAAAACTAGTGACAGCTGTAGAAGACACGACGAAAGTAAAAACGATGCGGGCACTCGTCAAAGAAGAACGGGGATTTGGCGCCGTTTTAAAAGAAGTGGCGGTTCCGTCACCAAAACGCGGTGAAGTCTTGATCCGCGTCGAGGCGACTTCAATTTGCGGGACGGATGTCCATATTTACGAATGGGATGCCTGGGCAGCGTCCCGTGTCAATCCACCGTACGTCTTCGGACATGAGTTTTCAGGCGAAGTCGTGGAACTCGGGGAAGGGACAAAACGTCTGAAGCTCGGGGACCACGTCTCGGCGGAAACACATATCGTCTGTCATCAATGTAAACAATGTTTACGTGGTCAATATCATATTTGTAAAAACACAAAAATCATCGGGGTCGATACGCAAGGCTGTTTCGCGGAGTACGTCGTCATGCCTGAAGAAAATCTCTGGGTCAATCCGGACGACATGCCGGCCAGCATCGCATCGATTCAAGAGCCGATGGGCAATGCCGTCCATACGGTTCTTGCAAGTGATGTCAGTGCGAAAACGGTGGCAGTCGTCGGCTGTGGTCCAATCGGTCTGATGGCCGTATCCGTCGCGAAAGCGGCAGGCGCTGCGGAAGTCATCGCAATCGATGTCAATCCGTACCGCTTGGAACTTGCGAAGACGATGGGTGCAGATGTCGTCATCGATTCGCGTCATGAAGATGTCCTAGAACGGGTCCGTTTGATGACGGACGGAGACGGCATTGATGTCGTCTGCGAAATGAGCGGTCATCCGGTCGCGATCGGTCAAGCATTCGAGATGGTGACAGCAGGAGGAGACGTTAACATCTTGAGTCTGCCGGTCAAACCGGTTGAAATCGATTTGACGAACCATGTCGTCTTCAAAGGAGTCCGCGTTCAGGGGATTACCGGGCGGAAGATGTATGAGACATGGAGTCAGGTGTCCGCTTTCCTGTCGAGCGGAAAAGTCGATGTGAAACCGTTGATTACGCATACGTTACCACTCGAACGGTTTGAAGAAGGATTCGAATTGATGCGACAAGGGAAATGTGGAAAGGTCGTACTACAACCAAGGGGGACAAATTAATGGGTTTTGAGCATTTACGGACAGAAGTAGAAGAGATGAAACAAGCGGGAACGTTCCGCGAACTCGTCGCACTTGAGAGTGCCCAGCACAACCGGGTGACGGTCGACGGGAAAGAATTGATTCAACTGTCGTCGAACAACTATCTCGGACTCGCAGCGCACCCGCGTCTCGCGAAGCGGGCAGCGGACGCAGCACTTGAATTCGGTGCCGGAACAGGATCGGTCCGGACGATTGCCGGAACACTCGAAATGCACCAGGCGTTCGAACGGGAACTGGCGACCTTTAAACATACGGAAGCGGCACTTGTCTTCCAATCCGGATTCGCAACAAACCTCGGTGTGTTGTCAGCCTTGCTCGGACCGGAAGACGTCGTCATTTCTGATGCCTTGAACCATGCGTCAATCATCGACGGAATTCGTCTGACAAAAGCGAAACGCCGTATTTATAATCATGTTGATCTTGCGGACCTGGAAGCGGCGCTGCAGGAAACACAAGATGCGCGGACACGTCTCGTCGTAACGGACGGCGTCTTCTCGATGGACGGTAACATTGCGCCACTCCCGGAAATCGTCGAACTGGCTGAAAAATACGATGCCCTCGTCATGGTCGATGATGCCCATGCATCCGGTGTTCTCGGAAAAAGTGGCCGTGGAACCGTTAATCACTTCGGTCTCGACGGACGAGTCGCCTTACAGGTCGGGACACTCTCAAAAGCGATTGGTGTTCTCGGGGGATATGTTGCGTGTGAACAACACGTCAAAGACTATCTGATCCATAAAGGCCGTCCGTTCCTGTTCTCGACGTCGCATCCACCGGCAGTCGTCGAAGCGAACCGGGAAGCGCTCCGCGTCATGGAAGAAGAAACGGAACTGTTTGACCGTCTCTGGGAAAACACGGAATTCTTCAAACATGGTTTGCGTGAACTCGGCTTTAATATCGGCACGTCAACGACGCCGATCACACCGGTCATCGTCGGTGATGAAGCATTATGTCATCAGCTGTCAGACCGTCTGCGTCAACACGGTGTCTTTGCACAAGGGATTGCTTTCCCGACGGTCGCGAAAGGCAAAGCGCGTGTCCGGACAATCGTCACAGCGGAACACAAACGCGAAGATTTAGAGCAGGCACTCGAAGCATTTAAGCAAGTCGGACAAGAGTTAGAATTGATTAAATAAGAAAGTCTGAAACTAAAAAGAAGGACGGCCATCACTCGATGCGCCGTCCTTCTTTTTGATATGTTTCCTGCTGGATTATCTCAGTAAACGGCAATCGGTCCGTATGGTCCATCCATGATTTCGAGATCGGTCTCAAAAATATCGGATAGCGTGTCCGCGACCATGATTTCCTGTACCGTACCGAACGCAGCAATCTGTCCATGTTTCATGGCACAAATATGGTCGGCATATTTCGCTGCAAAATTGATGTCGTGTAAGACGGTAATGATTGTTCGTCCGAGCTCATCCGCGACATGACGAAGATACCCCATCATTTGGACGGACCGGGCGATATCGAGATTGTTGAGCGGTTCATCCAGCAACACGTAATCCGTCTCCTGACATAAGACCATTGCGACATAAGCCCGTTGACGTTGTCCGCCTGACAGTTCGTCGAGATAACGGTTCTCGAGTGGTGTCAGGTCAAGAAAGTCGATGTATTTTGATGTGATGGCTTCGTCGTCCGGCGTCATGCGCCCCTGGGAGTAGGGGAAACGGCCGAACCCGACCAGTTGGCGAACCGTCAACCGGGTTACAAAATGATTTTCCTGACGAAGAATCGTCAGGATTTTTGCCAGATCCTTGGACTTCGTACTTGAGACATCGAGTCCTGCGACCTGGATCTGTCCTTCGTCGAGATGCAACAGACGACCGATCATCATCAGTGTCGTCGATTTACCGGCGCCGTTCGGTCCGATCAGTGCGGTCAGCCCGGCTTGCGGGATTTCAAGTTCAAGCGGACCGATTTGGACATGATCCGAATACGTTTTTTTGACTTGCGTTAATTTAATCATAGGGACCTCTTTCGTAATAACACCGTTAAGAAAATCAGACCGCCAAAGAGTTCAATGATGACGGAGACGACGCTCGGTGCATTGAATATATGATACATGAAGAAATAGGCACTCGTCAGAACGAGAAAGCCGATCGAAAATGCCATCGGTAAGACGTATTTATGGTCGTATGTAGAAGCGACCTGATAACTGAGTGTGGCAACGAGAAAACCGAAAAACGTCAGTGGTCCAATCAGTGCCGTCGACATCGACATGAGTAAGGAAATGAGGATGAGGACATAGATGACACTTCGGCGGTGATTGACGCCGAACGAGGTCGCGACGTCTTTTCCAAGGGCGATGACATTCAGACGGTTCGCCGACAGAAACAACAAGATACTGACGATCAGAACGACCGGAATAACGATTGGAAAATAGGCAGCATCGGCATTTGTGACTGAACCGAACAGTCGCGCCTGCAGAATATCGAATTCAGACGGATCGAGCATTCGTCTCATGAAGCTTGCGAGAGAATTCAGTCCGGTGCCGAGGATGATGCCGATCAGCAACATGAGCTGTAAATCGGCATATTTTCCGGATAATAGCCATCCATAGAGGAGCAGACTCATCACGAGCATGAGACCGACTTGGGTCAAAAATGCTCCCGTCCCTGAAAAACCGATCAGAGCCCCTGCACCAAAGAAAAAGATCATCGACGTTTGAATCGTCGAGTACAGCGCATCGAATCCAAGCAGGGACGGTGTGATAATCCGGTTATTCGTGACCGAATGAAAGGCGACGGTGGCAAGGCTTTGGCAGAGTGCGGCAATCGCCATTGTCACGATGGCTGTGATCCGGCGTTCGACGACCGGCCAAAAGGACGGTGATTGAACGGGAACCGGATTGTTGTAGAGCAGGAGACCAAGCGAACAGAGCAGTCCACCGGACAAAAACAGGGACAATAAAATCCAGTAGCGGCGCGCAAGTCGCTTAGAAGGGAAGGCCGAAGCATTCCGGCTGCTCTTATGAGCGGTCGTTCGTTCAGCTGGGGAAGGTTTCGGTTTTCTGTGCATGACTGTACTCATCGAATACCTCCTCTTTTTCGTTGCCGCAACAGGATGAGAATGAAGACGGCTGCACCAACCGTTCCGAGAATCAGTGAGACCGGCAATTCAAAGGGTTGAATCAACGTCCGCGAAATTAAATCACTGACGAGAACCGTCCCCATCCCGATGATACAGACCCACGGCAAGTTACTGCGCAAGTCATCCCCGCGCATCATCGAGACGAGATTCGGCACGATCAGACCGAGAAACGGTAAGTTTCCGATAACCGTCGCGACGATGCCGACGGACAAGGCGATCAGACCCGTTGCAATGATCATCAGACGGTTGTAATGAATGCCGAGACTCGTCGCGATATCCTCGCCGAGACCGACTACTGTCAAACGATTGGCGAGAAAGAAAATACACATCGTGACCCCGACAATAATCCATAAGTATTCATAGCGCCCGATCTGGACGGATGAAAACGATCCGACAAACCATCCCTCCAGCGCCTGGCTCGCCCGGAAATATAAACCTAAGAAGGTGGAAATGGCTGAGATGACAGCGCCGAGCATGAGTCCGATGATCGGTACGATCAATGAAGAACGGAGCTGGACTGAACGCAGGAACCAAAAGAACACCATCGTGCCGGCGAAAGCGAACACGATCGCACCGGTCATCCGCATCATCAATGTCGGTGCCGGAACAAGCAGATAGACGGTCAATAGTCCAAGTCCCGCCCATTCAATCGTGCCGGTCGTCGTCGGTTCGACGAGCCGGTTCTGTGTAATCAGTTGCATGACGAGTCCCGCCATCGCCATGGCTGCACCTGTCAGCATCAGGGCAATCGTCCTCGGGACACGTGTAATCCAAAACATAGAAAAGTCATTTGCCGTGTTCCCGAGATCATAGACTCCGGTAAACAGGGAAGTAACGGCAAGGAGACCGATGATCAGCAGGGCGATGATAAACGGTGGCGTCCAAACGACAGAAAAGGAAGGTCGAGCAATCGGCTCAACACTTCCATTCACTTGTTGCGGCTTGATCTGGTCCATTTACTTCACAAATGCTTTCGACACACTTTGAAAAAATTCTGAATAGGTCTGAATTGATTCGTTTAAGTACATGTCCTTTGGTGTATACACAATCCGGTCTTCTTTGACGGCTGTCGTCTTTTGAAGCGCCGGAGCACGATCGATGACATCTTCCGCCGGAACAGCATCTTTGGCGTTTCCGAGCGGAGCGTCACGGTCTAAGACAAGCAAACGGTCCGGATTGCTTTGCGCGATGGCTTCGACCGACACTTCGTCTCCTTGATCGTTACCTGATTTCTGCTTGACTTCAAGTGCCGGTTTCCAGCCGAAGATGTCATACATCGGTCCAAAGACACGACCGCTCATCGGAGCGGAGAAACCGATGTCTCCACCCGAGACGATGACCGACATGACGCTGTCTTTTCCGTTATAGGATTTTTTCACATCCTGAATCGACTGTTCGAAGGTCGAGACGAGTTGGTCGGCTTCTTTTTTCTTGGCAAAGATTTGACCGAGAGTGTGTGTCGTATCTTCAAGACCTTTGACTAACAGTTCACCCGGTGTTCCGGATGTTTCAGGCAATTCGATGTCCAAATCGATGACGGCAGCTTCCGGGACTAACTTTTTGATCTCGTCGTAGTAATCCGCAAAACGTTGACCGACGATGACGACATCCGGATTGACACCGGCGATGGCTTCGAGGTTTGGTTCGAAGTGCATGCCGACGTCGACGATTTCCTTGTCTTTGGCGTACGGCGATTCAGCCGGCAACAGTCCGACCGGAGCGGCAGCGAGCTCGACGTCCCAGGCAGCGAGTGTCTCGAATGTCCGGTTATCGAGTGCAACGACTTTCTTCGGTTGTACGGGTACCTTGACCGTACCGTGTGCATCCGTGATTTCGACCGTTTTTGTAGCAGATTGTTTACTGTCTGTAGTCGTTTCGTTCGCTGTGCCGCAAGCGGCAAGTAAGACGGCGAGTGAGCTCATCACCATCGATGTTTTGAGTGTCCCCATTTTAATTCATCTCCTTTTGGTTTTAGACAATGCATCAAACGTGAATATGTATGTGTTTTTCTTTCACGAATTAACTGATAATGATTATCATTGTCATCTTCAAGTTGAATGATAGCAAACAAAAATTGGAGATGCAATGACAATTTTTGTTTGCTGAACTTTCCGATTTTTTATTTCTATAAACTATACGGAAATAAAAATCTCGAAGTATTTTACAAAATTCATATGTTAATAAAGCAGCAATCACTTGCTGATAACGGTCAAATCAGCTGATATAATCATAAAAACAACAGAATTTAAATGATTAGAAGTTGAATGAATGTATTTGTTCACAACAGATACAAGCGTCGGATATTTTTCTGGAAAAGTAGAAGGACAAAGACTGAAGTGACTTCTTCATGTATAAACAACTAGAGCGTGACGGCTTAAAGTCTGTTACATTTTTTTGGACATTCTCATTTTGAAGCATGAGGACTTCCGAGTTAGGGAAAAGAAAAACGAGCTGATAGCAGAGAGAAAGGGCGTGTGACGATTTGATCAGCAAACGAAAAAAACTTATTGTCCTGTCGTTCGCGTTGATGGCAATGGTACTTGGCGGATGTATCCGGATCCAATACGATGCGACGGTCCATACCGACAAAAGTGTCACCTTGAAAACGACATACGCGGCAAAAGAGCATCCTGTAGCGCGATTACTTAATCTGAACCCGGACTGGAATACGTATGTCAAACAGGCTGAGAAGAACGGGTACGCGGCAAAGACGTTCAAGACGCAGGATGATTACGAAGGCATCCGGATGGAAAAGAAATTTGCCAAATTCGAAGATTTGGCAACGATTAAAGATGAATGGAAAACAGGGATCGGTGGTATCCTCATCCCGCCGGATACGACGTATGAAGTCAAACAGGAAAAAGGATTTTGGTTTAATACGTATCGACTGGATACGAACATTGATTTAAGTATCGACCGGTTGAACATCAAAGGCTATCAGCCGACCGGACAGGTTAAAAAATTAGCCGATCGTTATCTCCGGCAGGCAGATATTGAAATCAATCTTCATGGACCGAAAGTGATTGGTCTGCAAAATGGGGAAAAAATCGACTGGTCGAATCATAATAATGTCTCGTGGAAACTGTACGGGACAAAGGCTAACGAGTTACAGCTGATCGCCTATGTTCCGAATCCGACCGGCTGGATCGTCACGGGAATCGTTTTGTTGATCGGGGTTTGTCTGCTTATCTTTTGGATTGTTCATCACGTCCGGAAATTACGCCGCAAACAACTGCAGACCATAGGTATCTCGGTACTCGTCTGTCTGCTTGTCGGTGGCAGTGCCTGGTGGTTCTTTGCCGACGAGACGTCGAGTGCACCACCGCCGACAAAACAGATTGTCGCGCAACAGGTCGGCGAAATCACGCCGACATTCATGGTTCACGGTCTGTTCGGGACAGAGCGGACCTTCCTGCCGATGATGGAGAACTTCACGAAAAAGAAGCTGGCAGATGACGGCGGACGATGTGATGTGTCACGAAATGGGAAAGTAGTTTGTGACGTCAAACCGTCTACGACCGGTTATCCGCTTGTCCGGATTGTCTTTGAAGACGATGAAGCAAGTCTTGCTAATCAACAAAAATGGCTCAGTACAGCAATTGAACAATATGACCAAAAGCAACAGGCGACGTTTACGGACATCCAACTCGTCGGTCACAGTATGGGCGGAGTCGATGTCGTCGCCTATATACTGAAAGAAGATATCCCGTACCATGTCCGAAAAGTCGTGACGCTCGATGCACCAATCAGCGGCTCGGATTATGCGACGCTCGGGCTGACGCTTGCTCCGTTCGGTACGAATACAAACAGTCCGGCGATTCAGGATTTGGCTGAAAACTCGGCGGCGATGAAAAATCTGAAGGATCGTTTGGAGACATGGCCCCGGGATGTGCTGGTCTATTCTTTTGGAGCGAAAGGTGGAGACTTCAATTTGATTCCGCTCAAAAGCTCGTTTGCGCTTGATGCGTATACGGATAACATTCAAACGAAATCCTATAAGTATGATCATTTTACGATCCATCGCCGGGAACCGGTTTTCAAAGAAGTCCGCAATTTTTTGTTTAAAGAAAATTTGGTCACAGAGACAGAGGAGGAACCGTCATGAAACGGATTGTCATCATCGGAGGCGGAATAGCGGGAGTCACCGCTGCGGCGTTACTCGCTCGAAACGGGCATGATGTGACTTTGTACGAAGGAAGCCGTGAATGGGGCGGGTCAGCGGGTAAGTTTACCCGCAAAGACTTTACCTATCCGGTCGGTGCGACACTCGGAATGGGTTTTGAGTCCGGCGGTATTCATGACCGGGTGCTGCAGCACCTGCAAATCGACCAGCCTGTCGAATTACTCGAAACCGTCATGACAATCAAGTTGGACGGGCATGATATCTTCTATTATCGGGAACGGGACCGTTTCATTGCGCATTTAAAGGACCAGTTTCCTGAGCAGGCAGATGCGATTCAACACTTTTTTGATGAACTGGACCGGATCCAGCAACACGTCCAACCGTTAATGCAGGCATTACCGGCGTTACCGCTCAAAACGTTGCGTGATGCGCGGATGATTGTCCGGGAAACAAAAGCAAGTCTGCCGCTACTCCCCTATCTGGCGCGGACGGTTGGTGACATTCTCCGGAAACATCAGTTGGACGGGACGGTTTTTGCACAACTGATCGACGGGATTTTACTCGATAGCATGCAGACGGGAAAAGAAGCTTCGGCGTTGCTTGGAGCCGTTGCATTGTCGATTTATCATGACGGCGCGTATTACGTTCCGGGTGGACTGTATCAAGTCGCAGAACGTCTGAAAGCTACTGCTGAAGCGGACGGAGCAACAGTATTGCTCGGTCGTAAAATCACCTCTGTCCGTCAAACGGCGGATGGATTTTTACTGGAAGACCGGCGGGGACGACTTTTACTTGCCGATGCCGTCATCGGTGCCTTGCCGATCGAAGCGATGCAGAAACTGGTCGAACCGTCATTGCGACTTGCATTGGGCCGGACGTACAAGCGACAAGCTGACTTAACGCAGTGGGCAACATTTACGTATTACGCAGCGATTCCTGAGACAATCATTCAAGAGGATCACGCCTTTCGGCAAATTCACGATCCGCTTCTACCGTCGGGTCATGCGTTCATCTCCTTATCCCGGACGGGAGACATCGAGCGGGCACCAATCGGGTGTCGGACGTTGACGATGTCCTGCCATATTCCGATCGGTCAGTTCACACGCGACGACCGCGCGCAATATGACCGGCAAGTCGAAACCATGCAGGAAAAATTCGAAACGATTTTAGAACAAGAATTCCCCGGTTTTCAAGATCAAGTCATTGAACGCCATCCCGGTGGACCGGGTGCCTGGGTCCGCTATACATCACGTCCGGATGGCGGTGTCGGCGGATATCCGCAATTGCCGTCGACAAGTTTGTTTCGCGCTGCCTCGTTTCGGACGGGTGTCCCGGGACTTTATATCATCGGCGATACTGTATTTCCGGGTGCCGGAACAATCGGAGCGACGACTTCCGCCATTCATGTGGCCCGGGAGTTCGGTGTGAAGATTTAGAAAAGAGTTTGGGAAATAATGAAAGAAGCGGCCGGATGGTCGCTTTTTTTTGAGAACAGGATTATGATTGAGGCGAGACGGGAAGTAGTTATTCATGAGCGAAAAAAGAGAGAGAAGGAGTGAACGAGATTGAATCAGTTTGAAGACAAGTGTCAAGATTTCATTCAAGAACGTCGCCCGGAAGCTGGTCCGTTGATTTTTACAAACGCCCGCACCTTCATCAATGCCCGGGGATTAAGCGTATATGAACGAATTTATCAAGGAAAAGAAGAAGTCCGATTGGCGTTCGTCGAACAGACAGCCGGTCATCAAATCGTTTCATTGATGGAAAATACATTTGGAAACGGACTCGTCTACTTTGTGTCGACAGCGACAGCAACATGGGACGGCGAAAATTTCGGTGAATTTACGTTTTAACTACATAATGAGTCCCAGTCCGGTTGAGGCTGGGACTCTTTCATGTCGAAACTTGGATGCGTTTTTGAACGTATACGAAGTATG
Source organism: Exiguobacterium sp. s166 (assembly GCF_018618855.1). Classification (NCBI taxonomy): domain Bacteria; kingdom Bacillati; phylum Bacillota; class Bacilli; order Caryophanales; genus Exiguobacterium; species Exiguobacterium sp. s166. The sequence continues at coordinate 277,708 of NZ_JACSMU010000002.1, read as the reverse complement.
ACAAAACATGCAGCGAGAAGGAGGAACCATCTTGCAACAACAATTAAAACCAAAATCATCGACCCGGCGTCTGGCGACCGTGTCCTTGATTTTCATGGCAGTCGGCTTTATCGCCTCATTGCCGTTTAAAGAAAACGATTGGATATTTTGGTTGCAGAGCGGTTTTGAAGCAGGGCTTGTCGGCGGAATTGCAGACTGGTTTGCCATCACGGCATTATTCCGGCACCCGCTCGGATTGAAAATTCCCCATACGAACCTATTGCCGAAAAACCGGGAGCGGGTCATCGAGTCGATCGTCCAGATGCTCGAAAAAGACTTGCTCAATAAAGAGAGTATCGTTGAAAAGTTACGGCATATGACGCTCGCCGACCGTTTCATCAAATTGTTGCGTTCAATTGTCCTGTTACCGGCGTTTCGTTCGACGGTCACGGAACTGTTGGCCGGTATTCTACACAAACTGCCGAAAGAAGCGATCCTGAAGGTCGTCGATGAACGGATTTCCGACACGGTCAAAGCGTATCCATCCAAACGATTGGCAGAACGGCTGATGGGATTAAACGAGGAACGGCGTCTTGATGAACTCGCCATCGACCAATTGCTCGGGTACGGGCAACGGTTGCTCGAAGATCCCGTGATCCGTGATCAAATTGGCCGTTTGGCGTATCACGCCATGATTGATCAGGAAAAAAACACCTTTTTACGCGTTACGGCGAAGACGGTACAAAAAGTCTACTCGGAAGAACGGTTGAGCCTTGTCATTCAATCCGTCCTGCTGAGTGTGATTGAAGATATGAAGCAGGTGCATCACCCGAACCGTCTGGCGATTCTTGATCATGTACGCCGGAATTTGGCGCAATTGACGCAAGATGAAGAGCGGCTTGCAAAAATTGATCAATGGAAAGCAGCAGAAGTTGATCGTTTTGATTTGCAACCGGTCTTGAACCGGGCCTACACGGCAGGAATCGAGGAGCTGAAAACGTACTTGGCATCTGATTCTTTCTGGGAAAATCGTGCTTTACCGTTGATGAACCAAGCGCTGAACGAGTGGGATCAGCATCCGACGTTCAAAGAAGAAAGTGACCGCTGGATGAAAGATCAGCTCGTACGGTTCGTGGATCAAAACCACCAAAAAATCGGCGGCCTGGTCCGGGAAAACTTAAACCGTTTTGATACGGAAACGTTGATTCATATGATTGAAGACAAGGTGGGGAACGATTTGCAATGGATTCGCGTCAACGGCGCGATTTGCGGATTTTTCATTGGTCTGATTCTTGGTGGGATCAAACTATTCATTGGTTGAGGGAGCGATTGTATGTGGCAGGAACAGTTACTGTTAGAAGACGACTATGACTTTGCCGGTATCCGGAAACGCCTTCGGGGTGACCGGTTACAGGTCGAACAGGACGGTCGGTTGTTTGTTCCGCTCTTGTTGCCGGAAGGAAACTTCATCGGTCAGATGGAAGCATCCGGTCCGCGGACACTGCTCTTGTCCGGAAACGGTCCACAGAAACCGATGGTGCAGCAATTGCGCCGCCGGTTTCGTCTGGATACGACGAATCCAAGCCAGCACTTATCAAACACCTCGCTTTCAGAAGTCGTGGCCACGTTCGGAGCGGAGCGGCTTGTGCTGGATATTAGTCCGTTCACTGCACTCATCCGGTCAATCATCCATCAACAAATCAATCTGGCCTTTGCGCAAGTCCTGATGGAACGGTTTTGCCGGACATTCGGAACGGAACAGGACGGGGTGATTTTCCCCCCGACGGCAGACCGATTACGGAAGCTTGAACCGGAACAGCTTCGGGTACTGCAACTGTCCGGACGAAAAGTCGAGTACCTCCTGGGAGCAGCGCGGGCCGGGATTGATTTTGACCGGTTGACGGAAGCATCCGACGCAACGATCGCGGAGACATTGATTGCCTTAAAAGGAGTCGGTCCCTGGACGGTACAAAACGTTTTGATGTTCGGATACGGACGGGAGGACCTGTTTCCAGCGTCGGACATCGGCATTTTACGGGCGTTTGAGCACTTGCACGGGACCCGGCCGAGTGTTGAAGAGGCAGTTTCACTGGCGGAAGAATTTGCCCCATACCGTAGTCACGCCGCCTATCTGCTGTGGCGCTCGATTGAATAAGGAACTATTCTTGTCACCCCTCTAAGAGAACGGTATAATAAATGCGTTAAGAACGAGTCATCGTTTGTAGATATGATAAGCGTAGCGGGATCACCGCTTCCGATAGAGGGGACGAATGTTTATGTACACAGATGAACAAATCATCGAAAAGGCCAATGAGATCGCGAAAATGATTTCTGAGACATCAGAAGTAGAACGATTCAAAGCTGCTGAAGCAAACATCAACGGGAACGAAAAAGTTCAAAAGATGATGAAACAAATCAAGTTCCTGCAAAAAGAAGCTGTTAACTGCCAGCATTACGGTAAAACGGAAGCCTTGGCACGTGTCGAAGCAAAACTGGATAAATTATTCGCTGAACTCGACGAAATGCCCGTCGTGCAACAATTCCAGGAATCACAGGAAGAAGTAAACGGACTTCTTCAATACGTGACGGTGACGATTTCAAACGGCATCACGGATCAAATCATCGAAGCGACTGACGGCGATGTCTTGGCGGGGAAAACAGGCAGCGGCATGGATGCAGAAAATAAAAGCGGCGGTTGCGGCTATTAATCAATGAATTGAATTGGAAAAGCCGACGGATTCCCGTCGGCTTTTTACGCGAATGAGGTGAACAGCATGGAAGCAGTCCATAACACGCCGATGATGAAACAATATTTTTCGATTAAGGCCGACTATCCGGATGCCTTCTTGTTTTATCGGTTAGGTGATTTTTACGAATTATTTTTCGAAGATGCGAAACAAGTCGCACATGAACTCGAATTGACGCTGACAGCGAAAAACGGCAAAAATGCCGAACATCCGATTCCGATGTGCGGTGTCCCGCATCACGCAGCGAACGGTTACATCGAACAATTGATTGAACGGGGATACAAGGTGGCGCTGTGTGACCAGGTCGAAGATCCGAAGTTGACGAAAGGGCTCGTCAAACGCGAAGTCGTCCAAGTCATCACACCGGGAACCTTGATGTCATCGTTGACGGAAAAAGAAAACCGCTACCTGGTCGCCGTCGTCGAGCAGGATGGACGGTTCGGTATTGCCCGCGGAGACGTCTCGACCGGCGAAAGTGCCTTGACGAGCGTTGCGACGCTTGATGCGGTCGCGAAGGAGCTGAGCATCATCCTGCCGCGAGAAATCATCGTGACGACAAGTGAACATGAGGCAGCACTCAGCCATTTACAGATTCCATTGACGCAGAGTGCACGCCGGGAAAACCATCCTCACGGTGACCGGGCGATTGATACGGCACAAGCAGACGCCTTTGCTGTGCTCTATGCCTACATGCATGATACGCAAAAACGGTCGCTTGCCCACTTGCAACCGGCCATCGTTTACGAAGCGGCCGACTTCATGCAGCTCGAACCGAATACGGTCAAAAATCTGGAGCTGGTCCGGTCTGCCCGGACCGGCGATAAAAAGGGATCGTTACTGGGACTGCTTGACGTCACGGGTACGGCAATGGGCGGCCGGATGCTGAAGCGTTGGCTCGAAAAACCGTTGCTGTCACAACACACGATTGCCGAGCGGCTGGACGCCGTCGAAGAACTGCTGGCACATTATTTCGAGCGACAACAGTTGAAGGATACATTGCGGGAAGTTTATGACTTGGAACGATTGGTCGCAAAAGTCGGGTACGGGACCGCTTCCGCCCGCGATCTTGTCCAGTTGAAGTCAACGCTGCGTCTGATTCCGCGGATTCAAGCGGCACTTGAAGAATTACTCAGTGACCGGCTCGGACAGCTTGCACTTGGACTTGATCCGCACGATGAATTAACCGATCTGCTCGACCGTGCTTTTGTCGAGGCTCCACCGATTTCGACGAAAGATGGCGGAATGATCCGGACAGGATTTGATCCGGCGCTAGACGAATTACTGGTGGCGTCAAAAGACGGGAAGACGTGGCTGGCGACGCTTGAAGCAAGCGAACGGCAAGCGACGGGGATTAAGACGTTGAAAATCGGATACAACCGCGTCTTCGGTTATTACATCGAAGTATCACGGGCCAATGCCAAACTGTTGCCGGAAGGGCGTTATGAACGGAAACAGACACTTGCGAATGCGGAACGGTATGTGACGCCGGAACTGAAAGAGAAGGAAGCACTGATTCTCGGAGCTGAGGAAAAAAGTATCACGTTGGAATACGAACTGTTCTGTCAGGTCCGTGATCAGGTGAAGACACACATCGAAAGTCTGCAACGGGTCAGCCGGCGGATTGCCGAACTCGATGTTCTCGTCGCTTTGGCGGAAACCGCCGAACGGTATGATTACGTCCGACCAATCACGTTGACCGGCCGGAATGTAACGATCGAAAACGGGCGACATCCCGTCATCGAGACGGTATTGCCACGCGGGGAGTATGTTGCGAACGGCATCAATCTGAATGAAGACCGGGAAATGCTGTTAATCACAGGACCGAACATGTCCGGTAAATCGACGTATATGCGCCAGTTTGCCTTGATTGCCTTACTGCATCAAATCGGATCATTCGTCCCGGCAAGCCGGGCCGAGTTACCGATTTTCGATCAAATCTTCACGCGAATCGGGGCAGCGGACGATTTAGTCAGCGGTCAATCGACCTTCATGGTCGAGATGGTCGAAACGCAAGAAGCGTTGACACGGGCAACCGATAAATCGTTGATTCTCCTGGACGAGATTGGCCGAGGAACGTCGACGTACGATGGAATGGCGCTCGCACAGGCCATCGTCGAACATATTGCAGAGCACGTCGGCGCAAAAACCTTGTTCTCGACCCATTATCATGAACTGACGGTCCTTGAGGACTCGATGCCGCGTCTCGCGAATGTCCATGTCCGGGCTGTCGAACAGGATGGACGGGTCGTATTCTTACACGAAGTCCGGGACGGGAAAGCCGATCAATCGTACGGTATCCATGTCGCGCGCTTAGCCGATTTACCGGATGCCTTGATTGCCCGGGCGGAAGTACTGTTATCTGAATTTGAACAAGCCGATGAAAGGATGGTCGTACCACCCAAACAAACGACAGTTCAGGCGGAACCCGTTGATCAACTGAGTCTCTTTGCTGAGACGGATCCGGTCCGGGAGACGGTACAGACACTGGATTTAATCAATATGACACCACTTGAAGCATTAAACACGCTGTACCGTCTGCAGGCGGAAGCGAGAAAATAAGGAGGACGTCAGGCATGGGAATCATTCGGGAACTATCCGATTCGCTTGCGAACCGGATTGCGGCAGGTGAGGTCGTCGAACGCCCTGCCTCCGTCGTCAAGGAACTGGTTGAAAATGCGCTCGATGCGGGTGCGACACAAATCGATGTCGAACTGGAAGAAGCGGGAATGAAGCGGATGACGATCCGCGACAACGGACACGGTTTTTATCCGGAAGACGCGGAACTGGCGTTTGTCCGGCACGCGACAAGCAAAATAAAGGATGAACACGATTTATTCCGCATCAAGACGCTTGGATTCCGCGGCGAAGCCTTGGCGTCGATTGCATCTGTCAGTAAAGTCACCTTAAAGACGAAACGGGAAGAGCAGGAAGGGATTCAGCTGACACTTGACTGCGGACGGCTGACGAATCGGTCGGCGATTGCCATGAACCGGGGGACGGAGCTGACGGTCGAGCAACTGTTCTTTAATACACCGGCCCGACTGAAGTATTTGAAGACGACACATACGGAACTGGCCGCCATCACGGACATTTTGAACCGGGTCGCTTTTGCCCATCCGGAAGTCAAACTGTACGCGGTTCACGAAGGAAAAGTCTTGATTCAGACCAATGGTTCGGGTGACGTCCGGCAGGCACTTGCCAGTGTCTACGGGCATCAGACGATTCAGGGAACGCTTGTCGCAACCGGTACGACGGCTGATTATCAGTTGACGTGTCATCTTGTGAAGCCGGAAGTGACCCGGGCATCGAAAAATTACATCACCTTGATCTTAAACGGACGTTCGGTCAAAAACTTTGCCCTGACGCAAGCCGTTTTAAACGGCTATCACACGTTGTTGCCGATTGGGCGTTTTCCGATTGCTGTCATCGAAGTGACGATGGATCCGTTGTTGATTGATGTCAATGTCCACCCGGCGAAACGGGAAGTCCGTCTGTCAAAGGAGGCGGAACTCTGTCAATTGATTCAGGAGACAATCCGCTTAACGCTCAGCCGGCAGACGTTGATTCCGAAAGTGACACCGCCGAAACCTAAAAAAGATCCGAGTGCGCAGGAAAAATTAGAATTTTCCTATGTGGCGGAGCCGGTCGAGGAATTGTCTTCCCGGTCTGTCTGGAATTATCCGATTCCGAAACGGACCGAAGCCGGGAACGAGCCTGTCCCGTCAGGCAGCCGGATTCAAAAACCGGACCAATCAATCGAAGTACTGCATGAACCAGTCCCGGAACAAGTGGAACAGCCGGCCGCGACGGGTCCGAAGTTTCCGCATCTCGATGTCATCGGACAGCTCCATTCGTCTTATATCGTCTGTTCGGGAGCGGACGGGATGTATCTGATTGATCAGCATGCCGCGCAGGAACGGATTAAATATGAGACCTATAAGGTCATGTTCGGTCGTCCGCTTGAGCAGAAGCAACAGTTGTTGTTGCCGTATACTTTTGAGATTGCGAGTGACGATATGCGGCGGATGGAGGAAGTTTTGCCGCTACTGCGTGATGTCGGGATCGAACTCGAAGCTTTTGGTCCACAAAGCTTCATCGTCCGGGAAGTCCCGACCTGGTTCCCGTCGCACCGGCAGGAAGAGACAATCCAGGAATTGATGGATGAAGCCCTGATGAAACGAAAAGTCGACCTGGAAACGTACCGGGAAGATGCGGCGATCATGATGGCATGTAAAAAATCGATCAAAGCCAATCATCCGCTGAATCATGAGATGATGCGGCAGTTGATCGTCGACCTCGCTAAAACCGAGATGCCGTTCACTTGTCCGCACGGCCGACCGGTCATCATCGAATGGACGACGTATGAACTCGAAAAACTGTTTAAACGGATTATGTGACGAAAGAAGAGGCATCTGTCTTACGACAGGAGGCTCTTCTTTTTTTGTGCTAGGACAGAAAAAGAAGGGAACTGCTGTGAGAACGGTTACTTATATAAATCCGGGTAATTTCATTGATTGTTCACAAACTGAGGCGGATAATAGGACCCGAATACGTTAAACAAGGGGAAATCATTATGCGTTCAAAATTATTATTGAGTGTGACAATCCTACTGCAGATTGTCCTCATTTCCTGTTTCGCCATGATCGGGGATGTTGTGAGTACAGGACTGCAGTTGCCGTTACCCGGAAATATCATCGGCTTGATTTTATTGTATCTGGCATTAAAAAGCCGGCTGCTCAAAATCAGCTACGTCGAGCACGGGGGACGGGTCCTGTTGCTCGTCATGCCGCTATTTTTTGTACCGGCCTTATCCGGTATCATGGATTACACGGTTTTCATGCGTCAATCCGGCCTTCAGGTCCTGATCATCCTGATCATCAGCAGTCTGTTGACATTAACCGGATCCGCTTTTCTCGTCGATCGATTGGCCCGACGCAAAGAGGGGGTCGATGCCCATGAGTGAAGGACTATTTTGGCTGGTATTGACGACTTTGCTGTTTGGCGGCGCGTTTTGGTTGTACCGGGCGTTTCCGTTTGTCTGGACGCTGCCGATTTTGACCGTGACGGCGGCCGTGATTGTCATCTTATCGCTCAGCGGTACGACGCACGCTGTATACATGTCAGGCGGACAGTATTTATCACGGATGCTCGGACCGGCCATTACAGCATTTGCGATTCCGTTGTATCAGGTCCGGCATCATGTCCGGAAGTTTTTACCGGAAATCGCACTTGGTGTCGGGATTGGAACCATCATTGCCCTGACATCCGACTTACTGCTTGGTCTGTTATTGCATCTTGGTCGGACGACCAATCTTGCTTTGTTACCAAAGTCGGTGACATTGCCTGTTGCTTTGGCGATTTCGGAACGATCCGGCGGCACGCTTGCTTTAACCGCGACCTTTGTTCTTGTGACAGGGCTTGTCGGTTCGATTGTCGGTCCGCGCCTGATGACAGGGCTCCGGATTCGTCATTTTGTCGGACGCGGTGTCGGACTGGCATCGATTGCCCATGTCATGGGAGCGACGAAATCAATGAGTCTCGATCAGCGGGAAGGGGCGGTTGGTTTACTGACGATGATTTTGACGGCAATTCTCGCCAGCGTCCTTGCACCGTGGATCATTCAAATTGTATATTAAAGGAAACTCCTGCCAAGGAAAGATAAAGGTGGTATATCCGGACAATGATTATTTGGGTCAATGGTACATTCGGTGTCGGTAAAACGACGGCTGCCCGAGGATTACAGCAACGAATCACAGGCTCGTATTTATTTGACCCTGAGTTGACAGGTCAACTGTTACGCCAACAGCTTCCCCAAGAGAACCAGGCTGATGATTTTCAAGATGAGCCGCTTTGGCGCCGGTTGAATTTGTTAATGCTCGAACAACTGGATCAAGGTTCTGCCGTCATCATCGTACCGATGACGTTAACAAATAGTACGTATTTTGAAGAAATCATCGGGACGTTAAGAAAAAACGGACACCATGTTCACCATGTAGCATTGATGGCGAGTCCGAAAACCGTCAGACGACGGTTGCGAAGCCGGTTTGAACGCGGACAGTCCTGGGGCGGGAAACAAGCCGAGGACCGGTTGCGTGAGCTTTCCCATCCGCTCTTCTCGCATCATGTCCAGACGGAAGGGATGTCGAAACAGCAAATCGTCGATGCCATCGGATTAGTCTGTAATCTCCGGTTATTGCCGCCACGGAGCGTAAGAGACAGGATTGAAACGGCAGGATTGAGGGAAATAAAGGTGTGATGCGAAACGAAAGTCTCGCATCACACCTTTATTTTTATAGTTTTAGTAGGAGGCTTTAGCAATATGAAACAATGGATGACTGAAAAACTAGGGAGACAGCTGATGGCGGTATTTTACAGCGTGTTTGCCTGGAGTGTACTCACATCTGTCGCCAGTTATCTTTATATCGACAATTCAGCTGGTCAGACGAAGGAACAAGTACTTGCTCAACTTCAACAAACCCAGTGGTTCTGGTTTTTGAACTTATTGATTTTTCTTTTATGCTTATTATTCATCGTCCGACCGTTGATTGGCCGGCTGACGATGCAGTTACATGAACTGAATATCAAAAGTCAGCGGCTCGCGGAAGGAAAATCAATTTCGCTTGAACACGATGTACTGGTGGAGAACGAAGTCGGACAGCTGACGGAATCCTTTTATCGGATGGCCCGTTCAATCTCCTCGCAACACACGGAGCTGTCACGAAAAAATCAGTTGATGGAACAGAATCAAGAAGCCCTTAAAAGTAAACAAACGGAACTGGAACAGGCACTCGAAGTCACACGTTCGAACGAACTGCATCTGCAGGACCGCAATGAACTGATTGAAACACTTGCTTCGAAGGAAAGTTTGTTTGATTATTCATCGGTCATCAGTACGATTGTCCGTTTGACGAAAACCGAGTTTGGAGCCCTGTTATTGATTAAAAACAATGTGATCTCATCCGTTGTTCCAAAAGAAATGACGGAAGAACAGCAGGAGAGCCTGAAAACCGAATCGTTACTGCTCAAACGGGTCATGATTTCGAAAGAACGTGCCAATTCTTCGAAAAAAGTCGCCAATGACAGTTTGATTGGTTTCCCGTATTACATTTATGAAGCCGTCATCCCCGTCATGGATCAGGCGAAAGATGAACTGATTGCCTGTCTCTATCTGGCACGGTTCGATCAATCCTTTAACATAAAAGAATTGAATGAACTGGAATCGTTTTCGAAACAGATTGCAATTTCCTTGATGCGGATGTCACTGTATGAACAAATGGAATACGAACGAAAAGAGACAGCCCAACTGCTGAATTCAGTCCGGGAAGCCATCCTCTATATCAAACATGACGAAAAAACGATTCTTGGAAATCAGGCGTTATTTGATATCTTCGAATCGTTACAGATCGAAGAAGACAACGATTCGATGACATTCCTCGAAGTACGGCCGGAGACGATGTTTGAGCAGGTCGATCAAAAAGAGGCATTTGAAGCGTATTTTGAAGAAGTCTTATCGGGTCAGATTCCGGAAGGGATGTTTTCGTTATCGATTGATCAAGGGGAATACTTCATTCAGGTCTACGCGGAAGAAATCATGCTCAGTGAACAAGCGAAAGGAACGATTCTTGTGTTCCGGGACGTGACGGCGGAAACGGAAGTTGACCGGATGAAGTCGGAACTTGTCTCGACCGTCTCACATGAACTGCGGACACCGCTCTCTTCCATTTACGGGTTCACGGAACTGATGCTGAAACGGAAGTTGGATCCGGAACGGAACAAACGCTACCTGCAGACGATTCATGATGAATCGAAACGATTGACGGATCTTGTCAGCGATTTCTTAAATGTTCAACGGATGGAGTCCGGGAAACAGTCCTACGATAAAGAAGTGTTTGATCTGATTGATACGGTCCGGGAACAGACACGTTTTTATCAGGCGTCAACCGAACAACATCGTCTGCAGCTGGATGTCGATGAGAACCATGAGTTTTTGATTCATGCGGATAAAAACAGCATGAAACAACTGCTCGGTAATTTACTTCATAATGCAATCAAATATTCACCGGACGGCGGCGATGTCGTCATCTCGCTGACGCATCACCACAATCAGATTGAGTTAAGTGTCCGTGACTTTGGATTAGGGATTCCAAGCAGTGCGATGCCACATCTGTTCAGCAAGTTTTACCGGGTCGACAATTCCGACAGCCGTAAAATCGGCGGAACGGGCTTAGGTCTCTCGATCTGTAAAGAAATTGTCCGGGCACATGACGGCAATATTGATGTCGAATCCATTTTAGGGGAAGGTACCGTGTTTAAGGTGTTGTTACCAAGTGTCTCCGATACATTGATTGAAATGAATTAAATCAAATAGGACAGGGCAGGAAGTGCGGAAAAGAATCATCCGCGTATCCTGTCCTGTTTTTCGTGAACAGTGAGGTTTCTCATACCGGGAGAGGATAGAAGAAAAGTGGATGAGAGCAAATTCCATGCGATTTTCTGAAAACATTTGGTGACGAAACGGCTGTTTTCCTTGCAAATCGTTTCAGATATGCAGGGATTGTCGGTCTTGGAAAGCTCTCGCTATAGTGGGGATACAGATAGAAACCACACGATTTAGGGAGAGATGAAGATGGACATACAGACGTTATATGAACAAATCGTTCAGGATCCGTCAACGGATGAGATGCAGGAAAATGCGAATGTCGATGGGAAATCGCCGCTCGGAAAGCTGAACCGTCTTGCCGGTGTCGCGGCAAAACAGATGATGCAGGACATGTTGTTATCAGCAGAAGCGAAACAGGCACTTGTTGAAAATATCATCTATGTCCACGATGCCGACTATTATGTGACCGGGACGACGACCTGTGTTCAACTGCCGCTCGGGCGATTGTTAACGGACGGTTTTACGATGACCCACGGATCGATCCGTCCGGCACAGGATATCCGGTCGGCCCTGGCACTCGCTGCCATCATCATGCAGGCGAATCAAAATATGCAACACGGCGGACAGTCCTATCCGATGTTTGATTATGATCTGGCTCCGTTTGTCGAAAAAACCTTTCAGCGGCAACTGAAGAAAATCCGGGAACTGGTTCCGAAATGGTCAAATCGACGCAAGCGGGCCTATGCGATGTCTGAAACATATGAGATGACCTATCAAGCATGTGAAGCGTTTATTCATAATACGAATTCGATGCATTCACGCGGTGGCGGCCAAGTGCCGTTCATTTCCATCAATTACGGAACAGATACCTCAACGTTCGGCCGGCTGTTGATTCGGGCACTGCTTGAAGCCACTCGGGCAGGACTTGGAAAAGGGGAGACGCCGATTTTTCCGATCCAGATTTTTAAGGTTAAAACAGGAGTCAATTTTCAGTCGGAGGACCCGAACTATGATTTGTTTCAACTGGCGACGGAAGTGACCGGGAAACGTCTGTTTCCGAACTTTGCTTTTCTCGATGCGCCGTTTAACCAATCGACTGGTACACCGGACGAAGAAGTGGCCTACATGGGGTGCCGGACACGTGTGCTTGAGAACCGGCAAGGTCGAGCTTCTGTCGTCGGACGGGGAAATCTGTCATTTACGAGTCTGAATCTTGTACGCCTTGCCTTGATGACGCAGAGTCTCGATCGGATGTTTGAAGCGGTCTCCGCTTATACGGCAGTGATTTGCGAACAATTACTGGAACGCTATCATTACCAAGCCAACCGGACGGCAGACGAGTTTACCTTTTTATATCGGCATATCTGGCGGGACGGACAGACGCTGGCTGAATCAGACCGGGTCGAACCGGTCTTACGGCAAGGAACGTTATCCGTCGGGTTCATCGGTTTGGCGGAAGCGTTGATCGTCCTGACGGGGCAACATCACGGGGAGTCGAAACTTGCCCACGAAATCGGTCAAGCCTTGATTCGATTGATGCGGACGGTTGTCGATCAGTACGGGGAAAAAACCGGACTGAATTTTTCTCTGCTCGCAACACCGGCGGAAGGACTATCCGGAAAATTCACGGCCGCGGATGCCGAGCGATTTGGTGTAATGGAACGTGTGACCGATAAACCGTATTATACGAACTCATTTCATCTGCCGGTCGATACGACGGTGACCATCCGTGAAAAAATTCGTTTGGAAGCACCATTTCATGCCTTATGCAACGGTGGACATATCACGTATGTCGAGACGGACGGGGCTCTCGCGGAAAATCCAAAAGCAATCGAAGACATCGTCCGCCTGATGGCAGAAGCCGGTATCGGATACGGGTCGATCAATCATCCGATTGACCGCTGTCTGACGTGCCGGACGGAGCAGACGATTGAAACCTCCTGTCCGGTGTGCGGCGGAACAGAGATTGAACGGATTCGCCGGATTACCGGATACCTGGTCGGAACGATGGACCGGTGGAATCCTGCGAAGCGGGCGGAAGAACGGGATCGGGTGAAACATGCGACTACTCCACATTCTCGCTGATTCCGTCGTCGACGGACCCGGCCTCCGGACGGTCATCTTTTTTGCCGGTTGTCCCCACCAGTGTGCGGGGTGCCATAATCCGGAGTCTTGGGCGATGGATGGCGGCGCAGACTACACGGTTCGCCAAGTCCTGGAACAGATTGAAGGCATCGGTTCACGCCGGATTACGATTTCCGGCGGGGAACCGTTTTTGCAACGTACTGCCCTGGCAGAACTGGTTCACGCGTTAGCCGGCTGCGACATCTATCTGTTTACCGGTTACCGGATTGAACAGTTGCTGGAAGATGCGCAAGCCCGACAGATTCTGTCACAGATTGATGGTTTAGTTGACGGGCGGTATATCAAAACCCTTCATGATTCTTCCCTGTCGATTCGTGGCAGTACGAATCAACGTATCTTGACGAGGGAACAGCTTCAGACTTTTCTAGGATAAAAAACAGGTCGTTTCTTCTCATGATAGAGAGGAAACGACCTGTTTGAGGTTTAAGCATATTTCTTTTCACGTGCTTCATCAATGTGAACGACGTCTTGCTCGACTTTCCGTTTCTTAATGAAGAACGATAATCCTAAAGCCAGTAAGGCGAGCAACGTGGCGATGAAGAACGTATCATTGATGCCTTCGACCATCGATTGTGTGATGATCGTTTGCGGATTCGTCCCGGGCGTTGCATTTGCCGTCAGTTCTTTGGCATAGTCAGCGGTCCGTGATGTCATGACCGTAACGAGCAGTCCTGAACCGATCGCACCGGATACTTGCGACAACGTATTGTTAAGTGCCGTTCCGTGCGGTGTCAAATGTTGCGGGATATGGTTCAATCCGTTTGTCATAACCGGCATCATGACCATTGAGATCCCGAGGAAGCGTAATGTGTACATGATGACGAGGAACGAATACGCTGTATCCGCCGTCAGACGACTGAAGAAGAAAGTTGTCAGGACGGTCAAAGACAGACCGATCATGGCAAGGACCCGGGCACCAAAGCGGTCAAACAGACGACCGGTAATTGGTGACATGAATGCCATGACGAGTGCACCCGGCAACATCAAGAGACCGGAATGGAACGGTGAAATACCGCGAATCGTCTGGACGTAAATCGGCATCAGGATCATGGCGGAGAACATCGACATGTTCAAGACCATTGAAATGCCTTGCGATAGAGCGAACATCGGGTATTTAAAGATTCGGAACTCAAGCATCGGTTCATCGAGCCGGAATTGGCGTATAATGAACGAAGCGAGACTGATCACACCAATGGCGAGAGCACCGATGACGGTCCAAGATCCCCAACCGGCAGACCCGGCTGAACTGAAACCGTACAGTAATCCGCCGAAGCCGAAGCTTGATAAGACCAGTGAAAGTTTTTCAAGACGCAGTGTACTCGTGACGACTTCTTTCTTTAATAAGAAGAATCCGATGACGAGGACCAGCAGGGAAATCGGTGTAACGATATGGAACAGCATCCGCCATTCGTAATGTTCAAGCACCCAGCCGGACAACGTCGGGCCAATGGCGGGAGCAAACGTGATGACAAGACCGAAGATGCCCATCGCTTGTCCACGTTTCTCAATCGGGAAGCCGTTTAACAGAACGTTCATGAGAAGCGGCATCATGATGGCGGAACCGGATGCTTGCAACATCCGCGAACCAAGCAGGACCGGAAACAGATCGGCTTGACCGGCGACGATTGTGCCGATCGAGAACAATCCCATTGCCGTTAAGAACAATTGGCGTGTCGAAAACTTTTGAACAAGAAAGGCGGACGTCGGAATCATGATTCCGTTGACGAGCATGTAACCCGTTGTCAGCCATTGAGCGGTGCTTGCTTCAATGTTGAATGATTTCATGATGGATGGTAAAGCGATATTTAACAGCGTCGAGTTCAGGACAGCGACGAAGGCGCCGGCCATCAAGACCGCTAAAATTAAATAAAGACGAGATGATTGCTTCGTTGATTGCATTTCGTTATGCTCCTTTTGTACAGTAAGTCTAGTTTGTTATACACTGATTCTACAACTTAGCTATCTTACCGTCTCAAGCAAAACATTACAAATTATTTGCTTTATACACTAAAGTAAATGAGTGGTTTTTGAAAAACAGATCATTTAAAGAAAAGGATAATGTTATGAACCCGAAAAAGAAACAGCTCCTTGATGCTGCCTACCAACTGTTCGTCGAAAAAGGTTACCAGTCGACTTCGATCCAGGACATACTCGATCAAAGTGTCGTCTCCAAAGGAACGTTCTATAATTACTTTTCATCAAAAAATGAATTGTTCATTGATGTCTTCAATACGGTTTTCGAAAAGATGCGTAATGCCCGCAAAGAAATTTTAGTCGGCCGAGACGTCTCGGATTATGAAACGTTTATCCGGCAAGGGAACTGTTACCTCGAATTGATGCAGAAATATAAACTGTATACGTTGTTTGAAGAAGCGATTGCTTCTAATGAAAAAGAATTAAAAGCATTCATGGAAAATAACCGGTTGCTTGAAATCGAATGGACGTACCATCGTCTGCGTGATTTATTCGGGGAAGCGAAAACACCGTATCTGCTCGATTTAGCTGTCATCTATACCGGAATGTTACAGTATGCGATGTACTTCTTCCGGCAATCGGAACCAAACACGCAACCGGAACGGGTCGTCCGGTATGTCTTTAACCGGTTGACCCATCTCGTCGAAGATGTCAGCCGGACGGAAGAACAATTGATTCCGCCGCGGTTTTTATCGGTCTGGCTCGATCGTCCGCAAGATGAGGTCGTCATCCGGAAAGATTTATTCGAAAAGACGAATGCCCATATGAAGCGGCTGATCACGCTGTCCGCGATTTCAGACGAATCAAAAGAAGCGCATGATGAAGTGCTCGATTTCATTTATGAAGAATTACTGGAACGGAAAAAACCGAAGATCCATCTGTTGAAGCGGGCACTCGAAACGTTGCAGGAAGATCCGATCTTCACCGGTCAGGAAATCATGGTCCGTTATCAGGACATGGTCGACGAAATCGTCCGGATCCGGACACTGTTACAATAAGGGCTTATCGCTTCAGGTGAAACGTCTTATAATGAAAAAATATGTTCAAACCAAGAAATGAGGAATTAGATGTTATCACAATGGAGAAAAGAATGGGTCCTGCAACCGAAGGCGGATTTGTTATCCGGAATCGTGGTTGCCTTGGCACTGGTTCCGGAAGCCATCGCGTTTTCCTTGATTGCCGGCGTCAACCCGATGGTCGGCTTATATGCGTCCGTCATCATTGCCATCATCATCTCGATTGCCGGCGGCCGCCCGGGGATGATCTCGGCAGCGACCGGTGCGATGGCACTTGTCGTCGTCCAACTCGTCAAAGATCATGGTGTGGATTATTTACTGGCAGCAGGAATTCTCGCCGGAATCTTCCAGATTCTTTTAGGCGTCGCCGGTGTCGCCAAGTTATTGCGTTTTATTCCCCGCGCCGTCATGGTCGGATTCGTCAATGCCTTGGCGATCTTAATTTTTTCGGCACAATTGCCGCAGTTTGAAGGACAGAACTGGATCATGTATGCGATGGTCGCGGCATCTCTCGCCATCATCCTGATTTTCCCGCGGTTTACGAAAGTGATTCCGGCACCGCTCGTCGCGATTACAATCATGACGATCCTGACGGTTGCCTTTTCGCTGGATACCCGCGTCATCGGCGACATGGGACAAATTTCAGCTTCACTCCCAAGTTTCTTCCTGCCGAATGTTCCGTTTTCGCTTGAGACACTGCAAATCATCTTCCCGTATGCCTTGTCACTCGCATTCGTCGGTCTGATTGAATCGTTGTTGACGGCGCGGATTGTCGATGAGATGACTGATACGACATCGAATAAAGCGACCGAGTCACGCGGACAAGGAATCGCCAACATCGTGGCCGGATTCTTTGGCGGTATGCCGGGCTGTGCAATGATCGGTCAATCGGTCATCAATGTCACGTCAGGCGGACGGGGCCGATTGTCGACGTTTACGGCAGGGGCTTTCCTGATGCTGTTGATGGTGACGATGAATGATTTACTGATGACGATTCCGATGGGGGCACTCGTTGGTGTCATGTTCTTCGTGTCCTATGCGACATTTGACTGGGGATCCTTTAAAATGCTGAAAAATTCTCCGAAAAGTGACTCTGCCGTCATGCTGGCGACGGTCCTCGTGACCGTCCTGACACATGATTTGTCGATGGGTGTGCTGGTCGGGATTCTGCTCGCCGCGATTCTGTTCGCGTCGAAAATTTCGCGGATTGATGTGAAACGACATGCCGAAGAGAAAAACGTCGTCTACCGGATCAACGGACCGATCTTCTTTGCGTCGACGACGGCGTTCGTCGGACAATTCGATTTGCCGGCAGATCGCGACTTCGAACAGATTACGCTTGATTTTACGCAAGCCCATCTGTTTGATGATTCGGCAACGGAGGCGATTGAAACGGTCGTCTTGAAATATCAGGCGGCAGGTGTGTCAGTCGACTTGGTTTCCTTAAATGAAGAATCACAGGCGCTTGTTGACCGGTTAGCCCGTCGCATCGCCTGAAGAGGAACCGTCCGAGACGTATTTCGGATGGTTCTTTTTTCGTGAAAGCAGACGATTGGAGAGACTTTTCGGTATACTGGAAAAAAAGGGGGAATAGTCATGAAATGGTTTCGGTTTGAGCAAGAAGGAGAGTCACGGATTGGGATCGAGGAAGCAGGTTACCGGTATGACGTGACAGCGCAGGTCTATACGGATTCGTTGCTTGAAGTCATCGCACGGGGCTTCGAGATGGATCTTGATTTGGATGTCGCACCGAGGCTGAACCATGAGATCCGGTTACTCGCACCGTACATACCGCCTCGTAATGTGATTTGTGTCGGGAAGAACTATGCCGATCATATCAAGGAGATGGATACGGCAGGTGCCGGGAAGTTCGTTTTATTTACGAAAGCACCGAGTTCCATCGTCGGTCCGTTTGAGGCAATCGAACGGCATGCTGATCTGACACAGCAACTCGACTATGAAGGAGAGCTCGCAATCATCATCGGGACAACCGGTCGTGACCTGACACCGGAAAATGCATTGGATCATGTCTTCGGCTACAGTATCGTCAATGATGTGACGGCACGTGATCTGCAAAAAGAGCATGTTCAATTTTTCCGCGGTAAATCACTCGACGGTTTTTGTCCGTTCGGGCCGGTCATCGTGACGGAAGACAGTTTTGATCCGGCCGATGTACTGGTTGAGACGCGCGTCAACGGTCAACTGCGGCAATCGGGTTCGACGAAGCTGATGCTCCGGGATGTCGTGACGATTTTAACGGAAGTTTCCCGCGGGATGACCCTTGAAGCAGGGGATATCATTGCAACAGGAACACCGGCCGGCGTTGGACACGGGATGAAGCCGCCGACGTATCTTCAGGATGGGGACGTCGTGGATGTTTCGATTGAAGGAATCGGTCATCTGCAAAATCACGTCAAAGCCTAAAAATGAATACTTGATGACCGTCTTGTTTAAAACCGCTCAGAGAATGAGCGGTTTTTTTGCGTAAACGGTCATATTATGACCGTTTTTGATGTATAATAGACGTATAACAAGATGTTATTGTCGAATAAAGTCATATTTTGAAGGTTTTTTAACGAAAAACATAAAAAAGTGAATGTTTTTGATTGATTTTTGAATGTAAACGCTTTATATTAAGGATGTGGAGGGAAACTCATGTTAACGAAAAAACGCCATCAACTGATTCTCGAGCTGCTCGCCCGGGAAGAAGTCGTCAAAATGCAAACCATTGTTGATCAGACGGGAGCCAGTGAATCAACGATTCGCCGCGACTTATCACAACTTGAATCGGCTGGTCACTTACGGCGGGTTCACGGCGGGGCAACCGCCAACCATATGCAGATTGATGAACCGAGTTATTTCGAGAAAAGTGACCGTTTCGTCGAAGAGAAGGACCGGATCGCAAAAGCAGCGGCCGACCTGATCGAAGACGGAATGTACGTGTATCTCGATGCAGGAACGACGACACTAGCCATCGTCCCTTATCTCGAACAAAAGGCGATTACAGTCGTGACGAACAGTCTTCCTCTAGCGAACACGTTACTCTATCACCGTATCCCGACGTTCGTCGTCGGAGGGCAACTCAAGCATTCGACCCAAGCACTTGTTGGTTACAATGCGCGTGAAGGAATGTTGATTTACCATTTTGATGTCGCTTTCCTTGGGATGAACGGTGTTCATCCGACTCAAGGTTTCACGACACCAGATCCGGAAGAGGCACTCGTTAAGAAGACCGCGATTGAGTTAGCGAAAAAGTCTTATGTATTAGTCGATGAGACGAAACTGGATGACATCAGTTTCAGCCGGGTCGCGTCACTGCGGGCGGCAACGATTATCACGATGACATCCAGTGAACAGGAAGCGAAATACAGTCAATATACAGAGGTGGTGAACGCGAAATGATTTATACACTGACACTCAACCCATCGATCGATTATTACGTCACGTTGCCCGTATTTGAGGCCGGACAAGTCAATCGTGTGGAAAAAGCGGAAAAAGTAGCAGGCGGTAAAGGAATCAATGTCTCGTTGGTCTTAAGAAATTACGACGTCGAGACGGAAGCTCTTGGATTTTTAGGTGGCAGTACGGGAAAGTTCATTCGTGACGAACTGGAAAAACAAGGCGTCCTGACAGCCTTCACACCGATTGCCGATGAAACGCGGATCAACGTTAAGATCCGTGCCGATCAGGAATCGGAACTTAATGCGGCAGGTCCTCAAATCAAGGATGAAGAATTGCAGGAGTTACTGGCAGCGTTCGAAACGATGCAGCCGGGTGACATCGTCGTCTTCGCCGGCAGCATTCCAAGCAGTCTGCCGCAGGATTTATACCGGAAGATTGCGCAAGTCCTGACGGAACGAGGCGTGAAGTTCGCTGTCGATACGACGAAGGAAGCCATGCTTGAAGTCTTACCGCTCGGTCCGTTCATGATCAAGCCGAACCATCATGAACTCGGTGAAATTTTTGATGTCGACATCACGTCAAAAGAAATGGCTGTCCCGTATGCGCAACAACTCGTTGAACGCGGTGCGGAAAATGTCATCATCTCTTTTGCAGGTGACGGAGCGTTACTTGTCAACAAGCAAGGGGCCTACACGGCGAACACACCGGCCGGTAAGCTGATTAATTCAGTCGGTGCCGGAGATTCACTCGTCGCAGGATTCGTCGCCAGTTACGCCCTCGGGCGATCGCCGGAAGAAGCTTTTCGCTATGCGGTCACGACAGGCAGTGCGTCCGCTTACTCATTTGGTTTATGTACAAAAGAAGATATTGACCGTTTATTGACCGATGTCCAAGTCGTTGAACTCATTCAATCCTAAAAGGAGTGACAAACTCATGAAAATTACAGATCTGTTAACCCGTGATACGATCCAACTCGATTTACGTTCGTCGAATAAAGCAGCTGTCATCGATGAATTGGTGGATGTACTCGATCGTGCCGGGAAATTAAATGACCGCTCGGCTTACCGCGAAGCCATCCTGGCCCGGGAAGCACAAAGTACGACCGGACTCGGTGAAGGAATCGCGATTCCGCATGCGAAGACGGCAGCCGTCAAATCACCGGCCATCGCTTTTGGACGTTCGACAGGAATCGATTACGAAGCACTCGACGGACAACCAAGCCGCTTGTTCTTCATGATTGCTGCCGGCGAAAATGCCGACAACGCGCACCTTGAAACATTATCAAAACTTTCTGTCTACCTGATGGACATGAAGTTCCGTGATACGATTCTTTCCGCCCGTTCGGAAGATGAAGTCATCGCTGCGATCGAAGCAAAAGAACGGGAAGAAGAAGGTCCGGTCGACGTCTCATCGCCAAACGTCGCACAGGACGCACCATACATTCTTGCCGTCACAGCGTGTCCGACCGGTATCGCCCATACGTATATGGCAGCAGATGCTCTCCGTCAAAAAGCGGAAGAAATGGGTGTCCGCATCAAAGTCGAAACAAACGGTTCGACCGGCGTGAAAAACGGTCTGACAAGTCAAGATATTCAAGAAGCGACAGCAATCATCGTCGCTGCGGATAAAGCTGTCGAGATGGATCGTTTCAACGGGAAACACGTTGTTGAAGTTCCGGTCGCTCAGGGAATCCGGAAACCAAAAGAACTGATTGACCGTGCCGTTAAACAGGATGCACCGGTGTATAAAGGCAGTGGATCAAGCGATAGCTCGAAACCAGCCCGTGGCGGTTTCTACAAACACCTGATGAGCGGGGTTTCCGCCATGTTGCCACTCGTCGTTGCCGGCGGACTCTTAATCGCAATCAGCTTCTTCTGGGGCATCAACTCAGCGAACCCGGAAGATCCATCATACAACGAATTTGCCGCTCAATTGATGTCGATCGGTAAAGCAGCCTTTGGTCTTCTGATTCCGATTCTTGCCGGATTCATAGCGATGTCGATCGCCGATAAACCGGGTCTTGCACCAGGTTTGATTGCCGGATTCCTCGCAAGCCAAGGGAATGCCGGATTCCTCGGTGGATTGATCGCCGGTTTCCTTGCCGGTTATGTTGTTCTCTTACTGATCAAAGTCTTGCAAGGTCTTCCGAAAGCTCTTGAAGGGATCAAACCGGTCTTGCTTTACCCGCTGTTCGGTTCATTCATCACAGGTATGATCATGTTGCTTGTCATCAACGAGCCAATCGCTGCTTTCATGACATGGTTAACAGATTCACTCAACGGTCTAAGTGGCGGTAACGCCATCCTGCTCGGTATGCTCGTCGCAGCAATGATGGCAATCGATATGGGTGGTCCAATCAACAAAACGGCCTACGTCTTCGGAACAGCCGCTTTAACAGCAGGAAACACGGAAGTCATGGCAGCCGTCATGGCAGGTGGTATGGTTCCACCGCTTCTCGTCGCTTTCTCTTCCACATTGTTCGCACGTAAGAAATTTACACCGCAAGAACGCGAAGCGGGTATCGCTGCTTACGCAATGGGTGCGTCATTCGTCACAGAAGGTGCGATTCCATTCGCAGCAGCCGATCCACTTCGTGTCATCCCGGCAAGCGTCATCGGTTCAGCAATCGCCGGTGCATTGACAATCGTCTTCGGTGTGTTGCTTCCGGCACCACACGGCGGTGTGTTCGTCTTCCCATTACTTGACGGACCATCAGGCACATGGATGGCCGTTCTCAGCTACGCAGGTGCCATCTTAATCGGATCACTTGTCGGAGCCGCTATCCTCTCGATCTTGAAAAAACCGCTCGTCGATCAAGAAGTTGCGAAAAAAGAAATGACTTCTGGTACGGGAACAAAAGCTTCATAAGAAAAAAAGATTCGATAAAAATCACTCCAAGACTTCTTGGAGTGATTTTTTAATTGCCTTTTTCGGGTATTAGAGCAAGAATAGGGGGCGTATCCCCACTATGAAGGAGGTTTGTATATGGGCGGTCAGTCTTTACAAATCGGACCACGTACCATCAAGACCGGACTTGCGGTCATCTTGGCGCTGATTATCAGTAACCTGTTTAATCTAAGCCCGATCCTACCTGCGATTTCGGCAGCTACAACGTTATTACCGTCCGTGTATCAGACATGGAAACAATTCCTCGAGGAAGCGGAAGCCAACCTGATCGGAGCCTTCCTGACACTCGTCTCGTTATGGATTCTAGGTGACAACCCGGCCAATCCACTGGCAATCGGAATCGTCATCATGGCTGCCATCTCGATTTTACTGGCATTTGGTTTCGGCCGGACGATTCCCCACGTCGTCTTGATGATCATCGTCATCCTGGAAAGTATTGAAGGGGCGACGGATCCGTTGTGGCAAATCGTCCTGATCCGTTACTTACTCGTCATGCTCGGGATCGGTTGTGCCCTCGGTGTCAATGCGCTGATTTTCCCGCCGCGTTACGGGAACGTCTATTATCAGAAAGCCTCGAAACTGTTCGAGAAGCTGCTTGTCGTGACCCGGGCAATTGCCTTTGAAGGGAAAGTCACACCGTACCGGTCAGCGATCGACAAAATGAGCCGTTCGATGCTCGAGACAAAGACGTTATTTAATCTGCACCGGGAAGAAATTCGCGGATCCCGGCAACGGCACGTCTCGTTATTGCGGAATTTGATCATTTTGCAACATATGCAGTCGTGTCTGGAACGGGGGGTTGCGACCGCTGAACGGTTCCGGGAGCGGGAGAAGGCGTTGAATTCGATTGCTGACGAGTTACGGAGCGAATTGTTCTATCACCTGATGCATATTGCCCAGCGTCAGGAAAAAGTCTTGCTGACGTACGATCTGTTACTGACGGAAGAACCACTCGCGATGGAAGACCTCGTCAAAGAAAATATCGCTTTCGTCAAACACTCGTTTCTCGACCGGGATGAACTGGAAGAAGAAATCATCATGGAAATCCTGCCGATCGTCGTTGCGATGAACGAATGGATTCAGGAACTGGAATTGTTTGAGAAACGGCTGAACGGGGCGCTTCGTCGCCATGTGACGTCGCTGTCGATCGAACAGAAATCAGTCCGTGATAAAACCTTTAACCGCTTTAAACGAAAAAAAGCGATTGACGAAAGTCAAAAGTAAGCGTATAGTCCTTCTTAACAACACTTTAGTTGCTAACAGCATAACAGCATAACAGAACAAAAGAAGTTGGACGAAGACGAAACCGAAGTAGAAACAATCTCCCTGTTTCAGAGAGCACGTGGCGCTGCGAACGTGTACACAGATTGAATCGAATTACAGTTTCCGAGTCTCTTGCCATGCAAGCGGAGAAAACCGTTATCCCGTAATGAAGCGATCTATGTCTACGTAGATTATCAGGGTGGTACCGCGGCCTTTTGTCGTCCCTGTCGAACATCTTTGTTCGGCAGGGACTTTTTGTTGTTCATCTACTTTCAAGGGGGAATTCATATGTCTACACCAATCATTCCAAGTCACTTACAACCACACGTTGCACCGCAACACTACGACGATTACACGCCGACGGATCACGCGGTCTGGCGTTACGTCATGCGACTGAATTTAAAGACGTTACAAGATACAGCCCATCCGGCATACCTCGAAGGACTCGCTGCATCCGGCATCAGTCCGGAACGGATTCCGGATGTCCGGGAGATGACGGCCAACTTGAGCCGGGGCGGCTGGGGAACGGTCGCCGTTGACGGTCTGATACCGGGCGTCGCATTCTTTGACTTCCAGGGACACGGCTTGTTACCGATCGCAACGGATATCCGCAAGATCGATAACATTCTCTACACACCGGCACCGGACATCTTGCACGAAGCAGCGGGACATGCACCAATCCTGATGAATCCGACGTACGCAGAATTCGTTCGCCGGTTCGGTGAGATCGGTGCCCATGCCTTTAACCATAAAGCGGAGCACGACGTCTTCAAAGCGTTAAAAAAATTGACGATTGTCAAAGAAAGCCCGTTTTCGACACCGGCTGACATCGAGCAGGCGGAAATCGCCCTTGCTGAAACCCGGACCCATGTGACGGGAATCTCGGAAGCGAATGAAATTTCACGTCTGTTCTGGTGGACGGTCGAATTCGGTCTGATTGGCGATATCGACAATCCACAAATCTACGGAGCTGGTCTCCTGTCATCGGTCGGCGAGAGCCGTCACTGTCTGACAGACGCGGTCGTCAAACATCCGTTTTCACTTGAAAAAGCACTGGCGACGAAACATGACGTCACGAGCATGCAAAAAGAACTGTTTGTCTGCGAATCATTCGAACAGCTCCGGGAAGCCCTGGAAGAGTTCGCGCAGACGATGTCATACGTCCGCGGTGGCATCCACGGATTAACGAAAGCCGTCGAGTCAGGCAACCTTTCGACGCTTGTCTTTGACAGCGGCGTCTCGCTCGTCGGTGTACCGGCAACACAGGAAATCCATGAAACCCTGCACATCGTCAAGCTGACCGGTCCGACGGCGCTGGCTGCGAAAGGTGAAGTCATGACAGGTCAAGGGCTGGCTGATCATCCAGAAGGATTTACACTCCTTCACGGACCGGAGCTGAACGAAGTCTTGCTCCAGGTCAAAGTCGGGGAAGAGCTGGACTGGACAGAAGGTGCAGTTCACGTCACAGGACAAATTTCAGCGATTCAAAACGTCAACGGTCACCGGGCACTCGTCGTCTTGGAAGACGCTCAATTAACGAACGACGGTCAAACGACGGCAATGGACCGGATGGAGTTAGTCGTCGGAGACATCACGTCGGCTTTCCCGGGAACAGAAGTCGAAGCGTTAAAACCGATTCCGGAGACAGTCGAATTCGAACGGATCGAACGTCCGTTGACAGCTGCTGATCCGATTTTTGAAGCCATTCGGGAAATGCGGGAAGGACGGGCCGATCGTCAACTGTTGCCGCAACTGATTGACCGGACGTTGACTCAATTACCGGATGCCTGGTTGTTGCGTCTTGAATTACTGGAACTGGCGGATGAAGTCGATCAGCCCCGGTTAATCGCGGATTTAGACCGTCTGAAGCAGACGTCGGCCGAACGGGACGAGCTGATCAGCCGCGGAATGCGCCTGCTGGATTTTGTCCGGTAATTCAGGCATCGAGAAATCTCCTGAAACCTGTTAGAATGGAAACCGTGTGAAAGTGATACGGAACAGGGGAGTGATCGATATGAAACAACCGAATTATTATCAGGACGTCAAACAATTTCATCAGACGTTCCGTCATCCGGGTGCTGAACAGCCGACAGCGATTCCGCTCGAACGGGGTGTCAAACGGGCGACCTGGACAGCGGAAGAAGCAGTCGTTGAGTTTCTCCACCAGTCGTCGCAAAACGAAACCGATTTTTTGGCAGCCATCGAGACGTTTAAGACAGGACTTGATCAGGCGGTTCAAAAATCATTGAAGGAAACCTACCCGACGACGGAAGTCGAACGGTTGGTCGGTCAAGGCGATGCGTTGACGGATGCCCTGTACTTCATCATGGGCAGTTTTGTTGAAGCAGGTCTTGAACCGGGTCCGTTGTTTGAAATCGTCCAACAGGCGAACATGGCGAAACTGGGTCCGGACGGTCAGCCGATTTTCCGGGAATCCGACCAAAAGGTCATGAAACCGGACGGCTGGTTGCCGCCGGAACCGCAGCTCGAGGCAGAAGTAGTACGCCAAATGAAGGAAAAAGCATAAAAAAAGGAAGTAAGCCGCATCGATGCGGTTTACTTCCTTTTTGTTAGACCTGATAACGGGATAATGATAGTTTCCCGGGATGCTCAAAGACGACGCCTTCCGCCTCGAGTGCCAGTTGCTGTTCGTCACCGTCGAGTGAAATCTCACCTTTCGCATTCAAGACGCGGTGCCAGGGCAACTGTTCCGTCCGGCTGAGGCTGTGAAGAATCCGGGCCACTTGTCGGGCAGCCCGCGGATTTCCGGCAAGGCGGGCGATTTGACCGTACGTCATGACGCGTCCTGCCGGAATTGAACGAATGACCTCAACGACTTCTTGTGTGAACGGAATCAAGGGGTTTCGTTGGTCGAGACGATGTATTGTTGAATCTTGTCATCTTCGTCAAATCCAATCGTGACATCAGTGATTCCTTGCTGAAGCCGGATTTGCAGTTCGAGCCGGTCTTTGATGTCATCGGCCTGGGCAATCGTCAACGCCGGATCGACTTCAATCTCGACTTCGACATGGAAATGATCGCCTTCCTTGATGACTTCGAGTTTGCTGATGTCCCGGACATCGGCATCTTGCATGATAAGCCCGCCGAGCCGTGCTGCCATCGTTTCGTCTGCTTCTCCGAGGGCGCCGGCTGCATTTTGTAAAAAGACGTTGCCGACGACATAAAACATCATCAGTCCGATGATGATCGAGGCAATGCCTTCCGCCTGATGAAACGGTGTCAGATGCGAGATGATGACGGCAATCATTGCGACAAGTCCGCCGGCCGTTGCGACTAAATCTTCGAGGAAGACAAGGCGTGTCGCCGGTTTTGCCTGCTTTAAGGCACGGAAACTGTCGAGAATCAATTTCGGACCTTTTGTCGTGATACGGGCATCATGTGCGATTTCCTGCATCGCTTTATAAAAGACACCACTTTCAAGGACGACACCGACGAATAAGACGGACAAGGTAATCCAGAAACCGGTTGATTCGGTTGGTTGGATGATGTGAGCAATTCCTTCATGAATCGTTTCGTAGGCCATGATGCCGACGAATAAAATCGCGCCGAGCAACACGAGGTTGACGAGACGGCCAAACCCGTTCGGGAACCGTTTCGTCGGTGCCTTTTTACTGAGGGCGGAACCGATGAAAACAAAAAATTGGTTGGCGGCGTCCCCAATCGTGTGCATCATTTCCGCAAACATCGCGACGTTGCCGGTTAAGACATAAGCGACGGCTTTGATGATGGCGATGACCGAGTTGACGATGCCGGCCGTCAGAGCAGAACGATTGCCCCGTTTTAATAATGTAATGAATTCTCCCATGATGCGTCTCCTTTAGCTAATAAACTTGATTACTAATAGTAGTATGTTACACCAGATGGTCCCGATAAAACCAATTCAAACAAAAAAAGACCAAATCGCCGAAAGACGATTTGGTCTAAAAGAGACTTATGTCAAATCTACTTTTTTGTTGATTTCGTTCGAGTCATCGTTGCCGACTGCTTTTTTCAACAGTTGCTTAACGGATTTTGTTGTGTTGCCGGTTTCCCAATATTCAGCGCCTTCCGTGTTGACCTTGATCAAGACGACTTTTGGATCTTCATATGTCGTTCCGAGATACGCTTCATAACGCGGGCTCCATAATTCTTTTTTACGGGCCACGTCTTCGACGAATTCTGCTTTCCCGCGAATCGAAACGTAAGATTTATCAACGTAGGCGACGTTGACGTTCGGATTTTTAAGAATTTCATTATATTTGCCTGTATCTTTTGATGTAAGGAACCAGAGATCGCCATCGAACTCGATATCCTGAGTTTGCATCGGACGTGAGACAAGACCTTCATCAGAGATCGTCGTCAGCATGGCTGTTTCGATTTTATCGATTAATTTTTTGACCGTTTCAACGGCTTCTTGATTTGATGTATGGTTCGTTGACATGAAAAACACCTCATCCTCTAAGTTTTAATTGCTGCTACTTTAAGAATGTTCCCTGAATTTCAAATTGAAAACGTCGCCATCGGGTAAACAGGCAGTTTAATTGCATTCGATTATCAGACAGGCGTACAGTTTAGACATGAAGTCAACACCAGAGGAGAGATTATATTGAAATTAAGTATTTTAGACCAATCACCGGTCTCAAAAGGACAGACCCCGTCAGAAGCTTTACATGAAACAGTTGAACTTGCGAAGATTGCCGATGAACTCGGATATACACGATTATGGGTATCGGAACACCACTTTGCCAAAACACTTGCCGGATCAAGCCCGGAAGTCTTAATCGCTTACATGGCAGCGGTCACGAAACAGATTCGTCTCGGTTCAGGGGGCGTCATGTTACCACATTACAGTCCGTACAAAGTCGCAGAGAACTTCCGTGTCCTCGAAGGACTGGCACCAAACCGGATTGATTTAGGACTAGGCCGGGCACCGGGCGGTATGCCGCTCGCAACCCGTGCACTCCAGGAAGGATCGTCCCCACGATTCGGCGGAGCAGACTACGGGGCACAACTGGATGATCTCGTCGATTATTTAAAAGACGGGGCCCCGGCTGATCACCGGTTTGCAGGACTCGTCGCAACACCGGAAATCGATACGACACCGGAAGCCTGGTTGCTCGGATCAAGCGGCGGCAGTGCCTTGAATGCGGCGCAGCGCGGATTCGGATTCGCCTTTGCCCACTTCATCAACGGACAGGGCGGTCAGGAAGTAATGGATTACTACCGTCATAACTTCATGGCGACGTCGTTCAACGAGACACCGCAAACGCTCGTCTCGATTTTCGTGACATGTGCGGAGACAACGGAAGAAGCGGAACGATTGGCTTCGAGTCTTGATTTGTCATTGCTCCTGCTTGAGAAAGGTATCTCGTCAACAGGCACACCGACTCCGGAAGAAGCAGCCGCTTACCAGTACTCGTTCCAAGACCAGTTCCGTATTGCCGAAAATCGGAAACGGATGATCGTCGGAAATCCGGAAGACGTCGCGCGTCAGTTACAGAATCTCGCCGATTCGTACGGAACAGATGAAGTGATGATTGCTTCGATGATTGCCGATAAAAAAGCGAAACAAGACTCACTCCGTCTGATCATGGACGCAGTCAAAGCAAAGGTTTAAACGAATAATGTGATCAAGGACGTTCATCTCAGTTCGCTGAGGTGGACGTTTTTTTTGTTTCAAGCGACGTGAGTTCTTCTGAGCGTTCTGCCCGAACATCATGCCGCAAATGAAAGAATCCGATACTGACGGTCACGAGTAAACCGAATGAACTGATCCCGAGTATCAGAGTGAGCGAGACGTGATCACTTAAGAAGCCGAATAACAACATACCGAGCGGAATGATCCCCATCGCGAGTGATTCCATGACACCCATGACACGACCTAAGTATGCAGGGTCTGTTTGACGTTGAACGAGCAGTTGAATCGGAATGTTTGAGCGGAGGATGATGAACCCTACCGTGAAGGAGAAAATGAGAAAATAACCAAATGTCCAGTTCGATGGAACGATGTCGAGTAACGGCAACAGAGGTGAAAGAAACAGCATACCGACTAAAGCGATTGACTGAAATAAAGTCATCAACGGACGTTTGATCGTAAAGCGAGGCAGAGCAAGCATCAGTGAACTAAGTAAGAGACCAGCACCTAAAGCGGCTTCAATTGTTCCGAACTGGAAGGGTGTAAATTTGAGATGATCGAGTAAAATGATCGGATAGATGACTTCCAAGGCGATGAAAAAGAAATTCAAAACAAGGGCCATTAAGATGAGCGTCGTCAGGACACGTTGTTTGAACAAATAACGGTAGCCTGATTGAAAGTCTGTCCAGAGTGAAGGCGAACTTTCTTCACGGGCAAAAGGGATGACCCGGAACGTCAGCCGCATGTTCCAAAGTGCGGCGAAGGAAAACAAGCTTAACGGTAAGAGGGTGAAGAGATGAATCGGTGCAAAGGCTAACAGGAAACCGGCAAGCATCGGAGCAACAATTGATGAAAGGGAACTGATACTTGAAATGAGGGAATTACCACGCTGTAATTCCGCATCATCAAGCAATCGTGTCAACGAACTCATTAAGGTGACGGAAAGGAAAGTTGAAAGAGCAGTCAAAAGGGCGCTGACGATCATGTAATGCATCGTGTGGACAGGGAAAAAGGTCGCGTAACCTGCAAATATGGCAAGTATGAAGGCACTTGATACCTCGGTCGTGACGATGATTTTTTTCCGGTTCCAGCGATCAGACAGAACGCCGGCAACGGGAGATAACAGAATCCGCGGCAGTGTCCCTGCGAGTAAGACAAGTGCGAATTGAAGCCCGGATGACGTTTCCCCTAAAACAGTCAGACCGGCGACGAACGTAAACAGACTGGCGGCGAACAATGAACAAAACTTACCGAATAATAACCTTTGTAAATTTTTAGACGTCATAATTCCTCCTTTTTGTTCAATTAAATTGAACTTTCCTTTATACTAGAGGAATAGGGAAAGATTGTAAATGTAAAAGTTAAATTTAATTTAACTTATTTAATATATTGAGGTGACAACGATGCTGGGAAAACGCATTAAAAGTTTACGGAAAGCAAAAAAAATGACGCAGTCTGATGTCGCAGACGGCATCATGACGAAGTCGATGCTCAGTATGATCGAGAACGGAAAGGCGACACCGTCCTTACCGGCCTTACAGTCGATTGCCAATCGTCTGCATGTCTCAATCGACGAGTTATTGATTGATCCGCGCGCCGTTGAAATGAAGCAAGTGATTGAAAAAATCAATTCGACCGCAAGCGGTTATTATGCAGAGGGACAGATTGCGATGATGCTCGCACCGTATTTGGAGCCCGCCATCAATTCTTACTGGCAAGGACAAATATATTACGAGTATGGAAGTGCTTTACGTTTTTCCGATAAGGAAAAAGGCTTACATTACTTCGATCTGGCAGAAGACGTATTTAAACAGCTCGGATTGCGGGATGAACAGATTAAAGTACAGATTTCAAAAGTCTATTTTTTATTTTTCCTGCGCCGTTATGAAGAAGCGTACCGAAAGATTGACGGGATGATGATTTTTCAGGATGTCCCGCTCGCGCACGAAACGTTTTTGGACTATCAAATGTTACAGGCGATTCGTGTCAGTGTGATTAACGATAACTGGAGTCAGTCAATCGTTTTCTTACGGGAAGGGATCAGCTATATGCGGGAAAAGGGCGTCTACAGTGATGTCAGGAACTACCACCGGCTCCTCGCCTTATTTTTAAGCTTAGAAGAGGACTATGAAGCAGCAGAATTTGAACTCGAAAAATTGCGGCACTTCTTTTTATTTACGGAAGCGACAGCGTTTGATCAAATCCTTGTCGACCTGACAAAAGGATCCATCGCGGTCCACCGGAAGGATTACGCCGGAATTCGTGAGGCACGGGAACGGCTGATCGAAGTCAAGATTGAAGCCTGCCTTCATTACATCGGGTATTTCGAAGTCTACCTTTGTTTGTGGAATGATTCAAAAGAGGAACTCACATTTGACCTGCAAAGCGCCGTTTCTAAAATTTGGAGGAATGCACACTTATGGCGGGCTGGTGGTGAGTACGATCATGCGATGATGTTATATGCGCTCGCGTTTGCCATGCGGGCCGGAGTTGGACTGGACCGTCAAGCAGAAGTAGAAGAATTGACAACACAACTGTCACCCGGTCATTTCAAACAAAAAATTGAACAAACCTTGACAGCATTAACGTAAGAAAAAAGGACCAACCGGGTATCATCCCGATTGGTCCTGTTGGATTAAAGTGCTTTAAAACCAAGTAACTTTTGTGTCCAGTATTTTTCAGACAGGCGACTGATCCCGAGTGACGGTGTATTGGCATGAATGAACTGATCGTTGTTCAACATGATGCCAATGTGAGTCGGACCGGCTGCATACGTATTTTCGAAGAAAATGATATCGCCGCGGACCGGTTGGCGTAATTTCGATAACTTTTGACCAAGGTAGCCGTCGTTGTTCCAGTAACCGTTGACATTGGTTCGGGCCACTTTGTAGCCGGCCGTATTCAACGCATAGTTGATGAAACCGGAGCAATCAAAACCACCGTTAACGGGACTGCTTGAACCCCAAACGTACGGAGTACCGAGATATTGTTGTCCGATGGAGATGGCTTTTTCCATGATGCCGGACGCTGGAATTGTCGTCGTTGGCGGCGTGACCGGTGGTGTCACAGGAGCCGTGACGGATCCTGTCGTAATGTAAGTTTTGGCGACGTAGTAATACGCAGTGCCGATTTTAATCTGGTACCAGCCGGCAGATGCTCCCGTCGTTTCACCGGAGACTTGAACAGTTGATCCGTGTGCGAGTTGCGTAAAGACCGTCGAAGTTGTACTTGGAGCCGTCCGGACATTTAAGCCGGTCGGCGCATCCACTTTATACGTCTTCGATTGATCGACCGGTGTGACCGAGACACCCGGTGTAGGCGGTGGTGTCTCCTTGGCCGTCGCTGAAACATAACTCGAAGCGACATACAGATCTTTTCCATCGAGCTGGATTTGATACCATTTATCAAGCGATCCAGTTACTTTTAAAACGGTTTTATGTGCTAACGTCTTGTAAATTTTAGCGGTCGTTGACGCTGACAGACGGGCATTTAACCCTTCTTTTGCATTGACTTCATATTGTTTGGACGAATCGACTGCTTTGACGGCAGTGGAAACAGGCGGTGTCACCGGCTTCGTGACCGGAGGTTTTGATCCTGTCGTCACTGTCGATGTTTTAGCTGTGACGAGTGTCGTATGGACATAAGCGGACTTATTTTTGTAATTGATTTCGTACCATTCACCGGTTTTCTTTTTAACGGAAAGACTGACATTCTTCGCAAGTTTACCAAGCGATTTCGAAGTGGTCGTTGCTTTCTCGCGCACGTTGACGGATGAGGTGTTCGTTATGTAGGTCGTGGTTGTCGGTGCTTTTGCTGGAATGGTTTTGACGTAAGCGGCAGTGATAAAGGCTTTTTTGGATTGATGACGAATCTCGTACCAGGAACCGGTCTTCTTGACTGCGGTGACCGTCGTTCCTTTTTTGAGAGTCGTAATGACAGGAGCGGAAGTAGTGGCAGCAGTCCGGATATTGACGTTGTCTGTCAAGATGAGTGTCGTTGATGCGGCTTCGACGCCAGTGGCTGAACTGATCAGCGCAAGTGTCGTCAAAGTGAGAAAAGTCTTTTTCACGTAGTGTGGCTCCCTTCCAAATGATGAATCTAGTTCGATCATGGATCGAATCGTTGTTACCATTTTGTCATAAGAAGCCGGGAATTCACCTGATTTTAAAATATATTTTTTGAGAAAGAAATTCGATTCGTTTTCAAAAAAAGAACGACGGTTTGTAAACGAGAATTATTTTCAGTAATCCTGTACACTAAAGGTAATTTGAAAGGAGGACTCGCATGTTAAAACGGTTTTATCAGTATTACATACCGCACAAACGGTTGTTTTGGCTTGATTTTTCGTCCGCCTTATTCGTCGGCCTGCTCGAGTTGGCTTTTCCGCTTGCTGTCAAATGGTTCATCGACTCATTGCTACCAGATGGAGAGTTGAACTGGATTATTTTAGTTAGTGTCGGATTGCTCGGCTTGTATGTCATCAGTACGCTGATGCAGTTCGTCGTCAACTACTTCGGGCATAAGCTCGGCATCAACATCGAGACGGATATGCGGCGGCAATTGTTTGGTCACGTCCAAAAGCAATCATTCCGTTTTTTTGACAACACCAAAACGGGGCATATCATGAGCCGGATTACGAACGATTTGTTTGATATCGGTGAACTGGCTCACCATGGTCCGGAAGATGCTTTCATTGCCGTCATGACACTGCTCGGTGCCTTTTCGATCATGATGACGATCAATGTGCCTCTCGCACTCGTCACGATCATTGCCGTACCGTTCCTAATCTGGCTGATCAGTTATGCCAATGTCCGGATGAACCGGTCATGGGACCGGATGTACGGTAACATTGCCGAAGTCAATTCGCGGGTTGAGGACAGTGTGTCCGGAATCCGTGTCGTTCAATCGTTTACGAATGAAGCCCATGAGGTCGCACGGTTCGAAAAAGATAATGCGACGTTCCGGCAATCAAAGATCAATGCCTATAAAGTGATGAGTACAAGTTTATCCGGCATTTATCTGACGACACGTCTGATGACGCTTGCTGTCCTCGTCGTCGG
Source organism: Exiguobacterium sp. s166 (assembly GCF_018618855.1). Classification (NCBI taxonomy): domain Bacteria; kingdom Bacillati; phylum Bacillota; class Bacilli; order Caryophanales; genus Exiguobacterium; species Exiguobacterium sp. s166. Next base: position 243,200 of record NZ_JACSMU010000002.1, on the reverse strand, counting down.
TGCCTATCTCAGCTATACAGAGAAACTCACTTACGGGGAACTCGTTGGATTCATTCTTTATATGAATATCCTGCTGAAACCGATTGATAAAATTACGGCACTTTTGGAACTTTATCCGAAAGGGATGGCCGGCTTCAAACGTTTTCTCGAGATGATTGATCATGACGAAGAACTGAAGGATGCACCGGATGCCATTCATGTGTCGGCATTACGCGGGGCGATTCGGTTTGATGACGTCAGCTTCGGTTATGAAGCCGAACGGTTGATTTTAAAAGACATCAGCCTGTCCATCGAACCGGGACAGACGATTGCCTTCGTCGGGACGTCGGGTGCGGGGAAAACAACGATCTGTTCGTTAATTCCGCGGTTTTATGATGTCACGGACGGTGCGATTACGATTGACGGAATCGACATCCGCCAGATGACGAAGTCGTCGTTGCGGCAACAAATCGGAATCGTTCAACAGGATGTCTTCCTGTTTTCGGGGACGATTGCTGACAATATCGCCTACGGGGATTTGACGGCAAGCCGGACGGACATCATCCAGGCGGCAGAACGGGCGCATCTTGGACAGATGATTGCCGATTTACCGGATGGATACGATACCGAGATTGGTGAGCGGGGGTTGAAGCTGTCCGGCGGGCAAAAACAACGGCTGGCGATTGCACGGATGTTCTTGAAAAATCCGCCAATCCTGATTCTTGATGAGGCGACGTCAGCTCTTGATACCGAGACGGAAGCCATTATCCAGGAGTCACTTGCTGAATTATCTAAAAATCGGACGACGCTGATCATCGCGCACCGCCTGGCGACGATTCGTCAAGCAGACCGCATCCTGGTCGTGACGAAAGATGGAATCGTCGAAGACGGGACACATGAAGAATTGGTCGAAAACGGAGGATATTTCTCACGACTCCTTGACCGGCAACGCGTCTGAAAAACCGGAAGTCAACTCATCATCAGGATGATCATGGCTTCCGGTTTTGTCATCTTTTTAATTAGCGTGGAAGAAAGGCGGAATGATTTCACAAGAACCGGGAACATATAAGGGAAGGGAGGATGGGAAGATGTATGGTTTGTTTTGCGAAAACTATGATGAGACCTATTCGACGTTACACGGGGAATCTTCACATGATTTCCACCGTTTTTTTGCCTTATCTTATACGATTCATGATACAGTCTTTGACAAAACCGCGTTTGATCGGATGATGCAGATCGTCAAACAAAAGACGACCCGGTTTTCAGCCTTACGCAGCCGGTATACGCCGCTCTTGATCTCACATATCCAGTTAAACAGTCCTGAACCGGAGCGATTGCTCGAACGGGTCATCGAGGCGGAGCGACACATCAAACGACGCTTCATTAAAGAAAAGGCAGTCCGACCGTTCTTTGCACTTGGTGAAGTCTTAAACCGTGAGCAGGGAATCGACGCCTTTCCGATCGTGGAACAACTGCGACAGACACGTCCCGTCCTCAATCTGGCAAAACAATATGTGGTGACTTCGACGCTGATGGAGACAGGGCAATTACCTGACTCTTTCGTTGAAACCGTCGAACAGGCCGAAAAATGGCTGGAACGATGGATGAACCCTTCAAGCGAACGTTTGATAACAGCTCAGATTTTAGCTGCATCCAACGCAATTGACAGTCAAAAAAAACGGATTCAGGTCTGGTGCGAAATGATGGAAGAACGGGAGCTCCGGATTTGGGATCGGATTTTTCCGTTACTGGCGTTACTTGAGACGACCGAACGGGTTGATATGATTTATGTGACGCGTGTCGTCGACCGGGAGCGGTCCCGCAATCGCTTTTCAGATGAGGTCAACTGGTTGATTGCGTTTCATCTGTTGCTCGCGAAAAGCGGCAAAAGTCGTCTGCAATCGGCCTTACTGATTTTAGCGACGCTGGAACTGACGAAAAAACCATGAAAACAACAGCCCAAAAGGATCCTCGGAAAATCAACCGAGGATCCTTTGGTGTGTCTGCTGATTAATCAAACGTCGTGAAGGTGGCATGTTGTTCCACCGGATACAATTCTTTGCCGGCGACATCATTTAAGATGAGTTGATTGCGCGAAACGGACATGCCGAGGTTATCGGCTGCCGGACCGTGTGACAGTTCGAGGTTCGTTGTCGCATACAAGTGATGATTCGCCGAAACGCTTCGGCTGATCCGGTAGTTGGCATCGACCTTCCACGCTTGTTCCCCTTCAAACTCGATCTCGAGTCGGTTGATGAAGCGGGGGAGAGACGGGACGAAGCCGGTCGCAGCGACGACGGCACCGGTTGTTGAAGTCCGTTGGTCATTCAGTTCGGTATGCCGCATCGTGATGGTAAAGTCGTTCTCGTACGAAATCTGATCGACTTCCAAATTGGCACGGATCTTTACGCGATTCTGTTCTTCATTTGATAGATCATACAAATGTTCATAGATAGCTTGCAACGTTTCCGGGCTAATCCCGTTTTGCGACCGAGCGAATTTTGTGACGGCTTCTTGTCTGACAGCTAACGGCAGACTGTTGAAATAACGGACGTAACTCGGAGAGAAGATTTCTTCACCCAGTTTACCGGTTTCGAGCGTTTCAAAAATCGTCGAGCGGGAAATCCATTCGAGTTCGAATGTCTCTTTCCGGTCACTCGTTAACAGATCAAGGAAGATTTCGGCGGCACTTTGACCGGAACCGACGATACTTACTTTATCCTGTTGCAGGATGGTCTCTTTTTCCATGACGTATTGGGTGTTATGAATGACACCTTTATCGAAGCTCTCCGGAATCGACGGTTTTGAACCGGTTCCAAGCACGACGTTGCGTGTTTCATAAGTCGTCCGTTTCCCGGTGGCGACTTCTTCCACCAATACTTCGTAACTGTCCCCTGTATCCTGGATGTCGATGACACGGGTCGAAAAATGTAAATCATCGAGCTGCGTTGAAACCCATTTCAAGTACGCATTATATTCTTGTCGGGAAATAAGTAGTTTTTCATAAAAATAAAACGTATGCAACCGGTTGATGGATCGTAAGTAGTTGAGATACGTAAAAGGACTGGTCGGATCAGCCAGTGTGACGAGATCGGAAATGAAGCTCGTCTGCATCATTGAATCCTTAATCATCATCCCGGGATGCCAGGAAAATTGTTCGCTTTCATCAAAAAATAATGTCCGTAAAGGTGTCGGATGAGCCAGGGCACTTAAGCCTAAATTCATCGGTCCGATACCTACGCCAATCAAATCATACATAAAAAAAGCCTCCCAATCGATATTGTTATAAAACAATACCCGATATGGGAGGGTGTTGAAACGTATCTTGTCAGTTCTTTACAGTTGATCCGTCATTGTCGTTTGCGTCGACACTGTCATTTGTTTGCCGTCACGGATGATGGTCAAGGTGACGTTACCGTCAGATTTGATGAGTGCCGTCTTGATATCAACAAAACTTTTAATCTCTTCCTTGTTGATTTTCGTGATGACGTCTCCGGTTTTTAATTTAGCGGAAGCAGCAGGGCTGTTCGGTTCAACCGACATGACGACGACACCTGTTTTTTGGGACTCCGGTAATTTAACTTGATCAAGCAGATAGCCGGCCGGGAAAGCCGAGACGTCCTGCAGGGACACACCCAGCGTCGGGTGTTTCACTTCACCGTTTGTTTCGAGCTGTTTCAAAATCGGCAGAGCGTCATCAATCGGGATGCTGAAACCGACTCCTTCGACACCGGTCTCGGCAATCTTCATCGAGTTGATTCCGACCAGTTGCCCTTGTTCATTGATCAGGGCACCACCGGAGTTCCCCGGATTGATAGCGGCGTCGGTCTGGATGACCGTCGTATTGAAATCATCCTGTCCATCCTTGTTCGTATCGACGGGAACGGTCCGGTCGTTTGAGCTCACGATTCCGCGGGTGACGGAGTTTTGGAACTCACCGAGCGGATTCCCGATCGCAAGGACGGTTTGACCGGCTTTTAAGTCAGCCGATTTTCCGAGGGGGATGACGGACGGGACGTCACTGGCGTTGACTTCCAACACGGCTAAATCATATGTTTCGTCACTACCCAATAATTTGGCACTGAGTGTTTTTCCGTTGTTTAACGTGACTTCGAGTTTGGACGCACCGTCGACGACATGGTGATTCGTAATGATGTAGGCTTTGCCGTCTGCTTTTTTATAGATGACACCTGAGCCGGAACCTGCGGCTGCTTTTTCCTGACTCATCGCATTACCCGCCTGATAGTTCGTGACCGTAACGACGGCTTTTTGCGCTGTCGCTACAGCGTTCGTCACCGGATCGCTTGTTGTCGTCGAAACTTGTTTTGGCATGCCGTTTGAGAGTGGTGTATCGGCGACTTGCTGTTCTTGGTCCATTAAAATCGGAAAGGCGACCGTCGCGGTAAGTACAGCACCGATGATGCCTCCGGTAAGTCCTGGTAAGAGTTGTCTTGTTTTTCCTGCCATCGAAATCCATCCCTTCATGTGGTGTCTTTTCTAAGATTAATGTATCAGATTTCACCGAACGGAATGAAATTACGGTGGTTTTTCCAAAATGCCTCATCATTCCCCATAATTCGACAACAATCTCAAACAGTTGAGTCGAGCCGGTCAGTTCGGTACACTGAGTGTGTTTCGTACTTAAGCAACCGACTTAGTCGCAAAGGGAGAGATTCAGATGAAGTATGTACTGCGTATTTTATATGGTGCCGGTTTATTGTTCGCCGGAATCGGTCATTTCCGGAATGAAAAGGGATTTGTTAAGATTATGCCCGCTTTCATCCCGTTCAAACGTTTTTTCGTCCAGGTGACGGGGGTCATCGAAATTCTGTACGGTTTGATGTTGCTGTCCGGACGTGGCGTTGATCTCGTCCGGAAGACGTTACCGGCGTTTTTATATGCCGTTTTACCGGCAAATATCAACATGGCGGTCAATCCGAAACCGATTAACGGGAAAACATTGCCGGCTTGGGGATTATGGGGCCGTTTGCCGTTACAGTGGGTCTTGATTGCTTTTGCTAAACGCTTAAAATGAAGAGACAAAAGGGTTACCGGGAGCAGTTGAATCGCACCGGGTAACCCTTTTTTGTTGTTCCATTAAAACCGTTTTTCGACGGCGAGGATGGCTGCATTCGCAATGTCTTCGTATGTCGAGTCGTTCGGGTGGAACTGGTCGCTTGAAAGATCACGTTTGACGTCACGGACGAGGTTAAACGTATCGATGATTTCGATATCATGTTTTAGACCAAGTGTCCGGGATTTAGCGTTCCACTCTTGAACGATTGCGTCAAATGCTTCTCCGTTTTCGCTGGCGCGGAACGGATTATAGAGTCCGACATAGAAAATGACGGCATCCGGATTTTCTTCACGTAAAATGCGGAACGTTTTTGCCAGATTGTCTTGAGCCTTTTCAATCGTGGCGGCCGTTTTTTTTGCATTAAAGTTTGCGACACCTTCGCCACGGTTAAACAAATCGTTTCCGCCAATCGTCACGGAAATGACTTTTGCTTGGGACAACGTACGACGGACTTCTTTTTGTTCCAATTGTTTTAAGAGATTTTCCGTCCGTGCACCGCTGACGGCAAGATTTTGGAAACGTTCGACGCGGTCGTTTTTGACAAGGTCGCGACCAACGATGGCTGCATAACTGTTTCCGTTTGAGGCACCGACACCACGCGTCAATGAATCACCGAGCGCGACATACGTCCCGCCTTTTTTGACGGGTTCTTCCTTTGTCGGCGTCAAGACGGCCCGTTTCGGTGGATTGACGACATCGTTATAGGCACTGGCGAAACCGTACCCGAAGACTGCCGTTAAAATTAGAGAAACTACTAAAAAAAGTGGCCAAAGATATCGTTTCATGAACCGTTCCTCCTTTTGCTGTTACTATGATTGTAGCAAACCTTTTTGGAATGTGCGGTTTTGAAGTGTTCCGATAAGGTAAATCATTCATTATTCCGCTAGAATGGATACTAAGAGGTGAGAGACGTGAAACCAACTGTAAAATTAGAATCAGTCACAAAAGTCATTGGAAAAAAGACAATCATCGACAATATTTCATTTGAAATCTTCCCCGGTGAAGTATTCGGATTCCTCGGCCCGAACGGTGCCGGGAAAACGACGACGATCCGGATGCTTGTCGGGTTAATTAAACCGACATCCGGTAAAATCACGGTCTGCGACTTTGATGTCCGGAAACAGTTTGTCCAAGCGATGCAACGAATTGGCTCGATCGTTGAAAATCCCGAGCTGTATAAATATTTGACGGGACGTGAAAATTTACAAGTGTTTTCACGGATGTTGCCAGGTGTTGACGATGCCCGGATTCAAGAAGTCATTGATCTGGTCGATTTGACAGCACGGGTCGATGATCAAGTCCGGACGTATTCGCTCGGGATGCGTCAGCGTCTCGGGATTGCCCAAGCCCTGCTCGGACGTCCCGATGTCCTGATTCTCGATGAACCGACGAATGGGCTGGATCCGATGGGAATTCGTGATTTACGACAATTCATCCGGAAGCTGGTTGATGAGACCGGTTTATCCGTGCTCGTCTCGAGTCATATCCTGGCGGAGATCGAAATGCTGGCGGATCGTGTCGCCATCATGAGTTACGGAAAAATCGTCCAGGTCGGAACGGTCAAGGAACTGGTCGAGTCGCTCGCACCTGGTGTCGACTGGCGTGTCGACGATGCGTTCAAAGCAAACGAAATCCTGTCGGCGTCGCCTGACGTCCAGGTCTCGGAAATCGTCGATGCCAATACGGTCCATACATTGATGGATGCCAGCAAGACACCATCCTTAAATAAACAGCTGTTCGAAGCGGGTGTCGAAGTGTGGACGATCGAACGTAAAGTCCAGACACTCGAAGATCTCTTCATCACACTGACAGGAGGAGATCATATTGCGTAATCCGAACATGCTCGGCTTGATTCAAAACGAAGTCATGAAGATTGCTTCGAAAAAACGTTTTGCCGTCGTTGCGATCATCCTGGTCGTCCTCGTTTCAATGTTTACGTATGCCCAGTACCGTGATATTCAGGAGCAAATCAAGAAACAGGGCACACTCGACTGGCGGGTCGAACTGCAACAGGATATCGTCGACACACAAAACCGTTTGGCATCAAGCAGTATTCAAGACGAATTCCGACAATTTTTGGAGTTTGATTTAAAACAAAACCAGTATTATCTCGATAATGATATCAATCCGAACTATCCGGGGGCACCGACCTTCATCCGGATTTTCTTCTCGCAAGGATTGACGTTGATTCTGCCGCTGTTCATCATCGTCATCATGGCCGATATCGTCAGCGGGGAGCAAAATGACGGAACGATTAAGACGTTGCTGTCCCGTCCCGTAAGGCGCTGGAAAATCTTAATGGCGAAATGGCTGACGACGTTGCTGTATACGTCGATGCTGATGGCGTTGACTGCCGCCGTCTGTTATGCGATTTCCGGTATCGTCCTCGGATATGACGGATGGACCGCACCGATTCTGACCGGGTTCCAAGCGTCACCGAGCGGAACGTTCTCGACCGAATTCGTGCATACGATTCCGATGTGGGAGTATCTGTTGATGGCGATTGGCCTTGCCTGGATTGTGACCGCAGTCGTTGCGACGATTGCCTTGATGGTGTCCGTATTGGTCAAAAACACGGCAACCGGGATCGGCATCATGATGGCTGTCCTGATTTCCGGTACCTTGTTGACGACACTCGGTTCTAGTTGGACGAGTTCGAAATATCTCGTTAACGTCAACTTCGGATTAATCAACTACCTGGATGGACAAGCACCACCAATCGAAGGGATGACGTTACCGTTCTCGCTCGCCGTTCTCCTCTGCTGGACAATTGGAGCATTGGTCGTCGCGTTTTGGAACTTTACGCAAAAAGATATGTACTGATTTTAACCTGAATGAAAAAAAGTCCCTTCTCCGTAATGGAAAAGGGACTTTTTGCAGATGTCGGGCATCTGCGTGGAATCAAGAGGGGAATCCCTCTTAAAAGAAGCCGATGCAGGTCAGCTTCTGCGCTACGTAACAATCGTACTTTTATCATAGCGATTCCAGTAATTGGTGTCAAACCTGCTTGAAAGGGTTTACGAAATCCCGGATTTGTCAAAAGGTATCTAAAGACAACGAGGAGGTGCCCGACATGACAGATTGGGGAATCATGCTGACCGGTTTAGTGATTTGCGGATGGTGTGTATTTAGTGCAGTATATGACGACTTTATTCGTCGGGTCTAACAGAAGCAACTGAGTCGTCTTCCTTAGTGGGAGACGTTTTTTTGTCCTGTCGTCCGCTTGTCCGGATATGATACACTGACTACAAAAATGTATGAACTAGGAATGGTGATGTCATTGAGTAAACAGCCCGTCATTGTCATCGTTGGACCGACTGCCGTCGGAAAAACCAAGACAGGAATTGAATTAGCAAAACGGTTAAACGGAGAAATCATTTCAGGGGATTCCGTTCAGGTCTATAAACAGATGAATATCGGATCCGCGAAGGTGACCTATGAAGAAATGGACGGGATACCGCACCATCTGCTCGATCTGGTTGATCCGGACGACGAGATGAGTGTCGCCCGTTTTCAGACGTTAGCCCGGACGGCGATCGATGAGATTGCGGCAAAAGGCAAGTTACCGATCATCGTCGGCGGAACCGGACTTTATATCCGTGCGATCCTGTATGATTATCAATTTACCGTTCAGGCAGAAAATAAGGTCTTGCGCGAGGAACTGGAACAGTTTGCACAAGCGGAAGGAGCTGCAGCTCTTCATGACCGCCTGCGGCAACTGGACGCGAAACGGGCGGACGAGATCCACCCGAACAATATTCAACGGGTCGTCCGGGCAATTGAGGTCGCAATGAGCGGACAAACGCAGACGTCCGGCAGTGAACCGAGTTTGTATGACAGTCTGTTGTTCGTCTTACATATGGAAGACCGGGAACAGCTGTACACGCGGATCGATCAACGGGTCGATCTGATGCTCGATCAAGGGCTCGTCCCTGAAGTCGGACAGTTAGTCGCAGCTGGTTATAAAGAAACCAAAGCGATGCAGGCAATCGGCTACAAGGAAATCGTCCCGGTTCTTGAAGGCGCGCCGCTCGAACCGGCTGTTGAGCAACTGAAACGGAATACCCGACGCTTCGCAAAACGGCAATTAACATGGTTCCGCCATCAATTTGACGGAAATTGGATTGAAATGGGAAGGCTTTCATTTGAAGAAAACTTCAAAATTATCTATGATAGAACAGTAGGGTTTCTGAAAGCGGTTAAATCGGAATAGCCTGAAGTAAAAAAAACAGATAAAAATAGAGGGGGCACGGGGGCTTATGAAGGCAACGTACAACATTCAAGACTATTTCCTAAATCAATTGCGTAAAGATTCAGTTCCGACGACAGTATTTTTAATCAGCGGGTATCAGTTACGGGGATTGATCAAGTCGTTTGATAACTTCACCGTCATTTTGGAATCAGAAGGCAAACAACAATTGATTTACAAGCATGCCATCTCGACATTCGCACCGGCACGGAATGTGACGCTGTATGAACAAGAGGCGGAAACGGAAGAAGTCACACGTTAAAAAAAGACGGCCGGGGGGCCGCCTACTCGATGGGACAACGCCATGGCGTTGTTCCTTTTTTTGTTACAGTAAATCTTTCAGTTCGTCGACTGCTTCCGCATACCGACGGAGGGAGACTTCCTTATACAGACAGGTCTTCGTCAACCGTTCCTCTTTCGTCAACTCCTCGAGATACGTTCCGAGAATGAAACTGTTCCGCAACATCGATGGGGTGATGATCCGCTTATTGTCCGACCGTTCGTTTAACTGACGCATCATCTTCGTGATCATGACAATCGACAATTGTTTCGGGGCATTTTTGCTGTAGACCCAGCGGAACGTCATCCGTGAGAAATCAAAAGCGACAAAAAATGGATCGGTCGAATGATACCGCGGACGAACCGGTTCCGGGATCGTCTTTAAATACGCGAGCATCAGATCCTGATCGTCCCGCTCGAGGTGAAGCAGGTAGGCATTACCGAGCCGGTCATGAACCGTCATCTCCCGTTGGGCAAAGTTCAAGTCCTGCATCTTCAGACCAATGATATGGTGGACGCGAAGACCATACCGGTAAAAGAGTCGTAAAATCAATTCATTGCGGTCGATCAGATACGGCCGCGCAACGAGCTGATGGTCCGTCAAACCCCGGTCGGACCGGTTCGTCCGGATCAGTTGCTCATATTCGGCAAGGGACGCAACATGCTGCGGCGTCAACTCGTGCGTCGGCTGGGCATACTCGATCAGTTTCGATTTTGTCTGACGAATCTGGTAGTTCAGCTGATTGAGGACGGTGACAATCCGGGCGACCGTCGCCTGTTGGTACAATTTTTCCTCGATCAGATAGTCGTTGATGAACGTTTTCCACGTTTCGAGCGGAATTGCCTTGAAATCGTCGATCGTCTCGAGCGGCTGATCGACTTCCGTCATATAACGATGAATTTCAATTAAATCGTAACGGTACCGTCGGATCGTCGAGTCCTGTCTGCCGCTCGCGCTGAGGAAAAACAGATACCGTTCGATGAATTCCGGCAAGGTATAGTCGAGTCGTTCTCGTGCCATCACGGACCTCCTGTGTAAAGTACTTTTCTTTATCATAAACCGAACGGATGTTTCCTGTCCAAAAATGTTCAGACGGCAGGTCCGTGTGGTATGATTAGGGACGCAGAAGGTTTGTTATTTTGAAAGGAATGATTCTATGTCAGAACGCGTTATCGTCGTCGGTTGTCAGCTCCCCGGTGTACCGGATCATATTTATGAAGAATCGGTCGCGGAGCTCGAAGCACTCGTTACGACTGCGCACGCCGTCGTGGTAGGACGACTCGATCAAAAACGTCAATCGATCGACCGCCGCACGTTTATTGGAAAAGGGAAGGTTGAGGAACTGGTTGCATTGGCACAGGAACTCGAACCGGATTTGATTATTTTTAATGCCGAAGTCACGCCGGGGCAGATGAAAAACATCCGGATTGCCCTCGAAGATCCGGAATCGATCAAATTGATCGACCGGACCCAGTTGATTCTCGACATCTTCGCCGGCCGTGCCCAGTCGCGGGAAGGGAAGCTCCAGGTCGAACTCGCCCAGATGAGTTACCTGTTGCCGCGCTTAAGCGGACAAGGAACACAATTGTCCCGCCTCGGCGGCGGGATCGGGACTCGTGGTCCCGGTGAATCAAAACTTGAGACAGACCGCCGGCACATCCGCCGCCGTGTCGACGAAATCAAGAAACAGCTCGAAACGTCGGTTGCCCACCGTGCCCGCTACCGCGAACGCCGGAAAGAAAACCAGACGTTCCAAATCGCCCTTGTCGGATATACGAATGCCGGGAAGTCTACCATCTTCAACCGGTTGACCAATGCCGACACGTACGAAAAAAATGAATTATTCGCGACACTCGATCCGTTGACGCGTCAGTTCGACTTACCGGAAGGCGGACAGATCCTCCTGACCGATACCGTCGGATTCATTCAGGATTTGCCGACGAAACTAATTGCCGCATTCCGGTCGACACTCGAAGAAGTGCTTGAGGCAGACCTGATCATTCATGTCATCGATGCGTCAAGCGAACATTATCTCAATCAGATGCAGACGACCAATGATGTTCTCGATGAGCTCGGTGCCGGGGATATCCCGCAACTTGAAGTCTTCAATAAAAAAGACCGGTTAACGAACTTGTTCACAGGTGGAAAACTGTTGATTTCGGCACTCGATCCGGCAGATATCGAACGCCTGACCGTCGAAATCGAAAAAGCGATCAGTGAGATTCTCGAATATCTCGAGATCCGGATTCCGGTCAACGCATTTGCCCATTACAATCCGGCAAAAGAAGTCATGATGAATTTAACAGAACAATATGAAGAGGACGGCTCCGTGACCTTGAAAGGCTACTTGCGCAAAGATACACGTCTGTACTCGACATTGAAAAAATACGAGGTGTAAGCATGTTTACAGAGTTAACGCATTATGAAACAATCCGTCCGTTCGTCGAGCGGGCGGAAGAAAAAATCGCACCCGGTATTCGCAAGGCACAACAAGTCGCGGAACAGAATCAGTTCCGTGTCCTGAATGCCTTCCGTGAGCATAAAGTGAGTGACTTTCACTTCATGCCGTCGACAGGTTACGGCTACAACGATGAGGGCCGCGATAATCTCGAACGGATTTACGCAGCGGTCTTCGGAGCGGAAGCCGGACTCTGCCGGGCGCAGATCATCAGCGGGACCCACGCGATCGGCATCGCGTTGTTCGGTTTGCTGTTACCGGGAGACGAACTGCTGTACATCACCGGTAAACCGTACGATACACTCGAAGAAATCGTCGGTATCCGCGGTGACGGCCGCGGCTCGTTAAAAGAACTCGGTGTCACGTATGACGTCGTCGAGATGAAACAGGCAGAGACGATTGATCTGGATGCTGTCCTCGCCCGAATCACGGACAAGACAAAAGTCGTCGGGATCCAGCGTTCAAAAGGGTATGCGACACGCCGGAGCTTGCCTGTCGCAGAAATCGGTCAAGCGATTGAAGCCATCAAGGCGCAACATCCGCACGTTATCGTCTTCGTCGACAACTGTTACGGCGAATTCGTTGAAACGATCGAACCGACCCATGTCGGAGCGGATTTGATGGCCGGCTCACTGATCAAGAATCCGGGTGGCGGTCTCGCGAAGACAGGCGGTTATCTCGTCGGACGCCGCGATTTGATTGAACGGGCGTCGTTCCGAATGACGACACCGGGAATCGGTGCCGAGGCCGGTCCGTCGCTTTATTCGCTGCAGGACATGTATCAAGGGTTCTTCATGGCCCCGCATACGGTCAGTCAGGCACTGATGGGGGCGATGTTCACCTCGAGCATGATGGAACAGTTCGGATTCGATACAGCACCGCACTATGCAGCAGAACGGACGGATTTGATCCAGTCGGTCTCTTTCCATGCACCTGAGCCGATGATTGCCTTTTGTCAGGCGATTCAAGCGGCGTCTCCCGTCAATGCGCAAGCCTTGCCGATTCCGGATTATATGCCGGGATATGCAGATGATGTCATCATGGCTGCCGGAACGTTCATTCAAGGATCATCGATCGAGTTATCGGCAGATGGTCCGATCCGGGCACCGTACACGGCCTATGTCCAGGGCGGACTGACTTACAGTCACGTCAGAATCGCGATTGTCTCGGCCGTCAATCAATTAATGGAACAACAATTGATTCAACCGCAACAGGTTTAAAAAAATAGCTTGATGTGAAAAGACCTCTGTTACGCAGGACGTCTGACTTGTAAGAAAGTCATGTTAACTTTCCTTACATCTCTTGACAACTTGCCTCACAGAGGTTTATTCTCATGAGGTAAGGAAAAAGGAGGAACGAAATGGCAGACTTATCACGACAGTCCAAGCCACTATTCCCCATCGGAGTCGTTCAAGAGTTGACCGCGTTATCTGCCCGACAAATCCGATATTACGAAGAACAAGGATTGATCAAGCCGGAGCGGACAGAGACGAAACGTCGCCTCTATTCGTTCAACGATGTCGATCGCTTGTTATCGATCAAGGAATATCTGGACCAGGGATTGAATATCGCAGGGATCAAAATGATTTTTGACAATGATCTTGTCAAGCGCGAACGAGTTGCGGAGAAGGTCGTTACGGCCCGTCCGGAATTATCAGATGGCGAATTGTATAAACTCCTGAAAAATGAATTGCAGGAAGCAGGGCGACATGGGAAAACGTCACTCATCCAAGGTGAGCTCGGACGATTTTTCAAGTAAGCACCTGTTACCATATAAAAAAGAGCCGGAGAGGGGATTTGTCACATGACACGTCGCAACATTACACGAGAAGACATTATGAAAATCGCTAAAGCTGAGGATGTACGTTTTATTCGTTTACAGTTCACAGATATCCTCGGTACGATCAAGAACGTTGAAATTCCAGTGAGCCAATTGGAAAAAGCACTTGATAACAAAATGATGTTCGATGGTTCGTCAATCGAAGGATTCGTCCGCATTGAAGAATCAGATATGTATCTCTTCCCAGACCTCAACACATGGGTGGTCTTCCCATGGACAGAAGACGGAACGGGTAAAGTCGCACGTCTCATCTGTGACATCTACAATCCGGATGGCACACCGTTTGCTGGAGATCCGCGTGGTCAACTCAAACGTGTACTTAAAGAAATGGAAGAGCTTGGCTTCACTTCATTCAACGTCGGTCCAGAACCGGAATTCTTCTTGTTCAAGAAGGATGCTAACGGCCGTCCGACGCTTGAACTCAATGACCAAGGCGGTTACTTTGACTTAGCACCAGTCGATCTCGGTGAAAACTGCCGTAAGGAAATCGTCATCGAGCTTGAAAACATGGGCTTTGAAATCGAAGCATCTCACCATGAAGTCGCACCGGGACAACACGAAATCGACTTCAAATACGCTGACGCGATCACAACGGCGGATAACATCCAAACGTTCAAACTCGTTGTTAAGACGATTGCAGCGAAACATAACTTACACGCGACATTCATGCCAAAACCGCTTTACGGTGTCAACGGTTCAGGAATGCACGCCAACATGTCTCTCTTTAAAGGCAACGAAAACGTCTTCTTCGACGAAGCGAACAGCAACATGCAATTGTCGGATGATGCCCGTGCGTTCACAGCCGGTATCCTGAAGCACGCCCGTGCCTTCACAGCTGTCTGTAACCCGACAGTTAACTCGTACAAACGTCTTGTGCCTGGTTATGAAGCACCTTGCTACGTCGCATGGTCAGCGCGTAACCGTTCACCGCTCGTACGTGTACCGGCAGCCCGCGGTCTCTCGACACGAATCGAAGTCCGTTCAGTCGACCCGGCAGCAAACCCGTACTTGGCACTTGCGACCTTGCTCGCTTCAGGTCTTGACGGAATCAAAAACAACTTGAAAGCACCGGCTCCAATCGACCGTAACATCTACGTGATGGACAAACCGGAACGTGTCGCAAACGGCATTGACGATCTTCCGTCAACACTCAGCCACGCACTCGAAGTCTTGAAAGCGGATGACGTCGTCATGCACGCACTTGGCGAGCACATCGCAGAGCACTTCGTTGAACTTAAAGAAATCGAATGGGATATGTTCCGGACGCAAGTCACGGAATGGGAACGCGATCAGTACATGGTCTTGTTCTAATCTCTTGAAACGTCCGGACTTGGTTCGGGCGTTTTTTTGTAGAGGAATTCGGAGCAGTAACAGCGAATTCTGTACCAAGGAGGCGTTTTAAATGAAAAAGGCGTATGAAGGAAAAGGGATCACCGTTTATTTTGATGCCGAAGTCTGTATCCATTCCGGTCATTGTGTGAAGAGTTTACCGGCCGTCTTTGATGTTAAAAAGCGTCCATGGATTGAAACGGACGGGGCCCCGGCCGAAGATGTCATGCGGGTCATCGATGGCTGTCCGAGCGGCGCCTTATCGTATGAACGGAGGGAAGCATGATGGAATTTAAACGAGCGGATCAAAAGATTGAAGCCTATCAAGAGGGGCAAGTTGTCGGGGAAATCACGTACAGTGACACAAAAGGCGGCAAGTGGATCATTGATCATACGTATGTCGACCCGAATCATCGGAACCAACAAATCGGCGAACAACTGGTCAAAGCCATGGTCGAGTGGGCACGCGAAGAAAACGTCAAGCTGTTGCCGCTCTGTCCGTTCGCGAAACGGGAGTTCGAGCAGACGCCGGACTATGCAGATGTATCGGCTTAATCGAAAGCGTGTAATTATCAAAAGACGAGGAGAGCGGATCATCGGATCCGTTCTCCTCGTCTTTTTGATTTATTGTGAACAAGTTTTACAGAAACAAACGAAGCAACGCCATCGACAGGACACCGGTGATGACAGTGTAGGAAAGGCTTTTGCTGCTGACGGCGACGAGGACGGTCGGAACGGATGCTGCGAGGTGGAGAAGGGAGAGTGTCGGATAGTCTCCGTTTCGTGCCACTAGTAAGTTTTGAAAGAATAAAGCACTTAACAAACAAACCGGGATAAACGACAACCAATCGGTCAGCAGACGGGGTAACGTCAGACCATGCATCAACAAAAACGGCAGTATCCGCGGAATCAACGTGACGAGACCGCAGGCAGCAAAAAGGACGAATAGTTCTAAGCGGATTTCCATCGTGAGATTACAACTCCTATACTGGCAGCTATCATCGTCGCGAATAAAACGGCGAGTTCCGGTGACAGATAGCGCATTGATATGTACAACAACAGGAAAACAAGGACGAGCAACAGACCATTTAGAGCGATGCGGGACCGCTCGCTTTCAAACTGCAGGTACAATAACCCGATGAACATCGCGGTTAAAGCAAAATCCAGTCCGAATCGTTCCGGATCCGGGAACCAACTGCCGACGAGTGCTCCGAGGACTGTCGAGGCAATCCAGCTCAAATAAGCGGTTATGTTCAATCCATGCATGAATGGTGCATCAAGCGGCCGTTTTAAGGAAGTATTCATGGCTACGGCAAACGACTCATCTGTCAAGAGAGCGCCGATTCCAAACCGATCGAAGAAATGCCGGCTTTTAACACGCGGTGCGAGCGTCATACTCATCAGAAGATGCCGGGAATTGACGATGAACGTCGTCAAGATGATGGCAGAAAACGGACTGTTTAGTAACAGTAGACTCGTAATGATGAATTGAGCAGCGCCGGCATAAATCAAGATGGACATCAATCCGATTTCAAGCGGACTGAGTCCGGCGGCGCGTCCGACGATGCCAGCAGAAAATCCGATGCCGAGATAACCGAGGACGGTCGGCAGACAGGCTTTGATACCTGCTTGAAACGAAGCGTTCATAGAAGGTGACTCCTCTCGCGATGATGTGTTATCAGCATAGCATCATCAAAACGGATTGGAAATGAACTGGTCAATATTTTCATATGTTTCCTTGACATAAGTCGTCTCGATTTGTGGTAAAGAGTAAGTGGTACGGCAAAATTCGTTAGACGAAGGAGCGTTCAAGATGGATAAATTAATGCAAGATGCGAACCGGTTTGTCTCAGATATGGTGGAAGGTCTCGTTTTAGCACATCCTGATCTTTATGCAAAAGTCGACGGAGTCAATGTCATTAAACGAAAAGAACCGTTGAACGGGAAAGTGGCCCTTGTATCCGGTGGGGGAAGCGGCCATGAGCCGGCGCATGCCGGATTTATCGGGGACGGTATGCTCGCAGCTGCTGTCTGTGGTGAAGTCTTTACTTCTCCGACACCTGACATGGTGCTTGAAGGAATCAAGGCGGCAGACGGTGGGAAAGGGGTGCTGCTCGTCGTCAAAAACTATTCTGGAGATGTCATGAACTTCGACATGGCGAAAGAATTGGCCGAACTTGAAGACATCGAAGTCGAGACGGTCATCGTCCGGGATGATATCGCCATCAAAAAAGAAGAAGACCGCCGCGGAGTCGCTGGCACGATTTTTGTCCACAAGATTGCCGGAGCTGCGGCAGCAGAGGGCAAATCACTTGCTGAAATCAAAGCAGTCGCTGAGAAAGTCATTGCCGGCGTCCGGTCAATCGGAATGGCGTTGTCCCCATGTTATATGCCGGAGAGCGGTAAACCCGGTTTCGATTTGCACGAGGATGAAATGGAAATCGGAATTGGGATTCACGGTGAAAAGGGTCTGGAGCGGAAACCGATTGCCTCCGTCGAAGCCATCGTGACGGAATTACTCGATCGATTGACAGCGGAAGTAACCGATAAAAAAGTAGCGGTCATGGTAAACGGAATGGGCGGAACGCCTGAATCGGAATTGTACATCACCTATAAATATGTCGCGGAACAATTGCAGGCTAAAGGATACGAGATTGTTCGTCCGTTCGTCGGCAACTATATGACATCACTCGAAATGCACGGTTTCTCAATTACGCTGCTTCCGGTTGACGATGAACTGGTCGGCTACTTGGATGCAAAAACGAACGCAATCGGATTCTAATTAAAAGAGGGTGAGATAGATGAAGTTATCGACTGAAGAATTCCGCAAAGCATTGCTTAAAGCGGCTGCCGATCTCGAACACCATAAAGATGAATTGACGGATCTTGACCGGGAAATCGGTGACGGCGACCACGGCATCAATATGTCGCGCGGTTTCCAGGCTGTACAAAAAGAACTTGAGGCGCAAGAAGAGTATGAAGATCTAGGTGTCTTATCAAAACAAGTCGGAATGACCTTGATTAAAACCGTTGGAGGTGCATCCGGTCCGCTCTACGGTACGGCATTCGTTAAATTTGCCGGAGCGTTTAAAGGGAAAAGAGAAGTTGAAGGGGCGGAACTGGCAGCGGCGTTTAAAGAAGCGACGGATGGGATTAAAATGCGCGGGAAATCAGAGTTTGGACAAAAAACGATGGTCGATATTTGGACACCGTTTTACGAAGCACTGGAACAAGAGAGTGATTTGAACGCAGCACTCGATCAAGCATTGGCAGATACAAAAGAGCGTGTGGCGACAAAAGGACGGGCTTCTTATTTTGGGGATGCAACGGTCGGTGTCCAGGATCCCGGTGCGTTATCAAGTTCGCTGTTATTACGTTCGATTGTGGAGGTCTTGTCATGATTAATTTGATTTTAGTCTCCCATAGTGAAAAGCTTGCGACCGGACTAAAGGAACTATTGGCTGAAATGGCTCCGGATACACCCGTGTTACTCGCAGCTGGGCTTGCGGACGGCAGTATCGGGACCGATGCGTCCCGAATTGAAGAGACGATGAATGAGTTGAACGATGACGGCTTAATTTTGACCGACATCGGATCGGCGACGATGAACGCGGAACTGGCCTTAGAATTATACAGTGGGGACCGGAACGTTCAGTTCGTCGAAGCACCGCTGGTAGAGGGCGCTTTTTTGGCAGCGGTCTTAAGTGGTCAATCAAAAACGCTGGATGATATCGTAACAGGCGTCAAAGCAGAATTTTCGTAAAACAGGTAATCCGAATAACAGGTTCGTTTCCGAAGAGGAAGCGAACCTGTTTTTTTTAGGGAAAACAAAAAAACTGGTATTCCGCGAGGGAATACCAGTAAAGAAATCAGGCGTTGACTTCTTTTTTGTTCGGTTTAAACGCCATTGTCGCTTCGACCGCTTTTTGCCATCCGGCATAACGCTGTTCGCGATCGTCTTCTTTCATTTCTGGTTTGAACTGACGGTTGAGTTTCCATTGTTTTTTGATTTCAGCTTTGTCTTTCCAGTAACCGACTGCGAGACCAGCAAGATATGCAGCACCGAGAGCTGTTGTCTCATTGATTTCCGGACGGTCAACCGGTACACCTAAGATATCCGACTGGAACTGCATCAAGAAGTCATTCGAAACCGCACCACCATCAACACGCAACGTTTTGAGTTCGATGCCTGAATCTTTTTCCATTGCCGTCAAGACATCACGTGTCTGATAAGCAAGGGATTCGAGAGTCGCGCGGACGAAATGTTCTTTCTCCGTTCCGCGTGTTAAGCCGAAGATCGCGCCACGAACGTCACTATCCCAGTACGGGGCACCGAGTCCGACGAAGGCAGGAACGACGTAAACGCCTTCTGTCGAATCGACTTTTAACGCATAACCTTCTGAATCCTTCGCGTTTTTCAACATCCGTAAGCCGTCACGCAACCACTGAATCGCGGATCCGGCAACGAAGATTGATCCTTCGAGTGCATATTCGACTTTTCCGTCGACACCCCAGGCGATTGTCGTCAGTAGACCGTGGTCAGACGAAACGGCTTTTTCACCAGTGTTCATGAGCATGAAGCAACCTGTACCATACGTGTTCTTTCCTTCACCCGGTTCGAAACATGTTTGACCGAAGAGAGCAGCTTGCTGGTCACCGGCAATTCCGGCAATCGGAATTTCGAAGCCGAAGAAGTGATACGGAACGGTATTGTCATACACTTCACTTGATTGACGGACTTCCGGTAACATTGATTTTGGAACTGTCAGGATTTCAAGCAACTCATCATCCCATTTTTGTTCGTAAATGTTGTACATCAATGTCCGGGAAGCGTTTGTATAGTCTGTGATATGCGTTTTTCCACCAGACAGCTTCCAAACGAGCCATGTGTCGATTGTTCCGAATAGAAGTTCTCCGTTTTCTGCCTGTTCCCGTGCGCCTTCGACGTTATCCAAAATCCACTTCACTTTTGTCCCTGAGAAGTAGGCGTCAATCAGAAGACCTGTTTTATCACGGAATGTTTGGTTCAGACCCTGTGCATTCAGCTCATCACAGATACCGGATGTTTGACGGGATTGCCAAACAAGCGCGTGATAGACAGGTTTACCTGTTTCTTTGTTCCAGACGACCGTCGTCTCACGTTGGTTCGTAATTCCGATACTTGCGATTTGGCTCGGTTTGATATCAGCCGTTCCGAGAGCATCCGCCATGACAGCGAGGATTGATCCCCAAATTTCATTGGCATCATGCTCGACCCAGCCCGGTTGCGGGAAGTATTGTTTGAATTCACGTTGCGCAGAGTTCACGATTTGACCATCGTGGTCAAAAATAATGGCGCGTGAGCTTGTTGTTCCTTGGTCGAGTGCTAAGATGTACTTGTTTTCCATGCTGAAATCCCCCTTGAGATGTAGGTGTCAAACAAAATCAGTTTTGCAGCAGTTGATACAGCAAGACGGCTACTCCACCACCGATGATCGGACCAACGATTGGAATCCACGAGTAACCCCAGTCAGATGAACCTTTTCCTTTAATCGGTAAGATAGCGTGTGCAATCCGCGGACCAAGGTCACGGGCCGGGTTGATGGCATATCCTGTTGTACCACCGAGCGAGAGACCGATGACGACGACAAGAAGACCGACGATGAATGGTTTCAGTCCGTCACCAAATGTTGTCAGACCAAATGACAGGATTCCGAATACCAAGACAAACGTCCCGATGATTTCTGAAATCAGGTTTGACGGTGTATGGCGAATCGCCGGACCTGTTGCGAACACACCCAGTTTTGCTGCTTGATCATCAGTCGCTTCAAAGTGTTTCATATAATGAAGCCAAACGAGTACTGCACCGATGAATGCTCCGATTAATTGACCGGCGATATAGACAGGTACGTCTGCCCACGGTAAATCGGAATTCATGGCAAGCGCCAATGTCAATGCAGGATTGAGATGTGCACCACTCGAGGCAGCAATGTATGCTCCCGTCATGACGGCGAGACCCCAAGCGAATGTAATGACAATCCAGCCGCCGTTCTCAGATTTCGTCTTTCTCAAGACAACCCCTGCAACGACTCCGTCGCCGAGCAAAATCAGAATCATTGTTCCAATCAGCTCACTTGTAAAGTTACTCATGCAAAAACCCTCCCTTTGGATTAAAGCAAATAATGGCCTTTCCATTTAAACCTACATCTAATTGAGAACGTTTTCAATACAATTAATTCAAATCTTTGAATTAAAATTTCCTTAATTTATGTTTAAAAAAATGAATAATGGATACTAAAAAAATCCTTCGTTCATTTTTACAATGAACGAAGGATTTTCAACGACGCTTTTTCCGCTTCTTTTTTGTTCGAAAGAAGCTGCTGGAGTGATCAAGGACAATATGTATCGTACTGGCAACCATGACGCCGATGATGAAAGCAGGCATGGACGCGAACCAGGAATCGACCGTACTCGATTCAATGATTTTCAGGTACAGCGCCAAAAATAAAAGCGGAATCAGAAAAGCGGCGCTGTACATCAGGCGAATGAGATCGCCGATGATCAAACCGTGCGACCAGATGGAGCGGTGGGGCATGATTTTGACATAAGGCATCCAAAGGACCCGTAAAGGACCGTGCCGGTAGTAAGGTTCGGACTTCAAGTCGAGGTCTGGTGAAAGCCAAAGGGTGCCGACGGCGATGCCGACAGCGGTTGGAAGCCAATCCGTCTGCTGGGTTGCGACCGAATACGCAACATAGCCGGTTAAAGCAACGGTATTGACTGTATCGTGTACATTTCCAGAAGGCATAAAAAAAGACCAGCTGTGCTGGTCCCTCGCTTAGTGGATCGTCCGATATACGCCGATGACCTTGCCAAGAATCGAGACGTTATCGAAATACATCGGGTCCATCGAATCATTTTCTGGTTGGAGACGTACTTGTTGATCTTCTAAGAAGAACCGTTTGACGGTCGCTTCGCTATCTTCGGTCATAGCAACGACGATTTCACCATTCTCTGCTGTGTTTTGCTGACGAACGATGACCCGGTCACCGTCTAGAATACCTGCGTTGATCATCGACTCACCATCAATCGTCAACATAAAGACATTTTCGTTCCCGACGTAATGGGCAGGAAGCGGGAAATGTTCTTCAATGTTTTCGATGGCCGTGATTGGAAAACCAGCCGTTACTTTCCCGATGACGGGAATATGAACGATGGCTTCGTGATCTTCATCAGTTTTATCAAGCAATATCTCAATCGCACGTGGCTTAGTTGGGTCACGGCGAATCAGTCCGCGTTTTTCTAGACGATCCAAATGACCGTGTACCGTTGAGCTTGAAGCAAGACCAACAGCCTCACCGATTTCACGAACTGAAGGGGGATACCCTTTCAGTTTCACTTGAGCAACGATGTAGTCAAGGATTTCTTGTTGTCGTTTCGACATTTTCCGCATATGAATTGCCACCTCTTTCCGGATTGGTTTTTTGAAGGTTATAGGAATACATGTTTCTAAAATCACTATAACATAGAACAAATGAGCGTACAAACAATTGTTCGACATTTTGTGTTGACCGAACACCGGTTCTTGGTTTAAGATGAGTTATGCGAACAATTGTTCCGAGAACATCTATTCTAAAAACATTTTTAACTGGAGGGATTTATCATGATGCATACGATTCGTACCCATGCCTTTTCCATTGTTTTTTATACGCTCAGCCTGGCTTTCATTCTTTTCCTTTTAACACCTCGACCGGACGAGAAGGTCGAGCAACTCTTGACGGCTTCTATCACAGTCGAGCAAAACGCGACCGTCGAACAGGTCGCCGAAGTCTATAATGACGGATCGATGACAGATCAGGAATATGTCGAGTGGTTGATCGAGAATAATGAACTGAAGACGACTCATGTCATTTCGAAAAACAAAATCGTTGTACCAATCGCGCAACAATGACAAACTGTAAAGGTTGTCAAAGAACGAACAGGGGTGTGAAGTACAGTGAAAGTAGTAATCTACTGTCGCGTCTCGACGGAAAAAGAAGCACAGGACAGCTCGCTTGAGCGGCAAAGATCGGAACTGTCGGGACTCGCTGCAACAAAAGGATTTGAAGTCGTGGAGATCATCACGGAAAAGGAAAGTGGTTATGACGTTGATCGGGAAGGGATGTTATCCGTTCTCGATTACGTCACACGTCAAGCCGTGGATGCCGTTCTCGTGACGGATGATACGCGGATCGGACGCGGAAATGCCAAAATCGCCATTTTACATACGTTCCAAAAACATCAGGTTCAACTGATGACGATGGAATCGGATGGCGAGTATAAACTGGCAGACGCCGAAGCGATGGTTCTTGAAATTGTATCGCTCGTCGAAGAGTATCAACGGAAACTGCATAATGCGAAAATTGCCCGCGGGATGCGACGGGCTGTCGAAAATGGATTTCGTCCCGAGCAGAACCTCAACCGTCAAGGTGAAAATGCCGGTCGGAGCCGAAAGGAAGTCCCGATTGAAGAAATCGTCCGGTTACGTGAGTTAGGACTGACATTCGCCGACATCGCGGTGACATTAAGAGGGATGGGACACGACATTTCGAAAGCGACCGTCAACCGGCGTTATCTGGAATATAAAGAAGTAGTCAGTACGTACGAATAAGGAAGTAAGTTTGATGCCTCAGCGGCGCATCAAACTTGCTTTTTTTTTTCGTGTCTTTTACAGTAAGGTTACTATTGAAAGCTCAACTTTGAGTCAACAGAAAGAGGGATATCATGTTATCACAAGAACAACTGGACCGGATTAACGAATTAGCCAATAAATCAAAAGTCGAACCGCTGACTGATGCAGAAACAGCGGAACAAAAAGAATTACGGACTGCCTATCTGGAAGCATTCCGTGGTTCGTTCAAAAATCAGATGATGGGCATCAAAATCGTCGATGAAGAAGGAACCGACGTAACACCTGAAAAACTGAAGCAAGCACAGGAAGAAGAACGGAACAAACAATAATGACAAAAGCTATGTCACTCATTGGGATGAGTGGCGTAGCTTTTTTTGGTGAAACGTTCGTAATATGTATCACGAAAGTGCCAAGAAAACGGCAATAGAGAGCGCATTCATTTCAATGTGACATACTATTTAGAAAAGTTGTATCACATTTGTGGGTATGCTAAAATGAGGAGGAATTTGTGAAAAAGAGAGAGGATGATTGTTTTGACGAACATGACAACAGTAGAATTATTAGCAGTAAATACGATTCGTACCTTATCAATTGATGCAGTACAAAAAGCGAACTCGGGTCACCCGGGAATGCCGATGGGTGCAGCACCGATGGCATTTACATTATGGGCGGATCATATGAACCATAACCCTAAAAATCCAGAATGGTTCAACCGTGACCGTTTTGTACTTTCAGCAGGACACGGTTCAATGCTTCTCTACTCACTCCTCCATTTATCAGGTTATGATCTCGCGATGGATGACTTGAAGTCATTCCGTCAATGGAACTCAAAAACACCGGGTCACCCGGAATACCGTCACACAGCAGGTGTCGATGCGACGACTGGTCCACTCGGACAAGGCATTGCGATGGCTGTCGGTATGGCGATGGCAGAACGTCACTTGGAAGCAAAATACAACCGTGACGAGTTAAACGTCGTCGATCACTTCACATACGGGATTTGCGGAGACGGTGACTTAATGGAAGGTGTTTCGGCAGAAGCGGCATCACTTGCAGGACATTTAGGTCTTGGCAAATTGGTTGTTCTGTATGATTCAAACGATATCTCGCTCGATGGCGATCTCGATAAATCATTCTCAGAAAACGTTCAACAACGTTTTGAAGCATACAACTGGCAAGTCATCCGTGTCGAAGACGGAACGGATCTTGATTCGATTTCAAAAGCAATCGAAGCAGCAAAAGCTGAAACAACAAAACCGACATTGATTGAAGTGAAAACAGTCATCGGATTTGGTTCACCAAACAAATCAGGTAAATCGGCTTCACACGGTGCACCACTCGGAGATGCGGAAATCAAGTTGACGAAAGCAAGCTACGTTTGGGATCACGAAGAATTCTACGTCCCGGAAGAAGTCAAAGACTTGTTCGAAGAACGCATTGTCAAACGTGGTGCTGATACAGAAGCAGCATGGACTGAGAAAATGGAACAATACAAAGCGGCGCATCCAGAATTGCATGCTGAACTTGTTCAAGCCATCAACAACGAATTGCCAAGCAACTGGGAAGCAGACCTGCCAACATATGATCTGACATCGAAAAAAGCGACACGTCAGACAAGTGGTGAAGTCTTGAACGCTCTTGCGAAAAACATCCCGTCAATCTTCGGTGGTTCAGCTGACTTAGCAGGATCAAACAACACGATGCTCAAAGGCGAAGCTGACTTCGACATCGATCCAAGCGGCCGTAACATCTGGTTTGGTGTGCGTGAGTTTGCGATGGCAGCAGCTGTCAACGGTATGGCGTTACACGGTGGTGTCATTCCTTACGGTGCGACATTCTTCGTATTCTCGGATTACCTCCGTCCTGCAGTTCGTTTAGCAGCGTTGATGGGTATCCAGTCGATTTTCGTCCTGACACATGACTCGATTGCTGTTGGTGAAGATGGTCCAACACACGAGCCGGTTGAACACTTGATGAGTTTCCGTGCGATGCCGAACTTGACAGTTTACCGTCCGGCAGATGGGAAAGAAACGATTGCCGCATGGAAAACAGCCGTTCAATCAACAAACAAACCGACACTTCTCGTCATGACACGTCAAGGATTACCTGAACTTGAAGGTACGACGGTTGAAGGCGCTGAAAAAGGCGGATACGTCATTGCGGGTGACATCGACAAAGCGGATACAATCTTAATGGGAACAGGTTCTGAAGTGCATCTGTTAGTCGAAGCACAAAAAGAACTTGGCGAAACGGCAGCAGTCGTTTCACTTCCATCATGGGAATTGTTTGAAGCGCAATCAGCAGAATACAAAGAATCAGTTTTACCAAAACGCATCACGAAGCGTCTTGCGATTGAAGCCGGTGCTTCACTCGGTTGGTATAAATATGTAGGAACAGAAGGACAAGTCATCGGAATCGATCGCTTTGGTGCTTCGGCTCCTGGAGATCTTCTGTTAAAAGAGTACGGCATGTCTGTCGAAAATGTCTTGAACACAGTCAAGCAACTCGGTTAATGAAGAAAGGTGCGCAAACGCGCGCACCTTTTTTTTGCATTATCTATGCAAAGGCTTTAAATTATAGTATAGTAAAAAGCGACGTTTGAAGTTAGAGGAGGAAGCAACTTGGCTACATGGATTTGGATTTTAATTGCCCTTCTTTGCTTGGTAGCTGGTGTCGCCCTTGGTTTTTATATCGCTCGTCGATACATGATGAACTATTTGGAGCAAAACCCACCAATCAACGAAGATATGATTAAGACATTGATGATGCAAATGGGTCAAAAGCCATCACAAAAGAAAGTCAACCAAGTGATGCGTTCAATGAGTGGTTCAATGAAATCACCGAAAAAATAACGACTTGTAAAAGGAGACCAATTTGGTCTCCTTTTGTTTGCTATTTTTTAGGAAGATGGCTAATCTAAAATGTGAGACTATTAGAAATACTCAATCGATTTAAAAAGGGGGGACTTGTATGGGAGTCTTCAGGAAACTGAGTTGGTTTTTCCGACTCGAATGGAAAGCTTACAGTTTAGGCATCATTGCTTTAATTTTTGTTGCCGGACTGGAACTGATTCCGCCGAAAGTGATCGGCTCGACGGTCAACGGACTGAGCGAAGGCAGTTTGACGAAAAATGATTTATGGAAACTGGTCGCGACATTGGTGTTGATCGGGGTATCGACCTATGTGATTCGTTATTTTTGGCGGTTTTACATCTTCGGAGCGTCGATCCGGCTCGGCCGGTTGTTGCGAAGTCAGCTATATGGTCATTTTTCGGACCTGGATCAATCATTTTACAAGAAGTACCGCAGCGGGGATTTGATGGCCCATGCGACGAATGATGTACAAGCCGTCTCGATGACGGCAGGAGCCGGTATTTTGACACTCGTCGATTCCGTGACGATGGGCAGTTTCGTCATCATCACGATGATTACGACGATCAGTTGGAAACTGACGCTTGTTTCGTTGTTACCGATGCCGCTGATGGTTTATTTAACGTCACGGTACGGGAAGATGCTGCACTCCCGATTCCACGATGCGCAGGAAGCTTTTTCGGATTTGAATGACAAGGTCGCAGAAAGCGTCAGCGGAGTCCGCGTCTTAAAAGCAACAGGGGAAGTTGAATCGGATGTCGGAACGTTTACTTCGTTATCTGACGATGTCGTTCAAAAAAACCGTCGGGTCGCGAAAATCGATGCCTTATTTGATCCGACGATTTTCGGTTTGGTCGGCTTATCTTATATCATTGCGGTCGGATACGGCGCGTATTTATTACAGCAAGGGGAAATTCGGATCGGGGACATCGTGTCCTTCACTACATATTTGGGATTACTGACGTGGCCGATGCTTGCGTTCGGCTGGTTGTTTAATATCGTCGAACGGGGACGGGCTTCGTACGACCGGATTGAACGGATGCTTGCAATCGAACCGGAAATCAAGGATGCGAAAGAAGCGGCGACGACGGTTTCGTCCGCTGATTTACAAGTCGCGATTGATCGGTTTGTATATGAGACACAACCTGTGCTTGAGAACATTCACGTGACATTGACACCCGGACGGACACTTGGAATCGTTGGTCGGACCGGTGCCGGAAAATCGACGTTCGTTCGTCTGTTATCACGCGAATACGATGTCAAATACGGTTCGATTGCGATTGGCGGACAGGACGTCAAACAATTGACGCGGGAAACGGTCCGCAAGCAGGTTGCAATCGTTCCGCAGGATCATTTCCTGTTCTCTGCTTCGATTGCTGATAATATCGCCTTTGCGAAACCGGATGCATCGATGGAAGAAATCATGGAAGCTGCACGGATTGCTGCCGTTCACGAGGATATTCTCGGCTTTACGGAAGGCTATGCGACGATGGTCGGGGAACGGGGTGTCACATTATCCGGCGGTCAGAAACAACGGATTTCGATTGCCAGGGCGTTACTCGCGGATTGTCCGATTCTGGTATTGGATGATGCCTTGTCGGCGGTTGATGCCAAGACGGAGGAAGCGATCATCGAACACTTCCGGACAGCGGATAACGAACAGTCACAAATCATTGTCGCCCACCGTCTGTCGGCGGTTTCGCATACCGATGAGATCATCGTCCTCGATGCGGGTCGAATCATTGAACGGGGAACACACGATGAATTGCTTGCCCGTGACGGTTGGTATAAAGAAACCTACGACCGTCAGCAACTCGAATCACTCGTCGAACAGGGAGGTGGAACGCTTGAATCATGATATTAATGAAAAAGCGGTCTTGCGACGATTGCTGGGATTCGTCAAACCGTTTAAAAAACAGGTATTAGTCGCCTTTTTACTGTTGCTTGTGACGACCGGAGCAAAGCTCGGAGGTCCCTATCTCGTTAAAATCTTCATCGATGATTATGTCGCGGTCGGCAACTATCCGGTGCAGGAAGTGGCGTTATTGTTCGGCGTGTACTTACTGTTGCATACGACAGGGATCGTTGTCGATTATCTGCAGGCGTTTGAGTTCCAAAAAATCGCCTTGAAAGTCATTCAACGGCTTCGGATCGATGTGTTTCGCCACGTCATGCACTTACGGCTCGGTTATTTTGACCGGACACCGGCTGGCGTACTTGTTTCACGGATCACAAACGATACGGAAGCCATCAAAGAACTGTATATCGGTGTCTTGTCGACGTTCGTTCAAAGCGGGGTGCAACTGATTGGAACCTATCTGTTCCTTTACTTACTGGAACCGCGCCTCGCGACGATTGCGTTAGTCCTGTTACCGCTGTTTTATTTCATCATCTGGATTTACCGCCGTTATTCAACGAAATATTACGCTGAAGTCCGGGATTTGTTGTCGAAGATTAACGGACAGCTGAATGAATCGATCAACGGGATGGCAATCATTCAACAATTTCGCCAGGAAAAACGGTTGATGGCGGAATTTGAAGAGACGAACATCGCCCATCAGAACGGCCGTTACAAGAACTTGAAGCTCGACAGCTGGCTGCTTCGGCCAATCATCGAGTTGATGTTAGCGCTGACGATTGCGTCCTTGATTACGTACTTCGGTGTCCTGTCATTTTCACAAACGGTCCAGGTCGGGGTCGTATATGCCTTTATCAGTTACATGGAGCGGATTTTCCAACCGGTTCAGCAAATCATGCAACGTCTGTCTGAATTCCAACAGGCTGTCGTCTCGGCGGACCGTGTCTTTAAAGTACTCGATACGGATGAGCCGGAACCTGCGAAGACGATTGCGGGTGACGCTGATATTACAGAAGGACATATCGTCTTTGATAACGTCCGCTTCAGTTATGACGGAGAGAAGGAAGTTTTAAAAGGAATTTCGTTTGAAGCGAAGAAGGGTCAGACGATTGCCCTGGTCGGTCAGACGGGCAGCGGGAAGAGTTCGATCATCAATATCCTGATGCGTTTTTATTCCTATCAGTCGGGTCGAATCTTGATTGACGGGCAACCGCTCGAACAATTGCCGGAAGACGAACTGCGGCGCCATGTCGGACTGGTGTTACAGGATTCATTCCTGTTTACTGGAAGTGTCGCCGATAACATCCGGTTATTCGATCCCTCGATTCCATTCCAAAAAGTCGAGGAAGCAGCCCGTTTTGTCCAAGCAGATGGCTTCATCAATCAGTTGGACGAGCAATATGACAGTCCGGTCGCAGAGCGGGGAGCGACGTTTTCTGCCGGGGAACGCCAGTTGGTCTCGTTTGCCCGGACGATGGCGCGGGATCCGAAAGTCCTGATTCTCGACGAAGCGACAAGTTCAATCGATACGGAAACGGAAGAAAAAGTTCAAGTCGCCTTAAAACGCATGCGACAAGGGCGAACGACGATTGCGATTGCCCACCGGTTGTCGACAATCCAGGATGCGGATTTGATTTTAGTCCTGCACCAAGGGGAAGTCGTGGAACAAGGGAATCATCAGACGTTGATTGAAAAGAACGGATTGTATAAAAAAATGTATGAATTACAATCCGGACACGTTTCATCCGTTTCGTAAGACATAAAAAAGCCTGCCAGGCGATCTCGCCCGGCAGGTTGTTTGTGTTTAAAATTAGTAGACAGTAACAGTGACGTTTTGACGTCCCCAGTTGAGTGCTTCTTGTTGTGAACCAACGAGAAGGTCAAGTTTGTTACCTTGGATAGCGCCGCCACGGTCAAGTACGATGGCTTCACCGATACCAGAGATGTGCATGCGTGTACCAATTGGGTATTGAGCTGATGCTGCAACGATACGCATACCATTGTACGTGATCGTGTTTGTAACATCATAACCGCTGGCAGTCAATGCGCGACCGTTGTAAAGGCGGCTACCGTTATTTGATGGATCAGTTGTGTACGCTGTAACGTTCATTGTTACTTTCGTACCTGATTTTGCTGCTGTTGTTTGTTTTGTTGCTACAGCTGGTTGAGCTGCTGCTTTTGGAGCTGCTTTAGCAACAGGTGCTGCTGGAGCTTTAACAGCTGGAGCTTTTGCTGTTGAACCTGCTAAAGTTGTATAATCGCTGTGTACGTAACGAGTTTTTCCGTCGATTGTTGTTTTGATCCAAGCACCGACTTTGCTTTCTACGTTAACGGACTGGCCTTTATACAAGTTGCCAACGTCTTTAGAGTTTGTAGTAGGTTGCGTACGAACGTTTAATACTGCCGTAGTGACTGTAGCTTTTTTAAAGTCGAATGAAGAACCGGCTGAAGTGTAAGCACCGTGTACATAACGTTTTTGGCCATTGATGTTTGTTTGAATCCATGCACCAGAACGTCCTTCGACATTTAATTTTTGACCTTTATATACGTTACCTACATCCGCTGATGCCGTAGTAGGTGCTGTCCGTACATTTAATACCGCTGTATTTACTGTTACCGTCTCTGAGGCAGCCTCTGTCTCTTGGGCGAATCCTACTGATAGAGCCGTTGCTGCAAGACCTGCAGCGAAAACTGCTTTTTTCATTATTGATGTCCTCCTGACATATGCTGTGTTTACTGTTCCTACTTTACACGGCAATTCAGGGTTGTGCGTTTACAGGTCAGAGTCATTCAAGTTACAAACCGGGCTAGTATGACAAACAGATTGCAAAAATGCATGTTTTGTCACGTCTAGGTCATAATGCTTGGAAAATTAAAGGGGAAGTAGGACTTTAGGCATGGTAAAGAGGAAATATTCTAATTATTCACCTAACTAAAGACTCAAAAAAAGAATCGGATGAAGAAAGTAAAGAAAGAATTAAAGATTTTTTAAAACATAAAACAAAAAAACGCATTATATAGAAGAAACACGAAAAAGCCGCTGACGAATACCATACGTCAACGGCTTTTACATCAGGCTATATGGACGACTGTCGTGTTGTTGCGACAACAAAACAATGTTTTATCCTAAAACAGATTCGTTCGTACGGGAAGGATACGTGTACTTCTGAACGAAACGGGAGTATTCCAGTAATAATAAATCCAGTTCATGACTCAGTTTCAACACATGAGGGGAGGTGAAACTAGACCGATCCGCTTGATGATACAGTTCACTTCGTTTTGCCTCGATTGCTAAAGTCAATAGATGTTGGCTTGTCATAGGATCCTCCCTTACATTGATGTCATATCCATATTCTAGCAAGTGGTTTCTGGCAGTGCAACGACATTTCATCTGTTTTGAGGAAATGTAATTTTTTTGTAATTTCAGTTGTCATGAATCTTTTTAATCTTTCGGAAGATAATAGGTGCTAAATGTCGATTAGTTTGGCAAAATAGAGAAGGAACTTCTTCTTAATTAGAAAGGAGCTGCTGAAATGGAGCTCTCGCTTTGGTTAGCGTTTGGTGCAGGGTTATTGTCATTTGTCTCACCTTGTACGCTTCCGTTATATCCGGTGTTCCTCTCATACATTACCGGTGTTTCTGTAACGGACTTAAAAGAAAAAGGGGTCAGAGAAAAACGGTCACTGTTGCATACAGTAGCGTTTTTGGTTGGATTTGCAATGGTCTTTGCTGTTCTTGGCCTATCGACTTCCTTATTAGCGGATGTTTTCATTACCTACCGTGACACATTGCGGATGGTCGGCGCGCTCGTGATTTTCGTATTTGGTGTGGTATTGCTTGGATTGTGGCAACCGACATTCTTGATGCGTGAGAAAAAACTCAATTTAGGTGAACGAAAGGGCGGGTACATCGGTACGATCCTTGTCGGAATCGGTTTTGCTGCCGGATGGACACCATGTACGGGTCCGATTTTGGCAGGTGTCATCGGACTGGCAGCGACGAACCCGAGTCAAGGCATGTTGTATATGCTGTTTTATGTGCTCGGATTCTCGATTCCATTTTTATTGATGGCCTTTTTCGTCGGTCGTTCGAGATTATTCGTTCAATACAGTTTAAAGATGACAAAATTCGGTGGAGCATTGATGATGTTGTTCGGAATCGTCCTGTATTTTGACGGACTCAGCGCATTTGCTGCATGGATGAGTGATATCGTAGGATTCACTGGATTTTAACAAGGAAGTGATGGGATGATTTGGGTATCAACAGGGGTTGCGCTCGTCATGGGTTTACTGATCAGCTTCATTCGTGTCAAAGCTTCGGCTAAACCGACGAACGCTAAAAAAATCTTAATCCCGCCCTTCGCCATGTCGACCGGGATGCTGCAGTTTTTATATCCGGCATCACGTCTGACCTGGACGGAAGTGGCAGAAGCGTTATTGATCGGGATGATCTTCAGTATTTTTTTGATCAAGACGTCTAATTTTTACGAAGCCGAAGGACAAATTTATTTGCAACGGTCGAAAGCCTTTTTCATCGTCCTGTTCGGGATTCTGATTGTCCGGACCGTCGCGAAGTTTGTCATCGGCGGGCAAATTGATATTTTTGAGACGGGCGGAATTTTTTATCTCGTCGCCTTTGGGATGATTGTGCCTTGGCGGATTGCGATGTACCTGAAGTATAAGCAGGTTAAGTCGGGAATCGTTCCGGTCAAACATTTACCGCAAAACTAAAAGGAAGGATTCTCGCGAGAGAGTCCTTCCTTTTAGTTTTGGAAATAAAGTTCGTAATCCCGCCAATCGATGGCGTGTTCGCGTAAGGCTTTTTTCAAGAATTTATGATCCCGTTTCGGTGTCGCAGAAATATAGCCTTTGACGACCAGTTCGGACGTCATTACAGATGCGCGTTCTTCCAGTGCGAACTGACCGATCCGTCCCGCGATCTTTCGGCGTGCCACATCCCGAAAAGCAGCCGGAACAGGCATAACCAGTGCATTTAATAAATCAAGTGTTTCATCCGTCCATAAATGGCGGGTCTGATCGATGTATTCATCTTCCCAGTCCATCATCGATTTGCCGTCTTCTTTCGGAAGTTTCTTTAGGAACTTCCGAAACATGAAGAAACCGCCAATCGCCATCAATGTGATCATGATAAAGCCCCAGAGCAAAATTCCATTCATGAACCATGCCATCCGTGACTCATCCCCCTTTCAACATCACTTATACATTAGCATAATTTTTTTTGTCATGCTATGATAAATGACGGAGAAAGTGAGGCGGAACGATGTTACAACCTTATGTACAATTGGATGAGTCCGGACGACCTCAAAAAGGTCTGTTGCCGGAGACAGCGGACGGTCGTGTCGTCGAATTTTATTACGATACGAACGGAACGGACATCACGGTCGTATTCGTGACGATTCCGGTTCAGGATACGAGCCGGAAGCGGGCGTTCACGGTCGGAAAAACGTTTAAGACGATTTCGACGCTCGAGGACTTTACATTGGTACGATACGACTTGACGGACCATAAAATCCTCGCGACACTCGAGATGTTTGCCGATGGATCGAAGCGTCAAATTGATGCTTCGAGATTGCTCGACTATTAAAGAAGGAGGAGACGCGGATCGCCGCGACTCCTCCCTTTTTTAATGTTGAATCGAAATCATGTCGTCTTCCATCGAGACCTTCCCGCCGATCGGGAAGGTGAAGAGCGGCATCGTATGACCGAAGTCTGCTCCGGAGATGACCGGAATCGATGAGAGAGCAGGGTACAGGCTGACCAGATAACGCAGGTGTTCATCTGTCATCTGAGTTGCGAGCTGAAAACGACCAAAGACGATTCCTCGAATTTGATCTGCCCCGGGCTGTGCCATCAAAGAAGTAAAATCACGGGCAAATGTCGCCGGATGGACTTCGTAATCATCTTCAAGGAACAGGATACTGTCACGTAAGTCCGGGAAGTACGATGTACCTTGTAACAGATTTAACGTACAGAGGTTTCCGCCAAGCAGACGTCCTGTCGCAGAACCGGACGACAGGACGACAGGTCCCGGATTCGAAAGCGTTACATTTTTTCCTTCGTGCTGATCATGCCAATTGACACTCGGCTCAATCAGCGTCGTTCCGCTTTCGAATAAAAACTTCACGAACGACTGTAACGTATAGGCATCGCGGGAGGCGAGTGCGCGTAACATCGGTCCGGAATAGGTAACGAGTCCGCTTTGCGTCAGGAGTGCCTGACTAAGCGCCGTAATGTCGGAAAAACCGCAGAGAATCTTCGGATTGTTCCGGATTAAATCGTAGTCCAGCCCGTCCAGCAATTCATTGGAACTAAATCCACCACGGACACATAAAATCGCATCAATCGATGGATCGGCGAACGCGGTGTGGAGATCGTCCAGGCGGCATGCAGGATCACTCGAACCAAACGGATTCAAGGCCCGGGCATGTTGACTGATCGAAACCCGTAAGCCAAACGATTCCAAAACCGTAATTGCCTGATCGAGGATATTTGACTCGACTGTCGCGAGACTTGAGGCCGGTGCGAGCAAACGAACGTGGGAACCGTTCGTCAGCCGTTTCGGGACGATAACGGGAATTTGCTGTTCAATGCATTCAATCCGGTTACCGAACGGGTCATTTGTAAACAAACGTCGGCGTGGTGCCAGGCGGTCATCAAACTGAACAGGGTATCCGTCAGTCTGTAACCGGTTTGCCAAGTCATCCAGATGCGAAAAGGTCAGACCCGGATGCGCTTTTGTAGCAGGATGAAACGGCTCTTCGATACCGAGGTGAAGCAAGGCAGCGTGCGATTCAAACCAGACACCACCGCTTGCTTTGACACCGGACGGTTTGTCAACTTCCTTCATATGTAAAAGCCCGGCATAAAAAGCCCGAGCCTGTTCTTCCGAGTTTCTTGGGGCAGCTAACTGTACATGATCTAACATTCTGACACGTCCTCTCAAGAAAATTAAACGATGAATTCTGTGACCCGTTTGAGTTCCCGTTCGACGAAATTCAAATAAAAATGTCCGTCAATCCGTCGATCCAGTTCCTGGGCGACTTCGTAAATATTGGAGCGCAGTACTCCGAGATAGGCAACTTCGGCATGACGCGCAGCACGGTAGGACGCTGCATAGTGGGCGAGCAGGAATTGCAGGTAACCACGGTCCGTCAATAATGGAATCAACTGTTTTTTCTCTTCCATCGACCAGACGTACTTGTCGTCGTAATACATTGCGGCATAGAGGTGGTACGGTTCATCGCCGCCCGTAAAGAGCGGTTTAACCCGTTTGACTTCTTGGATCAATCGTTCCGTCCAATCAAACCGGTCTTTCTTCCGACTGATGAATAACGGAAGGATAAACGGATGGGCTTGATCGGGCATACGCGAACAGCCACGCTCATGGCGGATTGCGGCATACAGTAACAAGGCCCGGTCTTCGTAACCGCGTTCAATCGCATACGTCATCCGGCTGAAACCTTCGCAAGACGGGCAGTCACTTAATTCATCGGACGGAGCGTCAATCCATTCGGAAAGATAGTGGTCCGCCTGTTCTTCGTCACCGAGTTTGCTGTAAATCATAAAGCCGATATAATCCCGTGTCCGGGCAAAGCCGTGAGTGTCACAAAAATCAACGAACCGGTCAAAGTCTTCTTCTAACAAGGCAACAGGCATATCCTCCTGTTCGGCTGCATAAATTAAATAGGATTTATAATTCCAGTACAGGTCAAGTTCCTGTTTAGGGGTTAATGTCAATTCGTCTTTTCGGACCCAATCCATCAAAAGGGAAAAGGAAACTAAAAAAGAGCGGAAGTGACCCAAATCGAATTGGTTTTGAGAAAACGTCCATAAGGCAAGGGGACGGAGTGTCGCATCAGTCGTGTCTTCAAAAATGGTCCAAAGTGATTCACCACGTTCGAGTGACGGATCTGCCTCTTTTAAACGGAGATATAAAGTGTTGAGTTCTTCGTGAGGGTTCATCTGTACCCCTCCTTTCTTATATGAGTATACCACGCACGGATTCAGATGACGTCACGGATGTCTGTCGACAAAAAAATGATTCCGCCCACGATTAGTCGCGGCTCGGAATCATTTCAAGGATTTGTCGATGTGTGGAACTCGTTGGATGAAGTAAATCATTTATCGTGTAACTGTTCAAGACTTGATGAAACGCAGCAATCGCGTCATCAAAAGCGTCGCGTGCAGGGTCTAAAGAAGGGAGCTCGGACATCCCCTCGAGTGGATCTAAAAAGTGAGTTGTTGGTTCAAACAATTGCACTACGTCACCGATATAAATTTCATCCGGCGGGCTTGCCAAACGGAATCCGCCACCTCGACCTCGAACAGAATGAATCAATCCATTTTGTCCTAACCGATAGACGACTTTCATCAGATGATTTTTTGAAATGTCGTAACAGTCCGCTACTTCCTGAATTCGGACCAATCGATCAGAGTTTGCCCCGGCAAATAACAGGGATCTGATTGCATAATCCGTATAACGTGTCATGCGCATTTTCCTCACCTACTTACCTACACATCTTAGAGAAGTTTAATAGGAAGTACAAGTTTGAATGTGCATATCTAAAGATGCATTTTAGAGATTGAATTTAAAGAAAAGGTCGGGCATAATATACGAGGAAAGGTAGGTCATGTCATGCATTTTGATCAGGCATTACATTTATTACAATCGATCGGACCACAAGTGGATCAAAACGGCTTACGAATTGCCAGCCGTTTTTATAAACAGTTGGAAAATAAGTATAGCGCAGAACTGCAGGAAATAGGAAGTCTCGAGCTTCCATCGCAAAGTTTTGAGCTCCGGATCCTCCGATTGGCTCAACTTTTAAAACATGTCACGCATCAACATGAATCCAGTGAACTGTTTAAAATGGTCTTATTAAATGAAATCAGGCAAACCAAATCTTTTATCCTGACCTATCCGGATATCGTCAGTACCGAGATTGTCGAGGCGGTCAGAGTGGAGCTTGGATTGTCATCGACGGACCCGGTGCTTGAAGCCTGGCGGATTGTCCATCATCAATTAGTCGAGACGTGTCGCCATTTTTGCAAATATAAGCAACAAGGTGACTGGTCTCGTCTTAGTGTCCTGCTCGTCGCGGAAGGGCATCATCTGGGTGCTATCATCGATGAGGCGCAATATGCGCTGATGAGTGGACGGACAACGACGATTTTACATGTCCGGACAACAAAACCGTCTTCAAAGAAGATGTTGTCAGATCTTAATTCACTCACAAAACAGGGCTTAATTTTTCATAGCATTCAGAATGAGGGATGGGACGAAGAAATTGAAAGTTTCCTGGAACTCATTTCAATAGACGATCCAATCGTTTTCGTGAGCGGCTCGAGTCGATTCATTGCCGAAGTACAACGAACGTTAGAACCTCTGCCCGTTATATTTGGTCCATTTGTTGCGGACGGTGTGTTGCCATCTTGATGGTGTTAGAAAATCAAGTCTGTCTTTTGGAACATTCGAAGCAGAAGCCATTTCCTACATGAGCTGTTTCGGGTTCCGGAATGCTTTGAATGTATAATCAATTTTTTCTCAGATAGGAACAGACCACATATTTTGTCAAACGATCAGGAGGCAATAACGTGTCAGGGAAGTGAACGGGGCTTTTGTCATATAAACATGCGTATAGGAGTCATCAAACGTGATCAAGGCAGAGACAAGATGAGCCCGGATATGGCGACAAGAATGGCTTCGTCGTTGTGGTGTAATCAATTCGTCCCGATTGGAATCGAAGTCTAATAACAGCTGGAGCGGCTGCTCCGTAAAAATCGTAACCTGACAGCGAATCCCGACTCGTTGATAGTAATCGAAGATGCACTGGCGAACGGATAGCGCTCTTTTATGGGGAATCATATGCATCGTCTCTCCCTTAACCCGGAACTGAAGCATCGCGATTCCTACGTTAATGTCCCGATCCTGACACTCCCACTCCCACCACGGAAGCAGTGGGCTTTCTGGCCTTAAATTCTGTAAAGGAGTTCAATTCCTGCTGTGGAGAGTAAATATCTCCACGGAAAACTTGTAAAATAAATACTACTATTTAATCATCAATACCCTTTCTCCTCCTCGAATATCATATAGGACGAAATTCCTTATCAAATCATATACATACGAAAACCCCAAACCGGATACTTTTGACGAGTGTCTGGTTTGGGGTTTCTATATTAAATGAGTAAAAAAATCTACTTTAATTTATGCGGATTGAGACAACCGTTTCGCGCGTTGGATCGAGCGATCAAGCGCGAGATAAACAAGTCCGGACAGACAACAGGCGAGTCCGACACCGGCAAGTGCATATTGTCCGTTTCCGGAGTCAAGGAACAGGGATCCGAGGAGCGGCGCCGTCACACCACCGATTAGCCACTGGATACTGGCGGCACCGTTATACGTTCCGCGCAAATGTTCCGGTGCAATCAATGCGATGAATGTCATCTGGACCGGTGACATGATCATCTCACCGAGTGTATAGAGGGCGTAGATGAACAGTAAAATCGTGACGAGCACGATATAGCCGGTTCCGAGTGAAAACAGATAAGACGGAATGAACGCGAGTAAAATCATCCCGAGTCCGAAGATGCTCGCCCCGAGTAGCATGACTTTACCGAATGCTTTACCGGACAGGCGGGCAGCGACCGGGAACTGGAACAGGACGACCATGATGCCGTTCAGTCCCATCAGGTACGGGAACGGATTTTTATCGTTCGGCAGTCCCGGTAACGCTTCCTTCAGGAAAACCGGCAACATGCTTTCGACGAGAGCGAAGCCCATCGAGATGAAGACACCGGCGGCGATGAAAATCACGAAAACATGATCTTTGCGCAGGACAGTGAAGGCTGAGAGTTTCGGCTCATCCTGCGTGTGTTCGATCTGATCCGGCTTTGTTTCCTGGATGAAGATCAACAAGACGAGTGCATACAGGAAAAAGACGGCGGCAGCGGCATAAAAGATCAGCGACCGGTCGACGAACAGAACAGCACTTCCGATCAACGGACCAAACGCAGCCCCGACATTATGTCCCATCCGGAGTAGTCCGAATGATTCGTTGAGCCGCTCCGGCGGCGTGACATCGGCGACCATCGCGCTCGCTGCCGGGTGGAACAAGGAGTTCGTCAGACCGAGCAAGGCGTTCATCAGTAGTAAAGGCCAAAATGAATCAGCGAACGAGAAGCCGATCAACGCGATGACATCGCCGACGATCGAAATGACCATCAGCGGTTTACGTCCGTACAGGTCGGCGAGATAGCCGCCAAGGAACGAACCGAACAGGGACGTGATTGGGCCGGTCGCCATGATGAGACCGACTAAAAAATACGAATCGAGCTGTTCCGAATAATAAAGAACAAGAAATGGTGCAATCATGAACATCATGACTCCGGTAATCGTTTCCCCGACGAACCGGATCCAAATGTTACGGTCAAGCTGTTTTAGTGCAGTAAACATAAACAAAACCCCTTATATTTCCGTTTTTAGACCATGAAAAAGACGGATACGCACAAATATGGGCATACCCGTCCTGATATAAGAGGGCAGCATGTACGTATACGCATACGTACACCCTGCTTAATTAGAAATTAAACGATTGGGTGACGTACAGTTGTAGCCAATACGTGAATCGATGGTTGCTGATTAAATGATTGTGACATTGTACGTCTCCTCCTTTTTGTAATAGTAACTTCCTCGTCATCGTATAGAACATGAGGCAGGATTGTCAATATGAAATCTGAAAATTAAGTCAACAAAGTGAAATGGACGAGACTGCGAAAATTCGGTATGATAGACTAGTTGCGAAAAAGTATCTGTATCGAGGTTGAATATATAGGTGAAAGGAATTAATATACATGACAAAACTACTTCAAACCGAAGTCGAGAAACG
This sequence comes from Exiguobacterium sp. s166, assembly GCF_018618855.1. Classification (NCBI taxonomy): domain Bacteria; kingdom Bacillati; phylum Bacillota; class Bacilli; order Caryophanales; genus Exiguobacterium; species Exiguobacterium sp. s166. The sequence continues at coordinate 202,705 of NZ_JACSMU010000002.1, read as the reverse complement.
CCGGATCTTCGGCATCATCTCCCACCCGGATGCCGGGAAAACGACATTAACTGAAAAATTCTTGCTCCACGGTGGAGCCATCCGCGAAGCCGGATCCGTCAAGGCACGGAAAAACTCGAAATTTGCGAAATCCGACTGGATGGAGATCGAAAAACAACGGGGAATCTCCGTTACGTCCTCGGTCATGCAGTTCGAATACGATAAAAAAATCGTCTCGATCATGGATACACCGGGTCACTCCGATTTCGGGGAAGATACGTACCGGATCCTGACAGCCGTCGACTCGGCGATCATGGTCATCGATGCCGCGAAAGGGATTGAGTCTCAAACGAAAAAACTGTTCCAAGTCTGCCGGATGCGCGGAATTCCGATCTTTACGTTTATCAACAAGATGGACCGTCAAGCACGTGATCCGCTTGAATTAATGGAAGAACTCGAAGAAGTCCTCGGCATTCCATCGGTTGCCGTCACATGGCCTGCGGGATCCGGACAACAGTTCGAGGGTGTCTATGACCGTGTCAACGAGAAGTTCCACTGCTTCAAGAACGACCGTCTGACGATTGATCTCGGTGAAGAAGGACTGGCAAACGATCAGTTGGCATCGACGATCAACAATGAAATGTACGATACGTTAGTGGATGAAGTCGATTTACTCGACGGAGCGGGAAATGAGTACAATGAAGAACTGATTGCAAAAGGTGAATTGACACCGGTATTCTTCGGTTCTGCCTTAGTCGACTTCGGAATCACACCATTGCTTGAGCATTACCTCAACTTGTCCCCGTCACCGACACCACGTGAGTCGAACAAAGGACAAATCGAGCCGGCACAAGAGTTCTTCAGTGGTTTCGTCTTCAAGATCCAAGCGAACATGAACCCGAACCACCGTGACCGGATCGCCTTCGTCCGGATTTGTACCGGAAAATTCGACCGCGGGATGGAAGTCGTCCTGACGCGGACCGGCAAAAAGATGAAGCTGTCGCAATCGACACAGTTTATGGCGGATGAGCGGGAAACGGTCAACGAAGCGTTTGCCGGCGATGTCATCGGATTGTACGATTCCGGTAACTATCAAATCGGTGATACGATTACGAACGGTGATCCGAGCCTGCAGTACGAGGCCTTGCCGACGTTCGCACCGGAACTGTTCCTGAAAGTCTTTACGAAAAACGCACTAAAGTCCAAACAGTTCCAAAAAGGTGTCGAACAGCTCGCACAAGAAGGAGCCATTCAAGTCTATAAGACGGAATACAACGAAATCATCCTCGGCGCGATCGGACAACTTCAATTCGAAGTCTTCGAACACCGTCTCAAAGGGGAATACGGCGTAGACATCTTAAAAGATGCGGCAAACTTCCAAGTTGCGAAATGGGTCAAGGTAACGGAAATCAGTGAAGTCAAGAAGTTGACGGATTCGCGGACGGTGCTTGTCTATGACCGTTGGGAAAACCCGGTTCTCTTGTTTGCCAACGATTTCGTCTACGAACGATTCGTTCAGAAAAACGACGGTGTCATCACACTCGTCGACTCACCACAATTACTCAAAGACTAATCTGTTAAAACGTATCTTCCGGTTCACTGGAAGATACGTTTTTTTCGTTTGGAGATGCAAAAAGAAGGGTAAAAATGGAGGTCTGTGAATTCATATCTCTGTGAGAGGAATGGTGTTGACGATGGCGAAAAAATTTGTTGGTATTTTTCATGATGAATCGAGTTTACATCAAAAAATGCAAGCACTAAAACAGCAAGGACATAAGGATTCTGATTTTTCAGTAGTGGGACGGGACGATGCAACAGATGAGACATCTGGTGCGTCCTGGATCGATCAAGTCAAATCGAAGTTCAGCCATGAGCCGCCGCTTCGGGAAACACTAAAGCGGGTCGGTCATTCCGATGATGAAGCGGAACGCCATTACCAAGAAGTCGAGCGGGGAGGAATCGCATTGTTCGCAAAAGACCGGCACGATGAACATGACCATACACATGATCACAATCACGACCATGATCACGACCATTTACATGATCATTCTAACGATGAGAACGACCGTCACGGCGGGAAAGTCGCAAATCCGGGCATCAATGATTATGAATCAGATCGTACAGATGATCATGACAAGAGTGACCGTTCAAAATGGAAGGCTGACGATGTAGATTAATCGAACTGGACGTGAAGCTGAGTTTTTCAGCTTTGCGTCCTTTTTTGTGAAAGTGAAGTTTGTTCATTACCGTTTTGAAAATCACCGGTGCTATACTGAACGTATCAAAGAGGTGAAGAAAAATGAAAAAAACAGTAGCAGCACTAGCCGGTCTCGGCGTTCTCGGAGCGGTCTTCATGACCCGTTATCCGTTGTTCGGCCGCCGACCATCGAAAACAGATCAACAGCGTTATGCCCGTTCGACTCAGTTTTCGAACGGAAAATTTCAAAATGAACTGCCGTTCCAATTAAAAATGGAATGGGAGACGATGAAAAGTATTTTAAAAGATTACGGACGGGAATTGCCGTTGTTAAAACCGGTCAAACCGTTGCCGGTCGTTCCGTTTGAACGCCGGACGGACGGAACCGAACCGCGCGTGACGTGGTTTGGTCACTCGGCCTTTTTACTGGAGCTCGATCAGCAGACGATTTTCTTTGATCCGATGCTCGGTCGCGCCCCGTCACCGTTCCCGAAATTCGGAGGCGGACGGTTCCAGACGACGGCTCCGGTCGATCTCGATGCCTTACCGCCGATCGATCTCGTCATCTATTCGCATGACCATTATGACCACTTGGACTATCATTCGGTCCTGGCGTTAAAAGACCGGGTCGGGCAATTTATCGTCCCGCTTGGTGTCGCAAGCCGTTTAAAAGGATGGGGTGTGGATCCGGACCGGATTACCGAACTCGATTGGCATGAATCCATTGAGATGAACGGTCTTCGCTTAACGGCAACACCGGCCCGGCACTATTCGGGACGAAACGGTCTCGATCAATTTTCGACACTTTGGGCATCATGGGTGCTTGAAGGGTCGAAGAAAGTCTTTTTCAGCGGAGACAGCGGTTACGGGCCCCATTTCAAGGCAATCGGAGAACAATATGGTCCGTTTGACTTAACGATCATGGAATGCGGGCAATACGATACCCGTTGGTCGAACTCACATATGTTGCCGGAGCAGACACTTGCTGCGCATCTCGACGTTAAGGGAGACGTGATGATTCCTGTTCACTGGTCGGCCTTTACGCTGGCGTTCCACCCGTGGTTCGAACCGGTCGAACGGGTGTTGAAGGAAGCGAAAAAACACGACGTGCCGGTCGTAACACCGATGATCGGCGAAAGTGTCACCGCTGCAAGTGAGACCCGCAGATGGTGGCGTGAGGTACGGTGAAGTTAAGTTAAGTGAAACTCGTCTTATTTTCCCGTGCTTTCCTCAGGCTGGTTTGTCTCTGACAGCGCAAAAAGCAAGCGCTCTTTCCCGTAGGAGTCACGTGAAAAAGCCGGTGCTAAAAGAGATAGATCGTGTCTGAAAAAATAAATTACCGTGTTCTGAAATGATCAGGAAGAAAAAATCCCCACTTTGTCGCATTTTGCGAGAAAGTGGGGATTTTACTTTGAGATACAGATCAACTGGCAAGCCGTTCCGATTTAGCATCACGTCGTGAACGGAAACGTTCGATGACTTCAAAACCGAGCACAAGCATCGTGCCGATCAATAAGCCGTTACTGAAGAACGGACGTAACGTCAACGGCAGGATTTCCGCCAGGACCGTTGATTGTAACAAAATACTGATTCCGATGACGGCACAAATCGCAAAAGCATGTTTCCGGCGGCTCGTCGTCATGCTGCTTTCAGCGGACTGCCAGGCAATCAGGAACATGTGCGGTAACGTCGCAAGCAGAGCGGCGCTGGCCACACTGCGCGGCAACGTCGCGATAATCCCGATGATACTCGGGAAAAAGCCGATCAGGGCAATGACAAGGGAGGCAATCAAAAACGGTCGGCGTTCCTTACTTCCCGTCTGAGCGATGAAACCACTCGTAATCGGCAATGGAACCGGGACGAGCGTCGAGAACGTCGCCGCAATCAAGTGAATGATCCCTTCCACCGTCAGCCCCTGATTCAAGGCCCCTTTTTTCTGAATCGTCGCTTCGACGGCGCTGAGCGCAGCAATCAGGTTGACGATTAAAAGAATCGCAAATGGAATCGCAACCAAAAAAGCACTGCCGTCAAATTGCGGCATCCCGAACGGTAAAGCCGTCGGAACGGCGAAGATACCGGACGCTGCCGGCAACGACGGACGGCTGACCAACCAGCCGACGACAATTCCGATCATCAAGGCGAATGGCCGGAGACGTGTCGGACCAAACTGGCTGAGTCCGAGCACAAGCAGGAACGTCAGCATTCCGGCGAAGCGTGTTGCTTCAACGGCGAGAACGGCACCGAGCATGACGCCGGTCAGTTGAATACATAATAAAAGCAAAAACGTTCCGCTGACGAGCGGCGTAAAGACCGGTAATAAAAAGCGGGTCCATCCCGTCAACCCGAGGAAAATCAAGACAACGCCGGCAATGACGACCGCGGCCATCGCAATCGTGAAGGCGGTCTTTGAATCGACCGGCAACGCGGCGATGACAACAAAGATACTGACCCATGAACCGGCCGGACCGGATACGATCGGTAACCGGTGACCAAACGTTCCGTGAAGGAAACAGGCGATTCCTCCAACAAAGAAGGATCGTTGAACAAGTGCGGCCGTCTCGACGCTTGAGAGGTCAAACAGGCTCGCGACGACGATTGGCAAGGCAATCGTGTTGGCTAATAAAAAAATGATCCACTGGACCGTGGACGTCGTACGTTTCACAAAAATCGTCTCCTTTGAAAATCGCTGATTTCAGCATCATATCATATGATTGATGTTATGATTCATACATATTTATGACTGAAAACATATGAAAGAGATGATGAAGATGGATTTACGCCAATATCGGTATTTTTGTGCAGTTGTCGAAGAACAATCGGTCACGCGGGCGGCAGAACGTTTGCGGATGGCCCAACCCGCTTTGACGCAACAGATTCGGAAAATGGAAGAGTTGCTTGGGGTGCGGTTGATCGAACGGGCAGGGCGCGGCATCCGGATCACGGCAAGCGGCGAGCGGCTGTATGAACGGGCCGTCTCCTTGTTGCGTTACGAAGCGGAAACCCGGATTGAAGTCAGTGACATTAAGGAAGGACGAGCCGGGATTTTACGGATTGGTGTCAATACGTTGTCTGCCGGTCGACTGACTGGCTGGGTTCAAGAGATGAAACGACGGCATCCCCGGATTACGCTTCAAATTCATCAGGGAGAGTCGGGTGTATTAATTGACCGTCTGAAGGATCATGCGATTGACGTGGCACTTGTCCGACTGCCGATCGATGCACAAGGCGTCACGATCGAATGGATGGAGGAAGAACCGTTTTATCAAGTTCGTCATCCGGAATTTGCGGACGCCGACATCATCATTCCGAGTCAGGAAGGACTTGGTGTCTTTCAGACGCTCAGCCAGCAGTTCGGAGTCGTCTCGCAGGAAACCTGTTCCGACGTCTTGACCTTGATTGGACTTGTTCGTTGCGGGCAGGCGGTGACGCTGTTGCCGGAAAGTACACTTCGCGAGCTTGATATGACAGGACTGGTTCAAGAACGGTTACCGGACGCGACGAGTACGACGGCTATTGTCTGGTTGACGGAAGATGGTCAGTCGGCACTGATGCAACAGTTCCTGAAGATTGTTCACGAACGAGAATAAATTGTTAAAAAAGGAATTTTGTAGGATAATTAAAAAGGAATACATAGGGGGATGACGATATGAAGACGATTCGCGGAAAATACGGTGAAGCGAAGATTTTTACCCACAACGTCGATGACATGACGATTGAGCAGGTGACAGGCATGCTGAATGAAAATATTGCCGTCGACGGGAATGTCCGGATTATGCCCGATTGTCACGCCGGCAAGGGGTCGGTCATTGGAACAACGATGCGGATTCACGATAAAGTTGTCCCGAATCTCGTCGGTGTGGATATCGGTTGCGGGATGTTATGTACACAGATTACACGAAACGACACAGCCGGCATCGACTATGACAAACTGGATGCGACGATTCAGGAACTGGTGCCGAGTGGCATGTCGGTCCGTAATCAGCCGCACCGCTTGTCGGAACAGATTCCATTTGATCAAGTATTGGCACCGTTTAACGAAACACGCGCCCGGTTATCGATCGGCACGTTAGGCGGAGGAAATCACTTTATCGAGCTGAATACGGACGAGGAAAACAATCTGTATCTCGTCATTCATTCCGGCAGCCGGAACCTCGGGAAAACGATTGCCGAGCATTATCAAAAGCTGGCGGAAAGCTCACAATTCACTGTCGATACAGAAACAATCGTCGCATCGCTGAAAGAACAGGGACGTGAACAAGACATCCAATCGACTTTGGTCGAGTTGAAGAGTCAGTTCAATGAAACAAATAAAGATTTGGCGTACGTGTCCGGTTCCGATATGGACAACTACCTGCATGACTTAAAAATCGCCCAACGCTACGCGGCACTGAACCGTCAAGCGATGACCGACGTCATTGTTGAAGCGATGGGCTGGTCGGTCACGGAACAGTTCGATACGATCCATAACTACATCGATCTCGAGCAGATGATTCTCCGGAAAGGTGCGATTTCAGCGCAAGCCGGTGAAGTCGCCATCATTCCGATGAACATGCGCGACGGTTCACTGATTGTCAAAGGAAAAGGCAATCCGGACTGGAACTATTCGGCGCCACACGGAGCAGGACGTATCATGTCCCGCTCAAAAGCCTTCAAATCAGTGGACTTGAAGGAATTTGAGGAGACGATGCAGGAGGTCTGGTCGAGTTCGGTCGTCGAATCGACGCGCGATGAGTCACCGTTTGTCTACAAACCGATGGAAGAAATCATCCGAAACACAGAGGACACGGTCGAGTTATTAAAAGTCATCAAGCCGCTTTATAATTTTAAAGCGAAATGATGGGACGAAGTACGAATAATATTACTGGCAGATGAACTGATGACTGTCTTGGTCGCAAATCCCTGTCGTGAACCCGGCTGTTAAGAGAACGGACTGTGAGGCACGGTTATCAGGTGCGGTATAGGCACAGACCTGTCTGACCTTCATGTCCTGCAGTCCAAAGCGGGTAACTGTTTTGACGGCTTCCGTCATGTAGCCGTGGCCCCGAAAGTCCGCTTTGAGTACATAACCAATCTCGGCGATGTTGTTTTGGTAGCCTCTGCAAAAACAACAATTGCCGATGAATTCGCCGGTCGACTTTAAATACAGTCCCCACGTGATGCCATCCCCGTTGAGGTAATCAAGAGCAATTTGACTCAAAATCCGGACGACGTCGCGACTATTTTCTGCCTGTTGCCCGTCATAGGCCGTAATCTCAATCATTTGGTTTGCTTCGCTTAACCGGATTTCCCTTAACAGGAGCCGTTCGCTCGTCAGTTCAGGAAAGACGTCAAAATAGTATTTTTCTTTCACGGGGCATGCCTCCTTTAATTTGTTTCTTATCTCAAGTGTACGTTATTCGATTGGAACCGGAAACATTCATCAGAACGAAAAATCCGTTTATTCATCAGGAGGAACTCACATGTCCAAAAAAGCTTTAGTCGTCATCGATATTCAAAATGACATGACAAAAAACTACAAAGAAGTCATCGGGACCATTAATCAGTCGATTGACTGGGCAGTCGAACAAAACATGCATGTGGTCTATATCCGGCATGAGAATTTATCGGCTGGAACCAGAACGTTTAAAACCGGAACACGCGGTGCCGAGTTGGCACCTGATTTAAAGATTGTGTCGGATCACATTTTTACAAAATATAAGGGGAACGCCTTAACAAGCGAAGATTTCGCAGCATTCATTGCGCAACATGACATCACCGGCTTTTATCTGACCGGCGGAGATGCGACGGCTTGCGTCAAATCGACGTGCTTTAATTTACGTAAACTGGATTATGACGTGACGGTGATCACGGACGGCATCACAAGTTATGACAAAAAGAAACTGCCGGAAATGATTGAATACTACGCGAAAAAGGGCAGTGACATTGTTCAATTCAATGACTTAGCTCGTAATTGACTGGTACTTTTGAACAGAAAGCATCATGAATCAGCTTGAGAGGAATGGAGTAACGTGAAATTAATTTTGATGGGAATCAGCATTATTTTGTTTGGAATTGCGCTGATGGTCGGCTTTAGCTCGATAGGATTAAATGACGTGTTGGGTATTAAAATTGGAATGACAGTATCGTTTGTTGGGTTACTCGTTACGTTCATGGACTTTTTTATCAGCGTGAAGCAATAAGCTAGAGGTGTGCACAGCAAAGTAAAGGAGGTTTTTAACATGAGAAACGTAGTTAAAGTATTGACTGTGTTATCTGTATCGTTATGTCTGTTATTGACAAGTTATCCACCAAATGAAGTCGCGGCAAAAACTAAAAAAGAAACGCAGCACGATATCTTTAAAAAGCTGAAATTGAATGCCTCGATGACGAGTGTTGCGGAAGTCATGTATGGCAAGAACTATAAAAAACATCTGTGTGACCGCTCGGAGGATGAGGTGAAAGTTAATCTTTTATGCAGTGGTGAATTGAACGATTCCAATACATACGATAAAAGCGGGAAGCTAAAATATTTGAAGTATGAATTTTATCTTTACCCAGATTCAAAGGTACCGAATGAATCGGACAATCCGGATGAAATGACGTTCCAAACCGTTCGCATGTTGCTTGTATTTAAGTCGAAAGAGCAAAGTAAGCAGTTAAAGCTCGTTGAAAAACATTGGTTTGACTCATCCGCTGTCAATTCCAAACGTGTCTATAACGATCAAAAGATTAAAAAAGGCATGACGAAAAAACAGTTGGATGCGGTGATGACGGGAACAGGAATCGGGAAACATGAAAGAGTCTCGTATATCGACTATTCGAAAGTCGGGAAGCAATCCGGTAAACAACAACCTGTTTTTCCAAAGGCGTACAAGACGTACTCGTATTCCATTTTGAATCAGAAAGAGAATGTCCTGTATTACTTCGAGACAAAGTACAGTCAAACGAAAAAAGAGTACGTCGTTTCGTATGTTGATACGTGGACGGAAGATAACGAATAAAACCAATGAGAGAACTCCCCAATGAAGGAGTTCTCTCATTTTTAATCTCTATTTCAAACGTTTTTTAAGGGAAATGGAATAATCAGCGGATCGTTTTTAAAGCACCGGCCCAAGGAATGACCTGGTCGAGCATTTGGTTGACGGAATCTGCCTGAACGGGTGCTGCTTTTAATACAGCTCCATTCTCAAAGTCAGTGAACAGCGAGAGGGCAGGGTGGACGCGGACGTCTGCAATCAACAATTCGCCCAAAATCCCGCGTAAATGTTCTGCTGCCCGGGCACCGCCGACTGAACCATACGAGACGATACCGGCTGCTTTGTTATTCCACTCAACACGAAGGTAATCGAGAGCATTTTTTAAGGACGCGGAAATCGAGTGGTTGTATTCCTGTGTGATGAACACAAATCCATCCTGAGCGGCAATCGCTTCAGACCAGGCAGCTGCACCGGATGCATCGCCGTCTTTTTCACCGAGCAACGGTAATTTGTAATCGGCGATGTCAATGATTGTATAGTTGGCATCTCCGCGTTTGTCCGCGAGCTCTTTCACCCAATTTCCGACTTGTGGGCTTAAGCGGCCTTCACGTGTTGATCCCAAAATGATTCCAATGTTTAACTTTGCCATGTTCGTTTCCTCCTCTTGTTGTGGTGTTTCCTTTGAACCAAATAATTTACTGAATAGACTCAAGTGAATTCCTCCGTTTTATAGGTATTCTTTTTCGATGGTCCGCGTGCTGCGGACGGTATCAATCGGACGGACCGTTTGTTCGATTTGCTGGCGTTGCGACTCGAGGAACGGTGGCAAGGACAATTTCTCTCCGACTGTTTCATACGGTTCATCGCCCAGGAAGCCGGGACCATCCGTTGCCCATTCGAACAGAATACCTTGGGCGACGCGTGCATACAACGACTCGAAGAAGAAGCGGTCCACGTAGCCGGATGTGTTGAATCGTAAGTTTTGCATGCGGCTGATCCATTCATTTAAAGCAGCTGTATCTTCGACTCGGAACGCAACATGGTGAACGGTACCAAATCCTTGCTGTCCACTTGGAAGGAGGAGGTTATGTTCGACGATGACTTGCGCGCCGTTTCCGCCTTCGCCCATTTCAAACAGATGCAGGGATCCGGCTTTATCGATTTCCCGCATCAGCATCGCTTTTTCCAACACTTCTTTTAACCGGTCAAATTCGGCAATCCGGATGTGAATCGGACCTAAGCCGGTGATCGCAAATTCTAATGGAACCGGACCGTTTTGCCACGGAATGCCGGATGCAATGCCTTCGTTGTGTTCATCCGAAATCAGCATGTACTGTTGATCATCAAAATCAACGAACGAGAGGGTCTTTTTACCGAATTGTTCTTTAATGCCGCGATGCTTAACGTCATATTTGTCAAAACGTTTGATCCAGTAGGCAAGTGCTTCGTCCGTCGGCACGCGGAAAGCGGTTTTGTAGATTTCGTTTGTGCCGTGGGTTCCTCTCGGGATGCCCGGGAAATCAAAGAATGTCATATCGGTACCGGCGGATCCTTTGTCGTCGGCGAAGAATAAATGGTACGTCTGAATGTCATCCTGATTAACTGTTTTCTTGACTAAACGCATGCCTAATACGTTTGTGAAGAATGCATAATTTTTCTCTGCACTGCTCGTGATGGCTGTTACGTGGTGGATTCCTTTTAATTCGTTCATATAAATCTCTCCCTTAGTCTTTTTTTATCTCGAATTCGAGATATATCGTTAAAATTTTTTAATGGTTTTGTGCCTGATAGCCTATTTTTTTAGCGGTCTTAATAAACGATTCGATTTCCGATGGATCAATACCTTGGAAAACCTGATTAATTGCTTTTTCATGTTCCGGAAAAATCGTATCCATTAAGCTTTGACCTTCTGTGGTGAGTTCCGCAAATGTCACACGCCGATCCTCCGGACATGCTTTGCGGGCGACGTAATTTTTTTTTTCGAGCTTATCGATGACATAGGTGATGCTGCCGCTCGTAATCAATACTTTTTTCCCGATTAGTTGAATTGGCTGCCTTCCTTTGTGATACAGCAACTCGAGTACGGAAAAATCTGTCGGATTTAGTCCGGACTTCGCAACATCCTGTTTAATGACTTCATGAAGCGCGTCGACTGCACGTACCATGACAGTCAATGCTTTTAGGTTCGGATTCGGCTGTTCCATTTCGTTCACCTCTTTTTATCTTCAGTTCATATATCTTTAATTCGAGATAAATATATCATCTAAATTTTGGTACGTCAATCGTTTTGATTGGTTTCTGATTGCAGGCAGTTCATTTGTCTAATGCCTGATATGGATTGGATTAATGCAGCAGTATGAAAAGAGGCAACCCGCAAAGTCCGGGCTGCCTTTAGAGTGGGTAAACGTTTTACCAGTTCAGTTTATTTAAAAACGCAAGAATGTCTTGATTGACTGCGTTCATGTCTTTTCCTAACGTCATTAAATGTTTTGAATTCGCATATCCTTTTATCGTCTTTTGATCCGAAGCTACGCTTTCGAAAATCGTTTCGGCACTCGTCTTGTATGAGGAATCATCCATTTCCCCGTACATCACGCAAACAGGAGATACTACGGAGGCTAAATGGTCTCGCGTCCGGTTAATGAGTTGTTCGAAGTCGGTCAGCGATTCAAAAGGCAGGAGATCCAGTTCAGCCATTTCAGAGGCAATCTGTGGGTCCTCTTTTCCTTCGATCTGTTTATAGCGCTTGGCGTAATAAACGATTCGTTTCTTTAGGACGGCTGCTTCTTTATCCATCGGTACGGACAGAGTGACAACACCTTTTATCTGCAACTCCTGTGCCGTTTTTAAAGCAAGAACACCACCCAGTGAGAGACCGACGACCGCTATATGTTTAAATTCTTTGTCTTTCAACAGCTGATAACCGTCGAGAACATCTTGCCACCAGTCGGCTGGTCCGTAGTTCAGAAGTTCTTCTGCCGATAAACCGTGTCCACTCAGTATCGGAGCGTAGCAGGAATACTGATTTTGTTGCAAATAGCGGCCAAGCTTTTTCATATCATTCGGATTGCTGGTGAAAGAGTGTAAAAGCAGAACAGCTCGTTCGCCGCCTTCGTAATAAAAGGGTTTCGGGGGTAAAAATTTCATAGAAAGGAATTCCTCATTTCATCGTAGTTCTCATTTTTATGGATGTACGTCAGTTCGCCTTCACTTCATAGTCAGTTAAGATGGTATTACCGATAGTGGTAAGCATCTCTGAGTTAACAAAAGATTTTACTAGAAAAAGCAAGTTATCTGTGCTGAGAACGGGATTAATCATCAGTGCTTTTTGTTCAAAAACAAAGCGATTTCGATCATAATGTATGATCAAGTCTTTTAACTCGCGTAAGTCATTCTTTGAGAGATCAAACAGGATGACCGCTTCGTGTATCGTCGTATTTTCGAGTGCATCTGGATTTAAATTTCCGAATAGAGTCAGTAACGTACGATTGTGAAATTTGAGCTTTTCAATTTCCTCTATACTAATTTGTTTTTCATTACTTAATTCCCTCTTTTTTAATATTTTATAAAAAAGGATTACACTAAAAATAAGTCTATAATTTTGGTTCGAACGAAATTGAATACACGATTACAGGGAAAGGTGAACGACTCATTAAACGAAAAAAAGTAACGGGAAGTCTAACTTAGAGCATCGAACACGTTCACACTATAAAAATACATTAGTTGTCCAAAGTGACAAAAATGTCACTTCAGAAAACCAATTTGTAATGTAATTCGAACGACATAATTATTTTTTCTTGGTAGAGTATCTATACTAGAAATAAATAGACAAACATTTCAAATATATATAGAAAGAATAAAATTTCTTGATTTTCAATATATCGATTGTAATTTTCAGTAGCTTTTTATTTTTTAAATGCTATGTTAAATAGCTTGTAAAAATTAAAAAAGAAAGGAAGCGTAAAAATGGAAATGAAAATTTTCATCGTAGAGGACGATTTAGCCATTTTTAATTCATTAAAAGAAACATTGACTAAATGGGGGATGCAAGTTTCAGGACCACTAAATTTCAAAGACGTTTTAGAACATTTTAAGTCCGACGAGCCACATTTAATCATTATGGATATACAATTACCGATATATGATGGTTTTCATTGGTGTCGTGAAATTCGATTGATTTCGAAAGTTCCAATCATTTTCCTATCATCACGTGATCACCCAATGGATATGGTCATGGCAATGCATATGGGCGCAGACGATTACATACCAAAACCTTTTCATTCAGATGTCCTGCTTGCAAAAGTTCAGGCTACATTGAGAAGAGTGTATGCTTACGGAGAAAAATCTCCTGATTTCATGGAATGGAACGGAGCATTAATTGATTTAAAGCGGGGAATAATTCGCATGAATGAAATAGAAACAGAATTGACAAAAAATGAATTTTTTATTTTGATTGTATTGGTAAAAGCCAATAATAAGATTGTTTCTCGCGATGAATTAATTCGGAGTTTATGGGACGATGAGCGCTTTGTAAATGATAATACATTAACTGTGAATATCACACGACTCCGCCATAAATTAGAAAATTTAGGTTTGCAGGAAGCAATCCTTACCAAAAAAGGTTTAGGCTACGTAGCTGTTACTTTATGAGGGAGGGGTTTTATGTTTCTTAGTTATTTAAAAGATGTGAAAAGTTGGATTTTGTTTTTTTTCCTATCCCTTTTTTCAACAGACTTACTTCTATGGCTTGATCGAGGGATTAATGTCCAGATTAATTCGCTGATGTACGTAAATGTATTATTGCTAACTTTCTTTACCGTATTTATTTGTTGGCGGTATTACCGAGAGACAGCATATATACGTCAGTTAGAAATATTAGAAGAAAAACTAGAAACCGATTGGCATGAGGCATTACCAGAACCATTATTTGAACGTGATGAACGTATAAATAGAGTATTGCAAAGTGCAGGGATTTCTTTCTCTAATCAATTAAATAAAGATCGACAAAACACGATTATTCAAGATGATTATATTGCTGCCTGGGTCCACGAAGCAAAAGCTCCGCTTACTGCAATGAAACTCATGATTGATGCTAACAAATCTAGTCCATCTATATTCAAAATCGAAGCAGAATGGTTACGTATCTTTTTATTGATTGACCAGCAATTATACATATCACGACTGCCTTCACTAGAATCAGATTATGTGTTGGACGAAGTGCTGGTTCAAGACATCGTATCTGTTGAAATACGTGAACTGATGTCTTGGTGTCGGGAAAAGAACCTGGCCATAGAAACGGAAGGATTGGAAACGGTCATAGTAACAGACAAAAAGTGGTGTCGTTTTATTGTTCGACAGATTTTATCGAATGCCATTAAATATAGTCCTAGAGATGGAATAATCTATATTACGGCACATACAGAAGCAACCGGACATTGTATTTTGTCTATAGAAGATGAAGGACCAGGCATTCCAGATCATGATTTGCCCCGTATTTTTGATAAAGGTTTTACAGGCGGTATGGGAAGATTAAGCAATAGTGCAACTGGTCTTGGCCTATATTTAGCAAAAAAAGTATCTAATCAAATTGGTATTCAGCTTTCAGCGATCTCAAAAAAAGATAATGGTACGATTTTAAAGATGAATTTCTCATTAGAAAACGATTTTGATCAAATCCGTAGATAACAATATTGTCATCTTATACTCTCTTTTTGTCATATAAATCAAACGACTGTCGAATTTTTAGACCGTAGTATTAAAGATATAAGAAGAAAGGGAGTTTAAACACATGACACTTTTAAAAAGGAATTCAAAAATCATTGATGAATCAACCAAAAAAACAGTATTATATGCCCAAAATATTCGAAAATCGTTCGGTTCGAAAGGAAATGTTCAACAAGTACTAAAAGGAATTGATTTACGTGTAGAAGAAGGTGAATTTGTTGGAATCATGGGCGCTTCAGGTGCTGGTAAAACAACGTTGCTCAATATTCTTGCGACAATCGACCGGTCTACGGAAGGAACAGTCCTGATCAGTGGATCAGATATCTCTCAGATGAAAGATGCTGCTATGGCCGATTTCCGGAGAAATCAGCTGGGATTTATCTTCCAGGACTACAATCTTCTTGATACATTAACCGCTAAGGAGAACATCTTGTTACCATTATCACTTGGGAAAATAAACAAAAAGTCGGCAGAAACAGAATTTCGTACCATTGCCGATATCCTAGGGATCTCCGATTTAATTGATAAATACCCGCATGAACTTTCAGGAGGACAAAAGCAACGTACTTCTGCAGCCCGTGCATTGATTAATCAGCCTTCTATGGTCTTTGCAGATGAACCGACTGGAGCGCTGGATTCCAAATCAGCTTCCTCGTTGCTTAGGACCATAACAAATATTAACGAGAAAAGAAAAGTAACAATCATGATGGTAACCCATGATCCACTCGCCTCAAGTTACTGCAGCCGTGTTATTTTCCTGAAAGATGGTAAAATTTATACAGAGATCTATAAAGGAGATAAAACGAGACAAGCCTTTTTCCAGGAAGTTTTAAATATTCAAGCTGTGCTTGGAGGTGAAAACGTTGACGTTCTTTGATCTCGTCTTCCGTAGCATGCGCAAAAACATCAAACATTATTACTTATACTTTTTTGCTCTCATTTTCAGTGTTGTGCTGTACTTCGTTTTTGCTACTTTGCAGCATGACCCAGTCGTCTCTACACAGAGCGACCAAATGAGTACAGCGTTTCTAGCAGCAGGAATTCTATTAATTTTTATTATTGGCATATTTGTAGTCTACGCCAATTCGATTTTTCTAAAAAAAAGGAGCCGAGAAATCGGACTCTATCAATTAATTGGATTGAAAAAAAGTATAATTGCACGACTATTAGTTTTTGAGAATTTACTTCTTGGCATCGGAGCACTTGTTGTCGGAATTGCTATCGGAATGTTAGTATCACGTATTTTCTTATTACTGCTCATGAAATTAATCGGGTACGAAATGATAATCAATATTTCATTTTCAATGGTTGCCGTCATTCAAACAATTTTTGTGTTTTTCGGGCTTCTTATCTTTACTACCATCCAAATGATTACTACAGTGTATCGGAACACCTTATTGTCCTTATTTAATACAGAAAAAACTGGAGAACAGCCTAAAAAACCAAAAGCAAAAACTGAAGCCTTTTTGGCCCTTCTTAGTGTAATCTTGATCTGCTTAGGATATATCATTTCGAATAATATGATAAATGATTTATTTCTTTTCAATATACTGGCTGTGTTAGCTTCTATAGGGATAGGAACGTATCTCATTTTCCGGGTAACTATTGGTTGGTTATTTTATCAAATTCGTAATCGAAAAGCAGGTCATCTAGGTTTATCCAATAGTTTGTCGATTGCTCCATTAATGCATCGATTAAAAGAGAACGCTAATTCGTTAACACTCATCACTATCCTTTCAGCCATGACATTGACGATGCTTTCTGGAGCGTACTCTTTCTATTATGCTACTGAACATGAAACCCGTTCGCAAATGCCATTCGACATCATATTTGAAGAAAATGAATCAGTAGCAACTCAATTGAGCAACGAGTTAAATGAAAAAGGCATATCTTTTTCACATGGGGGGATTGATTTGCTTGTGCTATCGGGTCAATTGGAAGAAGGCACAATGCCTGTACCAAGTAACGAATTATACATTGCCATTACAAGTGATAAGCAATTGCAGCAAGCAGGAAATGATATAAAAGCTCCTACTGACGGCTCAGCATATTTTTACAGCACCTCGTCCATTTCCTTATTCAGAGACGCGATGAAAATGCCGGTAACTCTGGAATTAGATGATAAAACAAAGACTAAAATTAAAATCACCGATTACCGAGAGGGAAACAGTATCAATGGATCGATGCTCTACTCTCAAATTGTAGTTAACGATAAGAAATTTCAAACCCTTAAAAATCAATTTATAGCGAATAGTTCAGCCAAATTCAAGCGAATCGATGGATTCAAAATTACTGACTCTAACGATTTAAAATTAGCATCCGAGATTTATAACAATCACTATGCGAGCGAAAATTCACATATTGACTACTATTCAGCCTACCAACAAGCTATCCAAAAAAATGGATTATTGATTTTCATATCAGGATTTTTAGGTCTTGTCTTCTTAATCTCAACCGGTAGCATTTTGTACTTCAAACAAATGACAGAAGCTGAACAGGAAAAGAAAAGTTACGGTACCTTGCGCCAGCTTGGGTTTAGTGTGAATGAAATTATGCGTGGAATTATCCGGAAACAAATTTTTATTTATGGTCTTCCACTTATTATTGGATTGCTACATGCTATTTTTGCCATCCATGTTCTTTCTGCTTTCTTCCAATCAAACATTGCTTTCGCAGCTTCTATAGCAATGATGGTTTACACAATCATTTATATATTTTTTGCGTTCTTAACAATCGGTTACTATCGAAAGACGGTAAAAGCAGCATTATAGAAAAAAAGTAATAAAATCAGTTCTTCACTTTTGGGAGATGAGAACAATAATTTGACTTACTGATAATTTACATCTTCATAAAATTGGTTATACATTCAATATTATGTATTATCTAAAAAATTATAAACATTGAAAGGAAGTGTATGTAATGAAAATTAATTTAATCATTTTTCTAACATCCATAAAAGCACAAAAAGAAAATAGTCGTACTGAAATTGTAGTGAAAACAGTCGAATCAGGTATACGTCCAACTATTGGAGACATAATTGATGATCCTGGATTTGATTCAAGATTTCATAATGGATATGAAGTGGTTAAAGTAACTTTAAATTATGAGTTCAACGAATGTAATGTCTCTCTCCAACCACTTGCAATAGAACTAGAAGAAATTAGTATTGATAGCTATTTAGAAAAACTTGTAGCAAATAGATGGCGTTTATTTACAAAAGAAGAATTTTTAGCGTCTTTATAAAAAATTCTTGAAGCATGAAGGAGCTAGAAGGTGAACTGAACCCTGAATGGTGGACAATTGATAAAAGACCCCATTCGGGTTTTTTTATGTTTAAAGATATCGATATACTGTACCTCTTCAATTTAGACGGGAGAACTATTCATGAACAGCTGCACCTTCAATCCAAATCAAATCAGACAACTTGAAGCGAATCTTCACGTAGCCTCGATATCAGATCGTACGATTCAATACAAAGGAGAATTTAGCTGGTAAGCGACCGATACAAATCTTTGAGGAAAGTGGCTTTGACCTGGACGTGATCGATAAGCAAACAACGAGCGAAGCGTTGAAACGACGGCGGAAAACATATCGTATTTATAGAGAAGAAGGACTCTTAAATGAGAGATGTGGAAAATCAAATCTTGAAGGTCAACCGAAAAAAGGTGATTCCGTCGAACGACACCTTGCGAAAGCTGAAGCACGAATCAAGTACCTCACAGCAGAGAACGAATGACCAAAAAAGCTCGGTGCTTTCCAAAGAGAGGCGAAGTACCGAAACTCACCACATCTGAGCGCTATCAGTCATCAATATTGTCTTACGTTCAATCACCTAGCTGATGTGGATAATGGTCTCTTCAAAAAAAATCGACTGTAATTCATTCAAGTCCAATTGAAATCCTACGTCTCGAGATAGCTATAATCAACTGATTTTATCATGTTGTCACGTTAGTTGAAATATAACTTCATTATTTCATGCGTTGGCAGACTCTTTGACTCCTGAATTTCAACAAAGTACTTCACTTGCCATTTTTGCGTAGCAATCGCTTGTTTACTAGTCGGATACTCCCAACTCGGATAAACTCGAATGGCCATTTTCCCTTTTATAGTATTCGTACTCAGTATTTTCTGCTTAATAAGGACCTCTTTAGGAAAAATGAACTGACCGAATTTATTATCCTTGGTAAAGGTATTTACTACCAACAAATCAGTAGCTGTCTTATCTGAAAAGGATTGATTCTTATTCTTATCATCTTTTTCCCAAAATGCCACAAATTGTCCTAGTTTTGTAGGTGTAGTCTTTGCAACTCGAAATCGAATGGACTTTGAGTGTATATAAAATAAACCAGCTCCATAATCCGAATTCTGAACTTCTTCTTGTATGGATTGAGGGTATAGATTATATGGCGTATACATTGTTTTTTGTACATATGCTAAGGCATCGAAAAAATTATTCATGCTATACACTTCCTTTTCATTAGTCAAATTTTTTGACGGATTTCTTAGTAAATCTTGACCTTAATAGATGTGTGACTATAGGTCTAAATTTAAAAACTTATCTTCTATCTGTAAATAAGACGGATGATTATTTGGAAAGAGATTTAAGTTTATCCGGATTTCTAATAATATATATGTTGCCTATCAATTCCTGTTCGATATGCACTAATGCTACAGCTTGGATTCTTTTAGCTGAGCGGATTACAATTCCGTTTTGACCATTTATCCCGAGAATTTCGATGTCGAGGATTTCGCCATCTTGATTAGACTTACGGATCAAGCCAAACAGGAATCGGATAACTGCCTGGCGTGACTCAATAGGGTGGACAGCAGCAATTGCTTTACCTCCTCCATCAGACACCAGTATAACGTCTTCTGACAGCATCGAGACTACCCGGTCAACATCGTCCTGTTCGAGAGCCTGCATAAACCCCAAAATCCACTCTTTGCTTGCTGAGGAGCGGTATGACTTGGGTGAGGCAAGCGGTAATTTACCCTTAGCGCGCTTAAAAATTTGGCGGCAATTTACTTCGCTTTTCCCTACAATATCGGCAATTTCTTCATACTCAAAACCAAATGCTTCACGCATTACAAACACAGCCCTTTCTGAAGGCGACAACTTTTCGAGCAAAACGAGCAGGGCATATGATACCATTTCACCTTGAATGACCAGCTCAGGCAATTCGTCAGTTGAAGTGATAACAGGTTCCGGAAGCCATTCTCCAAAATATTGTTCGCGTTGCTTGCGGGCTGATTTCAAAAAATCTAAACAGTTATTTGTCACCATTTTACACAAGTAAGCTTTGGGTTCCGCCAGCTTCTCCGGTTTAACATCATATAGTTTTACGAATACATCTTGCACAGCGTCTTCAGCATCAGAAACGGAGCCAGTTATTTGGTAAGCAAGCGTAAATAGAAGCCCTTTGTATTGCTCGAATAGTTCTTGCAAATTCAAACTCCTCCTTCTTATTCTAATTTTTTGTTAGTTTACTTTATCAAGCTTGCTGAGTTCCATGTGAATTTTCTTAACTTCCAACCTAGTTTTCCTTTTACTACAATGTCGAGTCCCCCAACGCCAATCCATGCCATTCCTTTATCTGGACCTAAACTAAAACAAAAGAAATCCATGAATCCCTTATGCAAAGGTGCCTTTTGGCCGTGAATATCGGCTACTACCACTTTCATCAATCGTGTTGCTTGCGCAGTTGCTTCCTTGCAAGTTTTACCGTCTTCTTGACCGTTGGACGGATCTATAATTCGGGCGCAATCACCGATACTATAAACACCAGGTGCATCTTTTACCCGATAACTTGAATCCACTATCAGATAGCCTTCAGAGGTGACAGGTAAACCAACAGTGCGCAATTGGGGGTTGGGCAACAGCCCAAGTGTCCATATACACAGACTTACCAACAGGTTTTCACCGTTAGTTAATAAGAGCACACCATCTTTTTCTTGAACAGCTCTTCTTTCGTGGAGAATGGTTATGCCAGCAGTGCTTAATCCGTGCTCCAACTGAGCGCTCACTTTGGTCGGACCTATTGAAAAAAGTCTTTTTTCAGTGTTAATCAAAATTATTTTCACTGATTTTGGATTCAATCCCATTTGCTTTGCATCTTCCTGAACCCAGTAGGCAAGTTCAGCCGACGTTTCGATGCCACTAATTCCTGCTCCTGCAACAGCAATCGTCATAAGTCTTTGGCGCTCTTTCTCATCTTTTTCCTGGCTAGCTTTTTGTAAATTTTCGTGCCAGAATGTTCGAATCGTATTTGCATCTTCAAAATTAGCCAAAGGGATTCCGCCTTGTAATTGATCCGGTTGACGTACAATACTGCCCATAGCCACAACAAGGATATCGTAATTCATTGATATCTGGTCACCTTGGACTTTTTGATAAAAGAGCGTTTTTGTCTTAGATTCCACTTTTGTTACCTCGGCCTGGATGATTTCCACATTCTCAGGAAACAAAGTGCTCAAAGAGATGGTAATATCCGTTTTACTGGCTGCTGGCTTAAAAAGCAAAACTTTTCGTAAATGGTAAAGATTTTTATCTAGTAGAAAGATTTTCAGTTTTTTCTTATTTTTCAATTGTTTTGAGTAGTGAAGCATTTCTTTTACTGCATTAATTCCTGCATATCCTCCGCCAACAACGACACAAGTTAATTCTGTCATAATTCTTTGCCTCCAATCCGTTATTTATGTATAGAACGATTTAGAAGCCTACTTTGTGACATCTGAGAGCTCTTTTTTGAAAATGCTCACGCTTAGCATACTTTTGAATGAGGACTTGAAACTAAAAGGACTAGCTCTTCAATCACAATACTATTTTTTGATTGATTCAAAAGTAAATTCTTTTTATATAAAACGGTCGATAAATATTGTTTGACAGTAGATTTTCATGATGATATGTTTAGTAGGCTAAATATATTATCACTAGTGGAGGGGAAATCTATGAAGGTCTCCGTAGATTGTGATATCCGTGAGTCATTAGATAAAGTATCATCCAAGATGCGTCGGGATTATAGTGAAAGCTTAAGAGAAATTAATCTCTACGTTGGGCAGGATAACCTGCTCGCCCGTTTATGGACAGGAGATGGAATTACTCAAATGCAATTGTGTGATCATTTAAAATGCGAACCACCTACGGTCACCAATATGGTTAAATCGCTTGAACAAAATGGCTTCATAATGCGTAAACGCGATGAAAAAGATGGCAGGGTTATGAGGATTTATTTAACGGACGAAGGAAAAAAGTTAGAAAAACCGGTGGATTTCAAATGGAAGCAACAACAAGAAAAATTACTGAATGGAATTTCCAAGGAAGAAAGGATGATGTTAAGAGATTTAATGAAACGGATGGAGAGAAATTTATTTTAAGTTCTCTCTAGTTATTTGTTTAGCAAGCTAAATAAAAGCAATTAGTATTAGTCATGTAGAACCATTATTTTGAATGACTAGAAAACATTTGTTTAGCAGGCTAAATAAATTCGGGGTAGTTAAAGAGTAAGTCCGAAAAATTTTTTAAGGTATATACACTCAAAAAGAGTACCCGATTACCTGCGGCAGAACTTACTTCAGAAGTTTGTATCTATCAGCAACTTCAGACCTCGAAACGAAATGGCAGAGGACATAATTAAGGGAATGTTTTGTCCAATAAAGCTTATTCAACTAGCTTATACAGAAAGAAATGAACGTAAGATTTAAGTGCAGGATAATTAAAGATAATCAAAAAACAAAGGAGAATACCAGTATGACAAAACATAAAGAAATGCAATTAGCACTACAAATGGTTTCTGGTTATGGGGCTGAATTTAGTGCCTGGAGAACACCAGGAACGGATCCGGCAGCCTATACCAATCTGGACAATTATGTAGAGCGGGCGAAGATAGCTGAAAAAGGAAAATTTCAGATGATTTTCATAGCAGATACACCTGCCTTGACTGTTGATTTGGGTCCACAGACACCCAGTTTCCCGATGGACCCCATGCTGGCCCTCATGGCTGTGGCAAGGGAAACAACGCATATCGGACTTGTGGCAACCTATTCCACGACGTTCAATTATCCCTATAATATAGCTCGCCAGTTCAAGGCACTGGATGTCATTAGTCATGGACGCGTAGGTTGGAATGCTGTGACATCATCCACTCCCGCAGCGGCAGCGAACTTTGGTATGCAGGTTGCCAATCGAAAAGAACGATATGACAAAGCGCATGAATCGATTCAAATTGTCCAGGCACTCTGGGGAAGTTGGCAACCGGACGCTTGGACATTGGATCCAAAAGGTGGCGAATTTGCTAACATGGATAAGATTCAGCCAATTAATCTCAAAGGTCAGTATTATGCCTCTCGTGGTCCATTACCCATTCCGCCATCGGAACAGGGACAGCCAGTGATTTTCCAAGCCGGTGGTGGAACTGAAGGCTTGGAGTTAGCGGGGAAATATGCATCCGGTGTCTATGCGAACCCTTATGATATCGAGTCGGCACGGCAACACAGACAAGCCCTTCGACAAAGTGCGGTTCGTTTTGGTAGAAACCCGGATGACGTTAAAATGTATACCGGTTTTATGTTCTCTTTAGGCGCCACGGAAGAAGAAGGATTAGAACGCCGAAGACAATTGATGAGTTTTAATCCGGAGGAAATTCCAAGCCGGGTGAGCTATCTAGGCTCCATGGTGGGGTTGCGACTATCGGTAGATACAATAGATATCGACCAACCCTTGCCAATTGACTTGTTGCATCGAGCCTATGCTAACCCACAGGATCCAAGATCTCCTAGAGCTGTGCAGTTGCTGAAACAAGGATTGTCCATTCGAGATGTTTTGGCACATGGTGTCATCAATTATCATCCGGTAGTGGCAGGTACAGCGTTACAAGTGGCTGATTTCTTAGAAGAATGGTTCTTGGCCGGTGCTTGTGACGGATTCTCGGTTGTTCCAGATATCGCTCACGATGGCGTAGCGGATTTCGTGGAGCAGGTTGTACCAATCTTGCAGGAACGAGGATTGTTCCATAAGGATTACGAAGGAAATACATTGCGCGAAAATATGGGTGTCCCTTATCAGTATGGAAGTATGGAAAATAAATAATTTAGTAAAGAAGAAAGTTCTAAGAAATCCTTCTTGATAGTTGTTTCAGGTATTGAAAATACATGAAAATTAATAACTAGCTGATTAAGATTTTCTATTTCTAATGAAGAATGAGTTGTAAAAAATATTAAATTAATAGGAGATAAAAATGAAGAAACAATACAATACGCGTGCCATCATGGCATCGCTTCTCATGGTCGGTTTTGTGGGTATGTTCAGTGAAACCGCCTTAAATATCGCAATGGTAAATTTAATGGACGTCTTTCAAATTTCAGCGGCAACGGCACAGTGGCTTACGACTGGATTCTTGCTAACACTCGGTATTTTGATGCCAATCAGCGGCTTGTTATTACAAATGTTTACGACAAGACAACTATTCGTATATTCATTGATCAGTTTAATAGCAGGCACATTGATTGGGGCCCTTGCTTTCAGTTTTGAAATGCTTATGATTGCCCGCGTCCTACAGGCTGTGGGTATGGGTATGCTTCTCCCACTTATGTTTAATACTATTTTGGTCATCTATCCACCTGAAAAACGGGGAGCGGCTATGGGGTTTGTCGGACTAGTCATCATGTTTGCACCGGCAACGGGACCTACTATTGGTGGACTTTTAATCGAATACTTAGCTTGGAATTACATCTTCTGGATATCCCTTCCCTTCCTAGTCGTTGGGCTTTTAATCGGCCTTAAGTTTTTAGAAAATGTGACTGAAGTAACGAAACCGCACATCGATTTGCTATCTGTTTTATTATCAACGGTAGGTTTTGGAGGAGTGGTTTTTGGTTTCAGTAAAGCTGGGGAAGGGGAAGAAGGATGGAGCAGTATGATCGTTGTCACATCTATCGTCATTGGGCTTATTTCCTTATTCTTCTTTGTGCTACGCCAGAACTCGATGAAAGAACCGATGCTGAATTTGAAAGTTTTCAAGTATCCAATGTATGTGTTAGGACTACTTCTGGTAATGATGAGTATGTTGATTATTATGTCTAGCATGATTATTCTGCCTATGTTCCTGCAAACAGGAGCTGGACTTTCTGTTTTTATTGCGGGGCTTATGCTACTACCTGGCAGTGCGTTAAACGGGCTACTTTCCCCATTTATCGGTCGGTTGTTTGATAAATTCGGACCGAAATGGCTCGTCATCCCAGGGCTTCTTCTTGTCACGACGATGTTATGGTTTTTTACTACGTTAACCATTGCTTCATCCGTAATATTTATTGTAGCTTTACATGTCGGTTTAATGGTTGGGATTGCAATGATCTGGATGCCTTCTCAAACGAACGGATTAAATCAATTGCCACCGGAATTATATGCTCACGGTACAGCAATTATGAATACGCTCCAACAAGTTATTGGGGCAGTAGGTACGGCAGTAGCCGTTAGTATTTTGACAGGTGGTATGGATAATTATCTACACAGTTCTTCAGAACCAACTCATCCAGTAGAAATCGCCAATGCGATGGTTTCAGGATTGCACAATGTCTTTATATTTGCGACAGTAGTTGCATTGGTGGGTCTGCTTTTAGGATTCTTTATCCGTCGTGTCGTAATTCGACGTCAATTAACAAATTCGTCACATTGATAGAGGAGAATGTAAGGGCTCGGAATATGGAATATTAAATTGTGCTTAAGAAAAGTGTTAAGTTACAGCAAATTGATTTTATTCAGTCAAGCATTTAAGTAATTGATTTTTAGTGAGAAATTCACTTTAAAAAAAGGAAAATACAAAAAATGAAGGTCTGTAGCTGTCGTTTAAGCTACAGACCTTCATTTTCCACTCATATTGAGGAATAAATGAAAAGTGATCAACTAAGGGTGTTAAGGTCAGTTGAAAAAACCTTAGATTCATTCATTAGTTAGCACACGATGACTTTGATTTAATTGAAAGGACAATTAAGGGTACTTGAATTAGAGGGTATATGTTTCGCGATTCATCCTCACAATGTCCTCATGTGTCATCCCCATTGAGAATTTCTCCATTACTTTATCTCGTTGAATAGCTGCTAGTTCTTTATCAGCTTTTTTCAATGCTTCTGTTAATTCTTCTTTTGTTAATTCGGTGCAATAGGCAGGAGTTCCCGGTTGCTCTCTCCAAGACTCATTTAAGGAGCCGGCATCGACTGTGTCAAAACCAAGTTCATTCACTACGTCAAAAATCAATTGCTTTTGTTCTAGATTATCACCGGCAATTGCCATAGCAATGCGACCATTAGTTCCTTCAGGTGTTCCTTTATTTTCTAAAGTATATGCTAACTGATTGCTGAAAGCTTTGACTATGGGTCTTCCTAATTGCTTCGAAACCCAAACGCTCTCAACCATTCCATTCTCAATTTCTCCAATTGCATTATCTCTAAAGGGATAGTAATTGGACGTATCTACTATGATGACCTCCTCCCTAACTTGATCGATGATGGAACGAATGCTTGGAACAACATGCAGAGGGAGAGCAAGTAAAAGAACATCAATATTGGTGATGACCTCTTGTATATTTACAGGCACTCCTGCAAGATCCTTTCCTTCCAAATGTTTTATGTCTCGAGCATCGGCAATTTTAACATCGTGTCCTTGTTCAACTAACTTTCTAGAAATACTTGCCCCGATAGGGCCCGCACCTATAATTCCAAATTTCATAATTTCTCCTCCTAATGTGATTTCATATATAGTAGTCGTTCTATAGTTGAAATTTCTCCACTTCCGTTTTTTCTATATGTTCTTTACCGAAAGCTTTCATCATTTCTAATACAGAAAGTAACTTTATACCTTTTTCAGTAAGGCCGTACTCTACTTTAGGTGGAACGGTTGGATATACTTTCCGATGGAGTACTCCGTCTTGTTCCGACTTCCGAAGTTGGTTAGTGAGGGAACCTTAAGAAATTCCTTCCAGATAATGTTTAATATCCGGAAAACAGCGTCTCATATCTTTTAAATACCAAAGAATAAAATATTTTCAACGCTCTGATAGAATGTTTTGGGTTAAGGCAATCGCATACATATTTTTTTCTTTAGTTAATAAAATCTTTATTAAATCCAATCTATACAAACTTTCGTTAAATGTCCTTTTGTACTAAGTGCATTTACATGGCCTTCTTCACCACCTATAAAGAAACTTGTATGATTTAAATTAATAAAAAAACTAATCGAATAAATAATCATCCAAGAATCAGTATTTACGAGTTATTTATTTAGCAAGCTAAGTAAATTATAACACAGGAGCAGAATAATGAAAATGAGATGGATTTGGACTATTTAGGATGTGGCACCATTCGATATGTTTGCCGATGAATGTAGAAAATATGTATCTATTAAAATCTTTGAAATCAAAAACGTCCCCGAAAAAGCGGGGACGAAACGTACACCTTATATTGTTAGTTCACACCGTCTCATCCGTAAACGTTTCACCTGTCCGGCGCACGGTCGCTCCGAGTTCCGCGGCAATCGCATTGATCGCTTCCGAATCCTCGTTGACTTCGCTGATGATGATGACGCCGTAGTGGTCGGGATTGATCTGGTTGAGTGTCCGGTTAAACAAATCAAACGAATCGCGTTCGTTTTTTTCGTCACGGTTTGCCCCAATCAGGTATCCGGCGACGGAGCCGACGAGCATGCCGAACGGTCCACCGACAACGCCGACTGCCATCCCGATCAACGAACCTTTAAACGATTGATCCTGTTGCGTGAAGTCAATCGCATCGATGAAGGAGAAGCCGTCCGTCTCATTGCGTTCGGCGAGCACCATCTGTTCCATTTCAATCTCTTTGATCGCTTCGAGGTCCTTGATCATTTCAAAACCGGTTTTTGCTTTTTCCAAATCATCGAAAATAATCGTCGTGACGACGTGAGTTGCATCATTTTTATATTGTGCCATAATTTCCGCCTCCAGAAAGTTCTGATGTCGTTCTACAATTTACTTGTACCCGTAACAGAACCATTAAAAACTAGAAAGCGAGTGTCATCATAAGCATATGATTGATATAGTTTCTCAATTAGGTGATAAGTAAAACTTATTGAAGGTCTTTTGTTCTTTCAAATTGTAACGGGGCTCATATTATACTATGATAGAGCTGTACAAGTAAGCGGTATCAGGGGCTTGATGTCGTCAACACTTAAAGGGGGAATCAGCATGAAGCAAACGCAACCAACGCAAGACGTGTTTGGTGCACGCCGTTCGTTTGAAGCTAACGGTAAAAATTACAACTATTACAGCCTTGAAAAATTGGAAGAACTCGGTCTGACGGAAGTCAAACGCCTTCCGTATTCAATCCGTGTGCTGCTTGAATCCGTCCTTCGTCAACAAGACGGTCGTTCGATTACACAAGAGCATGTCGAAAACTTGGCGAAATGGGGAACTGCCCAAGTATCGAATGATATCGATGTGCCGTTCAAACCGTCACGCGTCATCTTACAGGATTTCACGGGTGTTCCGACCGTCGTCGATCTCGCGTCACTCCGTAAAGCGATGCAGGACCTCGGTGGAGATCCGTCGGTCATCAATCCGGAAGTTCCGGTT
The DNA here is from genome assembly GCF_018618855.1 of Exiguobacterium sp. s166. Lineage (NCBI taxonomy): Bacteria > Bacillati > Bacillota > Bacilli > Caryophanales > Exiguobacterium > Exiguobacterium sp. s166. The sequence goes on along the minus strand of NZ_JACSMU010000002.1, from coordinate 174,254 downwards.
GATCTCGTCGTCGACCACTCGGTTCAAGTCGATTCTTACGGATTTGCCGGAGCACTTGCTGAAAACATGGACCTTGAGTTCGAACGGAACGAAGAGCGTTACAAATTGTTGCGCTGGGCAACAACCGCTTTCGATAACTACCGTGCTGTCCCGCCTGCAACAGGAATCGTCCACCAAGTAAACCTCGAGTACTTGGCATCTGTCGTTCTTGAAAAAGAAACAGCAGACGGTTCGGTTGATGTCTACCCGGATACACTCGTTGGAACAGATTCTCACACAACGATGATCAACGGACTCGGTGTCCTTGGTTGGGGTGTCGGTGGAATCGAAGCAGAAGCAGGAATGCTCGGACAACCTTCATTCTTCCCGGTTCCTGAAGTTATCGGTGTCCGCATCACAGGTGAAATGCACCCTGGAACAACAGCAACGGACGTTGCGCTCCGCGTGACGGAAATGTTACGTCAACAAAACGTTGTCGGTAAATTCGTTGAGTTCTTCGGACCATCACTTCACTTGATGTCATTGTCTGACCGCGCGACAATCGCCAACATGGCGCCTGAATACGGTGCGACATGCGGATTCTTCCCGGTTGATACGGAAACGTTGACGTACCTCCGTTTGACAGGCCGCGACGAAGCATTGATCGAAAAAGTCGAAAATTACTCAAAAGCAAACGGCTTGTTCTACACGCCGCAAAACGAAGATCCTACGTTCACGAAGACGGTTGAACTTGATCTGTCGACAATCGTTCCTGCACTTGCCGGACCGAAACGTCCACAAGACCGGATTGATTTGACGGACGTGCACACGTCGTTCCAAAAAGCGTTGACAGCACCACAAGGAAACGCCGGTTTTGGTCTTGCTGAAGAAGAAGCTAGCAAAGTCGCTGTCGTACAATACGAAGACGAAGCGGTTGAGATGCGTACGGGAGACCTTGCGATCGCAGCGATCACGAGCTGTACGAATACATCAAACCCGTACGTCATGATCGGTGCCGGACTCGTTGCGAAAAAAGCAATCAATCTCGGATTGACGGTTCCGAAATACGTCAAGACATCACTTGCGCCGGGATCGAAAGTCGTAACGGATTATCTTGAGAAATCAGGACTTCAACCATACCTCGATCAACTCGGCTTCAACACAGTCGGTTACGGTTGTACGACATGTATCGGAAACTCAGGTCCGCTTGACCTTGCCGTTGAAAACGCAATCCTCGGATCAGACCTGCTCGTCTCGTCTGTCCTCTCAGGAAACCGTAACTTCGAAGGACGGGTTCATCCGCTCGTCAAAGCCAACTACCTGGCATCACCACCACTCGTCGTCGCGTACGCGATTGCCGGAACGGTCGACGTCGACATCATGAACGCGTCACTCGGAACAGGCAAAGACGGACAAGAAGTCTTCTTCGCGGACATCTGGCCGTCACGTGACGAAATCCAAACGATCATCAACACGGTCGTCACACCGGAAAGCTTCCGTGCCGAGTACGATTCGGTCTTCACAGGAAACGAACGTTGGAACAACCTTGACGTGCCGACAGGCGATCAGTATGACTTCGACGAAGAATCGACATACATCCAAAATCCGCCGTTCTTCGAGAATTTGGCGAAAGAGGCCGGTCATGTCGAAGCATTAAACGACCTCCGTGTCTTCGGTAAGTTTGCGGATTCTGTCACGACAGACCACATCTCACCAGCCGGTTCATTTTCGAAAACGACACCAGCCGGACAATACCTTGTCAGCAAAGGTGTCGCACCAAAAGACTTCAACTCATACGGTTCACGCCGTGGTAACCACGAGATCATGATGCGCGGAACATTCGCGAACATCCGGATCCGTAACCAGGTCGCTCCGGGTACAGAAGGCGGCTTCACGACGTACTGGCCGACAGGCGAAACGATGGCGATGTACGACGCTGCGATGAAGTACAAAGAAGATGGTACAGGTCTTGTCATCCTCGCCGGTAAAGATTACGGGATGGGTTCATCACGTGACTGGGCAGCGAAAGGGACAAACCTTCTTGGTGTCAAAGCCGTCATCGCAGAGAGCTTTGAGCGGATTCACCGTTCGAACCTCGTCATGATGGGTGTCCTGCCGCTTCAATACGCAGCCGGCACATCAGCTGAATCGCTCGGCTTAACAGGTGAGGAATCAATCAGTATCGCGATCGACGAGTCGGTTCGTCCACGTGACGTCGTCGAAGTTACAGCGACAGCTGCAGACGGAAAAGTCACGAAGTTCGAAGCAATCGCTCGTTTTGATTCGGAAGTCGATATCGATTACTACCGTCACGGCGGAATCTTACCAATGGTTCTCCGCGAACGCTTGCAAAACTAAACCGTTTACATTAACGTTTGAGGTGGGGGTAAACCCCACCTTTTTTGATGCAGAAAGGGGCGAGACCGTGAACCGATTCAAGAAATGGTTTCAAGCAAAAGAAGAACCCGAGCTGCCGGTTCGCGACGTCACGCTCGATGAAGTCAAACGGGCGACGCACGATTTTGAACTGGCGTTGCCGAAAGGGACGAACCGGACGATTCTGCTCGATGAAGAACAACGGATTGATTTAACGCAACTTGCGCCCTATCTCGGTGCCCGCTCGACGCAGGTCTTCTATATGTCACGGGAAACGTTTACGATCATGGAAGCGAAAGATCATTTGACGGTCTATGAAATGGATCATGTTCAGGTCGCGGTCGACCGGTATTTTGACAAAGAACGGAAATTACCCCTCAAACCGTACTCGAAGACGTTCCAGGTCGATTGTGCGAAGCTGTTTGAGCAAGGCTATTTACGGGAGTTGCCCCATCAAACGTATTACCTCGTCGATGAGTCGATGATTGTCTCACTCGAACCGAAAACAGATTAAATCAAGGTGGGCTGCCGGATCGACGGGCAGTTCACCTTTTGTGTTTCGTCAAGGAAGGGATCAGAACGATTCGAAACAGAATCAATTGTTCAAAAGTCTGACGCATTTCTTCAGAAATGCGGGAATCTTGGACAAACCCTTTGTATTCTAAGCCTAAAACCGATACCATTAACATGAAACGAGACAAATTTAGGATGGTGTACATGGCATGACGAAACGAACGAGCACATGGATTGCAGTCGCAATCGTGGCAATGGCGATACTCCTTGCCTATAATTTTTACCTTTTGAATAAGACACAGACCGCTAATGAAGATAAAGCTGCTCCGGTCAAACCGTTTTACACGATGTCGCGGATTCAGTACGTCGAAAAGAAACTGTCGACGACGGAAGACGCTCTCGAGACGCGGACATATGAAGTCGTTTTTGATGATAAAGGCCACTTCCGGACAGAAGTCATCGACGGACCATCTAAAGGAACGATGGCGATTTGGGACGGGAAGATGTTCCGCGAATACGCTGCCGACGGAAAATTGTTGAATGAGACGAAAGCGTCGAAGAGTGTCAGTGCACCGCGTCCGTTCTTGTCACGCGGCTTTAACGAACAGATCATCAAGTTCATCGAAAATGGTGATTTTGGTCAAGTCGAAGGCGAAGCCGATATCGCCGGAAATGCGGCTGACGTTTACGTCAAAAAAGAGCCGGCAAGCACAGTCCCGAAAGAATGGATTAAACAGTATCCATCGTTCTTCGATAAGGACGACAATGCGGAAGAAGCGACCTACTATGTCGCGTCCGACCGGTCGAAAGTACTTGGAGCCGAGTCACGTAACAATGGAAAACTATTTTATTCGGTCAAGATGAAAAAAATCGAGACACTGGATACATTCGATCCAAACTGGTTAAAAGCTAAATGAGGACAGACCGACTGGAGCGTCACACCGTGACGACCACAGTCGGTTTTTTCGAGAAGCGGGAGGAATCAAGATAACATGGAGACGTTCTCAAAAGAGGAGATGTTCAAACAAATTACGGCTTGGGAAAACGGGGCGAAGGTCGAAGAAGTTCTCGCCTTACGTTATGCCCAAAGCAGTCGCCTATTACAGGAAACAGAAGCATTAGTCCGGATTTTAGCTTTACTCGTCGAACACCGTTACATCATGACGGGACGGATCGATGCCCTGGCCGAAAGCTGGATGCAGGAAATCCGCCAGCACGACCGGCTGCCGGAACGGCTTGAACAGTTGCTGATCGAACAGAAGCTCCAGAGCAGTTACCAATTGCTCGTCGCTAACACTTTTCCGACGATCCGCGAGACGGACAATGCCAATGCCAAACGGTCAGCGACAAAGGAACTGATTCAACAAGCGGGTCAAATCCTGCACGAGACGGAACAGGTCGTCGAACAGACGGAACGGTTGCGCCGGCTGGATGCTGCGCGCTGGTCGGAATTGTTCGAAGCCGGAAAAGCTTTATTGTTGTCGAGTGCGACGCTTGAGCAGATTGCGACGGAGTTCCTTAACAGTCTGCAGGAACGATTTTATTCGCGTGACGCGTTCCGGGAGATGACGGAACTGAAAGCGACGGCACTGCAGGATTTACGCCGGGTCGTTGCGCTGCTTCCGGCAGAAATCAAACAGGTCGAACGGTCGGCGCTCGAGGAACTCGATGCGATGATCGGACTGGAAGACATTAAGTTGCGTGTCCATCAGATGTACCGGTTCTTGAAGTATCAGCAAAAACGGACGTCGGACGGCTATCGCTCGAGTGATCAGCCATCCCTCCACATGATTTTTATGGGGAATCCCGGGACCGGTAAAACGACACTTGCCCGGTTGATGGCGAAAATCTATCACGAACTTGGTCTGCTGGAACGGCCGGAAGTCGTCGAGACGGACCGCTCGTCGCTCGTCGGTGCGTTTGTCGGTCAGACGGAAGAACAGGTCATGAGTAAAGTCCGCGAAGCGGTCGGAGGTGTCCTGTTCATCGACGAGGCCTACGCCTTAAAACGGGCCGGTCAAAGCGGCAATGATTACGGCCAAGCCGCGATTGATACCCTCGTTGCAGCGATGACGAGCGGAGAATACGCCGGTCGGTTTGCCGTCGTTCTTGCCGGTTATCCGGAAGAAATGCGTGATTTCCTGAAAGCGAATCCCGGACTGCGGAGCCGTTTCCCGGAATCGAATCATTACCTGCTTGCGGACTATACGGATACGGAACTGCTTGAAATCGGCCGTTCGATTGCGACCGTCAACGATTATGTCCTGACGGAGCAGGCAGAGCGGGCGTTGTTGTCCCGGCTCGAACGGGAACGGGTCGACGCGAGTTTCGGGAACGGGCGCGCCGTCCGCAATATCGTTCTCGATGCGATCTTTAAAAAAGGGGCGAGTCTCGGGGAAAGTGCCAGTCACGAAGATTTTGCGTTGCTCGAACAAACGGATTTTGAACTCGTCGCTTCAGACGATAATACGGTCGAAGAACGACTCAAACAGCTTGTCGGATTACAGCCGTTGAAAGCGGAAATCAAACAAATCCAGGCATTATTATCGATGCAGAAGCGTCGACAGGAGGCAGGCTTTAAAGTCTTGCCGGTTGAACTGCATGCTGTCTTCAGCGGGAACAGCGGGACCGGAAAAACGACGGTCGCAGCTCTCTATGCGGATGTCCTCCGTCAGTGCGGTTACTTGAAGCGGGGGCACTTAAAAGTCGTCAGCCGGGCCGATCTCGTGTCCGGATACGTCGGACAAACGGCGCAACAGACCCGCGACGTGATCCGGGATGCCCTCGGCGGTGTCTTGTTCATCGACGAGGCCTATGCGCTGAACGGGGGTGCCAACGACTTCGGGAAAGAAGCAATCGATACGCTGGTCGACGAGATGACGAAACATGCCGATAATCTCGTCGTTGTCCTCGCCGGTTACGAACAGCCGATGCAGGCCTTGCTTGCAAGCAATCCCGGACTGAAGTCACGTTTTAAACGGGAGTTCCATTTCCTGAACTATGTGAAGGAAGAACTGATTGAAATCATCATCAATTATGCTGCCCAATACGGGTATCAATTGACGGATGAAGCGAAACAGACGCTTGAGCAGATGATTGAGACGGTTCCGAACGGCAATGCCCGTGCCGCGATTACGATTGTCGAACGGGCAATCGCGAAGCAATCCGTCAGATTAATTGACAAACTTAGCTTAAGCGGTTCAGAATGGTCCTATCTTGAAAAAGAGGATTTTTAAGGGGGAAGCTTCATGTACACGATTGAAATACCAGTCCGTTACGCTGAAACCGATATGATGGGCATCGTTTATCATTCGAATTATCTCGTTTATTTTGAGATTGCACGGACGGAACTGATCAAGTCACTTGGACTTGATTACAAGGAAATGGAAGAAGCCGGATATGTTTCGCCGGTCACGAATGTGAATCTCGATTACAAACGGTCGTTAACATACGGTGACGTGGCACAGGTTTCCGTCTGGGTTGATCATTACGACGGTCTGCGGACGATTTACGGTTATGAAGTCAAGAATGCCGACGGTCAACTGGCGGTCGCAGGAAAAACGTCGCATGTCGTCGTCAAAAAAGAGAACTTCCGTCCGATCCGTTTACCAAAAGTCTTTCCGAACTGGCACGCGATTTACGAACAAATGCGTACCGAAGATGCTGCACTCATCTCAAATTAAGCCTCCGCCCTCAGCAGGATTTCTTGCGTGAGGGCTTTTCTAATCAGTCGATTAGAGGTAACATAGAATAGCACCAAGGAAGCGGGGAATTAAAAATGAAAAAAATCGTAGCAGTCAGTACATTGGCGCTCCTCCTTGCAGGATGTAACCCTGGGGATCAGGAAGCGGAAGACAACTCAAAAACCGAACAGGCGAATAAAAGCGCAGACGAAAAGGCCACTTCAGATTCTGAAAAAAGTGATGCCGAAGTAGCAAAAGAAAAAGAAACAGCAGAAGCGAAAAAAGAAGCCGATGCGAAAGCGGAAGCTGAGAAAAAAGCAGAAGAACAGGCAGCGGCCGATCAAAAAGCAGCCGATGAAAAAGCGGCCGAAGAGAAAACAGCGGCCGATAAAGCAGCTGAAGAGAAAACGACGGAAGAGAAGTCATCGGACGAATCTTCGACAGAAGACAAATCGGCCGATAAAAAAGACGATGCGAAAACCGATTCCGCTCAGGATCCGGAACCTGCCAAGCCGTCTAAACCGGAGTCCGAAACACCGGACGTCGATAAATCGGATACAAAAGCCGATTTATCACTGGGTGAGTTAGTCGTCGTCAATAAAAAATACAGCTTACCGATTGATTACAAACCGTCGGACTTAGTCGTACCAAACGTCAGCTTCTCGTATTCAGGTGTCCTTGAACAAAGTTATATGCGGGCACCGGCAGCGAAACAGATGGAAAAAATGTTTGCTGATGCGAAAGCCGACGGCGTGACACTAAATGCCGTCAGTGGATTCCGTTCTGGTTCACGTCAGACGGTCCTTTATAACAACTACGTCGCCCGTGACGGAAAAGCGGCAGCCGATCAATATTCTGCCCGTCCTGGTCACAGTGAGCACCAGACCGGACTTGTGTTTGATATCTCGGCACCGAGTGTCGGGAATGGATTGACGGCAGAACTTGGAGATACAAAAGAAGGAAAATGGATTGCGAACAACGCAGCGAAGTATGGATTTATCGTCCGGTACGACCGTGGGTTCCAGTCACGGACTGGGTACACGTATGAGCCATGGCACATCCGGTATGTTGGTGTCGGTCCAGCCACACAAATTAAAAATAATGGACAGACTCTCGAAGAATATATGAAGGTCGGTCACTAATACGTTGGAGGTTGACCATGATTGAAATCATCGGGATTTTAATTTTAGGCTATTTACTCGGCTCGATTCCGTTTGCTCTGCTTGTCGGAAAATGGGGACATGGCATTGATATTCGGCAGCACGGCAGTGGGAATCTCGGGACGACGAATACGTTCCGGGTTTTAGGAAAAAAGGCAGGGATTATCGTCTTGATTGGTGATCTCGGTAAAGGTGCAGTCGCCAGTCTCGTCCCGATCCTGCTCGCTTCCGAACTGCATCCGCTGTTTGCTGGTCTAGCGGCCGTCATCGGACATATTTATCCGGTCTTTGCCAAGTTCAAAGGCGGAAAAGCGGTCGCGACTTCCGGCGGGATGCTGCTCGTGACGAGTCCGATTTTGTTCCTCTTTTTGCTCGTCTCGTTTTTAACGACATTACGACTGAGCCGGATGGTTTCACTCAGCTCAATCGTTGCGGCAAGCATCGGCATCGTTGTTTCGATTACGATTGGCATCATCGAGCAGGACTGGATCGTCCCGACGTTCTTTACGATTCTTGCACTGTTCGTCATCTTTAAACACCGCGAAAACATCAGCCGGATCCGTCAAGGGACGGAATCAAAGATTGGTATGTTTGTGAAAGATAAAAAAGACACCGACTGATTTCAACCGGATGCTGTTGTTCTTCTATAAAAGAAGGACAGGAGGATCCGGTTTTTTTTGTGAATATCTTGTTAATCTGAAAAATGAACGAATTCAACAACATTTCATAGGAATTACACGTTTTTTTACACCGGATTTACAAGACCTTTACAGACGTTCGCTACACTAGAAGTAGTACTTGTCTGTGAAGGGGGAAGGTCATGTGTCGTTATTAGGAGAGGAACGGAAATCACAAATCATGCAATGGCTCGAAGAAGAAGGGAAAGTCATGACGAAAGATTTGATCGATCGTTTAGACGTCTCCGGTGAGACGGTCCGGCGCTATCTTGAGGAACTCGAACGGGAACGGCAACTGAAGCGGGTGTATGGTGGGGCAATCTATCACGGCGGAAAACAAGAGTCGTCGATTTCACGACGGACGGACCAATTATCACGGCGCCTGGCCCGGTATGCCAAAGGTTGGCTCAGTGACTATTCCTGCATCTTTTTAGGAAAAGGGGAACCGGTCGAACATCTGTTGCCGTACCTCAGTGGGGGAGCGACCATCGTGACGAATTCTTTATCGATTGCCAGTCATCTGGAACAATGCCGGGAAACCGGACCGTTTCATGGTGAAATTCGCTTGCTCGGCGGAACCGTCGATTCATTCGGACAGACGGTCGGTGTCGAAGTGTTACAAGCGCTTGATGCTTACGCCTTTGATGCATCGTTTTTGACATTTGACGGCGCCGAAATCGAGCGGGGATTCGTCAGCGATGACATCGAATCGTCCCTGATTCAAAAAGCGATCATCGGACGGACGAAGGACGTGTATGCCTTTTTGGCATGTGACGAGTTTGAAGGAAACCGGAAGTACAAAGTCGCCGAATTCCGGCGGGCTAAAATCGTCCTCAGTCCCTCGACCTATCCGCCGTCATGGGAAATGAAACTGTTCAACGAACGGGTGAATTGGACAGTCGTCTCGTGATACACTAGGGCGGGAGGGATGTATCATGTTAGAAATCATTGCAGCAACAGTCGAAGAAGCAACAGCAGCCGAGCGGGCGGGAGCTGACCGGTTGGAACTCGTATCCGCCTTATCGGAAGGCGGGCTGACACCGAGTTACGGCTTGATCCGGCAAGTCTTGTCGTCGGTCGAGATTCCGGTCCACGTCCTCGTGCGTCCGCACAGCAAATCGTTTGTCTATTCGAAAGCCGATCAGGAAACGATTATCACCGATATCGATTTAGTCCGGGAACTCGGAGCAGCGGGCATCGTCGTCGGATCCTTGACGCCGGACGGTCGTGTCGATGAAGGATTCCTCGGACGGATTATTAAACATAAAGGCGACTTGTCGTTGACGTTCCACCGGGCCATCGACAGCAGTCGGGACATCCTGGAAGCGGCGGAAGTCCTGGCTGATTTTCCGGAAGTCGACCGGATTTTGACGTCCGGGGCACAACCGACGGCACTGGAAGGTCAGGCTGTTATCGCCGAACTGATCGAACAGCATCCGGACCTGATTGTCTTGCCGGGTTCCGGTATCACAGTTGAGCGGGCGGAAGAATTACTTAATGCAACGAACGCAACCGAGTTACATGTCGGATCCGCTGTCCTCGTCGACGGTCAAGTCGATCCGGAGAAGGTCAAAGCGTTAAAACAATTGCTGGCACGTTAATCAAAGTTATTCGTTGGCGTAACAGTTAACCTTATGAGAAAAGAGGGCAGATTTGAATCTGTTCCTCTTTTTTTATTTTGGAGAAACCATTTCATTCACGAGACTCCTACAGGAAAAAGCGCAATTCTTTGCGCTGTCAGAGACAAACAAGACCCGTTTTCCTGCCTTCAAAGGCAGGGAAACTGGCTTGTGTCTCGTCTGAGGAAGCGGGTGAAGAAAAAGTGGTTTCGGTTGCGTCGCTCTTTTTAAGAAGAGAAAGGAAACCAATCGTCAAAGCTGTCCAAAAATCGTCACATCTTCAGCCTTGTGAGGAGATGATTGCTATTTTTTCAAAGCAGACTACGGTACACTAAAACAGGAATGTTGAAAGATAAAGGAGTTCATTATGACAAATTTACAGTACAAACAAGCTGCACTTGCGACATTAAAAGGGAAGTGGCTGACAGCGCTCAGCATCTCAATCATCTACTTCGTCATCTTTGCACTTGCTGCCAGCCGGATGTCGTTTGACCAGGATAATCTCGACAGCATGTTACGGTTCGTCGCCTTGAATATCGTCGTGACGATTGTGCTGTCACCCGTCACGCTTGGGCGGACGATTGCCTACTTACGATTCGTCCGTGGAGAATCAGCCGGTATCGGGACGTTATTTGAAGGGTTTGCGTCGATCCGTTTCTATCTGAAGACGATGGCAGCCTATACACTGGTAACGTTACTTGTTTACATTGGTTCTTTTTTGATCCTTCCGGCAATCTACTTTTATCTGATGTACCGATTGGTGCCGTTTTTATTGGTTGACCGACCGGATCTGTCGTTTATCCAGGTCCTTGGTGAAAGCCGCCGGATGATGCATGGGCATAAATGGCGGCTGGCGAAACTTTATCTCAGTTTCATCCTTTGGGGGATTCTTGCGCTGCTCAGTACCGTCGGAGTTGTTCTGCTGACGCCGTATTTTGATACGACGATGGCGCACTTCTATGAACAATTAAAAAAAGAGCAACAGACAGCAACGCGTTCAGCGTAAAAAAACGAGTCTGACTTCCCCCTGTGCGGAAGCGTCAGACTCGTTTTTGTCGTTTTTAATCCTTTAACGGGACGGTGTTTTTCTCTTTTAACAGCAAGTAGAGGGCTTGTGTCCCAGATTCGGCATGACCGGATGCTGCCAGCTCGTCGTATAAATCTTTGACTAGTGCAAGTCCGGGTGTTGCAATCCCCATCTCTTCGGCCCGTTCGAGTGCCAGATTCATGTCTTTGATAAAATGTTTGACGAAGAAGCCCGGCGAATAGTTTTCCGCAATGACACGCGGAATCAGGTTTTCAAGTGACCAGCTGCCGGCGGAGCCGCTTTTGATCGTCTCGACGAACTGTGTCGGATCGATTCCCGATTTCGTGACGAACAGCAACATCTCGGCTGTCCCGATCATCGATCCGGCAATCGCAATCTGATTGGCGAGCTTGGCCGATTGTCCTTGTCCCGGACCTCCGAAACGGGCGATCGATTTTCCAATTGCTTCAAATAACGGTTGAACCGTGTTAAATGCTTTTTCGTCGCCACCGGCGAGAATCGCGAGCGTCCCGTTTTTTGCTCCGAGATCGCCGCCCGTGACCGGTGCATCAAGCGCAGAAAGACCGTTTTGAGCAGCCTGTTCGGCAATCCGGATGGCGAGCGCAGGACTCGATGTCGTCATGTCGATGACGATTGTCCCTGGGTTAGCGGATGCTAAAATCCCGTCGTCCGCCAAGTAAATCTGTTCGACGTCCTGCGGATAGCCGACAATCGAGATGACGACATCGACATCCGTCACGGCTTCCTGAATCGTATCGACGATCACTGCGCCGTCCTGTTCGAGCGGCATGCCTTTTTCTTTCGTCCGGTTATAACCTTTGACGGAAAAACCGGCTTTTAACAAGTTGCGGACCATGCCTTGCCCCATGACGCCGAGTCCGATGAAACCAATTGTTTTTGTCATGTGTTACTCCCCCTGGTCGTTTCGGTGTGACCGATGAATTGTTGCGTTACGAGTTTATTATACAAAACATTTGTCTCAACGAGGGTATCATGTGTCCCGATACCGGAAACACGTCCCTGTTCGAGGACGACGATTTGATCGGCGTGACGGACCGTCGCTAAGCGATGGGCAATGACGAATGTCGTCCGTCCTTCCATCAGGCGTTCGAGCGCTTCCTGGACAACCCGTTCCGATTCCGAATCAAGACTCGAAGTCGCTTCGTCGAGCAATAACAATTCCGGATCCCGCAGGAGGGCGCGTGCAATCGCAATCCGTTGCCGTTGACCGCCGGACAGTTTAACACCGCGTTCGCCGATTTCCGTGTCATATCCGAGCGTAAATGAAGAAATGAATTCATCGGCATTCGCCATCTCGGCAGCGTCGCGGATTTGTTGTTCCGTGACATCTTGCGTCAAGCCGTATAACAGATTGTCGCGGATTGTTCCCGACAAGACGGGTGAGTCCTGGGCGACATAACCGATCGTATTACGCCAGCTGGCCAGTTCAAACTGATCAATTGCATGAGGACCGAGCTCGATTTGACCGTTCGTCGGCAGATAAAAGCGTTCGAGCAGAGCGAACAAGGTCGATTTACCGGAGCCGCTCGGACCGACGATTGCCGTGGTTTGACCACGCGGCAAGGAGAAGGTGACGTCGTGCAACAGTGTCGTGTCGTCATAGCCGAACGACAAATGATTAAAGTGAACGGCTGCGAACGGACGCTCAACCTGTCGGGTACCGTCCTGTTCCGGTCGTTCTTCGAGCAGTTCCGAAATTCGTTCCGTTGCCCCGCGCGCTTTTTGTAATTTCGAGACAAACTCGGTCATCGTCACGAGCGGCGTCATGATTTGAAACAGATATAACGAAAAGGCGACGAGTTCGCCCGCTGTAATCTGATTCGTCGAGACGCGGTAAGCACCGAAACTGATGATGACAATCAACATCGAGGTCAGGGCGACGTTGAAGACGGGCAGTAAGATTGCCTGAATCTTCCCTTCTTTGACACCGAAGCCAAACAGATGTTCAATCCGCGTTTTTCCGCGTTCCATTTCATAGGTTTCTGTCGCCTGTGATTTGACCAAGCGGACTTCACCGAGCATCTCTGCAAAAAATCCCGATAAGCCGGCGAGCTCTTTTTGCGTCTCCCGTGAAATCTGATGCAGTTTCCGAACGAGCGGAATGATGATCAATAATGTCAACGGGACGGCGATGACCATGACGAGCGTCATTTGCCAGTCGAGGAAAAATAAAATCGTAATCGCACCGACAATCGAGACGATTGAGGTCAACAGACGAACGAGTTGCTCCGATAATAATTGTTGTAAGGTCGTCGCATCGTTGTTGAGACGTGAGACGAGTTCGCCTGACTTCGTTTCGTCATAGAACGGAATGGGTAAAGCTAGCAAGTGTTTCCACAACATCGTCCGCAAGTTGGCGACAATCCGTTGCCCGGCGACTTGCAGCCAGTAGATGGAAAAAGCATTGCTGATCATCTGGACGATGAAGACCGTGATGAAGAGGGCGACCAAGCCCGGTGTGACCTGATCGATGGAGAAGTTGTCGATCAGGGATTTCAAAAACCAGGGAATCATCAAAGCAGCGAGTGCCTGAATGATTGAAACCGTCACGGCAGCTGACAGCAGTCCGACCGGTGGTTCACTTTTCTTTAGTAAGGATAAAAATGAGGTAAATGTTGCAGGTTTCAATTCGGCACATCCTTTCCTTTCTATTGTCGGTTCTACGGCAGTTACGGTCAACTTCGAGTGATGGACTTGACAGTGATTCCGGTCGTCACGGACACTTAATGAAAGCGAAGTAAAGGAAGGAGTGACGTGACATGAAAATATGGATTGATGCAGACGGTTGTCCGGTCGTCGATTTGACGATTCGATTGAGCAAAGGATACGAGGTTTTTTTAGTCTGTGATACAGCACATCAGTTTAATCGGGAAGGGGCGACGACGATCACGATTGGTCAAGGAGCGGACGCCGTCGACTTTGCCATCGTCAACCGGATGGCGCCGGGAGACATCGTTGTGACCCAGGATTACGGTCTGGCTGCCCTCGCCCTCGCACGCAATGGACGAGCTATCGATCAGAATGGTCGGATTTTTACAAACGAAAACATAGATTTTCTTCTACATACACGACATGTCGGTCAAGAAATCCGGCGGGCAGGTGGACGGACGAAGGGACCCAAAAAACGGACACGTCAGGAAGATGTTGCGTTCGAACAGGCATTTAAACGTTTGTTGGCAGAAACGGCAGCACGTTCTTAAGTCGAATGAGCGACGAAAAATTAAAATCTCGTGTTATAATTTTAAACATGAATGCATGAATCGGAAGGAGGAAGCCCATTGAAAAAAATCGTACGATATCGTCCTGAAAAGAAGACGAGACCGTATCGTCTGAAGACCAGTCCATTTCCAGTCAAGACGTTACAGACGACCGACCGTCAACGGATCGGTCAACTGACACAGGATTTGGCGGAAGTTGAACATAAATTGAAACACCGCAACGAAATCATGGAAGCATTGGCAACCCAAAGCGTCGAGTCAGCATGTGAGACATTACTCGTTAAGTTGCTGAAACTCATCAATCTTGAGGCGGGGGCCATCCTGTTATATCGCCGTGAACAATTGAGTCACCTTGTGACGCAAGGGGTGGAAGACATTGAATTGATCGAAAAAGATTTGGATCAATATTCTGTGTTACGCCGTGCTTTTGTCATGCGAAAATCGGTTCAGCTCCCTGTAGCAGAAAACATGTATGAATCGGCGATTCCTGTCCAGTCACCAAGCAATGGCGGTGTCGTCGGTGTCATCTATCTCAAACATCCATTCGAGCAGTTCAACTTGGAACAGGTCGGGGATATTTTGGATTTGTCACGTAAACTCGGGATGACGCTTGAACGTCACCTGTTGTTCCATCAAATGGAGCATGAAAAAATCAAAACGTATCAATTACTCGATTCGATTCGGGAAGCGGTCTTATATATCGAAAGCAGCGGGGAACAGATTTATGCCAATCAGGCATTGTTGAACATGTTCCCGCCAAAGCTCGTCAGTCAATCTCAAGGCTTCCGCCATGCGTACGAACGGGCGACTTCCTTATTCGAACACGTTGATCAGCCGGATGCGCTGCATGACTATATCGGTCAATTGATGAACGGGGAGATTCCCGGAGAGACGATTGAACTATCGGCTTTTCGCGGGAATCTGTTGCTGAATGCCTATGCCGAACGAATCGCCATCGCCAATGTCGAGTGGGGAATGATGCTCGTCTTGCGGGATGTCACGAAAGAAAAAGAACTGGATTTGAAACAGTCGGAGTTCGTCTCGATTGTTTCGCATGAATTAAGAACACCGCTCTCGTCGATTATGGGCTTTACGGAACT
This sequence comes from Exiguobacterium sp. s166, assembly GCF_018618855.1. NCBI lineage: Bacteria > Bacillati > Bacillota > Bacilli > Caryophanales > Exiguobacterium > Exiguobacterium sp. s166. The sequence goes on along the minus strand of NZ_JACSMU010000002.1, from coordinate 158,860 downwards.
GTTGATGCGTCGTTCACTCGATGGTCCGCGTCAAAAAAAATACCTCGAGACGATCCACTCCGAGACCGTTCGTTTGGCAGAGCTGATTGATGATATTTTAGAAATCCAAAAAGGTGAGGATGTCTCACAAGGCACCGTCAAAAAACGGCTGGACCTTAAACGATTGGTATATGAGATGCGACCGATGTTCGAGCTTGCGAGCAGTAAACACCGGATTCGGGTTCTGTTTGAAGCGGGCGATTATCAGATGACGGCGAGCGAAGAGAAGATGAAACAGCTCTTCACGAACTTGATCATGAATGCCATCAAATATTCACCGGACGGAGGAACGATTCAAGTTCGGGGGCACATGAAGGGATCACACATGGTCTTGACGGTTGAAGATGAAGGAATCGGAATTCCGGAAAAAGCACTACCGTTTGTATTTGATAAATTTTACCGGGCTGATAACTCGGACACGCGAAAAATTGGCGGAACCGGTCTTGGTTTAGCGATCTGCCGGATGATTGTCATGGATCATGGCGGATCGATTGCCGTGCAGTCAGAAGAAGGAAAAGGCAGTACGTTTACGCTTCAATTTTCGACTGAAATGACAGAGGACTAACGAAGAAAGGAGGGACGGGACCGTGGATAACTCGCAAATGCGATATGAAGCCTTACACCCGCTTGTCGAAGATATCTTAAATCAATTGAGTGAAAAAATCGGAGTCAATACACTGTTTTTCGCATTAAATGACTCAAACAGTAACTTTATCGTCAAGGCAATCAATCATGGAAAGGAACTGATTGAAGAGGGAACGACACACATCTTCCAACATGTCCTCTGTAAACTCGTCATCGATGAAACAGACGGTAAGATTCAAATTAATGAATTATTGACGAATCCAATGACAAGTCATCATCCGGTCACCCAAACACTGGGTAACGGCAGTTTTCTTGGCGTCGCGATTAAAAATGCCAATAACGAGAAAATCGGGACGTTATGCGCTTTTGATGATCAACCGTACGAATTCAGTAAAACCGAATTAGAGATGATTGAAAATTACGCGAACATCATCAGTAAATCAATCAGCGTCGAGACCTATGTCATCAAAGATGCATTGACAGATGTCTATAACGAACGATATATGAACCGATTGATTTCGAGTGTCTCGAGCCAGCCGACCTTTTTGATGGTCCTCAATCTCGATAACTTTCATGCGATTAATGCGAAGTACGGATACCGGATTGGAAATCAGGTGCTTCAGGAAATTGCGTCACGCTTAAAGTATGTCGCGATTCCGGAACACGTCGTCGGACGGATGGAGGGGAACGAGTTCATTGTTCTCGCACCTCTGGAACAAGCTGATTTTACAGATCAAGGCCGGACATTCGCTGAATCCATCATTCAGACAATTGAGGAGCCAATCAATAACCTTGCGGACGAACCGATTCGTTTGACGGCTTCGTCAGGTGTCAGTCTGTTAACGGGCGATCACATGAACCGCCAGACACAGGTCTATGCAGCAGAAGCCCTGATGCAACAGGTCAAACTGGACGGAAAAGCGGGTATATCATTTGTCGATCAGCAACGCGAGGTCGAACAACATCCGTTTAACCGTGTATTGGAACAGGAATTGGAGCAAGCATTGGAACGTGGTCAGTTCGAATTGTATTATCAACGGATTTTAAATGCCAAACTGGGACAGACGGTTGCCGTCGAAGCACTACTCCGCTGGAATCATCCGGTCTTAGGATTCGTCAGTCCAGCCGATTTCATTCCGATTGCGGAACGGACAGGGAAGTTTAGTCAAATCGGTCACTTTACGATTGCACAGGCGATTTCGGATAGTGTCCGGTTAGAGACAGAATTGGGACGTCCCGTGACAATTTCGATTAATCTCTCCGCCAGTCAATTCAAATCGGATGCGATGCTTGCCGATCTGTTACAGTTCGCAAACTGTGCATCCTTCAAGAAAGAGCGGATTGTGCTTGAAATCCGGGAAGAAGTCTTACAAATCGGAAAACGGAAAGCCATCGAGCGTCTGGAAATGTTACGCCGGGCAGGTTATCGACTGAGTGTCGACCATTTCGGGAGTCATTATGCTTCGCTCAATTCCTTACTCCGTTTACCGGTCCAATCCGTTAAGTTGGATCCGATCTTTACACGGCGTCTCGTTCAAAACCAGCTCGAACAGTCGATGGTCCAGTCTGTTTATTCGTTGACACAGGCACTTGGAATTTCGCTTGTCATTCAGGAAGTCGAAACAAGCGCTCAGTTCCAGCATATCGTTGCGGTGGGAAATCCCCTGTATGTACAAGGACATTATCTGCATCATCCGCAACCGATCACGAACTTGATTGCCGATTTTGCAAAGATCACGCATACCCAGGATGTTTAACCGTCTCTCGTAAGGGAATACTTTAATCATCATGATTCGAGGGGGATGTTACCATGTCAGAGCAACACGAAAAAGAAACGGATCCGATTACATCGGGAAATCGCATGACAAACGACGATATCGCAGGTCGTGATCAATCCGGTACAGCAGCACAAAACGAGTCGGATTCAAAATCCGAGCACCACGAAAAAGAGCCGCAGTCCGACAATCAAGACAAGAAGTCAGCGGATTCAGAATCAACAGATCAACCGGATTCTGAACCATCATCTGACGAAGCACCTGATTTGTCTCACGAAGCCGATGAAGACGGCGATGTGACACCGTCTGATGCAGACGATCAACAAAAATAATCGGGCACTTGTGCCGGCTTTTATACCAATGGGTCTGACTCAAAAGTCACTCTCTACAAAGATCAGGGTGGCGGAATGATAATCTGCCACCCTGATCTCGTAAAAAAAAGAATCACTCGCTTCACGCAACTCCTACAGGAAAAAGCGCATTTTTGCGCTGTCAGAGACAAACAAGACCCGATTTCCTGCCTAAATGAGGCAGGAAAACTGGCTTGTGTCTCGCTTGAGGAAAGGGCATGAAAGAACGAGTGATTCTTTTTTGAGTCAGCCCCGTTTTATTTTTTTAGAAAATCTTATACGGAAACAGGCACTGGATGGGCGAGTTCAATCGCCACCCCCACCGCCATCGCCGCCGTCAAATCCACCGTCCGCCATCCCGCCGTCTGTCGCATGGGACGTATCCGTCAAGTCGACCGGGAACAGGAAAACGGGAATGAAATCAGTCGAATTCGTCCAGTCAGCCGGGCTGTACGGAGCAAACAATTGGTGCAACGTCGGATGATCCGCAAGATAGAGCCGGACCGCCGTCAGGAAAATTAAATCCTTTCGGTATTTAAAGTGAGGATTTTGCCGCAAACGGTCTGATATCTGTTCAAGTGCCGCGCGGTGTACTTCCGGTTGACCGAGTAGCGCAAGCAACGCATGAAACGACAGTGGAATCCCGTGTTTACGGTAAGCGTTCCGGGACTGGACGAGCTGATCGAGATAGAGGTGATGGTCCTCGTCCGGTAATAAGGCAAATAAGAGTGCCGTGACATACGTTTGCTGAGACCGCCCGAACCGCTTTTTCAACATGTCATACAGCGATTCGATCTGATCATGGATTGTTGATAACTCGCCCCGGCGGAGACTGTTTAAAAACAGAAACGAGATCAGCAGGGGAGAGACGATGAACCGGTGTGAGGTTTTGCAAAGGCGGTATAACGAGACGGTCCGCTCAAGTTGGACATCCGTCGGCTGTAAGCGGCTGATCAATAAAGCGGTGGAATAAGCATTGAGCGGATGGACGAGCCGATGTGTTGCAAAAAAACTATAGATTGACATCATCGGAGCAATCCGTTCAGCCGGTTCCATGTCGTATGCCTGAATTTTTGAAGCAAGCAATAACGCTTGTGTCTGGTGGGAGCGGAGATGCTCTTCCAAAAACCGAGCCGTCTTCTCCAACTCCGGAAAAGGTGCGGGATGTCGGCCGACGACAGCATCAAAAGCAAGTTCGATTAAAACACCATCCTGGTAAGTGACGAAATAATGTCCTGTTTCATCTAAACCTTGTAAAAAACGTTGTTCGAGTTCCATTTCCTGCACCTCATCCTTTTTCCCCTATTTTACCATGACACACAAAAGAAAGACGGTTACTTTTCTAATCGGTCAATCAATCGTTCGGCTGCCCGGCGGTACAAGTTGCTCATATGGGCGAGCGATAAAATCAGTTGCAACTGTTCGAGATGATCCAAGTCATCCGTCGGAGGCTGCTGCTCCTCGAACAAGGTCTGATTGACCGCTGTCGCATCGAGATACGTTTGATAAAAATCTTCCAAATCAATTGTTTGTTCCGTAACACCGGTATTCAAGTCCGTCAAAATCGTTTTGATGTCATTGATGGAGAACGTTCCTTTCAACTGGTAGATCAAACTGATTAAGATCAGATGGTTTTTCGTATATTTTTTATTCGTGACCGGGAAAAACAATTTTTTCTTGGCGTAGTTGTTAATCATCGTCTTCGTTAAAATCGTTTCGCCTTCGGTTCGCGTCGTCTCTTCAAACGTCCGTTCAAACAATTGAATGACTTGGTCCATGTAGAGATCGATGTTCGGGATATCCGTTAACTCCAACTGGCGATCGAGTGATGGTTTCGGGTGATCTGACTGTGTCATGAAAATACCTCCAAAAAAATAATGCGGAATGACTTCCTATTTCTCTAGTGTATGATAGAATGTTCATATAACGCCATGTAGTATTTAAAACTACATAAAAATGGAGGGAAATTATGAAAACGTATATGAGAGAACCGATCAATGGTCTGACCCACCTTGGCGGAGCCGTCTTCGCCTTTATCGGATTGCTCGCCTTGGTCATCAAAGCGGCACTGGAGCGGGGAGCCGGACTACCGATTGTCGCGGCAATCATCTTTGGTGTCAGTATGATTGCCTTGTACGCAGTCTCGGCGACATATCATATGGTACTTGCGAGTGACCGGGCCATTGCGACGTGGAGACGTCTTGATCATTCGATGATTTATCTGCTGATTGCCGGCTCGTATGCCCCGTTTTGTCTGATCAGTCTGAACGGACCGACCGGCTGGGTATTGTTCAGTATCGTCATGCTGATTGCGGTCTTCGGTATCACCTTTAAACTCGTCTGGTTCAACAGTCCGCGCTGGTTGTCGACGACGCTGTACATCGGAATGGGCTGGATCATGGTCTTTGCGATCACACCGCTCGCAGAAGTCCTGTCGCCGGTCGGAATCGGTTTACTGTTCCTCGGCGGGATTTTTTACACGATCGGTGGCATTATCTACGGCTTAAAACCGCGTGTGCTTTCGTTCAAACATCTCGGTTTTCACGAGATTTTCCATGTATTCGTCCTGCTCGGCAGCTTAGCGCATTTCCTTTGTGTCTATTTTTTCGTCATCTAAATATTTCGGTTCACACATCCTTCCGCTCGCGGAAGGATGTTTTTTGCCGGTAAAGGAGTGGACTGGCAGGTCTCGCGGGAAGGGAAGCCGAAGGAAACAAAAGGAAAGGATTAAAGGGGGAAAAACGATGGCGATCACGACATCCCGTTGGCAGCTCGAAAAACTGTATTCGATTGGAAAAGTGGGACAGACGATTAACAGGTTACAACGGGAATTGGATCAGCTTCAAACCGACCAACCTCCGGTGTCTTCTTATTTGACGCATCTTGAGCGAATCAAATGCCACGTCGAAGAACTGGCTGATTTTGTGTATTGTCTGTACGCGGAAGATGTTTCACGTCATGAAGTGGGCCGGCTGCTTGAGCAGACCGAGATATTGCAAGCACGTCTCCGGATGACTGAAACGGTCTTCGAGGAACGATTGCGGAAACTGTCCGATGCAGAATGGGAAACGCTGCAATCGGACACGCCGTCTTATTATCTGACGGAACGCCGCGCCATCATGGAACGGCGTCTGTCGGCTGAACAGGAACAATTGATTCAGGCACTGGCAATCGACGGTTTTTCCGGATGGGAACAGTTGTATGAACAGCGTTTGACCGGTTTACGGATTCCGCTTGAAGAAGAAGAAGTCACAATCGGACACGCCCTGCATCAGGCTTTTCATGGGGCAACACGCAACGACCGGCAAGCGGCGGCGACAGCTTTCGCAAAGACGTGTGCTGCTGAACGAGACGACTTTGCGATGATTTTGAACCGGATTGCCGGTTTTCGGTTGCAAGTTTACTCAAAACGCGGATGGGAGGACCCGTTAACGGAACTGTGTGAACAAAACCGGATGCAACGGACGACAATTAAAGCGATGCTTGCGGCGATTGATCAAAATCGTCCGCTGTTCCAGTCTTATTACGAACGAAAATTGCGTCTGGCACATGTCACAGAACCGGAATGGCATGATTTAGAGGCGAATACCTTCACCTCGCGCGGTTATGTTTCCTATATTGAGGCGCAATCGATCATTCAGCATCAATTTGACCGGCTCCATCCGCGGTTGGCAAACTTTACGAAAACCGTGTTTGAAAAAGGCTGGATCGATGCGGAAAACCGGCCGTCTAAAGCAGAAGGCGGTTTCTGTGCCTCGTTCCCGGTCGCTAAAGAAAGCCGGATCTTCATGACGTACCGTGAAGCGTATCCGGATGTCGTTACGCTTGCCCATGAACTGGGTCACGCGTACCATAATTTGCTGTTGCACGATTTGCCGTTCCTTGATCAGATTAAAGGGACGAGCAGTGCCGAGACGGCTTCGACATTCATGGAAAACCTGGTCCTTGACGCCGTGATCGAGCAATCGGCGAGCGAAGAAAAACTGGCGATGCTTGAAATCAAAATCAGCGAAGGCTTAAAATACGTCGGAACCATTCCGAACATGTTCCGGTTTGAACAACGTTTTTATTCGGAGCGACGGCAGGGGCCGGTTTCAAGCGACCGGATTGCTGAACTGATGCGGGAGGAAGATGCCCGCTTTTACGGCGATGTACTGACGGAACCGGATTCGTACAAATGGATTTTTGTCGGTCATTTCTATGATACAGAAAAGCCGTTCTACAATATTCCTTACACGGTCGGTTACTTACTGAGCAATCACTTATATCCGGAGGTCAAGCAATCAAATGAGGCGTTCACCGGACAATTCGAACCGTTGTTACGCGCATCGGGACAGGCGACAATCGAGGAGCTGATTGAGCAGTATGTAGACGGCGAACCGGACTCAATTACTTTTTGGCAACAGGCACTTGAACCGCTCCTGTCGGCGATTGAAATGTACTTACAAGAGACGGCTGGACTCATCGATTGAAGTCGCCAGCAATCGGGAATAGATAACTAACGAAGGAGGGGTGCGGATGTACGAACAGGATAAAAGGGTGTTGGCGGAAGCCGCCATCAAGCATGTTAAGAACGGAATGATTCTTGGTCTTGGGACAGGTTCGACGACCCGGAGTTTCATCGATGTCCTTGGTAAGTGGGTCGAAGCAGGCGGTCAGGTGCAGGGAGTGGCGACATCAGCCGAGACAGCGGAACAAGCCAAACGATTAAACATTCCGTTGCTGTCACTCGAGGAAGCGACGCATATCGATCTTGTCATCGACGGCATCGATCAGATCGATACGCAGTTCCGGGTGCTCAAGGGCGGTGGTGGAGCGCTGTTCCGTGAAAAAGTCGCTGCTTTGATGAGCCGGGAAGTGCTCTACTTAGCGGACGCCTCGAAGTTCGTCCATCACCTGAGCGGTCCGTTACCGGTTGAAATCGATGCGTTTGCGAGACCGTATGTCGAACGTTTTTTGCAGGATAAGCATGTCGATGTGACGCTACGGGAGCAGGATGGAGAACCATTCGTGACGAACGGGGGGCATCTGATTTTGGATGTCGATCTCAAGCGGGTCCAGGATGTCCCTCACTTTGCCCGGGAACTGAAAAGTTTGACGGGAGTGCTCGAAACCGGCTATTTTGAGCGGCAACCGGATCACGTCCTGACGGTCGAGCAAGGACAAGTCAGACAGCTGGCTCATCCTGATTTACGGGATGGAGGTGGACTTGTCTAACTGGCGTTTTGAGAGAAAGAAGGGAAACCGATGCGGTTACGAAAACGGTATGTGTTCGGAGCAAGTGTATTGGCGGGGGCGGGTCTTCTTTTATTGAAGAACAAAGAGCAAAAAAATACGGATCCGCTAAAAGAGTATTTAACGCATCTCGATCAGGATTCAAGTCCAGATGCCGACAAAGATCCGGATGAAGTCGGATTGACGAAACTCGATTCGATTTACCGGGCGGAGTGGCAGGCGAACGGCTATCCCCGTTCGCAAAAAGAACTCGAAGATTTGGAAAAATGAAAAGCGCCGACAATCCACGAGCGGATTGTTGGCGCTTTTTTTAGTATGTAAGGGAACCGGCGATGATCAAACCAATCGAAATTGAAAGAAACAGCAATAATAAACCAACGGCTTCATTATTGGCATCGATTTCTTTCGTCATACTGATCCGCGGAATGATCAAGTCTGCCAAATAGAACAGGACGATTTGGAAGACGATTGCTAAAGCTCCCCATAAGACCATATCGAGGATGCTGACCGAGTTCGTGATACTGGAGTAGAGCACGATCGCAAGACCAAGGATTCGTCCGCCGAATGCATAAACGGCCGCTTTTTTTCCTTGACGGATTAGCTCCATCTCTTTTGATTTGGTCGTCACTTCAAACAGGACGACGCCGATAGCAAGTAAAAGTGTAGCCACTCCGATATACGCAAGTGTCGAGACGAACAGTTCACTGAAGCCCATCTTAATTCCTCCTTAGGAATGATTGGATTTGTTTCGTTCTTTTCGTTGTTGCCAGGCAACGTACCCTTCGAGCATCGCTCCGACTAAAATCCCGGCGGAGACATACAGGTAAAAATTATCCCCGATGAAGCCGAAGAGCAGTCCGAGCAGCAGACCAATGATAATGTAAGGTCCTTTTGTTAATTTCATGATGAATCACCTTCCTCATCATCAAACGTAGCCGATTTTTCCGGATTCGTCCATCCCTAATCGACAGAATGAGTCACAGCTACTTCGAGTTCGCGTGTAAAAAGTGTCACCCGGTTGCGTCCGTTTTGTTTGGAATGATAAAGTGCGACGTCCGCATCCGTCACAAGTTGCTGAATCTCTGATGTTGATTTCGGGAAAAGTGCGACTCCGAACGAAGCTGTCAACGGCAGTTGCGTCCCATTCGACAATTGAAACGGAGACGTCGCAATCCGTTCCCGCAACTGTTCAGCCAACGCCAGGACTTTTGCATCCGTCAACTGTTCGACGAGAATGGAAAATTCCTCACCCCCGTTACGGGAGATGAATCCGGCATCCGTCACACCGTCCCGCAAACGGGAGGCGAATTGACGCAGGACCTCGTCACCGGCTTCGTGACCGAACGTATCATTGACATGTTTGAAATGATCGATATCGATCGTAATCAACGCTACTTCATGTTGCTGTAAAATCGTTTGTTGCTTTAAATCATCAAAATGATCCGTAAACGCACGGAAATTATGTAAGCCGGTCAAAAAATCACGTTGTGCCGTTTGTTGCCATGTCCGCATCGACTGTTTCGTCAAACGGATGTCACGGATGATGACGAGTGCAAGCCAACTGCTGATGAAGGAAGCGGGCAGGACGACACTGAGGATATCGAAGAGGAGACCCGTGTCAGCTAAGACAAATATCAAAACGATTCCATGCAGGACAGTCGCATAGACAGTGACCATCGTAAAGGTCCGCTTGGAATAGATCGGCAACCACTTGACGAGAAGCGACGTCCCGACAGCAATCAGGATGATGAACAGTGCTGCCGCATACGCTGAGCTGTTCAGATTAATGCTGAACCGGTAAAGAATGATGACACTTGTCACAATCATCGTCGGCAACGGACCGGCAAAATAAGCGGCAACGATGACAGGAATGTGCCGCAAGTCGACTAAAACACCGGGAACGGGCTCAATCGTCAGTTGCATCAGCAACCAAGATAAGATACTCAGGCTGAGTCCGTACAAAATGCGGACTGAGCGTTTGGAATCGACGGTAATCGGATGCGGTGACAGCTTTCCGAGCAGGTAAAAACCGCTCATCAATAGGGTCAGGTTATGGAGAAGATCATACAAAATGGTTTTCAAATTCAGGCACCTTGCTTTCGTTTGACAAATCGTTCTACCGTTTAGAATACGCTATTGACGTCAAATAGTCCTCCATCTGGTCAAAAGATTTCCGAAAAAGACATCAAAAAATAAATGTGTCTATAATGTGAAGTTATAGAACCTATAAGCTGTACTTATAGGTTTATGGTTTTTGATTGACCATTCGGTGATTCAATTGTTAAATGATGAAGAAGCAATTGAAAGCGCTTACTAAATTTTAAAGGAGATCCACCATGGAACTGATTATCATTCTTCTTGCCTTATCTTTATTAATGTTCGTAGCGTACCGTGGCTTTTCAGTCATCTTATTTGCTCCGATCTGTGCTCTGTTCGCTGTCTTACTGACGAACCCGGATTGGGTCTTGCCGTTCTTCTCCAACATCTTCATGGAAAAAATGGTGGGATTCATTAAAGCCTACTTCCCGGTATTCCTGCTCGGAGCGATTTTCGGGAAAGTCGTCGAAATGTCAGGAATCGCTGAATCGATCGCGAAGTCGATCATTCGGATGATCGGAGCGAAACGGGCGATTCTTGCCATCGTGTTGCTTGGCGCGATTTTGACGTATAGCGGTGTCAGCCTGTTCGTCGTCGTCTTTGCCGTCTATCCGTTCGCAGCGAACTTGTTCCGCGAAGCGAATATCCCGAAACGCTTGATTCCGGGAACGATTGCCCTTGGTGCGTTTACGTTTACGATGGATGCCTTGCCGGGGACACCGCAAATCCAGAACGTCATTCCGACGACGTTCTTTAAAACGGATATCTATGCGGCACCAATCATGGGATCAATCGGCGGCTTGATCATCCTGACGGTCGGGATGTTCTATCTTGAATCCCGTAAACGTAAAGCTCATCAAGCTGGGGAAGGGTATGCCGGATTTGAAGCGACGGCAGCCAGTACGGCTCCGCAGATGGAATTGAAAAATGAACCGGAACTGACGCTCGAGACGGCACAACAACCGGTTTACCGCCAAGTCCTGGCATTTGTGCCGTTGATTTTAGTCGCTGTCATGAACAAATACTTTACGCTCGCGATTCCGGCATGGTATCCGGAAGGTTTTGATTTCGCCGCGATCGGTCTTGAAGCATTCGGGAAAATCGAGACACCGGCCGTTCTTGCCATCTGGTCCGTCCAAATGGCCTTGATCATCGGAATCATCTCCGCGATGCTGTATGACTTCAAAAAAGTCCGGACGAACTTCCAGGCCGGATTGAACCTCAGTATCGGTGGTGCCTTACTTGCTGTCATGAATACCGGAGCCGAGTACGGATTCGGCGGTGTCATCGCCGCTTTACCGGGCTTCAAGACGGTCTCGAACGGGATTTCATCGACGTTCACCGATCCGCTCGTCAACGGAGCGGTCACGACGACGGCACTTGCCGGGGTAACCGGTTCTGCGTCCGGCGGAATGGGCATCGCGCTCAGTGCGATGTCGGATAAATATACACAAGCGATCACGTCAGGCGGCGTCCCACCGGAAGTCATGCACCGGGTCATCTCGATGGCGTCCGGCGGCATGGATACGTTACCGCACAACGGAGCCGTCATCACGTTGCTTGCCGTCACCGGCTTGACGCACCGTCAGTCGTACCGTGACATCTTTATGATTACGATTTTAAAGACAGTGACGGTCTTCCTGATGATCGGACTTTACAATCTGACAGGTCTTTATTAAGCATTTGGGTTTAAAAAAGGGGGAAATGAACGATGCAACAGGGGAAAATCTACGATTCATTTACAGAAGCGACAGCTGACATCTTTGATGGGGCGACACTCGTCGTCGGGGGATTCGGTTTATGCGGGATTCCGGAGAAATCGATTGCTGCCTTGCAGGAAAAAGGGGTCAAGGACTTGACGGTCGTCAGCAACAACTGTGGCATCGATGACTTCGGACTCGGCATCTTATTACAATCACGTCAAATCAAAAAGATGGTCTCGTCCTACGTCGGGGAAAACAAGACGTTTGAGCAACAGTACTTAAGCGGAGAGATTGAGGTCGATCTCGTGCCGCAGGGGACACTGGCAGAACGGATCCGGGCCGGCGGAGCGGGCATTCCCGGCTTTTATACACCAACTGGCGTCGGGACACCGATTGCGGAAGGCAAGGAACAAAAAGAGTTCGACGGGAAAACTTATCTGCTCGAAGAAGGGATTGTCGGCGATTTTGCGCTCGTCAAAGCCTGGAAAGCGGACAAGCTCGGTAATCTCGTCTTCCGAAAGACATCGAGGAACTTCAATCCGCTCGTCGCGACAGCCGGCAAAGTGACGATCGTCGAAGTCGAAGAACTGGTTGAAATCGGTGAACTCGATCCAAATGAAATCCATACACCGGCCGTTTACGTCCAGCGGATCATCGTCGGGACGGACTACGAAAAACGCATCGAACGCCGGACAGTCCGGGAAGCATAAGGGGGAGATACTATGGCAACGTCAAGAGAAATCATTATCAACCGCGCGCTGCAGGAAATCGAGGACGGCATGTACGTCAATCTCGGAATCGGGATTCCGACACTAATCGCCAATGCGATTCCGGATGATGTCCACGTCATGCTGCAATCGGAAAACGGGTTGCTCGGCATCGGACCGTATCCGCTCGAACATGAAGTCGACGCCGACGAAATCAATGCCGGCAAAGAGACGGTTACGGCACAAAAAGGCGCGTCCTATTTCGACAGTGCCGAATCGTTTGCGATGATCCGCGGTGGTCACATTGATCTTGCGATTCTAGGCGGGATGGAGGTCGCCGAAAACGGTGATCTCGCGAACTGGATGATTCCCGGCAAGATGGTCAAGGGAATGGGCGGGGCAATGGATCTCGTCAACGGCGCGAAACGGGTTGTCATCATCATGGAACACGTCAATAAGTACGGCGAGTCGAAGGTCAAGACACGTTGTACGTTACCGTTGACCGGCAGTCAAGTCGTCAACCGGTTGATCACGGATAAAGCGGTCTTTGATTTCACGGAAGCCGGGATGGTCTTGATTGAGACATTGGACGGACTCACAGTCGAAGACATCCGCAACGTGACGGAAGCGGACTTCACTGTCAGTCCGGAACTTGAACGCATCAGCATAGGGGAGTGAGTCGAATGGTCAATGGAGATATCGTCCTTGTGACGGGAGCAGGAAGCGGGATCGGGCTTGAAATCTCGACAGCCTTCGCAGAGGCAGGCGCGAAGGTCGTCATTACGGACGTCAATACAGAAGCAGCTGAAAAAGCAGCGAAGTCGTTACAGGGAGCGGGACATGATGTCATCGGACTGACGTTGAACGTGACGGATGAAGCGCAAGTTCAGTCAGTTTTTGCCGAGACAATCAAGCGGTACGGCCGACTTGATGTCCTGATCAATAATGCCGGTTTACAGCACGTCTCACCAATCGAAGACTTCCCGACAGAGAAGTTCGAACTGATGATTAAAATCATGCTGACGGCTCCGTTCATTGCGATTAAACATGCGTTTCCGCTCATGAAGGAGCAAGGATACGGCCGGATCATCAACATGGCATCGATCAACGGCTTGATCGGCTTTGCCGGAAAAGCGGCCTATAACTCGGCAAAACACGGTCTGCTCGGTCTAACGAAAGTCGCGGCACTGGAAGGGGCGGAACATGGCATCACAGTCAACGCCTTATGCCCGGGGTACGTCGATACACCGCTCGTTCGCAATCAGATGGCGGATCTCGCGAAAACACGACAGGTCGAATTGGAAAAAGTCCTCGAAGACGTCATCTATCCGCTCGTTCCGCAAAAACGATTGCTTGCCGTCGAGGAAATCGCCGATTATGCGTTATTCCTCGCAAGCCGCAAAGCAAAAGGGATTACGGGACAGGCCAATGTCTTAGACGGCGGTTATACGATTCAATAAGGGGGAAATCAGCATGAGCGAGCAAGTTGTCATCGTCAGCGCGACACGAACGGCAATCGGCAGTTTTAACGGCAGTTTAAAGGATGTCCCGGCAACGAAGCTCGGCGCAACGGTCATCCAAGCGGCGCTCGAACAAGCGAATGTCGCACCGGACCTCGTCGAGGAGGTCATCATGGGCAACGTTCTTCAGGCGGGACTTGGACAAAATCCGGCCCGTCAGGCGAGTCTCCTCGCAGGTCTTCCGGAAACGGTTCCGGCCATGACGATCAATAAAGTCTGCGGCTCCGGGCTGAAGGCGATTCACCTCGCGTTCCAAGCGATCAAGTCCGGCGAGGCCGACATCATCGTCGCCGGTGGGATGGAAAACATGAGTCAGGCACCGTACGTGTTAAGCGGTGCCCGGACCGGCTTACGGATGGGAGACCAGCCGCTTGTCGATACGATCATCAAAGACGGACTCGAATGTGCCTTCAATGACTATCATATGGGAATCACGGCGGAAAACTTAGCCGAGCAATATACGATTTCCCGTGAAGCACAGGATCAGTTCGCAGCGTCAAGTCAACAAAAAGCGGGACAGGCCATCGAAGCGGACCGGTTCCAAGCGGAAATTACACCGGTCGAGATTCCGCAGCGCAAAGGCGAACCGGTCATGTTTGCACAAGACGAGTTCCCGCGTGCCGGAACGACAGCGGAATCACTTGCCCGCTTGCGTCCGGCCTTCAAAAAAGGCGGTACAGTGACAGCCGGCAATGCATCGGGTATCAATGACGGAGCGGCAGCAGTCGTCGTCATGTCGGCCCGGAAGGCGAAAGAACTCGGTCTGACACCACTTGTCGAAATCGTTGCGAACGGTACGTCCGGTGTTGACCCGAGCATTATGGGAATCGGTCCCGTCAAGGCCGTCGGACAGGCGTTACGAAAAGCGGGTCTCGAACTGGATGCCATCGACGTCATCGAGGCGAACGAAGCGTTTGCTGCCCAATCGCTTGCAGTTGACGCAGAACTCCAGTTTGATCCGGCAAAGTTGAACCGAAACGGCGGGGCGATTGCGCTCGGTCACCCGATCGGCGCCAGTGGAACACGGATCATGGTGACGTTGATCCACGAGATGTTACGGACCGGAGAAAGCCATGGTCTCGCGACACTTTGCATCGGGGGCGGCCAAGGAATTGCGACGATCGTCAAGAAGTATGAAGGATAATCAAAGCTATTGAATGCTGGAAATACGACCCTGGACTTTACGTTCAGGGTTTTTCTGTTTTATTTTCTGAATGATTTACTTAATTAGAGAAGTGACGCGGGAAAGAAAAAAAGCACACGACATGACAAAAACAGATAGCTTACGGTAAAATGAAACACGTTGCAAGGGAGGGTGTCAGATGATTTCATTACAGAATGTCAGTAAAAGTTTTTCCGGACAACCGGTCATCCAGTCCGTCGCCCTCTCGATTGAACAGGGCGAGATGCATGGCATCATCGGTGCGAGCGGTGCCGGGAAATCGACGTTACTCCGGCTGATGAACCTGCTCGAACGGCCGGATACCGGGCGGGTCGAATTTGACGGAATGGATTTAACAAACCTGTCGAACCGACAGCTGCGGCAGACCCGGCAAAATATCGGGATGATTTTTCAAGACTTTAATCTGATCGGAAACAAGACGGTCGAACAAAACATTGGTGTTTCACTTGAACTCGCCCGTGTCAAAAAACGAGAGCGGGCGGACCGGATTCAGGAGTGTCTCCGGTTTGTCGGACTGGAATCCTTTGCCTGGAAGTATCCGTCCGAACTGAGCGGAGGGCAGAAGCAGCGTGTGGCGATTGCCCGGGCGCTCGCCAACCGCCCGCGCGTTTTGCTGTGTGACGAACCGACGTCTTCGCTCGATCCGAGTACGACGTCGGAAATCTTACGCGTGTTGCAGGATATCAATCAGACACTCGGGGTGACGATCGTACTTGTCAGTCATGAGATGCAGGTGATTCAAAGCATTTGCAACCGGGTCACGATCATGGCAGACGGGCGGATTGAAACGACGATCGCGACCGAACCGGCGGGAATCACGGAAATTACGAGTGATGCCGGTTGGTTCCTGACCCAATTGACGGAGCGGAGGGATTCACATGCCTGATATCGTGCTCGAATATGCGGCGGAAATCAGACTGGCGATCGGACAAACGTTCGTGATGGTCGGAATTTCGATTCTCGCGGCAGTTCTCGTTGGTTTACCGCTCGGAACCTGGCTCTATCTGTCACGTAAAGGGCAGTTGCTGTCGAACCGGTTCGTCTTTTCAAGTTTGAACTTACTTGTCAACACGATCCGTTCGTTTCCGTTTTTACTGCTTGTCGTCTTTTTGATTCCGTTTACACGGATCATCATCGGAACGGCGATCGGAACGGCAGCAGCGACCGTCCCGCTTGCTGTCATTGCGATCGCCCATTATTCGCGGCTCGTCGAACAGTCGCTGCTTGAAGTGCCGAAAGGTGTCGTCGAGGCCGCCGTCTCGATGGGGGCTTCGACACGTGAAGTCGTCCTGAAGTTTTTATTCGTTGAAGCCCGGTCCGGTCTTGTGCTTGGACTGACGACGTCGATCGTCAGCTTCATTTCGTATTCGACGATCATGGGGGTTGTCGGAGGCGGGGGAATCGGCGACTTTGCTGTCCGATACGGTTACCAACAGTTTCAGACGGAATTGATGCTCTATATGATTTTGATTATGGTCATCCTGGTGCAATTGCTTCAATTTACCGGGACGACCGTAGCACGCTTGCTCGATAAACGTTAACCGAAAGTAGGAATTCAAAATGAAAAAAATCATGGTATTACTCAGCATTTTTGTGTTGGCCTTAGCCGGATGCGGCAACGCCGATAAAAAGGATGAACAAGAATCGGCGTCAAAAACAGAGACGTTAAAAGTCGCGTCACTGATCAAACCGATGACGGAAATTCTTGATCTCGTCAAACCGGAACTCAAAAAAGAAGGCATTAATCTGGAAGTCGTCGTCCTTAGTGACAACGTGCAACCGAACAGTGCCCTCGCAGCAAAAGAAGTCGATGCGAACTTCTTCCAGCACGTTCCGTACATGGAAGAATTCAACCGCAACAACAAAGCCAATCTCGTACCGATTAAACCGATTTACTTTGCGAACTACGGTTTGTACTCAAAAGAGTATAAAAAGATGGACCAATTGCCGAAAGGCGCTGTTATTGCCGTCGCAAATGACGTCTCGAACATCGACCGGTCGCTCGCTCTGCTCGCACAGCATGATGCGATCAAGTTGAAAAAGAAAACCGGTCCGTACTACACGATGAAAGACATCACGGAAAACAAACGTAACTTTAAGTTCAAGGAAGTGGATTTGCTGATGCTCGCCCGCCTTTATGATGATGCGGATGCGGTCATCATGACGCCGGCCTATGCTTCACCGCTCGGTCTGACTCCGAAGAAAGATGCCCTTGTGACGGAAGGCGTCGAAAATGACTTTGCGATCACGCTCGTTGCCCGGAAGGACAATCAGGATTCAGAAGCGATTCAAAAGCTTGCGAAAGCAATGACAAGTCCGAAAGTCAAAAAGTTCCTCGAGGACAATTATGACGAAACGGCGATTCCTGCCTTTAAATAAGTGTTCGGATGATAATATCAAAAACCACGGTTCGTATGTCTGTTTCAAAGACACGCGATCCGTGGTTTTTTTAGCATCAGTTTATCGGAATTTTGCCTAACGGATCGTCAACTTCTTCGCATAGCTACTTTTCTCTAAAATATCAGTCGGTGACATCCGGGTCCACTCGGCAACGGGAACATCAGGATTTTTCTGGATGAAGTCCGTCATGATCATATAGCCGAGCGTATATTGAGCAAGCGGCGGAATGTCTTTGTCATAGTTGCCGTATCGTAAATCGTACGCATCCACGTTATGGTTGTTGATCTGTGTCAACAGATTTTCCAGCGTATGATCGAGAAACGGTTCGGTCGCTTCCGATTTCCCTTTTGGATAGACCTGCGCAGCAAACATGTCCGCTTCACCTTCCAAAAGGATACCGTTGAACACCGAGTCATGCGTGTTGCTTTCAAAAGCGACGGTATGGTGGTATTCGTGGGCGATGGTATTCGCCAGTGTATCTCTTGAAAAATCTTTTGTTAAGTAGAGGGTGAACATGTTTGTCCCGGAGGCAAAACCTGAAGCACCGCCGTAACGTTGAATATCAGCCGCATTATGAATCTCATAAGGCGCGACGAAGACTGTCAGCTTATCTGTTCTTGGCAGTGCTTTGATTGAGGTCTGAAGGCTTTTTTTAATCTGTTGATGAATGGAATCCTGGTGTTTTTTTAAGTAGGCAATCGTTTTGTTCAGTTCTTCTGCATTGTCGGTAGGAATTTCTAAAATACGCCGGTCCTGATAGGTAGGTGTCAGTTTTTCCTTCTCAATCCACTTATCTTTCACGTCTAAAATGTGTTTTTCAAACAGGGCACCGTTCTCGGTCGGCTCTTTTAGCGTTGCATCGACATACGATTGATACGCATCGTAAAGCGGAATGATTTTTATCGTCTGTTCATCCTGTTTGAATGTCAGTCCCGGTGGTTTTGCTTTTTCGGCTTCCGGTGTGTTGGAACAGCCGGCGAGCAGACTTGCTAACGTCATGCCAATCAACAATCGTTTCATAAAACCCCTCCTATCAACCAAATATACCACAATTATCCATACAGGAATCGGAGACAAAAGATTCCTCTTTTCTGAACTTAGTCAGATGAACTTATGTTACCGATTACATCGTTCAAGCGCATCAGCAGTCATTTTTTAAGAAAAGAGTGAAACAGCAAGGTTTTTTGAGAAATGTCAGAATATTCACCAGATAAACTCCTGGCACGAGGTCACAGACCTGTGTTATCCTTTCGAACGAAGTACCTGATTCGTTGATAAAACATGAATCAGGTCGTAATTAAATCGTGGGGGTTTCTTATGTCTAAAACAGTTCCAACATCCTTTATCGTCGTCATCGGTATGATGCTGTTTGCCTTGTTTTTCGGAGCAGGCAATCTGATTTTTCCACCGATGCTCGGACAAATGGCGGGAGAAAATGTCTGGATTGCCAATGCCGGGTTCCTGGTTACAGGCGTCGGCTTACCGCTGCTTGCGATCTTAGCGTTTGCTTATTCCGGAGAAGCGGATTTACGGGCGATGGCGTCGCGGGTCCACCCGGTCTTCGGTCTTGTCTTTGCCATCATCTTGTACTTAGCGATTGGTCCATTTTTTGCGATTCCGCGCGCTGGAACCGTTTCCTATGAAATCGGGATCAAACCATTTTTCGGGGAAGGCGCATCGTCGACACCGTTGCTGATTTTTTCGATTCTGTTTTATACGCTTGCCTGCCTGTTGTCGCTGAATCCGACAAAAATCGTGGATGTCGTCGGGAAAATTTTGACACCGATCAAGATTACATTCATCGGGCTGTTGATTCTCGTTGCCGTCATTAAGCCAATCGGAAGTTTTCAGAATCCTTTGACGACGTATCAGCACAACGCTTTTTTTAATGGTTTCCAGGAAGGCTATTTGACACTGGATGCCCTCGGAGCGTTTGTCTTCGGTATTATCATCATCTCGGCAATCAAGGAAAAAGGTGTCACGTCGAAAAAACAATTGCTCATTATTTGTTCGAAAGCAGCCCTGATTGCGGCGAGTTTACTTGCCATCACGTATTCGGCCCTTGCCTTCATGGGGGCTTCCAGTGTCTCCAAAATTGGTCCGCTGACGAACGGAGCGGAAATCCTGTCAGCGGTGTCCGACTATTACTTCGGCGCATACGGCTCGATTTTACTCGGTCTGATGATCACGGTTGCATGTCTGACGACGAGTGTCGGTCTGATTACGGCCTGCGCCTCGTTCTTCGCGCTATTGTTACCAAAGATTTCGTACGTCAAGTGGACGATTGGACTGTCGATCTTCAGCGCGCTCGTTGCCAACATCGGTCTGACCCAGTTGATCGCGATTTCAAAACCGGTTCTGCTGACGCTTTATCCACTGGCAATCTGTCTGATTTTCCTGACGTTCCTGCATTCCGTTTTTAAAGGAAAACCGGCGGTCTACCAGGGAGCGATGTGGATGACGTTTGCCGTCAGTCTGTTTGATGGACTGAAAGTGGCAGAAGCACCGGTCGGACCGGTCTTGCGCGTTTTTGAAAACGTGTTGCCGTTC
Source organism: Exiguobacterium sp. s166 (assembly GCF_018618855.1). Classification (NCBI taxonomy): domain Bacteria; kingdom Bacillati; phylum Bacillota; class Bacilli; order Caryophanales; genus Exiguobacterium; species Exiguobacterium sp. s166. The sequence continues at coordinate 138,716 of NZ_JACSMU010000002.1, read as the reverse complement.
TTCTCCGTCGGACTCGGTTGGGTCGTTCCGGCCATCATCGGAGCCATATTAGGCGGATTATTCGGGCGGAAAAAAGCCTACCGGCCGGAACAGTCACGCGTTGCTTGAGCAAAGATATTAATCCTATGGATGTTAAGCTGTTTCGATCTTGAATCGAAGCAGCTTTTTTGCTGTCTGTCACATCATCATCGATGGAAACAAATTGGAATGGTATTGACAAAAGGAGGAGAAACGATGATATAGTATTGTTGCAAATGAGATTCATTATCAATTAAAAGGGAGTGGTTTTTCTGTTCATCCAACTTAAAACAATCCGGGTGGAAACCGGTCATGCGGAGTCGATGATTGAACGATTCGCAGGCGAAGGCATCATCGAACAACAACCCGGCTTCATCGATCTCAGTGTCCTGCAAAAAAAGCGGACGCGGGGCGAGGAAGAAGTCATCGTACTGATTCGCTGGGAGTCGGAACAGGACTGGAAAGCGTGGGAGACGAGTGACGTCCATCTTGCAGGTCACCGTGCACGTCGTGGTCAACCGGTGCCGTCGTTCATTTTAGGAAGTGACCAGCAGTATTACGATGTTCTGGGTCAAAAAGGCAAACGCTGAGAAAAAGACCGATCCGTCCACTTGCGGCGAATCGGTCTGCCTTTATTTTCGGAACAATAACACGATGAAATAAGGTGCGCCAAGGATTGCGATGACAATCCCGACCGGAATGTCGGCCGGAGCAAGCAGGTTTTTCCCGATCAAGTCTGCGAGCAACACCAGCAGGCTGCCGAGCAGGGCAGCGACCGGAATCAGACTGTAATGGTTCGGTCCGACAAGACGCCGGGCAATGTGCGGGGCGAGCAGACCGATAAAGGAAATTCCGCCACCGGCAGCGACGCAGGAACCGGCAAGTGCGGCAGCGATCAATAAGATCCGTTTCCGTGTCTGTTCGACTCGGAGTCCTAACGTTTGCGGGAGCGAGCCGCTCAGTTGCAACAGATTCAACGGTCGGCTGTGTAAAAAGGCAAGCGGCACCAAACAGACGATCCAGGGTGCAAGCGTCAAAACGGATGACCAATCCGCCTGCCAGATGCTTCCGGTCAACCAGACCGTCGCCTGCTGAAAATCGCGCGGATCCATCTTCAACTGAAAAATGATCAGGAGGGCGCCGCACAGGGCGTTGATTCCGACGCCGACCAACAACAGACGTCCCGGTTGGACTGCTTTTCCCGCTAATCGGTAAATCGTCCAGGCGACAAGCGTCGCACCGACAAAAGCGACGAACGGCAGAACCGGAAGTTGATGTGTAGCGGAGCGAAAGAAAAACAGTGTCAAGACAACGAACAATCCGGCACCGGCATTGATTCCGAGAATGCCGGGATCGGCGAGGGCATTGCGTGACATCCCTTGAAGTAGTGTCCCGGACACTGCTAGTCCGGCACCGATCAACAATGCGAGTAACATCCGCGGTAACCGGAGATCGATGAGAATCAGCCGTTCAGATTCCGTTCCTTGTCCGATCAACGTTCGGCCGATCGCGCTAAACGAAACGGGAAGAATCCCGGTCGACAGACTGTACACAAATGTCAAAATGAGCAGACTACATAAACAAAACAGCGTCAATCGCGCCTGTTTTACCGCATGCCAGACATCCATCAGACGGACAACTCCTTTCGGCGGGCGAGATAAAGGAAGTAGGGTACTCCGACCAGGGCGGTGACAGCTCCAAGCGGAGTTTCGAACGGCGGATTGATCATTCGTGCCAGCAGGTCGGAAGCAATCAACAACGTCATGCCGAACAGGGCGCTGACCGGCAGCAACAGGTAATAGTTCGTCCCGACTAAAAAGCGACTGATATGGGGAATGATCAAGCCGACAAAGCCGATGACACCGGCGACCGACACGGCAACACCGGCAAGCAGGACGATGCTGCAAAATCCAAGCAGCCGGACTTTCGTCAACGAGGACCCCAGCCCGGTCGCAACATCTTCTCCGAGCGAGAGGACGGTCATGCTGCGGGCGATATGTAAGGAAATGAGGAGTCCAAGCAGGACGACCGGAAGCAAGACCAACACGTGCGCCCATTTTGCCCCGGATAACCCGCCGGCATACCAAAAGCTGAGATCTTGGGCGACTTGGTGAAACAGGGTGATGCCGGTCGACAGAGCGCTGAATAAAGCACTCAGTGCCGCACCGGCTACGGTCAACGTGACCGGTGAAAAGCGTCCGCGGGCAAATACTGTGATCAGCAAAATGACAGCTGTCCCAAGTGCGGCGCCGCCAAACGAAAAGGCAAGCGAAGTCACAAATGAATGCTCCGAGACAAAGGCCAGCGACAAGGCGACTCCAAGTCCTGCTCCGTGGGTGATGCCAAGCAGGGAGGGATCAGCCAGCGCATTCCGGGTCAACCCTTGCATCATCGTCCCCGACAGCGCCAGAGCAATACCGACAAGCCCGGCGCAAATCAGACGCGGAAGCCGGACTTCTTGAACGAGTTGATGCTGCAGATTACCGGCGTCAAAGGAATGAAACGAGGCAAGGACGGTCGCCCGGGAAATCGGCACGGCACCGTAAAACAAGGACAGTGTACTTAGTAGCGTGAGCAGTCCAACCGTGAGAGCAACAATCGTCAGGATTGAGCGTGGTCGAACGGATGTAGTCATAGACGTCTCTCCTTTTTAATTGAGAATCAGATTCATTATCAACGCGATTAAACGTACATCGAAGACCAATTTTTTGTCAAATGTTTTTTTAGGGAGTGGGCAGGATGGAGTTACAGATTAAACCGTTACCAATCAAGAAGCACTGGTTGCTTGAAGGCGATAGGCGATCAGTCAAGCCGGGACTGGTCATCGTTGTTGCAGGGAGCGGATTTTTATACAGCAACCGGCACCGGTTATACCCGGGCGATGCCGTCTGGATCGAACAAATCGACGAAGTATTGCCGGCTGCAAAAGAGACTTGTTTGTTCTACCACCTGACGTTGACGGGACACCGGTGTGCTCTGTATCGGCAAGATGCAGACATCCTGCATGACTGGTTACGGCAACTGCATGTCAGCCCGACTTCGGAACAGGAAGGGTTGACTCAACTACGAATTCTGTATCAACTGCTTGAGACATTGAACAGCGAACAGGAAAATCATGTGTTTGAGGAAGTGGTCGCTTCGTGGCTGAAGGACTTGTCGATGAAAAGGTCCGTCCATGAGCTGGCGCTTGATCTCGGAATGTCGGTACCGACATTTAACCGGCTGTTCAAAGAGCGGTATCACGCCACACCAAAAGAATATGTGACGCAACTGCGGATTCGCACGGCAAAAGAGTGGATGCTCGCTTCACACGAGATGACGTTGGCGCAAATCGCACAAAAAGTGGGGCTGCAGGACGAATTTTACTTCAGCCGCCTCTTCAAAAAACGGACCGGTCTGTCGCCGACCCATTTTTTACAACGGATTACGCCCCGGATCGGCATTGCCAGCCGCCTCTTGTTGCAGGATCATCTGTTGGCACTTGGTCTGCAACCGATTTTGGCACCGAGTTATCCGACGGAATACGGAGCAAGCGGATTACCCGTGTTTTTGACCGGACTGGACGGAACCCGGTTGTACGACGCGAATCAACCGCTTCAGCGGGAATGGTTCGAGACGACGGCACTGGATTTGATTATCAAGACACCGAGTTTAGAGAAGGGACAGGATATCAGCTGGTTGCCGGCTGACCATGTCCTTGAACTGCCGCATCAAACCTGCTGGAGTGAATATCTCCGACTGATTGCCGTAGCGACGAATCGGGAAGACCGGCTCGAGCCGATCGTCGCGCAGATTACAGCGCTCGAACAAACGGTCAAGGAACGTTTGGCGTGGAACAAGACCGGAACATGGGCTGTCGTCTGGATTCGACCGGACGAGGTGCGTTTATACGGGATGAAGCAACATACGATGCTTGATTTTTTATTTCATGATTTGGGTCTGAAACCGGCACCGGGATTACCTGAAGCCATTTATGAGATTGTCACGCTGGAGACGTTACAACGAGTTGATCCCGAAAACCTGTTGATCTTATGGAGTCAACCGGTTGATGTCGAGCGGATTCAGCAAGAATCGACATGGCAGACCTTGCAGGCGGTCAGGCGCCATCAAGTCTATTTTCCGGACAGCGTTGATTGGGATCCTTGGGGACCACTCGGACGCACCCACATGCTGAAGCAATTGTTAGACTATATTGAAAATGAACCACGCTTGATTTGTCCATGAAAGTTGATTGGTTCGTCCATGTTACTCTTTAGTGATAATGATTATCATTACTAATGAAGAACGAGAGTGAGAGGGGAAAAGAACCACATGAAAAAAATCATCAGTGTCACATCCGTCCTCGCGACGTGTGTTGTATTAGCCGCCTGTGGAGGCGAGGCCAGCGAACAACCGACAAAAAAAGCAGCTGCCGTCCACACTGTTGAACATATTTTTGGAAAGACAGAAGTTCCGAATGATCCGAAAAAAGTGGTTGTCCTGTCGCACGTCTCGTGGGAAGGATCGCTCGTCTCCGTCGGCGTCAAACCGTATGCGGTGATGGCATACGATAATGAGTTTCCACCACACTTGACGAAAGAACTCAAAGGGACAAAGGCATTGCCGTACGCGGACGAAATCAATCCGGAAGAAATCGTCAAACTGGATCCGGACTTGTTGATCATCAGTGACCGGTACAAACCGCTGTATGACAAACTGGCGAAAACGATCCCGACAGTCGCCGTCGAGGTGGGTGGTGACTGGAAAGAAGATCACCTGAAAGTCGCGGAAGCGGTCAACAAGAAAGAAGAAGGACAAGCAGTCATCGATGACTTGGCGAAAGAAGCAAAAGACATCGGTCAACAGATCAAGGAAAACGTCAAGGACGAGACCTTCATGGCGGTCTCGGTCAACAAAAAAGATATTCGGGTCTACGGTCTGACGAACCACGCGACGAACTCGCTGTTGTTTGATGATATCGGGCTGACACCGACGAAAGGTCTCCCAAAAGACTTCGGGGAAAACATTTCGATCGAAGGACTGGCGAAATATAATCCCGACCACATCATTGATCTGTCGTACTTCAACAGTGGACCGTACTACGATGAAGTGACGAACGGAAAGGTCTGGAAAGGGCTGACAGCAGTCAAAAAAAATCAAGTCCACCAATTGTCGACGACGTGGGGCTTCTGGGATCCAATCGAACGCCAAAAAGGATTAACAGAACTTGAAGACGTCTTATTGAAATGACCAGATGAAGAGCAGGAGAAAGAACGGGGAAACCCGTTTTTCTCTTTTTTGACAGTGAGAATGATTATCAATTGTTAGAAGGAGTGTGACAGTCATGACGACACGTACAGAACGAACCGAAGAGATTGCAACCCATGCAACGCTCCAAGCTTTCGGCAACAGCTACCTCCGTGAAGTCGACATGATCGAGTGGTTCATTCCAACAGATGAGGAGAACATCTGGTTCGGTGAGACGGCCTGCCGGATCGACGTCGGGGTCATCTATGTCCTAGAAATCCGACGCCGTTCAAGGATCGGGCGTCACGAAATCGGACGGATTTACCGGCAAACGAGCTGCGGATGGACGGAGGAAGCACCATTGACGTTCATCATTGCCTGTTGCCAACATCTGCAACGGCATGCTCCCGGCGTAACAGATTTATTGTACCGGGTCCTCGACAGTCACCGGTGTATGTGTCACGTCATCGCGCATGAGCTGAATGAGCCGATTTGCCCTGAGACGTTTCTTGAACACGAGCAGACGGTCCGGTTCGGACATTGGTTCCACCCGACACCGAAAAGCCGGGTCGGAATGCATGACTGGGAGCAAGTCGCGTATGCACCGGAATTCAGGAACGGGTTCCAACTCGATTATTTTGCGATTGATGAATCCCTGCTGACGGAAGCCAGTGCGACGAATCAACGGATCAGCGAACAGATGCGGAAGCAACTCGGATCAGCAGTAGCACTGTCAGCGTCAGAACGCCTGTTACCCGCGCATCCTTTGCAGGCGCAACATCTTTTGTTGCAACCGACTGTGCAACAGTTGATCGCGACGAACCAACTCCGCCATCTCGGCCGACTGGGTCCGATGTACTTCGCGACATCTTCAATCCGGACGGTCCTGCAAGCGGATCGGTCGCATATGCTGAAGTTTTCGATTCCGGTCCAGGTCACCAATTCGCGTCGCGTCAATAAACGGCATGAACTGACTGCGGGACTCGTCATGCGGCGTCTCGCCGAACAAATTTCGTTTCCGGACGGCTTTTCGATTACCCATGATCCGGCATACGCAACGGTTCAGACCGGTGCAGACGAGTCCGGTTTTGAAGTCATCTACCGCGAAGCCCAAGGAGATGCAATCAACGTCGCGGCACTCGTTCAGGAACCGCTCGATCAAGAACAGTCCGTCCTGGCATCGCTCGTCTTGAAGTCAAAGCGAGCGGATCAATCGCTGCCTCAAGCGGCCCGGGACTGGTTCGAGACGTATATCGAACTGACACTCGGGACCTTGGTCGAGTTGTATGAACACTACGGGATTGCGCTCGAAGCGCACCAGCAAAACAGTCTGATCCGGTTTGAACACGGACGTCCTGTCAGCTACCAGTTTCGCGATAATCAGGGGTATTATCTCGCCCGTTCGAACAAAAACCAGCTAATCCACCTCGAAGCCTCACTGGCAGACGCACCGGAATTGTTCTACGACGAAACGACGATCAAGGAGCGGTTGACGTATTACATGATCTGGAATCACTTGGCCGGTCTGATCCATCGGTTTGACCGCGACGGCTTGCTTGCGGAATCAACGATGCTCGAGTGGGTCGGAACGTGGTGCGATCAAAAAATTCAGATCTTATCGGGACGTGGCAAGGATTGGCTCGAATATGTCCGTTCACGGCCGACGTTACCGTATAAAGCGAACTTGTTGACACGGCTCCATGCGCTCGACGAACTCGAAGTCAGCGGCGAGCGGGTGATCTTCATCGAAATCGACAATCCATTACACCGGGAGGTCCGCCATGCGAACGACGAACGAACGACGTGTCTGCAAACAACTTCTTGAAGCCATCCTGTTTGAACGGATCGAACCGTTCATCGAACACCGGCGACAGGGACAGACAACGTTTCGTTTTGTCCGTCCGCCGTATGAACTGACAGTCGACGGCAGACGGGGAGCGTTTGACCGCGTTTGGCTCGACATCGAGACGGTCGTCTTGACGCGGAGAAATCACGAGCAATCGCCGACGCTTGAGCACATCATGGACTGTTTTCAACTCGCGGAGCCGCTGCGGTTGGAACTGAGGCAGACGGTTCAGTTTGCCGACGTGTGTCCGACATATCCCGAGCTGCGGACGCATCTGTCCTACGAACAACTGGAACAAGCATTGGTCGAAGGGCACCCGTATCATCCGTGTTTTAAGTCCCGGATTGGCTTTTCGCGTGACGACCACTCGCGCTATGGACCGGAAGCAGGGCAACGTTTCCGGTTACACTTTGTTGCCCTCCCGGTGTCGATCGTTCATCAACAACGCATGGAAGGTGTGATGGAGCAGACGTTTGGTCGCAAGACGTATCTCCGGTTGCAGGAAAAGCTGGCCTCTGCGGTCGACAATCCGACCGGTTATCACGTTCTGCCGGTCCACCCGTGGCAATGGCAACACGTCGAAGCGGATGTCCGCGCGTCCGGCGGCATTGATCTGGGGGAAGCCGGACCTCTGTTTCAAGCGACCCAATCGATCCGGACCATTTTTCAACCGGATGCGCCGACGGTTCCGCACATCAAGCTCCCGCTCGATTTGATGCAGACTTCCTCGCGACGGACGTTCACCGTTCCGAACATTGTCGCAGCACCTGTTTTGTCCGACTGGTTGATCGACCGGACGCAAGAACTGCCGGTGACTATACTCCGGGAATTCGCCAGTCAAGTCGTCGAGACGACAGACGGAGACCTGTCGGGACGAATCGGCTGTTTGTACCGGGACAATGTCTTGGCGGCCGTGTCACCGGACGAAACGGTCATCCCGTTGACGGCACTCGCTCTCCGTGAAGGGAACGAGACTCTGTTTCTGGAACCGTGGTTCAAGACCTACGGACGCGAGCGCTGGCTCAAACAGTTTCTGACCGTCTATCTGGAACCGGTTTTCCGGCTGCTTGTTGAAGAAGGAATCGCAGTGGAGGCGCATGCCCAAAATGCTTTGTTGGTCTTGAAGAACGGTTGGCCGACGCGGCTGATGTTACGGGATTTTCATGACAGCGTTGAATTTGTCCGCTCGTTTGTCGAACGTCCGGAAAAGATTCCGATGTTTGACACGCTGCATCCGGCTTTTCGCTCAACGATTAATCTGTACTATGAGATGGACCAGGTCGAAGCGTTGCGCGAGCTGGTCGTCGATACGGTGTTTGTCTTTCATCTGACGGAGTTGTCGCATCAGCTGAAAGAAACACATCAGCTCGACGAGACGACCTTTTTTAACTGGACCGCCGACATACTCGCTGGACTGAATTTGCCACCGGCTCGTCTGGAAACATTACAACTCGATACGCCGACGATCTATACGGAGTCGCTCGTTGCACGGAAATTCAACACGACGCAGTGCCGGCATCTGGTCCGTAATCCTCTGCAATCCCAAACACCGAAAGGAAGCGAAATGCATGTTATACATTGAAGACACGTTTTATACGAAACAGATGCTGACCGATCATCCGGTCTGTCGACTCAATTGGCTCACGGATCCCGCACAGACCGTCGTTGCCGTCTGCGTCAAGGACACAGCGGCATGGATCGCGTTTTGTCTCTATATGAAACAGATGCACGGGACGGTCGTACCGCTCCATCCGGATTTGCCGGAAGCCGGGGCAAGACGTCTGGCGGAACAAGCGGGATGTGATTATTTGGTGTATGCCGATTTTCAACAGCCGATCCGTTTGGCAGCGTCAACGGTTCGACCGGGAGGATTGATTCAGTTCAGCTCCGGCACGACCGGCGACGCGAAAGTCATTCATCGGACGTGGGCCTCGATTGACGAGGAACTGGCAGCCTATGGTCAACGTTTTCCGTTAACAGTGACGACCGGCACCATCGTTGCCTGCCCGACGTCGCATTCATTCGGATTGATTTGCGGGGTCTTGGCGACACTTGAGCGCGGAGCGACACCGATTATCTTGGAAAACCTGTCACCGAAGCATATTTTACACGTCTGTCAGGCACGTCCGACTGCCATTTTGTATGCCGGACCGGGACTCGTCTATTTACTCAGCCAATTTAAGCAACGGCTGTTTGCGGTGATGATTTCCGGGATGACCGTGCCGACCGTCTGGTTTGAAGCGATTCGGGACGTAACGGATCATCTTTTGCAACAGTACGGCTGTTCGGAAATCGGCTGCATCGCCTTACATCCTGCTCCGAAATCAGCTCAAGCGATCGGCTATCCGTTGCCACATCTGACAATCCAGACCGGTACCATCGACGAGCCGGCTGAGTTGAAAGTGAAGGCAGGAGACCAGTGGATCGGAATCAAAGATTTAATGGGGCAGACGAGTACCGGCGAATTGCTGTTCTTCAGCCGTCTCGACGAAATGATCAATGTGTCCGGACTGTCGGTTTATCCGGCGGATGTCGAGGATGTGTTGCTCCGTCACGATGATGTCGAAGAGGCCGTCGTCTTCAAACGGACGGACCGTCTGCAGGGTGAACGCGTCTGTGTCCAAGTCGTCAGCTCGGCGAAGGAAGCCGCATTGCGGACCTATTGTCGGGAACAGCTTGCGCCCCATCAATGTCCGTCGGATTGGACGTTTGTACCGGCCATTGAAAAGCTGCCGAACGGGAAAGTCAGTCGCGTACGTCTGGGGGTGACGTCATGAATCTGCTCCTTGATTACACGTCATTTCGTCAGATTGTCGAGGAACAGCTGGAGGTCACCTTGCGACAAGCAGTGATGGGAGGCGAACGGCTTCGGGACGACTTGCAGCTGGATTCGATGCGGCTGTTGCAATTGCTCGTTCATCTGGAACTCGAACACGGGTATGTCCTCGCTGATGAGCAGCTTGCTCAACTGCCGCAGATGACGGTCGATCAGTTGCTGCAATCGTTGGCACGAAAGGAGGTCGTCTGATGATTAAAGTTCACTGTCTCGTCAGTTGTGTGTGTGAAGTAATCAAACGATCGGACGCCGACCATCGTCCGTACTACTTTGGTATCTGGGACGCTGACTTTGCGTTGACGTCTGAGTTTGTCCTGTCCCACCATGCGGCGCATATCAGTCATGAAGCAATGCTCGATTGGTACCGCTTGCTGTATGGAATCACCGTTCAGTCCTGGTATGATCCGTCCCGCACTAAAGCGGCGAACCTTGTGAATCTGGAACAGTTCATGAAAATAAAACGGCCGGAACAGTCTGTCATCGTCATGCTCGACCTCGCCCGGTTACCGGAGCGGGAAAACAAGTTTCATCACGAGGTCTTTCCGCATTACGTGATGCTCGAACCAACGGATGATGAAGACAGATGGCGGATGCTCGATCCGGACTTCCGGTATGAAGGCGAATTTGATCGGACACGGATTCTCCAGGCCGTCGATCAGCCGACCGTCGCCGGTGGGTTTTGGTTTGACGGGAGTCAGGTCAAACTGCCGGACACGGAAACCGTCTCCGCTTATTTCATGAGTGGTCTCAAGCGGCACCATCCGTTGACGGAAGCGGTCGAACAGGTCATCTTACACCATGCGTCAAGCCCGGAAAGGTTGCCGGATGCGTTAAAGCAACTGCCTGTCATCGCCATCCGCAAATACGCCTATGAGCACGCCTTTGCCTATTTTTATGAACGCTTGGGAATTGATTTAGTGGCGTCCGATTTTGACGACTGGTGTGACAAAATCGAGCGATTGGTCAATCAATATACCATCATTCAACACCGGGCGATTAAATACAGCATGACCCGCGACCGGACAGATTTACTGGATATCCAACAATGGCTCGTCGCACAAACGACGCTGGAAGATGACATCAAACGGCAGCTTGTTGATTTGTTCAGCCGATTTCAACAGAAAGAAGGGGAAACGGATGCAACTCGCACTTTGTACGATCAGCTACCGGCATCATCTACGGTCATTCGATGAATTGGTGAGGTTTGCCGCAGCAAACGAGTTTGAGGCGATAGATGTCTGGGGTGTTCATGCGAAGCATCTGGAGGAAGCAGACCTTGCCTTGTTACAAAACAGCGGAGTTCATGTCAGTATGCTCAGCCATTACCTGTCGTTTGACGCTCCGCTGTCGGTCTTGCTTGAACAAACGAAAGCCTTGTCTCGTCTCGCCCAGCGGCTCGGAACCCGGCGGATCCGGATTTTTGCCGGCCACAAGGCGAGTCATCAACTAACGGAGGCGGAACGGGCGCGACTTGTCTATCAATTGAGCGGCGTCTGTAAAGTCTTGGATCAGGCAAAACAGTTGGTGTTGCTTGAAATTCATCCGAATACGGCGGCGGATACAATCGAATCGACGGAGCGGTTATTGCACGAGGTCAACCATCCGGCCTGCCGTGTGAATTTCGATGTTCTCCATGTCGCTGAATCCGGTGCCGATCCGGTCGCAGCCTATCGCCGGATTGAGCCCGTCGTTGAACATCTTCATCTAAAAACGGTGGCGCGAGCGGATCAATTTAGCGTTTTTGAACCGGCGAATGTGTATGCAGCAAGCGGCTCACGGGACGGTATGGTGCCGTTGTTTGATGGAATCGTCGACTACGACAGGTTCTTTGAAGAACTCAGGCTGGCGTTAACTACAAAAACAGCGAGTCTCGAATGGTTCGGGGAGAACCCGGATGACCGCTTGGTGACAGACGGACGATTGGTACGTCAGAGTTTGGCACGACAGGTTCTGCAATTCACCTAATGTTCACGGCTCGATGTGTTTAGAGCACGGGGCGAAAAGGAAAGCAATATAATGTAAGTCATTGTTGATGGTCTCATTGAAAAAGAAAGGATGTTGAACATGTCAGAACGTGTTTTCATTAGTCCGGCAAAGTACGTCCAAGGAAAAAATGTCATTGATCGGCTTGGTACATACGTGAGCCCGATTGGTGATGTGGCCCTCGTCATCGCGGATGATGTCGTTTGGGGGATTGTCGAGGAACGTGTCCAAGCTTCATTTTCAACTGAAGGAATCAAAATCGAAAAAGCGGATTTCAGCGGAGAAGCCTCAAAACATGAGGTCGAACGGATTGCGACGCAAGCGAAAGACGCCGGTGTCAAGTTCGTCATGGGTGTAGGCGGCGGGAAAACGCTGGATACAGCCAAAGCCGTCTCCGACGAACTGCATCTGCCGGTTGTCATCGTGCCGACCATCGCTTCGACCGACGCACCGACGAGCGCGCTGTCGGTCATCTATTCTGAAGACGGGATTTTTGAGAGTTACCGTTTTTACAACAAAAATCCGGATCTCGTCCTGGTCGACACGAAGTTGATCTCGGAAGCACCGGCCCGCTTCTTTGCCTCAGGTATCGCCGACGCACTGGCAACTTGGGTCGAAGTACGGAGTGTCATTGCCTTCGGCGGATCGACGATGGCCGGCGGACGGCCGACGATTGCGGCGGAAGCGATCGCGAAACGCTGCGAGGAAGTCCTGTTTGAGCACGGACGCCTCGCCTATGAGTCGGTCCAGGCAAAGGTCGTTACGCCGGCCCTCGAAGCCGTCGTCGAAGCGAACACCTTGCTCAGTGGTCTTGGTTTTGAGAGCGGTGGTCTTGCGGCAGCACACGCCATTCATAACGGTTTCACGGCACTCAATGGGGACATTCACCATTTGACGCATGGAGAGAAAGTTGCGTTCGGGACGCTCGTGCAACTGGCGCTGGAAGAACATCCGCAGGAAGAAATCGAACGATATATCGCTTTTTATATGGACCTTGGTCTGCCGGTCACACTGGAAGACGTTAAACTGAAAGATGCCTCACGGGAAGACATATTAAAAGTCGGACAGGCGGCAACAGCAGAAGGGGAGACGATTCACAGCGGTTTTGATGTCACGGCCGATGAAGTGGCGGATGCAATCATTGCAGCGGACCGCTATTCGAAAGCGTATCAGGCAAAGTTAAAGAACTGACGATACGTTGTATGGACAGTAAGTAAAAAAGACGATGCCCCATTAAAGGGAAGCATCGTCTTTTACTCTTTTAATTTAGAAGAACAGCCAACCTTAGTGAACGTGCGGCTTTTGTTCACCGTGACAGTATAGTTGATCTTCATGGTCATGTTGCGCGGTCTCGACTTGAATCGTCGCATGGGTGATACCGGCATGTTTTAGGTCGTGATCGAGTTGTTCACGGATTGACTCCGATTCGCGGACGGTCATATCGTCTTTGACGACGACGTGGCAGGATAACGCATTGTAACCGCTCGTAATCGACCAAATATGAAGATCATGCAGACCGAGGATCGCTTCATTTGTCTGAATCGTCGAAACTACTTGATCGATGTTGACATCGCTCGGTGTTCCTTCCATCAGGACGTGGACGGCGGCTTTCGTTACGTAATAGCCGCTGCGCAAAACGAGGATGGCGACGATGATACTTGCGAGCGGATCTGCCCAGCCCCAGCCGAAGAACATGATCAACAGGGCGGCAACGATGGCACCGATCGAGCCGAGCATGTCACTTAAGACATGCAAGTAGGCACCACGCATGTTCAGATTGTCTTCATGTCCACCGCCGCGCGTCATGATCCAAGCTACAAGCAGATTCACAAGAAGTCCGAGTATACTGATGATCAACATCCCGGTCGTTGCGACAGCCGGTGGATTAACAAAGCGTTGTACGGCTTCGACAAAAATATAAAGCGAAATACCGATCAGTGCGACGCCGTTGAAAATCGCCGCGAGAATTTCGAACCGCTTTGAGCCGAACGTCTTATTCGCATCCGGTTTCTGGGTCGAAAAGTGAAAGGCGGCGAGCGCAATCGCAAGCGAAATCGAGTCACTCAGCATATGTCCGGCGTCCGATAACAAAGCCAGACTGTTCGTCCAAAATCCGCCGATCACCTCGACAATCATAAACAGCGTGATGATCATGAAGGACAGAAGCAATACTTTTTTATTGTCGGTGTGATGATCATGATTATGCGGCATAATAATACCTCCTGATACATTCAAATGTCTATTTGAATTATAGAATGCGAAACGTCTGTGGTCAATCGACGTATGTTTCATTTCCCACTGATAGAAGAGAATGAAACGCGATCATTGGACGTTATACGGTTGTATGAGACATCTGAAAAAACAAAACATCCCCTTACTTCATGAGAAATAAGGGGATGTTCGAGTTGTTACAGGTAGTTCAACGGATTGACGCTGCTTGCCGCCGATGTCGCACTGTAGACGTATGTTCCGCGATGCAGTTCAAAATGAAGATGCGTTCCGAACGCATTTCCTGTTTGACCGACCGTACCGAGAAGCTGTCCTTTTGAGACCGATTGTCCGACTGAGACCGATCGGCTGTTCATGTGGGCATAGAGACTCGTGAAGGAAGCGCCGTCGATCGAATGCTTGACCATGACATAATTGCCGTACGCACCTTTTAATTGAGAAGTGATGACTTTCCCGGCTGCCGTCGCATAAACCGGTGTGCCTTTCGGGGCACCGTAATCGATTCCGTTATGGAACGTATAGCCGTAGACACCGCTTGCTTGACCATATCCTTGCGTGATCGGTCCACTGGTCGGCGTGATGAAATCGTTTGAGGCTTTTGTTGCCCCACCCGAATTGGTTAAGCTCGTGACCGTATATTTTTTGACGTAATCGGCATGGACAAATCGTTTGTTACCGTTATATAAGAATTTAATCCAGTCTCCCGTCCGACCGAGGTAACGGAAGGTTTGTCCGCTGTTGACGGTCCCGACCTGGGAACTGCTTGTGGACGAACTGCTTCTAACGCGGAGATTATCGACCATGATTTTGATTTTATATGATGTCGTGACAGAATATTTTTTGACATATGTAGAAGAGACGTAGACTTTACGTGATCCGTACAGAATTTTTGTCCAATTTCCGGTCCGGCCCAAGTATTTGTATGTATCGCCTTTATCAAGACCTGTGATGATGCCGTATGTCGTCGCGGGACCGGTGCGGGCACGCAATCCGTCGTTCATGACTTTAACCTTATAAAACGTTGCCGCATCAGCTTTTGGAACGGCATATGTCGAGAAACCAGCGATGGCGATAGCAGATACCGTCAGCGTAGTAAGTAATTTTTTCAAATCAGTAAATCCTCCTTTAAATCTGTCGGACTGAATCCGTATGTGGGTGAAGCAATATGTAAGTTTATTTTATGAATTTCTCAGATGAGTGTACCATTAGTAAAAATGTTTAAATATTACAATATTATTTCTATAATGTTTCGATATTTTATATTATAGAGGACAGAAAATCTATTTTACCTTAATTTAGGAATTTTAATTCTTATTGATTTTTCTGTAAAAGTCAGATTTTTATTGATTAGACAACGATTTTTAAAAGGTGTCAGGAAATCAGAACAATCAGTATGTTATGATGAATTTTCCAATAATTAGAATGAATTTATTTCAAAGGACTTATTTTCAAAAAGGTTTAAAAAAATGGACACTCGTAAAAGAGTGTCCGAAGTAATCATAAAACGCTGAGCGGATTGATCGTGTTGACTGCTGAAGTTCCGCTGTAGATGTAACCGCCGCGGTGCAGTTCGAAGTGAAGGTGTGAACCGGTTGAGTTTCCGGTGCTGCCGACATTTCCGATTTTTGAGCCTTTTGCGACTGATTGGCCGGTGTAGACGGAACGTTTGCTGAGATGAGCATAAACACTTGTGTAGGTTGAACCGTTCACTTTATGTTTCATCATGACATAGTTGCCGTAGGCGCCTTGATAACCTGATTTAATGACTCTGCCGGAAGCAGTCGCACGGACCGTTTTCCCTGTGGCTGCTGCGATGTCGATGCCGTTATGGAACGTATATCCGTAGCGGCCGCTCGCTTTTCCGTATCCTTGAGAAATGCGTCCGCTTGTCGGACGGAGGAAACCTGTCGAGTGGGAAGCTTTTTTGGCTGTTGCCTTTTTCCCGATGCTATATCGTTTTACATAACTGGAATAGACGTACCGTTTTTTACCGCCGTACGAAATTTTTGTCCACTTGCCTTTTTTACCATAGTATTTAAAAGTTTTTCCGGCATTGACACCGCCGACGATTTTATATTTTGTGGAAGGACCGGTCCGGACACGTAATCCATCGGCCATGACTTTGACTTTGTAAGAAGAAGAGCTTGCAGCCTCGACCTTACCTGTACCCGTGCTAGCAAATCCTGAAACGACGAGTGCGCTCATCGTGACGGTTGTTAAAATACGTTTCATGTAGTAGTTCCTCCTGATGTGAAAACAATTGACGGTCGATGAGTTGTGACAGATCGCATCTGTCTATAAGTTGTAGGCTGTATATGAATACTGCGTCGAAGTAGTGAATTTGATAAACCGAGTATAGCATCGAGTGTTTTGAAAATAATATTTCAGTTTGATTGCTTAAATATAGGTAATTAATATGTATTGTAATATATCGATAGGAATGATTCTGAAATACCGTCATACCAGGGAAAATTTTATTACAGGGTATGAGTTTTATGACATAATCCGGAATATGTGAAAATGTGATAAAGTATGGGTCGATAGCGAATTGGAGGAGAAGATGAAGATGGATATCAAGTTTACAGTAGGGCAACAACGCTTTAACCACCGGGCAGCGGGAGTCATTATTAAAGACGGACATCTGTTGATTCACCGGAATGTCCGGGATGAGTTTTGGGCATTGCCGGGCGGAAGGATTCAATTGATGGAGAACGGGGAGGCGGCAATCGTCCGGGAAATCAAAGAAGAACTCGGATTAAAGGCCGAGGTCACACGCTTTTTATCCGTTCATGAAAACTTTTTTACATATGAAGACGTGTCTTTTCATGAAGTCGGCTTTTATTATGAAGTAACTATTTTGGGTGATATGGCGGTCACGACCGAAGAATTTTTCGGAGTGGAAGGCGAAGAATTGATTTATCGATATGTTCCAATCGAACAATTAGAGACAGTGAAGCTGTATCCTGAAAAATTGATGAAAATGATTCAGTCTGGTGAATGGTCGCCATTATTTTCAAATGAAGAATGACTGTGTTACGTTTCTTCTCCTCATATAGAAGAAACGAACTAAAAAAAAACGATAATTTTTATCGTTTTTTTTTAGTTAGACGTTTATTGATATATGGCAAGGGAATGTTAATGAAGGTAGTCATTAAATAGTGAAAAGGGGTTGGGTCATATGCGCGAAGAAGAATTGGAGCAGATGCATCAACAAGCACGGGGACAAACACAGGATCAGCAACCGGGAATCGAAGCGGAAATGCATCCTGAACCGGTGTACGACGACCCGGAATACGTCGGATCAGGTAAGTTAAAAGGCAAAGTGGCGTTGGTGACAGGCGGAGACAGCGGTATTGGGCGTGCCGTCGCGATTGCCTATGCCAAAGAGGGCGCAAACGTCGCCATCGTGTACTTAAATGAGGGACGGGATGCAGAAAAAACGAAACAATTGATTGAAGGGTATGGTGTCAAGGCACTGGCGCTTGCGAAAGATGTCAGTCAACCGGAGAACGCCCAACCGATCATTGATCAGGTCATTCAAGAGTTTGGTCAATTGAATATCCTGGTCAACAATGCCGGAAAACAGTTCCCGCAAGACGATTTCTTGGCAATCACACCGGATCAGTTAAAAGAGACGTTCGAAACGAATCTCTTTTCAATGTTTTATCTGACGCAGGCTGCGTTACCGCATTTGAACAAGGAAGATTCGATCATCAATACATCGTCCGTCACGGCGTATCGCGGGGCACCATCACTGATCGATTACTCGGCAACCAAAGGGGCAATCACGACGTTGACGCGTTCGCTGGCGTCAAACTTGATTGAAAAAGGGATTCGCGTCAATGCCGTTGCACCCGGTCCGATTTGGACGCCGCTCATCCCGGCAACGTTCACAAAAGAAAAGGTGGAAGCACACGGGGAAGACACACCGATGAAACGACGCGGCCAACCGTCGGAAAACGCACCGGCGTATGTCTACCTGGCGTCACGCGACTCCAGTTACGTCACCGGTCAAACGATTCATATCAACGGCGGCGATTACATTACATCATAAGGAGGAACTCATCATGAAGAAAAATCCGAATGAAGTGCCGGAACACGAACCGAATCAACAACCGGACGAGATTCCGACGACACCTCCGTCAGAAATTCCGGAGACACCGCAGGAAGATCCAATCCGTCAACCGGAGCCAGACACGTTTCCGGAACCAACGGAAATTCCGGATACACCGCAAGAAGATCCGAATCCTTACTAAACCGATGCAACTGATTTCGGAAATAGTCCGGAATCAGTTTTTTTGTCGGAAAAGTAAAAATATGCATTTTAATGGGAACCTTTACATAAAATGATACGTATAAAAAAGTATACAAAAAGGGGGAGTCACATATGCAATTTCTGTTAGCACTGGTAGCAGTAGGGGCAGCGTTTTGGTTTTTCTTCAGTTACTTACTCGGATTCCGAAATAAAAACATCACGATGACTTTTGACGACCGATTTTATGCACTCGAGGATCACGTCAAAGCAATCGAAGAAAAGTTGAAGCAGGACGGGAAACTTGTGGAGTACCTAGGGAACCGTCGCTTTTTGGTCAACGGAAAACGGTACCTGTTTGTCGAACGTACAGTACCGATGTCGGGGATTCCGGTTCAACAGACGATTTTGGAATATCAAAAGTAATGGAACTCAAGATGTTGTCTCTATTTTAGAGACAGCATCTTTTTTTTGGAAAGTAATTGACAGCCAACTGTATTACCCGTATGATACAGAAAGAAAGTGTATTACTGTTTTAATACAATGAACGGAAGAAGGAGGTCAAGGACCTGATGCAATTTGACCAAAGAAGCCCGGTGTATCTTCAAGTCGTCCGTTGGTTCAAGGAACAAATCGCAACGGAAGAACTGAAGTGCGGACAGGAAATCCCATCGCGCCGGGAAATCGCCGCGCAGCTGGGAATCAATCCAAATACAGCGCAGAAAGCCTATAAAGAGATGGAGGAACAAAATTTGATCACGACAGAACGAAACGTCCCGAGTAAAATCACGATGGATCAGGAAATCGTCAAAAAAGTCCGGACGGAGATGCTCGATGAAGCCGTCGCCCAGTTCATCGAGGCCGTCCAAGCGATTCAGATTCCGCTTGGTGAAGTCGTCACGAAAGTCGAAACCGTCTATCAATCAACGGAACGGAGGAAGGTCGATGCTTGAAGTCCATGGCTTAAAAAAACGATACGGTCGGAAAAAACCGATTCTTGAAGGTGTCTCCTTTTCGGTGCGTCCGGACAGCATCACCTGTCTGATCGGCTTAAACGGGGAAGGGAAATCAACGATCTTAAAAGCGATCATGGGACTTGTCCCGGTTGATGCCGGAACCGTCCTCGTCGATGGCGAAGTCTCACGTGACAAAATTGCCTTCGTTCCAGACCTGCAGACGATGCCCGGCTATATGACGATCGGGGATGCTCTTCTTTACATGGGCGACTATTATCCGGACTGGAATCCAAAGGTCGCCGAAGAGCTGATGGGGTTGTTCAAGTTACTGACGACCGACAAAATTTTGGAATTGTCAAAAGGAAATCAGGCGAAGTTCAGTCTCGTGCTTGGTTTTGCACTCGACCGTCCGTATTTGTTACTCGACGAACCGTTTGCCGGAATCGATTTATTTACGAAGGAACAGATTGCCTGGATCTTTTCGAGTCATTACATGGAAGGACGCGGCATCCTGATGACGACACATGAAATCATCGAAATCGAACACTTGATTGACCGGGTTGTCTTTTTGCAGGACGGTCGGATCATCGATGAACACGATACAGAAGAGATGCGTGAAGTATACGGAAAATCGGTCCAGGACCGGATGCGGGAGGTTTATCAGCGATGAAACAGTACCTGATGTTAACGAACGAAGAGTTAAAACGAAGCTGGAAAATGATTATATCTATCATCCTCGCGATGGCGGGTATTGAAATCCTGACCGTCGTCGGACGGGTCATCTATCATGAACGTCAGGTGCAGGAGTATATGAGTTACGCCAAAGTAAGCGAATCCGATGCTATCCGCACGATTGAAAAGTTATCGTTTGAACAAGCTAGCTCGTATTTCAGCTATATTATCTTGATCGGAGTAGCTCTTGTGTTGCTGTATGCCGTCCAGATTTGGTACCGGGACTGGCTTGGAGAGTCCAAGTACATATACCGTTTACTGTTGTTACCGGGCAACCGGGCAAAAATCTTTTTTGCTAAATTTACCTCGCTGGCTCTTGTCATCATTAGTTTCATTGGTTTGCAGTGGGTAGTCATTCAGCTCAGTTTTGTCATATTCAACTGGATGATTAAGGATGACTACCGTGCAACTTCTACTCTTGGGTTGTCTCGGACTTTAAAACAGTTATATACGATGAATCTGTCAGACGTACTCGTCATTGTAACGCTTGCCCTGTTTATCATCAGCTTTTTGTTTATGCTCGTGCTGTTGGAACGGTCGTATCGCAAAGTAAAAGGATTGTTGTTCATCGTGCTTGAAGTCATTGCGCTTGTCGTGATCATGATGGGCGGTATGTACGTCATTGAAACGCTCGATATCTTTTTGTCACAGGAAATATCTGCAATCATGATAGCGCTTTTTGTTTTCTACTTTATTTATACGATTTGGAAAAGCCTGCGCTTGTTAAAATGGAAAATTTCGGTCTGAGGAGGACGTCATGCGAAAATTTAAATTTGTACTTATATTGGCAGTCGTCAGCTTCCTGACGCTTGGAATCTATACTCTGTTTATTCGTTCGATTGATGAATCTGACTTTATTGTGGAGACGGTCAAAGGCGATCCCAAACAACCGGCTGTCAGGTCTATTCAAGCAGAATTAATTGATCAAGGATTAAGAAAAATTGATTACACCGTCGGATTAGACGGTCGTGTTCAAAAAACAACGGATAGTTTGATTAAAGGATTGTTTGAAAGTCCATTTGATGAAAAAAATGCACCGGATAACTTCCGGCGCTTCATGCATTCTGATCAAGTGAATACATTTGAACAGGAAGATATAACATATGCAATCGGTACGTCGGACAATAACAAATGGGAATTGCAGTATTGGGAAGACGGTAAACAACGTATTGTCAAAAAAATTTTTCCGGCA
The DNA here is from genome assembly GCF_018618855.1 of Exiguobacterium sp. s166. Classification (NCBI taxonomy): domain Bacteria; kingdom Bacillati; phylum Bacillota; class Bacilli; order Caryophanales; genus Exiguobacterium; species Exiguobacterium sp. s166. The sequence continues at coordinate 117,446 of NZ_JACSMU010000002.1, read as the reverse complement.
CCTGTTGAAGCTCGGAAGTTAAACGAAGCCCAAATCAGTCCGTATAAAAAAATTGGGGACAGTTTATTATATGTCATCGTCTACGATCCGCAAACCGGAGTCGACACGCAGTTGTACAAAATCGATTTAAAAGACGATACCATTCAAAAAATCAATTTACCTGTTACTCCTAAAGGTGATGTTTCACTAATAGGGATTCACAACGAAACAATTGTCTATTCTACAACGGAAAGTATAGATGGAACCGATATGACAGAAGATAAGCTATATGTAAGCAACGGAAAGACAACACAACGTATAAAAGGCTTAAAATCATTTAGCAATGGGGAAACGGAACTCAGTGCAGACGGATCTAAATTGATTGCATTTGAGCGTGAAATGGGTGATTTCAACTGGACTGTGTATGACATAAAAACAAAGCAAGTAGAAAAACATTCAATGAATATCCCGTTAGTGACGGATGAGTTTGGATTGGGTGAGTATACTACGCTTAAGGATGGTTTGATTTATACGGCGAACCGATTGGATGATGGGATATACAACGTTCGTCTCATCGATCCCGTATTAGACCGTACCTTGTATGAAGGTAATATTAAGGACAAACTAAAACGAGCAGAAACTACGCTCAATGAACTTGTCTTGAACTAACGAACAACTTTAATAACTCCAAAAAAACGCAATCTGAAACTCTCAAGGAGTTCCGGATTGCGTTTTTTAATCTTACTGATACGATTTGATGATGATGTCCTGTTTCGCGTAGTAACTCCACGTCAGGTCCTGAGATTCGACCTTTTTCGTTGTCACGGCAACGAATTTATTTTTACCGGTATAGATTCCGACGAAGTTCGGTGCTTTCGCCTTTTTCGCCTGGACGAACAATAGGTCACCCGGGACGGCTTTTTTGAGTGTGACGGTTTTGAGTGGCATTGCGGCTTGTTTCGCAATCGTCCGTTCGAGTTTCAGATCACTTTTTTGATACACATATTGCGTGAAGCCGGACGCGTCAAATCCTTTTGTTGTTGTGCCACCTTCTTTATACGGAGTCCCAATCAGTGATGTAGCAAGTTTCGCAATCGCGGCTTTCTTTTTAGCGAGTGCTTTTTCCGATAATGGTTTTGGTGTCTCGGCTTTAGTCGGTGTTGCAGCAAATGTCGCGATCGGACTGACCGTCGCTGTCAATAAGAGAGCTGTTAATGGAAGGGCATAATACGATTTCATAATAAAATCTCCTTTTACGTAAATGGGATGAAAAACTATCTTTACCGTATCATGCCGAATGGAAAATAAAGCAACAAATCAGGTACGTTCACCTAACAGTCTTGTAAGGTTCGGTCTGAGTCTCCGGTACAAAAAGACGCCTGTTCCAAGCTCCTCACGAGAGGACACTCTGGAAACAGGCGTTTTTTAAGAACGTTGATCGAGCCGGTGACTGACGGCTGTCAACGCGGCGGCGAGTAAGGCGACGACACCGCCGACAAGGGCGATGTTCATCATCGGACCATTCGCATAGACGAGACCGCCGAGTGCGGAACCGAAGGCAATCCCGACGTTACTTGCGACCGGCATCAGCGAAGCAGCAAGCCCTTTCGCTTCCGGATTAAACTTTTCTGCCAGGTCGATCAGATAAATTTGCGTCGACGTCGTCAATAAAATCGACATCAAGGACATCAAGGCAATGTTGATCAGGCCAAGCGATACCGACGCTGTCGTCACGTATAGAGCAGCGAGGACGATTGCCTGAACGATGAAGACGAACCGGAGACGGCCAATCGGATTCCGACTGGCGATTTTACCGGCCAAGATGTTACTGAAGATCGAGACGACACCGTAAGCGAGTAAAATCGGACTGATCCAGGCCGACGGCAAATTCAGTTCCAACTCAAGCACGGGCACGAGATACGTATAGACGACGTATGTCGCACCGAATCCGAACGACGGAATGAAAAAGGCGATCATGATCCGTGGATTGGCGAGTAAACTGAGCTGCTCGCGGATCGAGCCGGACGATTCCGATTGCTGGACCGGAACGACTTTCAAGACAGCAAGCAGAGCGACGACACCAAGACTGCTCGTCAGCCAAAACGTGGCGGCGTAACCGGCATGTTGTCCGATGAATGTACCGATCGGCACACCGAGGACGTTTGCCATCGTGAATCCACCAAAGATGAAGGAGACAGCGACGCCGCGTTTCGCGATCGGCACACTGTCGCTTGCGACGACCATTGCCAGTGAAATCAGGACACCCGTCAGCACAGCCGTCACGATTCGTGACAACAGCAACAGTTCATAATTCGGTGCAATCCCGCTGCAGATATTTAAAATGATCCAGACGAAAATCAGACTGAGCATTAACTTCCGCCGTTCGAGGTGTCCGGTCAAGGACATCGTAATCGGTGTTCCGATGGCGAAGGCGATCGCAAAGGCGGAGACGAGTGTCCCGGCTTTCGCAATTGTGATGTTCAGACCGTCCGCAATTTCAGATAAAATACCGACGATGACGAATTCGCTTGTTCCAAGGACAAACGTCAACATGGATAACGTCGCGATTAACAGCCAGTCGGCTTGACTCAAACGAGTCGATGATGATGACATATACAATTCCCCACTTCTGGCGCCTGTGCGCAAAAAAACTATCGTTTATCAGAATAGCATGATTTAAGAAGGGCGGAAACCGGATTTACCTGACCCGGAAAAAGAAGCATTATTGTGAATAGACAGTCAATTTCACTTGTCATTGATTCGGGTATACTAACAGAGTAGGAAACATCACCTAAATCAGAAAAGGACGTGATCTTGATGCAAGCAACAGTCACTTGGAATCAAAAGATGGGCTTCAGCGGGGAAACCGAATCCGGACATCACTTAGCGATGGATGCGGCACCGGAAAACGGCGGGGACAATCAAGCACCCCGGCCGACGGAGCTCTTGCTTCATGCCGTTGCCGGCTGTACCGGCATCGATATCGTCTCGATTTTAGAAAAGATGCGCTTGACGCTGACGTCATTTGAAATGGATATCGAAGGCGAACGGGCGGATGATCATCCCCGGCGTTTCACGACGATCTCGATTCATTACCGGCTCGAAGGTGATTTACCGGACGATAAAGTCCGCCGGGCGATTGCCTTATCAAAAGACAAATACTGCTCGGTCTCGCAATCGCTGAACGCGGAGATTGAAGTTTATTACTCGATCAACGGCGTCCGGAACGAGGAACCGATTTGAAGCGGATTGTTACTGTTCTGTTGGCAAGTATCCTCCTCGCCGGTTGTTCTGACGAGCCGGCACAACCGGTCGAACCGCAACCGAAGCCGGCGAAGAAAACGAAGCCGCCGCAACCGGACCGGCCTTCTGCCGCTGAACGGGCGGAAAAACAACTGAAAGAGACCATTTCGAAGATGTCGACAGCGGAAAAAGTTGATCAGTTGCTGTACATCGGCGTGACGGGAACAGCTCTGACGCAAGCGGACCGTCAATTACTGCAGAATCATGCACTCGGTGGTGTCTTGCTGCTTGGCGGCAATATCACCTCGACCGATCAATTGAAAACCTTTACGACAGCAATTACTAAAGCGCAAACGACGGACGAAAAAGCGTTCCTCGGTTTTGATGAAGAAGGTGGACGCGTCAGCCGGGTCCCGGATGCGCAACTGAAATTATCACCGAGCCTGTCGTTCGGTCAGAAAAATGATCCTGCTTTGATGAAGGAAGTCGGACGGACGCTCGGTTTGATTTCCCGTTTTTACGGCTTTAATATGGACTTCGCTCCCGTCCTTGACGTCAACAGCAATCCGGCGAATCCGATCATTGGTGACCGATCGCTCAGTGCGGATCCGCAACAGGTCGCAAGGCTTGGTGTCCCGTTGATGCAGGGGGTGAAAGAAGAAGACGTCGTTCCGGTCGTCAAACATTTTCCGGGACACGGCGATACGACCGTCGATTCCCATGTCGGTCTGCCGCGGGTCGATGCGACGAAAGCGGAACTCGAACAGATGGAACTCGTCCCGTTCAAACGGGCGATTAAAGAAGGGGCCGAAATGGTGATGGTCGCGCATATTCTGTTCCCGTCCCTCGACAAATCCCGTCCGTCTTCGTTGTCAAAACCGGTCATGTCCGGTATCTTACGGGATGAACTGAAGTTTGACGGGGTCATCATCACGGATGATCTGGTGATGGGCGCGATTACGGAACGATACGGGCTGGCCCAGGCCGCAAGTCTTGCGCTTGAGAGCGGTGCCGACATGGCGATGTTTTCCTCACCCGGTGCGTACGCGTCCGTTCATAAGGAAATCATGGCACGGATTAAACAAGGTAAATTGTCGAGAGCAGATCTGGATCAGAAGGTCATGCGGGTCTTACACTTAAAACAAACGTATGACTTGTCGCAAACGAAACGTGTCGACGAATACCAACGCTTGATTGAGCAGGTCAAAGCGGTCGAATCGGACATGCGACACTAATCAAGGGTAGAACAAATCGGACTACCCGTGGTAAACTACAGGCGTACCACACAAATCAATATCTACACTAGGGGAGTCTCGCAGCAGACTGAGACGGAAGTATCCGGACCCTTTGAACCTGATCTAGTTCGTACTAGCGGAGGGAAGTGGATTCCGATCATTCATAGAGGATGCGACGACTGTCGCCCTTTTTTGTAGGACCACTCCATCAGTTCATGGGGTGGTCCTTTTTCGTGTGGAAAGGGGGAAATGATGAGCCAGTTACATCTGATGACAACCGGCAAGCGGCATCCGGACATACTCGAACATCTGTTGCCGAAACTCGCACTATCCGTCGACCGGATTCATCTGCGGGAGCCGTTATGGTCAGCGAAGGAACTGGTCGTGTGCATCGAAACACTCGTGCGACGAGGCGTAAAGACAGAGCAATTAATTGTCCATGACCGGCTGGACGTGGCAGTCGTCACCGGCACCGGAGTTCAGCTGACAACACGCAGCATTCCGGTCGACCTCGTCCGTCACCGTTTTCCGGAACTGGTGATCGGTCAATCGGTTCACTCGTTAACGGAAGCGATAGCGGCGGAACAAGCCGGTGCTGATTACGTCCTGTACGGCCATATTTTTGAGACGGGATCAAAACCGGGTGTACCGCCCCGGGGACTCGACGCCTTGAAACAAGTTGTCGACTGGACATCGATTCCTGTCATTGCAATTGGTGGCATTACACCGGACAATCTGCCGGATATCCTGGCGACCGGCTGCGCAGGCGGGGCCGTCTTGTCGGGCATTCTCGGTCAGGCGTCTCCGGTCGAAGCAGCCAACCGATTCCGGGCGGTGATGCAACGATGACACGCCCGGATGTTTTAATCATCGGAGCCGGCATCATTGGTTTGACGCTCGGCTATGAGCTCCTGCAGCGCGGGAAAACCGTTCATTTGCTTGAACAGTCAACTGTCGGTCAGGGAGCGACGCAAGCAGCAGCGGGAATGCTCGCGACAGATGAAGAATTGCTGGCACCGTTACATGAACTGGCCCGGCTGAGCCGGACGCTGTATCCGGAATTCGTGCAACAATTGTTTGACGAGACCGGTCTCGGAAGCGGGTATCTGGAACAACCGTTTCGTATGCAACAGGCGCATCACTGGCGGACGTTTGATTCGGTCGGACAGGTTGATCCGCGGTTGCTTGCACAAGCATTACGCAGTGCCATCGAACGACGGGGCGGGGTAATCGAAGAGGCAACGGTCGTAGCACGTCTCGTACGGGACGGACAAACGGTGACCGGCGCCGAGACGAACCGGGGGCTACGGGCGGGCAGACAAATTATTGTCGCCGGTGGTCGCGGATCGGAAGAATTGTTACAGACGGTCGGAGTGACGATTAACACACTTCCGGTCAAGGGCGAGTGTCTGTCTGTCCGGCTGACGACCGGACAACTCAATCGGACGCTGTTTGGTGATGCGGTCTATTTAGTCCCGAAAGCAGACGGACGGATCATCATCGGGGCGACGGAACGGGTTGGTGATGAATCAACGACCGTCAGTCTGAACAGTATTCGTTTGTTATTGAATGCAGCAGTAAAGCTCTATCCGCCGCTTACAGAGGCCGTGTTCGTGGAAGCTTGGTCCGGTGTTCGACCGCAAACCGGGGACGGTCTGCCGTATCTCGGAGCAGTGGACGGAATCGATGGGTTGTTCGTCGCGTCAGGCCATCACCGGCATGGCATCTTACTGGCCCCTGCGACGGCCAACGTCTTGGCCGATTGTCTCATGGGGCAAACGCCAAGAGTGGCACTGGATGGTTTTAACAGCCGACGACAGGAGGAAAGCAGATGACTATCCGATTGAATGGAAAAAACTATGCTTTGACAGAGGAAATCAAGACGTTACACGACTTGTTAGAAAAACTGGAGATTCAGGGACAGGTCGTCATCATCGAACAAAATCATCAAATCATCGACCGGTCGAGCTATCCGGATACGGACGTTACGTCCGGAGATGTCATTGAAATCGTTCATTTTGTAGGAGGCGGATAACATGTTAGAAATTGGCGGAAAAACATTTGCATCACGATTGTTACTGGGGACAGGAAAATATTCGGATAATGAGAAGCAACAGCAAGCGGTCGAAGCATCGGAAACAAACATTTTAACGTTTTCCGTCCGACGTCTCGACGTCTTTGCAAAGGAACAGAACGATCCGCTCGCAGCGCTTGACTTAAGCTGCTATGATCTCTTGCCGAACACTGCGGGTGCGAAGACGGCGGAGGAAGCGGTCCGCCTTGCCCGCCTTGCCCGGGCCTCAGGGATGTGCGATATGGTCAAGGTCGAGGTAATCGGTTGTGACAAGACGTTGTTGCCGGATCCGATTGAAACATTACGAGCAGCAGAGGAATTAATCAAGGATGGCTTCATCGTCTTGCCGTATACATCAGACGATTTGTTGCTTGCACGTCGGCTCGAAGAACTCGGCTGTCATGCGATTATGCCGGCAGCATCACCAATCGGTTCCGGACAGGGCATCTTAAATCCGCTCGCGCTCAGCTTCATCATCGAACAAATGTCAGTACCGGTCATCGTCGACGCCGGCATCGGTTCACCGGCTGACGCGGCGTACGCGATGGAGCTCGGAGCTGATGGTGTCCTATTGAATTCAGCCGTCGCGCATGCGAAAGACCCGGTCAAGATGGCACGTGCAATGAAGCTTGCGGTTGAAGCGGGACGACTCGGCTTTGAAGCAGGACGGATTGAGAAAAAACGGTATGCGACGGCGAGCAGTCCGACGACCGGGATCAGTCGCCCATGATGGACCGGTATAGCCGACAAATCCGCTTTCGTCCAATCGGACAGGAGGGGCAGGATCAACTGGGACAGCGGCACGTCGTCATCGTCGGTCTCGGTGCACTCGGGACAGCGAGTGCGGAACAGCTTGTCCGGTCAGGAATCGGACGAGTGACTCTGATCGACCGGGATTACGTCGAGTGGAGCAATTTACAACGGCAACAACTCTATACGGAACAGGATGTCAGGAACCATTTGCCAAAGGCGGTTGCGGCGAAACGCCGGCTCGGTGCCGTCAATTCGACGGTGACGATCGAGGCGATTGTCGAAGATGTGACGGCAATGAATATTACACGGCTTGTCGGACAAGCAGATTTGCTTGTGGATGGGACCGATAACTTCGTTGTCCGGATGCTGATCAATGATGTTGCGGCAAAATTTCGGATTCCTTGGATTTACGGTGCATGTGTCGGCAGTTACGGCATGACCTATACGATCCGTCCGGGACAGACCCCTTGTCTGCATTGTTTGCTCAATCATTTGCCGAAACAGCAGGAGACATGTGATACGTCAGGCGTCATCAGTCCGGTCGTCCAGCTGGTTGCGGCGCATCAAGTGACGGAAGCATTAAAATACTTGACCGGAGCGGAAGCTGCATTACGGCAGACGGTGCTATCATTTGATGTCTGGAACAATCAACAGAGCCAAATCAATGTTGTGTCCTTAAAACAATCTTCTTGTCCGTCCTGCGGCGATGACCCCGTCTATCCGTACCTCAATGCTCAGCCACTTCACTTCGTTACATTATGCGGCCGGGATACCGTTCAAATCCGCGGGGAAGGGACCCGTGATTTAATCCGGCTTGAACAGGAGATGAGTGGCCGTGGGATTAGCTGTCTACGCAATCCGTATCTGTTGATGTTCGAGACGGAACAACATCGGATTACCGCCTTTGCCGATGGGCGAATCCTGCTTCACGGCGAAGCGGATCTTGCGCAAGCGAAACGGATTTACGAGACCTATTTCGAAGGGACGTTCACAAAAAAATAAAACATTTTTTTGAATACATGTTTTAGATGTTTAAAAAAGAGGTAAATAAGACTTCAGACGTAAGTCGGAGATTTTTGGTGAAATTGAATGTGAAGAGGAGTGATTACGATGAAACAAGAATTCGATCAATCGATCCAGTCATTGGATCAGACGAAGCGGACAGACCATGCAGCTGAAGCCGTTCAGCAAGCGAATTGGAATCCAGACCGGTATCGGACGAACCTGAATCCGTTCTATCTGTCACCTTGCAGCGTCGAACGCCGGGAAGACCGTCAACAGGAAGTTGACCGGATTGTCGAAGTCGAGCCTACATCCTCCCCTCTCCAACAGTTATTCGAGCAGAAGCAGGAAGAACATATAACAGCAATTGAACCAGGTTCTGCGAAAAATCCCGGAGGAAAATTTACGACCGGGATTGTCGTCGGGGCAATCATCGGAGGGTCCGTGTCTATCTTCACGTCGGTCAAACGATTTCGTCAAAAGCGCCACACCCACTGAAGATGACAAATAAGCCGTCCGAAAAACCGCCTTCCAGCTAAACAGGAAGGCGGTTTTTGTCTATTGTCAGGAGGAAGCTATAATGAATTCAGACAAACCTGAGGCGAATCCTTTTGAGCTTCTCGCAAAGCCGGCACAACGGGCCCTGAGTGAACACGGCGTGACATCATTGGAATTGTTAGCGATGTATCATGAACATGATATTCTGCAGTGGCACGGAATCGGACCTTCTTCGATACCGAAGTTAAAACAGTTGCTTGGTGAACGTGGACTGACCTTTAAAACATGATGCATCATAAAACCCATTGCTTGACCGGGAGACTATCGGTCAAGCAATGGGTTTTACTTGGTTTGGAATCGGTCAGATCATCGTCAGAACCATTCAAGTCATGCTAAAATAAGGATATTATAGAGGAAAAGTGAGCGTGATGAGAGATGAAATGGATTCATACTGCCGATTGGCATTTAGGAAAAATCGTTCATGGCGAATCGATGCTCGACAATCAGCGGGCTGTTCTCCAGGAATTTCTACAATTGCTTGACCGGGAACAGCCGGACGCGGTCATCATTGCCGGTGATCTGTATGACCGTGCCGTCCCGCCGACGGAAGCGGTCGAACTGCTTGATACGGTGTTAGCCGACATTGTTCTGGAACGGAAGATTCCGGTCGTCGCGATCAGCGGCAACCATGATTCAGCGGAACGGCTGAGTTTCGGTACACCGTTATTACAACGGGCGGGTCTTCACCTGGCAGGTAAATTGACGGAGGCGATCGAACCGGTTCAGATCAACGGCGTCCGTTTTTATCCGGTGCCGTTCGCAGATCCGGCGACCGTCCGCTATGTCTATCAGGATGAAACAATCCGGACGCATGATGACGCGATGCGAAAAATCATCGGAACGCTGGACATCGATGGACCAAGTGTCCTCGTTGGGCATGCCTTTGTCATCGGCGGGCTGGAGACCGATTCCGAACGCCAATTGTCGGTCGGGACCGCGGGACAGGTCAGCGCCAGTGCGTTTGCTCCGTTTACGTATACGGCACTCGGTCATCTGCATAATCCGCTTGCGATCAAGTCGGAGACGATCCGCTACAGCGGTTCACTGTTGAAGTATTCGTTTTCGGAAGCCAGTCACATCAAAGGGGTCGATATCTTGACGTTGAATGACAGCGGGACATTCGACCGGCGGTTTGAACCGTTGCCGGCCAAACGTGATTTACGCGAACTGACCGGCAGTCTCGCTGAACTGACGGCTCCGGCATTTGTCGCGACACAAGCGACGGATGACTATATTAAAATCAACCTGACGGATGCCGAGGCGTTGATCGATCCGATGGGGAAACTGAAAAAACTCTATCCGAACATTCTCCACCTTGAGCGGACCGGCTTCACCCGGGAAAGTACACGCGCGGTCCAGGCGTCACGCGATCAGGTCCAGGCGGCGACGATAACCGATCTGTTCCGTGAATTTTATGAAGCGGTCCGGGAAAAACAACCGACGGATGCGATGCAGACCGTCTTAGAGGAGGAAGCTTCATGCGTCCAGAACGATTGACCTTACGTGCGTTCGGACCGTTTGCCGACGAACAGACGATTGATTTCCGGGAACTCGGCGGACGGACGATGTTCGTCATCTCGGGGAATACCGGTGCCGGAAAAACGACGATTTTTGATGCGTTGACGTTTGCTTTATACGGCGAGACGTCAGGCGGAGAACGGGAAATGAGCGATTTGCGCAGTCATTTTGCGAAACCGGAAGACAAGACGGAAGTTGAACTCGAATTTCTGTTAAAAGGCGAGCGTTACCGGATTATCCGGCAACCGAGTCAGCCGCATCCGGTTAATAAAACGGATTACGGACATGAGGCGGAACTGGCCCGGCATGACGGGACGGCTTGGAAGCCGCTTGCATTGAAGATTCCGGAAATCCGTCAACAGGTACAGGAACTGTTGCAACTCGACCACAAACAGTTTTCGCAAATCCTGCTACTCCCGCAAAACAAGTTCCGCGAACTGCTGATGGCGGAATCAAAAGACAAGTTACAAATCCTCAAACAGTTATTTAAGACGGAGCATTACGGGGAATTTCAACAACGGCTGCACCGGAAAGCACTGGATCTCGCGGCGGCGATCAAAGAAACGAAAACGAAGCAGCTTGCGAAACTCGAAGAATTACCGCTTGACCTCAACTGGTCGGAAGCGACGGAAACAACGATCCGTCACGAGACTGATACATTACTTGCGACTCTCGATGAAAAAATCGGGCAGGCAAAAGTGGCGGAACAGACGGGCCGTCAAACGCTCGAACAATTGACGGAACGGTTGCGTCAGGCGGAACAACTCGAGCAGACATTCATCGAGTACGATCAATTACTGCAACTTGAGCAACAGCTTGCCTTGACGTTGCCGGAAACGACACGTCAGCAAGAAGAGTATGCTGCCGCGTCCCGGGCAGCAGCCATCCAAGGGGTATACGAAACGTTTCAGTCGGAGGAACAATCAGTCCGGCAATTGGCAGGGACGAAACAAACGGTTCTATCCGAGCTGGAACACTTGCAACAGCAACTCGACCAGGTCAACCGGACCGTTGAGCAATTGACGATGCAGGAACCGGAAATACGCGAGGCGTCACGGCGCCTGGAGCAAATCGGGGAAGAATTGAAACGTCTGCAGGATCAAGAACAGTTAATGCGTCAACAAGACGAGTTACGGCATACTGTTGCTAAGCTGAATCCGGAGGCGTTACGCGATCAGCGGACCCGGCAGCGCAGTGAACGGACCCGGTTGCAGGCAGAAATCGCGACGATGGCCGACGATTCGAGCACCCGTCTGTCCTTGCAGGAACGCCGCTTCGTCCTGCAATCCATCGAACAGAAACACTTAGAATGGCAACGGAATGAAGCGGAACGATTGCGGCTGATCGAGCTCGGGACACGCGTGAAAACGGAGAAAGAACAGGCAGAAAAAATATATACGGCTGGCCGGCAGAATGAACGCCGTCAACTGGCAGCGGAACTTGCGGCACATCTGCATGACGGAGAAGCCTGTCCAGTCTGCGGTAGTGCAACACATCCGCAACTTGCTGTCAAAACGGAACCGCTCGATGTGGAAGCGTTGCATCAGGCCTACTTAACCGCACAATCGGCGCATCAGGAGTTACAAGCGACGTACCGGACGGTCGCGGAACGGAAACGGCAACTCGAACAAGAACTTGCGACACTTGCGGACGGACAACCGGTTTCGACCGACGCTGCCGCGATTCGTTCTGAAATCAACGACTTGAAAAATCAAGAGAGCCGCTTGCAACAGCAACAGGAACGAAAGCAGCAGCTGGAGCAACAGATCCGGACGAGCGAGACGGCATTGGAACAGGCAGACCGACAAATCGAAGAAGAGACAAATCAGCAGTCGAAACTGTTGTTGGAGCTCGCCCGGCTTGAAGGAATACTGAATCAACATCAAGATGCGCCGTCACGCCGTGAGTTGGAAACCGAACAGCAGACACTGGCAAAACGATTGGCAGATTTTGAAACGGCGCGGACAGCAGGACAGACGCAAAAACAACGGCTCGATCAGGAAGTCGCGGTGCGAAGCGGACGTCTTGAGCATGTGGAAGAAGAATTAGCAACACATACGGCAAAGCAGGCGGAAGCCAAACAGGCTTTGGAGCAGAGCCTGAAAGAAGAACGTTTCGAGACGATCGAACAATTCGAACAGGCCCGTCTGACACGCCAGGTGATGGAAATGTTGGCAGAGAGACTTGAAGCGGACCGGCGGAAACGGCAGGATGTCGAAAGTGGTCTTGAGCGGATCCGACAACTGATTCAGCAACAGGATCGTCCGGATCTGACGGCTCTTCGTCCACTCGTCAGACAAGCGGAAATAGAACTGGCCACAGCGACGGATTACCGGATTGGTATCGAAAAAGAACGGTTGCATATCAAACAACTGGTCGATGCCTGGTCGGGTCTTCAGCAACAAATCGAGGCGGAAGATGCACGGTACGGTATCCTCGGTGAGCTGGCACGGGTCGGGGTCGGTGAAAACGCCCAGCGGATGACGTTTGAGACGTATGTCCAAACCGCTTATTTCGATGAAATCCTGCAAGCGGCGAACCGTCACTTGCACGGGATGACATCCGGACGTTTCCTGCTCGAACGGAAGACGGAAGCCGGCAAAGGCTTGAAGAAATATGGTCTCGACTTAAACGTCTTTGACGCCTATACGTCACAGACGCGGCACGTCAAGACGTTGTCCGGCGGGGAAAGCTTTAAGGCATCGCTCGCGTTGGCGCTCGGTTTATCGGAAGTCGTGCAGGAAGCAAGCGGCGGTGTGTCACTCGAGACGATGTTCATCGATGAAGGATTCGGTACACTCGATCCGGAATCGCTTGAACAGGCAATCGAGACCCTGCTTTCCATCCAGGCGAGCGGCCGGATGGTCGGAATCATCAGCCACGTGCAGGAACTGAAATCGCGGGTCGATGCCAAAATTGAAGTGACGCAAGGCAAAACAGGATCGACGATTCGCCTTGTCGTCGAGTAAGGGGTGCGAAATGGAAACAAGACAAATGGTTACGAAATCAAAACTGATTGCCGATTTAAAACAGCTTGGTGTGACGCCCGGTATGAAAGTGTTCGTTCACAGTGCGATGAAACAGATCGGCTGGATTCCCGGTGGAGCACAAGCGCTGATTGAAGCGTTGCAGGAAGTTGTCACGCCGGACGGTCTGATCATGATGGCGGCACAGAGTACGGATAATTCGGATCCGAAAAACTGGAGCCGTCCTGCCGTTCCGGAAGACTGGTGGGAAACGATCCGTCAGGAAATGCCGGCGTACGATCCGGCGAAGACACCAACCCGGAGTATCGGCAAGGTGCCGGAACTGTTCCGGACGTTCCCGGAAGTCAAACGCAGTGCCCACCCGATGTGGTCGGTCACAGCCTGGGGGAAAGAGGCGGAAGCCTTCGTTGCGGGTCATACGATTGATAACGGATTCGGTCCCGGCTCCCCGCTTGAGAAGTTCATCGAAGCGGACGGACAGATTCTGCATATCGGGTCGCCGTGGGATTCGACGACTGTTTGGCATTATGCCGAATACGGAATCGACCGGCCGCTCGAGGAATCGGGATGCAAGATGCGGCAAGGAGATAAAGACGTCTTCATTCGTTATCAGCATCGCATCATCGACAGTGATCCGTTTGGACCGATCGGTGAAGGGATGCTCGACGAACCGTTCGTCACGACAGGGAAAGTCGGACAGGCGACGTCGCACCTTGTTTCAGCCAAAGCTTCGATTCCGGTCGTGATGCTGCAACTGAATGCGTTAAATAGCTGGTTAAGCTGAAACTTTTCCGGGAAACAACCGTAATAGTGAATAGAAAAACAGAAGGAGTGAACGCAAGATGGCAACACGTTTTAAAGTGAATCCAGCCTTACGCCGTGGTTTCGAGACGGCGCGTGCCGGCGAACGGCCGATGACGAAGGCAGGGACGATGAGTAAGATTTTCCTCTTACTTGCACTCGTCACGGCAGCAGCGGGGGGAACCTGGTTCTTTTTAGCCGCTAATCCGCAATTTTTAGTGCCGGCCTTGATCGGTGGAGTCGTCCTCGGATTGATTCTTGCGCTGATCATCACGTTTAAACCACGAACGGCACCGGTACTCTCACCGGTTTATGCAATCGTTGAAGGGGTCGCCGTCGGTGCGATTTCACTGATGTTCGAAAGCATGTACCCGGGACTTGTTGGGAAGGCAGTCCTCGCGACATTCGTCGTGTCGTTTGCGATGTGGTTCGTCTATTCGACGGGCATGATTAAAGTAACACAACGTTTCCGCTCAGCAGTCACGGCAGCGATACTGTCGATTCTCGTCTTGTACGCGGTCAACTTGTTGCTCGCATTGTTTGGTGTCGATCTGCCATTCATGACCGGCAGTTCGCCGCTTGCGATCGGGATTCAGTTCGTCATCGTGATCGTCGCTTCCCTGTCGCTCGTGATGGATTTTGATTTTATCTCGCAACAAGTCCAGGCACGTGCGCCGAAATCGATGGAGTGGGTGGCCGCTTTCGGATTAATCGTCACGATCATCTGGCTCTACATCGAGTTGCTTGATCTGCTGTATCGTTTGGCAGCACGGGATTAATAACGATTTAAAAGGACATTTCCGTCAGACGGAATGTCCTTTTTGGTACGATTGATTGCTAAAAAACAGGTCTGTCCATGATGACAGCCTTGAAAAGAAAAAATATGACGCAGTTAATTGGATTGTCAAATCTAAGGAAATATTCTATATTTGATAAATAATATGTGCAACTGCACGGAAATTATTACGATCGACACACTCGTATTTGTCTGCTTAGAACGGCAAGAACTCAAGAAGGTGAAAAGAATGAAAATGACACGTTCGACGGATTATGCGATTCGCGTCCTGTTGTATGCGACGTTGAATCCGAACCGGCTTGTTCAAATCCAGGAAGTGGCGGATCATTATGCCATCTCAAAAAATCATTTGATGAAGATTGTCCATGCGTTAAGCAAGTTTGGTTTAATCACGTCTTATCAAGGGCGCAACGGCGGGTTTAAACTGGCCAAGGCACCAAATGAAATTACATTAGGGCAAGTCGTAGCTCTGTTTGAAGAAGTTTCCTATCTAAAAGAAGTATTGCCAACCAATGAAAAAGAGACGCTTAAGAACACACGTCAGGCCTTTGATGAAGCATTCCTTTTGTTTGCGAACGCCTTACAAGCCTACACACTGGAAGACTTGACGAAAGTAAAAGTATGATGCAACAGGAAAGTACGGTTTTCCTTTTTCCTACGGGTGAGAGGAAAACCGTGTTTCGTTGCTTGCGATTCGGCTTGGAAAGTCTCGTTATGTTAAAATAAAAAAGTTAAGTGATGTGAAATGACTACGATTAAAACATACTTATTTTACACATGTTTAAGTGTCAACCACGTCCTAAAAATGAAGGTCTTCGGTGCGTTTGTCGTATCGAAGTGAGAAGAGAGGTTTCTTTATGTCTGAGATAAGTATTGATCGTATCATTCGATTTATTCAGGAATTAGTCAGTCCACCGTATTTTCTGACGACGCGATGGGGACATGGACAGGATATACATCTTGAAGTCCGGTATTTGGATATTTCGGATTGTCTTAAATCATCTCTTCTTCATGAAACGATTCACCTTTTGCACATGCATACGAGTGAAGAAGTAAGAGAACGTTTAAATGAAGAATTACTGGCAGTCGCGGCATATACAAAAATACATTCGGAACTGCTGTTTGCGCTCTGTTTTATCAACGAGACACCGGTACGGATAAAATTGCTTCAAAATGAAGCTGTCGCTTGCCAAGCCGTCATCAGGACAGAAGGCGATTTAATGAACTTGCTTCGCATGGTGGATTCCCGCTGGATGAAATCCAATTAAACAGGCGGAAAACATGTATAAAAGTTATATGGATGAATACTTAGAAAAATAAGAAGTGAAAATGCAAGTGTGTTCGATTCATCTGATGTAGGATAGAAGAATAAGGAATCGAACCAATTGTCA
Organism: Exiguobacterium sp. s166; assembly: GCF_018618855.1. Lineage (NCBI taxonomy): Bacteria > Bacillati > Bacillota > Bacilli > Caryophanales > Exiguobacterium > Exiguobacterium sp. s166. Next base: position 101,109 of record NZ_JACSMU010000002.1, on the reverse strand, counting down.
GAGGGGGCACAGGAATATGAAACCAATCATCTTATTTGATGGAGAGTGTAATTTATGTGATACCAGTGTACAGTTCATCTTGAAGCGTGATCATGGCTACTATCAGTTTGCCTCGCTTCAAGGCATCAAAGGACAGGAACTTATTCAAAAACATCGTTTGCCTTCCGACCTGAACAGTGTGGTCGTCATTGAAGAGGGAATACCTTACGTTAAATCAGATGCAGCACTTCAGATTACGAAGCATTTGAATGGGGCGTGGCCGCTCGCATCCATCTTCCGTGTTTTACCGCGTGCGGCAAGAGATCTCGCATATGATTTCATTGCAAAACACCGTCACAAATGGTTCGGGCAGAAACAACAATGCCTGTTGCCTTCAAAAGAAACCCGGGCACGGTTCCACGAGTAAGGCCGGGTTCGATTGTCAATAAAAAAACCAGACGATTTTCGAGAATTAGCTTCCCGGAATCGTCTGGTTTTTTAGAGTCGAATCTCAACGAGCTTCCATGAACAGCCAGTGACAACTTGGTAAAGAATCCGCCAAGAAACTGAGTCCTAAATCATGAGTTTGGTGAACAGGTATAAAGGTATTTGACTCCGTTTGCAGGTAAATCTCGTGATGCGGAGAGCGAAGGTGGGTTCCGCTCAAACGCCATCGTTCCCGCTCAAATGCTGTATGGACTGTGTAGTTGATGTCGGGGGCAATGACCAGCGGATTTCCGACAGAATGATACACCGTGAATTGTAGCGAATGCTGTTTTTTTGCGATATTCTCCAAATAAACCTCTCGTGTCGAAGCAACGTCCTCACTTCGGAGACGTCCAGTCGAGGTCAAAGAACGTGTTGGATTGGCCTTTTTATCAAGGAGGACGTGAGCATTGTCCGTTAAAGATGTCATGGCGATTTCTGTTAACGTCCGGTATTCCGATGCATGAGGATCATAGGTACGGTCGTCTCCTTCAAAGTAAATATGAGGAGACAGCAGATTCGGATTTTTTAAAATCGGTGGAGCAATGAACGTCAGGATTCGCAGGCGTGCCCGTATAGTTTCTTCAGCTACAGAATCAATGTCACGTCCAAATGGATGAAGCCGAACATAAAAAATGAAAGATTCAAACTCCCGTTCACGGTCAGGTTCGCGTTTTAGCGTGTTCAACAGTTTAAGTGCGCCTTCCATGACAGAAGAAAGCGGCGTGTTTTCTTGAGAGGCTGGACGTAGGGCACGGATTTCATAGCGGGCAGAGACGTCTTGAGGTGATGCTTCATACCATTCATGTTCTGCCGTCTCCCCAAGCCGCTTCCCGTCTCGAAAGACACTGTATGATTCTACATCCGGGATTGCTCCCCATCTGATTAAGAGTTCTTGGTCAGAGCGAATGATGATGGTGGATTTTTGATTCCAAAACAACTGTCCTTCATCCAGAACAAGTGCTGTATCAATGGTCAGGAATTCTTCTCCAGTCTCTAGTTCATACTGGACGGGAGCGAGGGGGACGAGATTCGAATCAACATACTGTTGAACTGCTCCGGTTACAAGTGTCGTACCATCGCGAGTCAGTTGGACCGAGTCATTTGTCTGCCATGAAAGGTGCAAGTCTTGACCAAGCTGTTTCACGGTAATGTCTTTAACGGATTGCATAACGTCGTCCTCCTAAAGATTAGGTGATAGGGATTAAAACAAATCTGTGAAAAAGACTTAAAAAGTTACGAAACCCTCTCTTCTCGGTAGAAGAGAGGGCAAATGGTTGCTTACTTGGATTTAAGATGGGTTGCGTGTATGTTATTCCTTGTCCTTTAAAATGTGTTTTACGGTATCTGTAATTCCTCTTTTTTGTTGCGGCTCGTTTAAATCATGATGCAGATTGTGGGCCGGAATTTCGGGATCCGGTATTTGGCCTTGGGGTGCAGGGTTTTCCAGGTGAACGAATTCTCCGGTCCCATCCTGCGCACTTCCCTGGGACCAGCGACCTTCTTTTGAAGCTGTTCCTTCCGAGAGATCCCAAAATTCATAAGCGTGGGGCTGTGCCTCCAATTCATCCTCCGGAGCAAATGTCGCAGGTACGACGATTCCATTCTTTTCTTCCAATTCTTCAATTGCAGCCAGCCATTGGTATTGGTGATATCGATCACGTGCCAGCATTTTCCGGAGGGTCGCCTTAACTCCTTCATCGTTTGTCATATGATAGAGGCGTGCGACTTGAAGACGCCCTTGTGACTCGGCATGCAGATTGGAACGCATATCTGCTAACAAGTTGCCGCTTGCGACGATGTAAGAACCGTTCCACGGAACACCGTTTGAGTTGGAAGGCAGCCCTCCAAGCCCGCTGACGAGCAGGTGTTGTGGATTCATGCCTCCTAAAATAGCCGCAATCGCCGGATCCTTGGCCGCTTCTGCCTGATCATCAGGTGAGGCTCCATCAAGTAACTGTGAAATCAAGGAACAGAGCATTTCGACATGTCCGATTTCTTCCGTTCCGATGTCCATCAACATATCTTTGTATTTCTCATTTCCACGGCAATTGAATCCTTGGAATAAATACTGCATCATGACGGTCATTTCCCCAAATTGTCCGCCTAATACTTCCTGCACAGACCGTGCCAACTTCGGATCTGGACGGTCGACTTTCACCTCGAACTGTAGTTCCTTTTGATGTCTGAACATGAACGATTCCTCCCTTGGATTAAAAACATGTATAAACTTTACATGATACATATACCTGTTTTGGAAAAACAAAAACCAATCGGGAAGGATTGTCATTGAAATGTAATGTTTTGGAATGCAGAAAAGCCTTTCCATTCTTTTTTAATCGAACGATACCGTCGTACTGTCAGAACAATCGATGGATAACGTGGTGTGCAAAATTTCCAATGCGTGGTTTTTTGCCTCGGTTGTTTCAGCGGCAGTACAGTCTTGTGGCACCCAAATCTCGTATTCCCGCATATAGGCGTCATTTGCTGTAAACAAAATACACATATCGGTCGTGATTCCGGTAATGATTAGACGTGACACGTCGAGGTGTTTTAGCAAAATATCCAATTGTGTGCCAAAAAAACCGGAGTGTTTGGGTTTGATGATGAAATAATCATCCTGTTGCGGATGGAGGGCTTGGACGAACGGATCGCCCAGTCCACCGCGACATTCTTCAACGATTTGATCGACGTTTTCCTGCCACAGACCAAAATTATCATTCACATAAATGACAGGAATATCATACGATTTACATATATGTTTAAGTTCGACTAATGGAGTTAAAATCGGACGAGTTTCGGCAAGTAAATCTTCCGCACCATCAAAATCCATTTTGTTAATGATATCGACGATCAATAGGGCGGTTCCTGTTTTTTTCATACGCCAATCGACTCCTTATAAAAAAGTGACGAGATAATGATAAGGGGAATAAAGCTGCGCTTTTGAAATGAATATCTCTGTGGGATCCTCGGATTCCTTATTTCCTCGGATATCGATGAGGCACCGGAAAATGGTGTCCTCGATTTCCGAAATGAACTCAGGATATTGATACAGAGCATGACCCAGCTGCCGCCGGACGTGATCTTCAATTAATATGATGGCCGGCGAGGTTTCTTTTAAAATCATTCCGGAAAAAGAACTGACATGGTCGTGAAAGTTCCGATTCAGGTAATCAATGATGCGATCTAACTCGTAATCCATACGTATACACTTCCTCTATCTTCAAATCAGCTCATTTTAGTTCTATTTCCGTCTGTTGCCGGATGGGCAACCGGACCAGAAAATCGGTACCGGTACCTAATTCGGAAGAAACAGAAATCTGGCCTTGATGGGCTTCGACAATTTCTTTACAGATCAGCAGTCCGAGTCCGGTTCCTTTAATCTGCTTATGCTCTTGACGCTCTACACGGTAAAACGAATCAAACAGGTGAGGCAGATCTTCTTGTGGAATTCCAAGACCGTTATCGCTGATAGTCAGCACAACTTCTTCCTCACTGCAGTCCAGCAGAACATCGACTTGCGGATCCGACGGTGAGTACTTGATGGCATTTCCTAGCAGATTCGTTAGCAGTTGCCGGATTTTTTCACGGTCAGCTTCAATCAGGCAAGTCATGTGCGTCGTATCAAACTTGACCTGATGGGACGGGATCGAGATATTCATCCAGTCCGCCACTTCCTGTACCAAAGCCGAGATATCAAAGGACTCAAACAGATACACTTCCTTTTGGCGGCTCAGGCGTTGATAGTCTAAAAAGGCAGTGACCAGTTTACCTAAACGTTGTGCTTCACTGTGGACGGTCTTTAAATATTTTAATTGTTTATCGTTTGATAAACTCCGGTGGATCATCAGTTCGCTAAATCCTTCAATCGAAGCGAGCGGTGTCCGGAGCTCATGCGAAATCATCGAGATAAAGGCATGTTCGTTTTGAATCGCTTCCACTTCAGCTGTCCGCTCACTTAATACAAAAATGATGCCCTTCTTGTCCGGAAGAAATTCCGTATAAAGTCGAATATGACGATTTCCATTAACTTCAAAGTCTTGTGCCTCCATAGCATGGCCACTTGCCAAATGAAGTTTTAATTGCGTCACATAATCGATCAGCTGTTCTTCAACGATGAATACCCGGCGGAAAATATCCAGGATGGATTCAAACTCATGCAACGAATCCGGCAAATCATGTAACTCGGGAAACATCGTCACGAGTGTTCCGTTATGGATGAGTCGGGAGTCCGGGAAATTGACGTAGATGACAGCTTCACGCAGACTCTCCAAAATCCGTTGTACGTCCTGTTTGTCTTCGTTTAACGTCCGCATGTGTTCCATGCGTAATATTCCGAGCGAAAGAATATCACTCAATGCCGATAGTTTCTTATAAGCATCTCCGGCTGGATCCTCAAACGTCAACAAGGCAAACGGTTCCGGTTCACGGGAATTCAGCAACGGAACGATACGGACGATGGAATGCCGGCTTTTCCTGACAGGACGGGGAGACCGGTAAATGATTTCCTCCTGACTCGTAAGCATCGTTAATTTTAATTCGGATAATCCGAAAGAATGGGCGAGATCTTGCAGTAATCCATTCAGACACGAAAGCGAATTATATTCGAGTAAGCGGCGTGCAAAATCAGTCTGTAACTGTAACTGAGTTTCCGTCCGTTGTTTTTCCTGCAGACTATTGAAAAGTTCCCGATTGCGGTGTGACAATTGGTGATTGACCGCCTGAGTCTCCGATTGCTGAAAAGCAAGCATCGTCATCATATTACGCATGGCCTTTCCCAGAACACCAATCTCATCCTGTCGTTTAATTACTGGGACAGCGGAAAAAGTGTACGGATTTTTCGTTTGTTTGACTAAACGGACGAGATCATCCGTCAATCGTTGCATAAACCGGAATGTCCAACTGTTCAGTAGGAAAAAGACTGCAATGAGAACTGTCAGTGTACCCCACAGCGTTGTCCGCATCTGATCAGCCAGCTTCTGCTGCGCTTGTTTTTCCTGCGAATGAACGGAAGAAATGTACTGATCGGCTGCCTGGCGGTTTTTTGAAAAAAAATACATCGTATCCAGGGAAGCACGTTCTGTTCCGCTTGAAGTCGATTGTAACGGGACGTCCAGGTCTGCATCCTTTAGCATCCGTCGCATGGCGGTATCGTCCGTATAGCGAGAAGATTGCGGATGTTTTGTCAAAGGGATCAGGATTTTTTCGTAATAGTCGATCAATGTTGACGATGTTTGCAGATAAGAGTTAGTCTCTTCGGACGGATAATCGTGTCCCAAACGCTCGAGCTCACGTTTTGTCCGCGTTAAATCACTGGACAATCTTGGAACAGCCGGGGTTTTTAATAATAATGCTTCTTGAATTTCAATATTCGTTTCCTGCAAGTCATTCCAAATTTGACGCGCTGCAGTTTTTTGATTCGTGAGGCGTAACAGCATGGCATTATTTTGTTCGAGTTGTTGAATGGAATAAAAGTATGCACCAGTCGTGATGCACACTAAAATCAAAAAATTCAATATAAGTAGACCTGAAAAGGTTCGGGTGATTTTACGAGACAGCCACTTCATCATAACCTCTTTCTACAGTGAGCAGGAGAGACATGCGATTCATGTCCCGCATGAAGATCACTGTTTAAATAACATACTATGATTATACATGTTATAGGGAGGTTTTGACCTGATTCATTAACTGAACGTCAGTCAAAATTTTTGACTGACAGAAACAAAGACGCAAAAGACAGGAGTTTATTTTTTTAACTGACGGATCGGTCCGACTAATTCATCCAGCGATTCAAATCTTTTCAAGAAAAACTGAAAATTAGACAAATGTCGGACGCCTCGAATGAAAATCCGTTTCTCGAGCGTCGGCAAAAACAATAAGTATTCAATATCCATGATCCGCTCTTCTGAAAAATCCAGTTGGAAAATAGAGATTTTAGCTGAACTAGCCGTCAAATAGGTCGAATCAATGCGGTACCGTTCTTTCGAAAATTGTTTTTCAATAAATGTTAAAAATTCCGAAACGCTTAAAAATTTCATCTGCCAGACCTCCTTCCAAAAACGTTCTGCATATATCCAATATTTCCTGTACATGTTTTCGGGAAACATCTTTCATAAAAAAAATCGACATATTCCGAAACGCTTAAAACTATATCTTGTATCTTTTTTTCTGTACTATAAACGGTATAGAGAGCAAAGTAGGTGAAAATAATGAAAATGACTCGTTCCACGGATTACGCGATTCGAGTACTATTGTTTACGACTCTTCACCCAACTCGACTCGTTCAAATTCAAGAAGTCGCCGACTATTACGATATCTCGAAAAATCATTTGATGAAGATTGTTCATGCACTAAGCAAATTCGGACTCATCACCTCCTATCAAGGACGTAATGGCGGTTTTAAGCTGGCGAAAGATCCGTCAGAGATTACATTAGGTGAAATCGTACAACTTTTTGAAAAAGTCTCGTATCTTGAAAGTTTTCCTGAAATCCATGAAGATGAAAATCTGGAAAATATGAAAGAAGCGTTTGATTATGCGTTTCTCCAATTTTCGGAAGCGTTAAAAGCATATTCGTTACAAGATTTGATTCAGGTGAATTAAAAGAGTAAAAGAAAAGTGGTTTAAAACACGTTGCAGATTGGTAAAATTCTGTAGCGTGTTTTTTTATTGAAAAAGGAGACAAAATCCCATCTTAAAACCGGTAAATGGTATACTTGATTTCGGATGAAAACAGGGAACTAAAGTGGTTTCTTTCGTTCGATGTCCTCATCCGCAATAATCATAACTTGAATTCTGTCAGAAAGGAGTTTCCAGAATGGCTGAAATCACCATTGACACATTCACATCCGTTATTAAGACCATAATCAGACCTCCCTTATTTCTTGTCGAGAAGAAAGAGCAGTCTGAAAACATAACGATTGAGATTCGATACGCACAGTTGCGGTCTACAACCAAAGCTCAATTGTTAGAACCCCTTGTCCGTTTGTTCGAGGAAGAGGCGACGGATGAAGCAAGGGAAGTGTTAACGAAGGAATTGATTCATTTAGCTGCACATACACTACACCATTCGAATCATCTTTTAACCGCTTGTTTGACGAAAGAAACAAACTCAAATCGTCATCATGCTTATTTGTATATTAATGGAAAAGAAGTACTACACCGAATTATGACGGATGAGAAAGATATCCTGCCGTTTGTTCGCCAGATCGATCAATTGATTCAGAAATTTGAATCAGACTAACTCTGAATAAAAATGGCGGAAGCCATTTTATATATAAGAATTATATTAGGAAACTGAGATGTTCACCAATTTCCTAAGACTTTCTTGACCACGTACAGTGAACATTGAAACAGGCAAGCCTTCCGAAAAAACGGAGGACTTGCCTGTTGTTCGTTTAACGGTTATCAGACGAATGCTCTTTGATTGCATCGACATATTGTTTCGCTTCGAGTAACGGATAACCCAGTGTTTCCCGGACAAGTTTAACGGCATCCACTGTTTGATGATCCTCTAGAAGTTGGCGGATTTGTTCATTGAGTACGGTATGACTGCTTGCCGCATCCGTCATCCCGAGGTGTTCCTGAATCCGGGTCAGTTCGCGCAGGAGCTGTTGTTGCATGACCCGTTGTTTTGCAAGTTGTTGCGAGACGGATTGCCAAAACAGGATCAAGAAGATCAAAGGCAACCAAACCGATAAAAATAAGTCCATATATAGAAACCTCCTTTTGTTTACCGTATCATACTAAAAATGATGTAACAATTAGTGGAAATTGAAAAGAATACCGTTTATTCTGAAATAGTGGAAAATTAAGGATTTAAAAAAGAGAGGAATGAAAAGTGTGGAAGATTTGTTAACGGCGTTGATTCCGACGTTACTTCTTACGGGGAGCGTTCTGTTGGCCGGATTTGCCGTCACGCTCGGAAGTTTATTTTACTTCCGCAGACGTTCGTTTGAAAACAGTACATATAAGCAGGTCACACAGGAACGGTTTCTGAAGGCTGTTCGCGATAAAGGCGTTTGGGGAGAATATTTAACGACCCGACAACTTGAAAAAGTCGGCGGATACGGGAAATTTGTTATTAATACATACGTCCCGAAAGCGCGGGGAAAAGGATTGACGGAAATCGATGTTACGTTCATTCATGAGAGCGGCATCTATGTACTTGAGTCGAAAAATTACAGCGGCTGGATTTTCGGAAAAGAAGCGGACCGGCAATGGACGCAGATGTTTAAAAACCGCTACAAACAAAAATTTTATAATCCGATCAAACAAAATGAACAACATCTGAAGAGCATGGAACGATTTTTAGAAGGGACGGTCGGAGAAGAAGTGTTCCAGTCGGTCATCGTCTTCAGTGAACGTTGTGAACTTAAAAAAATTACGATCGACTCGAGCCACGTCCATGTCATTAAGCGGAACGACTTACGGCGGACGATCAAGAAACTGGCGACTGTCAATCGTTTGAATCCAGCGCAGGTCGATGCTGTCTATGAACAACTCAAGCAACAATCGCAGGTTGAACAAGAAATCAAGGATGCCCATATCGAATCGGTTAAATCGTTTACGTCTTAAATTAAACAATCAGAAGGAAGTGGAAACATGGCCATTCATAAAAAGCCGATTGATTACATTGATATTCCTGCTCCGCAACATAGTGAAGGCGCCTATTACCGGGTCGTCTACGGGGATGTCGACTGGGAGGAAAATGAAAAATTTCATCGGGCGATCTACGTGTTAATGGGATACGGGGAAAAAATCACGTATCGCCGAGTCGCGCATATTTTAACGACACCGAATCATCCGAATGATTTGTCGGACTTTGATAAGGTGATGGCTGCGATGACCCGATTGAAAGAGCGGAATTCTGTCTATAACGATAAAAAGAGAGAAAATCAGACATCTGTTTGACAATCCACCGGTTCCGGCATATAGTAAATAAGTTCGATTAATAAGTAGTGCAACTATTATTCCGAAAGTGGGGAGTCTTCATGAAAGAAGCGGATTGGTCACTTGGTATGCAATTGTCACGAAGCTATCTGTCTTTTAAACGGGCGGCCACGAAACGGATGGAACAACATGGTTTGACACCGGAACAATTTTCAGTGTTGAGTGAGCTGCATAAGCAGGAAGGCATCTCGCAAAAACAGCTCGCCTTGACAACTGAGCGGGATCAGACGACGGTCGGAAAAATCCTCGACAAGCTGGTCAAGAAGGGGCTTGTCATTCGTTCGGCGGATCCGAGAGACCGGAGAGCCTTCATTTTGTTGACGACGAAAGAAGGTATCCAAACGATTCAGCTACTCGAACCGACGCTCGATGAACTCCAGCAGCAGGCATTTTCCGGTCTGTCGAAAAAAGAGATTAAACAATTCATCAAGACACTCGAGACCATTTACAAAAATGTGACGTAAGTGGTTTCTCTTTTTGAACTGATAGTTGCACATGCTATTATAAGTAATGCATATATAAAAGGAGAGCGGATTACATGAAGAGTTTTAAAGAAGTATGGTCGATTACACAAACGAAAGTCGGGTTAATGTTTGCCTTGATTGTTCCGGTCTTGTTCCTTGTCGTTTGGATGACCGGTTACCACGGGGCGACGGACCGGTTGGATCAGTTACGGGTCGCTGTCGTCAAAGATGCGACGACGGAAGGACTATATCAAAACCTCAAAGCTGATAGTCCGTTTACCGTCAAAGCCGTTTCGTCCGAAACGGAAGGTCTGAAACAACTCGATGCCGGAAACGTCGAGATGGTGCTTGCTGCCGATTTGACCGGTCAAAAACAGATGACGTTTCACGTCAACCAGGCAAATGCCGAGTTCGCGAACGGTATTCTAAAACAGGCGACAGCTGAAATCGCGCAAGGGGTAAACGGTCAGCCGGCTATTCGTTCGGACATCATCATCGAGCATGAAGTGTCCGATTTCTCGATGTCGATGTTGCCGTTGTTACTGGGCTTCGTGATTTATATTGCTGTCATGACGATGGGAATTCAATTTAATCTCGTGACACAAATTCTCCAAAAACGTTTTTCAAAATGGTCACTCTTTTGGAGTAAACAACTGTTGCACGGAATCGTCCTGCTGGTTGTTCCGCTCGTCATGGTATCGCTTGCGTTTGCCTTTGCCGAGATTGAGACATCCTTCTTGAAAGTATGGGCGTTCCAACTGTTGCTGACAGCAACGTGTATCAGCGTCACGCAGATGAACTTCACGATTTTTGGTCCGATTGCACCGCTTGTGAACGTTGCTTTGATTCCGTTTCAACTCATGACGGCGGGAAATATCGTTCCGTCTTCGATGCTGGCCCCGTTTTACCAAACGATTGGTCATTATCTGCCGGTTCCGAATGCCGTCGGTGGCTTGACCCGGTTGCTGTATTTTGACGGTGATATCTCGACCTACCTCTTACGACTGGTGGTTATTATGCTCGTGACGCTTGCTGTTACACTGATTTTGACAGCGGTTCGCCGGGAACAGGCACATGTTGTCGAGGTCAAACAGGCTTCCTGAAACAAAAAAACGAGCTAATCCAATCGGATCAGCTCGTTTTTTAGTTAAGCAAACAATTCAGCAATCGCTGTGTCACCCGTTAGCAACGGAATCGTTTGGTGGTACGCCGACTGTTGGCCGATCGAGGCGACGACGACACGGGCGACGTCTTCCCGGGAAATCGTTGTTTCGTCCGTTGAAGTCGGATCTGCTGTGACCGCACCTGTACCCGCCTCATCTGTCAAACCGCCCGGACGCAGAATCGTATAGGCAAGTGAACTTTCACGCAACAGACGATCAGCGTAATGTTTCGCGACGTAATACGGTTTCATGCTGTCGGACCACGTTTCCGGCGAGTCGGCATTTAAGGCGCTGACCATGATGAATTGGCTCGCTTGAATTCCTTCTGCTGCCGCAATCGATTTTGCCGCTCCGTCAAGATCAATCAAAATGGTTTTGTCCGCACCGGTGTGACCGCCGGATCCGGCTGTAAAGATGACGATGTCACTGCCTTGGATTGCATCTTGAATCGATGCGACATCGTGCTCTAAATCGAGAGCGACCGGTGTTGCCCCGAGAGATTCAAAATCGGCATACTGTTCCTTTGAACGTAATCCGACGCGGACGTCGTGACTCGATCCGCTTAATTGTTTCGCTACCTGACGACCGACTTTTCCGTTTGCTCCAATAATGAATACGTTACTCATCTTCCATTCCTCCCATTCGTTGATTCGTTCTTTGTCAGTATGGAAGAAAGTACGTGTATACTGCAATCAAGAGGGCTTGGCAAGAGAACATCGCCGCTTTTTGACGAAATAATCAAAAAATTGTTGGAACCGTTAGAACAATATGATACTGTTTTGAGTATTATACAAAAACATAGCGTCAGACAGAGAGAGGAAGCGGACAGAGTGAATAAACGAGAATTGGCACTTGGAGGAAGTCTGTTGCTTTCCGGTCTCATGATAGCGACACGATTAAAGAATGCGACGGGTTCATTCAGCGTCGGTAAACAAAATGTCTTCACAACAAAAAAGATTGTCGTCGGAACGACCGGAGATTATAAACCGTTTACGTACCTGAACCGTCAGACCAACCAATATGAAGGGTTCGATATTGATGTCATCTGCTCGTTTGCGGAAGTCGCCGGACTCGAAGTCGAATTCGTCCCGACGACATGGGGAACACTGACCCGTGATCTACGTGCCGGGAAATTTCATATGGTCGTCGGTGGCGTCACGAAAAACATCGAACGCGAAATCGTCGGCGACTTTACGAAAAGCTACCTGTCGTTTCAAAAGACGCCGCTTGTCCGGGCGACGGACCTCGATCTGTTAACATCGATTGAAGCCATCAACCAGCCTGATGTGACAATCGGCTTAAATCCGGGAGGAACAAATGAACAGTTCGTCCGGCAGACGTTTGATCAGGCCCGTATCGTCATGTATGCCGATAACCTGACCATCCCGGCAGCAGTCGCGACCGGCGAGGTCGATGTCATGATTACGGATACGGTTGAAGCGATTTATTATGCATCACTGGATACGCGGCTAGTGGCTCCGAAAATCACTGAAAAGTGGATTCCGGCTGAAAAAAGTTATCTCATTCAGGATCGACAGACAGAAGTCCTAGATGTCATGAATCTATGGATGAATTCCTATGAAGGACAGGAACGGATTCGAGCCTTAAAAGAAAAGTGGTGTGTGGCTTCGGTCGTACACGACGCGGTATAAAGGATAAAATCAACGGGCAAATCCATTTTGGGTTTGCCCCTTTTTGTGCAATCAGCTAAAAAGCGGGTAAAGGTAAGGTAGTTACTAAACGATTGTCTGCCAAGCGAAAGGACGGATGAGCATGATTGAAGTAGATCGGTTGACGAAAGAGTATAACGGAAAAAAAGTCGTGGATCAGATTTCCTTTCATGTCGACAAAGGAGAGATTTTTGCCTTTCTCGGTCCGAATGGCGCTGGTAAATCGACGACGGTCCAAATGCTGACGACGTTGATTGCCGTCTCGTCCGGCAGTGCAACGATCAACCAGTACGACATTCAACGAAATCAAAAGGACGTCCGGTTGCAAATCGGTGTCGCCCTGCAGGAAACGGGCATCGACAATGATTTGACAGGTGAAGAGTTACTGGTGCTGCAAGGGAAACTGTTTGGGTTTTCGCATGACAAAGCCGTCGAACGGGCCGTTGAACTGCTTGAAATCGTCGGATTATCGGCAGACGGGAAACGCCGCGCCGGCACGTATTCCGGCGGGATGAAACGCCGGCTGGATCTCGCATTGACACTTGTCCATCAGCCGACCGTACTGTTTTTGGATGAACCGACGACCGGACTGGATCCGGCAAGCCGTCAGCAAATCTGGACGGAAGTTCGGCGTCTGAATGAAGAATACGGAACGACGATTTTTTTGACGACACAGTACTTGGAAGAAGCCGATCAGCTGGCAGACCGGATCGCCATCATCAATGACGGGAAGCTGATTGCCGAGGGGACAGCGGCAGAGCTGAAAGCGCTGAACGGAACAGAACGGATCGAGGTCGTCCTTGAAGGGGAACAGTCGAGCGAGGCTTTCCGGCGGGCGTTTGATGGTCGGATCGAGAAGGGTCTGATCATTTTGCCGTCCAACGGGACAGAGACGCTGAAGCAGGTCGTCCGCTATCTCGATGAACAGCACGTGACAGCCCGTTCGCTTGTCGTTAAACAGCCGTCGCTCGATGATGTCTTCATTCAATTAACGGGTCAGGCCTATAAGGAGGAGAGCTGATATGTGGCGGGAAACCTTGATTTTAACGAAACGCAGTCTGCTCGTGACCTTACGGAATCCGTTTTCGTTCATCCCGAACTTAATCATCAGTGTCTTTTTCCTGCTTGTTTATACGAGCGGTTTGTCCGGCATCTCGAGTCTGCCCCAGTTCGGCGGCGTCGACTACTTGAACTTCATCCTGCCCGTCTCAATCGTGTCCGGTGCCGTCGGCGGAGCCGGGGGAGCGGGGCAGGCACTCGTCAAAGATATTGAGAGCGGTTATTTTGCCCGCTTGCTGTTGACGCCGGTCTCACGGACGTCAATCGTTCTCGGACCGATGCTCGCCGGGATGTTGCAATTATTCGTTCAGACGTTATTGATTTTCGGAATGGGCTTTTTACTCGGTCTGTCGATTCCGGCGGGCATTAGCGGCTTTTTCCTGACGATTGTCCTCGCGCTCGGCTTCGGTCTCGCGTTCGCTGGCTATTCCGTCGGTGTCGCCTTGAAGACGCGGAACGCCCAGGCGGCACAAGCCGGGACATTGCTGTTTTTCCCGTTGATTTTCTTATCGACGACGTTCGTCCCGAAAGAGTTGATTTAGGCGGAGTGGCTAAAAATTGCCGCGACACTCAATCCGACGACGTATATCATGGAAGGGATGCGGGCCGTCCTGTTACGCGAGACGATTGATTGGAGTGTTTATACGCAGGGTGTCATCGTAGCTGCCGTTTTGAGTATTGCGATGGTCGTATTTGCCGCACTCAACGCGCGCGGAGCCTTGAAGAAATGACAAAACGCTGTCTCCAGATTTTTCAGCCGGAGACAGCGTTTTTTTTAAGAAGATTTAGGTGTGCGTACGACGTAGTAGATGCCGGATAGAATCAAGAAGACGATTCCGATCAAAATCGAGACACGTGTCTCATCGTTGAACAACATCCCGACGAGAACGATCAGCAGCATGACAATCGTAATGTAGTTCGTGAAGGGTGCGCCCGGCATCTTGAACGGATGATCGGCGATCCGGTCCGCTTCGATTTTCCGGTACTGGATGTGGCTGATCAGGATGGCGAACCAGGGTACCATTCCCGGCAAGACTGACGCACTGTAGACATAGACGAAGATATTCGTGTCTTTGCCGAGAAACAATGGCAGGACGATGTCGAGGATGATTCCGACAAAGATACCGGCTGACACGGCAAGGACCGTGTAGAGTGGAATGCCGTTTTTATTGACCTTCAGGAACAGCGACGGCATCTGCCCTTTTTCGGCGAGCGTATAAATCATCCGGCTGGAACTGAAGATACCCGAATTACATCCGGACATCGCGGCCGTGATGACGACGACGTTGATGATGGCAGCCGCCGCCGTGATGCCGACTTTGGCAAAAGTCGCGACAAACGGACTGCCGATATCGGCCAGCTGATCCCATGGATAGACGGTGACGATGATGAAAATTGCTCCAACGTAGAAAATCAGGATCCGCCAGATGACGCCGTTGATGGCACGGGTGATGTTCGTTTCCGGATCCTTCGTCTCCCCGGCTGTCACACCGATTAGTTCAACGCCGATATAAGACGCGAAGACAATCGAGAGGGCGAAGAAGAAGCCGCTGACGCCGTTGGTGAAGAAGCCACCGTGTGACCACAGGTTTGAGAAGCCGATCGGCGTCCCGTCGTTTCCGAAACCAAACAGAATGATGCCGAGACCGGCGATGATCATCAGGATAATTGTGATAACTTTGACGGAGGCAAACCAAAATTCGAGTTCACCAAACATTTTGACCGAGGCGAGGTTCGCAAGCGTCAGGATGACGATGACGACGACACCCGGAATCCAGGTCGGTAGATCCGGCCACCAAAACCGCATGTAGGTCCCGACGGCAATGACTTCACTCATCCCGACAATGACCCAGTTGAAAATGTTGCTGCTCGCCGTCATGAAGCCGGCTGCCGGATGAATGTAATCATTCGCGAACTTTGCATACGATCCGGTGTGTGGATGGGTGTAGACCATCTCACCTAAGGCGCGCATGATTAAAAAGATGAAGGCCCCTGCCAACATGTAGGCAAGAATGACAGATGGACCGGTCCAGGCAATCGTACTTGACGATCCAAGAAATAGGCCGACGCCGATGGTCCCCCCTAAGGCAATCATTTGTACTTGTCGTGCTGTTAATTCCCGCTTTAAGTTCGATTCCATAAGTACCCCCATGTACCAAAAAATGATTACTCTTGAACTTGTCAGACAAGTCCGAAACACTATAACCATGAGTATACTATCTTAAAAAAGAGAATTGAAAGCTTTTTCTGAAAACATTTTCGTTTTTCCTAATATAAATGAAAAGAAATGAAAAAAAGCCGAACCCCTTCAAAATGAAGGGATTCGGCAACTTGTCATTTTGGAATGAAATCTGTAAACGTTCCCGCATAAAGACGGGTATCCGTAGAGAGGACGATTCGGTTTTGGCGCATTTTGATGGTTCCTTGCAGCGGAGAGCCTTTTTCCGACTCGAATAAAATCCGTGCCATCTCGACATACCTATCGCCTTCCCGCTTTAGCAAATACGTATGTTCATTGTCCGTTGAAATCAAATACCCGCCTTGGACGACGAAATCTGAAAAGTGCCGACGCGGGACTTGATAGCTTGTACTGTTTCCTTGATGAAAGTGGACGACCCGGTAATCCGGATGATAAAAGAACCAGGCATCGTCCGACGCACAGACGTTCAGCGCATAACAGTCATCAATCGGATAATCCTTGTTCTTAAAAACGGCTTGTCCAAATTCATCGAAGACTACTAATCCAAAAGAACCAACCGAATTGGTCACGGCATCGGCAAAGACGCCCTCATCGAAGTAACTGACCCAAATTTGGTTTTTTTCATCAATATGGACGTTTTGAATCCCGTCATCAAGACAAAAACTATCGAGGAGATGTCCCGCTGAATCGTAAATAAAAGCATTCGGCAGCCACAAACCGTCGATATCATCGTCGCATCGTGAAGCGACAAGGAGAATCCGTCCGTCAGAAAATGAGTCGACATAACTGAAATCTGTTTCGGCTTGAGCGATGATCGTCGTTGTCCGCCATTGGTCATGCAGACGATGGACATGCAGTACGTTCCGATGTCGCTTTGTATCATAAATTTCTTCAATCATCATGATTTGTCCTGAAATCGTCAATCCCGTGGCAATGTGTTTACCGGTAACTTGAGACGCCGTAACGCGGTCGAGGTGAATTTTTAATGTGTTGGAAGTATCCAAGATAAGTCGCTCCTTTTTAAAAACAGTCTGCCGCGGGGACAGACTGCAAAACTTGAATTAGGTTGTACGTTGACGCTTTTTCAGGAAGACATATAAGAGAATCATAACGACAGCAGCAATCAGGACACCGTTCGTATAAGGTGCGGCCACTTCTTTAATCGAGCGCCAGTTCGTTCCGAGCGTCTCACCGAGGTAGAGGAAAAGAATCGACCAGGGAATGATGGCGAGGACAGTGTAGAATGAGAATTTCGTCTGATCCATTTTTGCAAGACCGGCTGGAATCGAAATCGCATGACGGACGACCGGAATGAAGCGGGCTCCGAAAATGACGCCTTGTCCGTATTTCAGGAACCAGCGTTCTGCGAGATCGAGATGGTGTTCCGTAATCAGCAGGTACTTTCCGTATTTTAAAATTAATGGTCGACCGCCGTAACGGGCAAACCAGTATAAAAATAATTGCGAAAACAAACCGCCGATGACAGCAGCAACAACGGCAAGCGGCCAACCGATCGTTCCTTGGGAAATCATGAATCCGCCGTAAGACAAGACGATTTCGCTCGGAATGATCTCAATCATCAATCCTAAGGCAATACCGAAATACCCTAGATCAGCGAGGTATAATAAAACGTTATTAACAACTTGAGATAACACATCGAACACTCCTTCAGCTTCACTTCATTCCTTTATATTAGAGAAGAAAGCCGGAAAATGAAAGAAAAAATCTTTAATCTGACGAAGCAAATATTTACTAAGCATCTTTAAGTAGAAGGTACAGCCCGTTTAATGAAGCAAAATGATTCAAAAAAAGAACCAATACCGATTACGGCATTGGTTCCTGAAAACATACTTTTTATAACACCATCGCGGCAATCGTTCCGAAAACGAGCAGCGGCAGATTGTAGTGCAGGAATGTCGGGATGACGGTTTCCCGCATGTGATCATGCTGTCCGTCAGCGTTCAGTCCACTTGTTGGACCGAGCGTCGAATCGGATGCCGGGCTTCCGGCGTCGCCAAGGGCACCGGCCGTCCCGATGATAGCAATCGTCGCTTCCAGACTGAATCCGTACTGGACACAAAGCGGGACGAAAATCGCAGCGATGACAGGAACCGTCGAGAAACTCGAGCCGATCCCCATTGTGACGAGCAGTCCGATCAATAGCATGACGAAAGCGGCAACGAGTTGGGAATCGCCCATCAAGGCTTTTGAATTCTCAACGAGCGGATCGATGTCACCGGTTTTCCGGAGGACGTTCGAAAATCCATTCGCTGAAATCATGACGAATCCGATGAACGACATCATTCGCATACCTCGGGTGATGACATCGTCTGCTTCACTGAAGCGGACGAGACGAAGAAGGAGAAACAGGACGAGACCTGTTGTCGCAGCAAAAATCATCGATTCGGTCGTCAGCTGGACAGCGAGTGTCGCGAGGACGACGAGTCCGCTGAGGAACAATTTTGTTTTCGTGATGACGGGAATCTCATAGTCGTCCGGTGCGATGTTCCTCATTTCGTATTCCCGTGGTTTCCGGTAAACGTAAAGACCGATCAACAGACCAACGAGCATTCCGAGTGCCGGAATCGCCATTGCCTGAATGACGGAAGCACCAGCCGTGTCCATTCCGTTTTTCGAAATGTTCGGCAAAAGGATCTGGTTCAAGTAGATATCCCCGAAGCCGACCGGCAGGAACATGTACGGTGTGACGAGACCAAACGTCATGACGATGGCAATCAGGCGACGGTCAATCTTCATCTCATTAAACAGACCGAGGAGCGGTGGAATGATGATCGGGATGAAGGCGATGTGAATCGGCAAGACGTTTTGTGAGCTGATCGCGAGCAACAAGATTGCAAAGACGATAAAGCCTTTTAACTTCTTGACTGACGCCGCGTCAGCGGATCCTTTTGAACGGTTGATCAGAGCATGTGCCAACGCATCCGGAAGTCCGGTTTTCGACAAGGAGACAGCAAACGCACCGAGTAAGGCATAACTGAGGGCGATTTCGGCCCCGGCGCCAAGTCCTTCAGCAAACGTCGCGATCGTCTTGTTGATGCCGAGACCGCCGATCAGTCCGCCGGCGACGGCACTGAGAACCATCGCGAGGACGATATGGACCCGGAAGATGGCTAAAAGAAATAATAGAGCAACGGCAATAATGACTGCATTAAACATGAACTAAAACCACACTTTCTTTTGGTATCACTGTACTATACTAAAGTATCATACAGACCGATCTTTTGACTGTCAAGAAAAAAACACAAAAAAGGTATGACCGACGTCAAATTGAGGCCGGCCATACCTTTTTTCTTCATTAAAACGTGATTCAGCAATCGACTTGGTCGAGTTTACCTGTTCCCGGATCGATGACAAGTCCGTGGACTTCCGTACCCGGTGGCAACAATGGATGGTTTTTGATCAGTCCGACCGAGTGGCTGACATTTTCTTCGACCGATGTGAAGCCGCGTAACCATTGCTTCAAATCGACGCCGGAAGCATCCAGCGTGTGCAGAACCTGTTCATTGATGCCACGATCCTGCATCTCGGCGATCATCTTCGCCGGGTCAATCGTGCTCATGCCGCAGTCATGATGTCCGATGACAATGACTTCCTCTGCTCCAAGAGCATAGAGCGCGACGAGAATCGACCGCATGACAGATCCGAATGGATGGGACAGGACGGCTCCGGCATTTTTGATGATTTTCGCATCACCGTTTTTCAGACCAAGTGCGTGGGGAAGGAGCTCCGTCAAACGTGCATCCATACAGGTCAGAATCACAACCTTCTTATCCGGGAACTTATCCGAGATGAATGGTTCGTATTGTTTTTCTTCAACGAACTGTTGATTAAACGCAAGCATTTGATTAACGACTGACATTGAAACTTCCTCCTTTAAGACAAATGAATGATGGAACTATTCCTAGCGTACACGATGAACGATTGGTCAGACAAGCCGATTCATCGATTGCTGTGACAGTTATCACAGGAGCGGTACAAAAAAGCAAATCCTTACGTCAGAACAGGTTGTTTCTTTGAAAACGCTATCATTCATGTGAAATAGTTCACAGGATAGCCATGCACAAATGTAACAAAAGGCGGTATGATTGATTTGTGAAGGAAAGCACAAACTATTGAAAATCAGCTTGGCATTCCTAACATCTAATAGGGAATTGCAGACTCAGATTCGTTCCAAAATAGGGAGGAAACCTAACATGGCTGTCAAAGAAAAAATCAAACAAGATGTCTCACCTGTCGAACAAGCAATCAATCAAATCGTCGCGAAAGGTCAAACAGCACTTCAAGAATTACTGACATTTGATCAAACGAAAATCGATACGATCGTGCGGGACATGGCGCTCGCCGGTCTTGAACGTCACGTCGAACTGGCGCGTCTCGCGGTTGAAGAGACAGGACGCGGTGTCTTTGAAGATAAAATGATCAAAAACATGTTCGCAACAGAATACATCTACAATAGTCTCCGGAATGAAAAAACGGTCGGGATTTTAGAAGAAGACGTCCAAAACGGTATCACGTACATCGCGGAACCGGTCGGTGTCGTCTGTGGCGTCACACCGGTGACGAATCCGACGTCAACGACGATGTTCAAAGCGTTGATCGCGATCAAGACGCGTAACCCGATTGTGTTCGCCTTCCATCCATCAGCACAAAACTGTTCCCTCGAAGCAGCGAAAACATTACGCGATGCGGCCGTCAAAGCGGGTGCACCGAAAGATTGTATCCAGTGGGTCGAACAACCGTCACTTGAAGCAACAAAAGTTTTGATGAACCATACCGACATCGCGATGGTCCTCGCGACAGGCGGAGCCGGCATGGTCAAATCCGCTTACTCAACCGGTAAACCAGCACTTGGTGTCGGGCCGGGTAATGTACCGTGTTACATCGAAAAATCAGCTAAAATCAAACGCGCCGTCAGTGATTTGGTTCTCTCCAAAACATTTGATAACGGAATGATTTGCGCGTCCGAGCAAGCCGTCATCGTCGACCAGGAAATTTATGCGGAAGTCCGGGCAGAGATGGAAGCACTCGGTTGTTACTTCTGTACACCGGATGAGAAAAAACGTCTCGAAGCACTCGTCATCAAAACCGATACATGTGCCGTCAATGCGGATATCGTCGGAAAACCTGCGACATGGATTGCAGCAAAAGCCGGCATCGATGTTCCGGGCAACACCGTCATGCTCGTCGCGGAACTCGAAAAAGTCGGGGCTGAAGAACCGTTATCACACGAAAAACTAAGTCCGGTTCTCGGTGCGTACAGCGTTGCGTCAACGAATGACGCCTTCCATGTCGCGGAACGGATGCTTGAAATCGGCGGACTCGGTCATACGGCGGTTATTCACACAACAGATGATGAGTTGATGACAGCGTTTGGTCTCCGGATGAAAGCCTGCCGGATTCTCGTCAACAGTCCGTCAGCACACGGCGGAATCGGCGATCTCTACAATGAATTGACACCGTCACTCACACTCGGTTGCGGATCATACGGGAAAAACTCGGTCTCAGAAAACGTAACGGCGAAACATCTACTCAATGTCAAAAAGGTGGCGAGACGACGCGTGAACATGCAGTGGTTCAAAGTACCGGAAAAGATTTTCTTTGAGAAAAACTCGGTTCAATACTTGAAATCGATTCAAAATGTCTCACGGGCGTTGATCGTCACCGACCAATCGATGGTTGAGTTCGGTTATGCCGACAAAGTCATCCGTAACTTGCCTGCAGGCGTCAGCTACCGGATCTTTGACCAGGTCGAACCGGATCCATCCGTGACGACCGTTCAAGTCGGTGCCCAGGCGATGCGTGACTTTAAACCGGACCTGATCATCGCCCTCGGTGGCGGATCGGCGATGGATGCTGCGAAAGGGATGTGGTTGTTCTACGAGCAGCCAAACGAAACGTTCTCGAACCTCCGTCAAAAATTCATGGATATCCGGAAACGGGCCTATAAATTCCCGGAACTCGGTAATAAAGCGAAGTTCGTCGCCATTCCGACGACATCCGGTACGGGATCAGAAGTCACACCGTTCACTGTCATCACCGATAAAGAGAAAAACGTTAAGTATCCGATTGCTGACTATGCGTTGACACCAGACGTCGCCATTGTTGATCCGGAGTTCGTCATGACGGTGCCTGCCTCTATCACGGCCGATACAGGGATGGATGTCCTGACCCACGCGACGGAAGCTTTCGTCTCTGTCCTTGCGAACGACTACACGGATGGATTGGCATTAAAAGCAATCAAGATGATTTTTGAGTACTTGCCACGCGCTTACGATAACGGTTCAGACGCCGAAGCACGCGAAAAAGTCCACAATGCGTCCACGATGGCCGGAATGGCGTTTGCCAATGCCTTCCTCGGCATCAACCACTCGATCGCACACAAAATCGGTGGGGAGTTCCACACACCACACGGTCGGACGAATGCGATCCTGATGCCGCACGTCATCCGTTACAATGCAACAAAACCAACAAAACTGGCCGCTTTCCCGAAATACGAATCGTTTATTGCAGATGAACGGTATGCGGAAATCGCCCGTTACCTCGGTCTGCCGGCAGCGACGACAGAACAAGGTGTCGAATCATTCATCCAAGCTGTCAGTGAACTCGGACAACGCCTCAACATCAAGATGTCGTTCAAAGCCCAAGGAATCAAAAAAGCCGACTTTGAAGCGAAACTCGACAAGATGGCCGTCGATGCGTTTGAGGATCAATGTACGACTGCGAATCCGAAAATGCCGCTCGTGACGGAACTCCGTCAAATCATGGAACTCGCTTACGAAGGTATCTAATAGAGAGAAAAACATCATGGCAATTCAAAAGAGCCTTGCTTCCGGTTAACGGAGGCAAGGCTTTCGTGTGTTCATAATCGTGAAGTAAAGTTTACTCATTTGTTAATCACGATCGATAACTGATAATTCACATGCTCATTTAATTCAGTTAAAAACGAATCCAGTTCCTTGTTCGATGGAAAACGACACTCCAATAGATAACAACTGTCCCCGCTGATTTTATAATTATTCAGAACATATAATGGATGTTTTTTGAGAAACGAGAGATACGGCTGGTGATGGGTATCTTTCGTATAGATACTAATCATCGCATGAATCGTATAGCCCATCTTTAAAGGGTTAACAAGAATCGTATACCCTTCGATGATGCCTTGATCCTCTAATTTTAAAACCCGGGCCGATGTTGCGGGTCCACTTAAGTGAATTTTTTGACCCAATTCTTTCATCGTGATCCGGCTGTTTTGTGACAGCTCGTTGATGATTTGTAAGTCCGTTTGATCCAACACGATTTCAAATCCCTTCATAAGTAAAGTAAAACGGCAAAAATACCTTCAGTAAGCTCTGTATCGGGATGACGTTCAAATTATATACTAGGCTCCTAACAACGAAAAGGAGTGGTATACATGAACATCCAACATATCCGTAATGCAACGTTAAAACTGGACTATGCCGGTAAAACATTTTTGATTGACCCGTTTTTAGCAGACAAGGGAGCATATCCGGCATTTCCAAATTCGGCACGACAAGATCAAAAAAATCCGTTAAACGAATTGCCGGTTTCACTCGACTCTATTATCGAGGCAGATGCTGTCATTGTCACACATTTGCACCTCGATCATTGGGACGATGTGGCAAAAGAAGTACTATCAAAAGACATTCCTTTGTTCACTCAGAATGAACAGGATGCCCAAGAAATTAGAAACAGCGGATTCCAAAACGTCAAAGTCTTACAAGAAGATACCGTTTTTGAAGGAATTCAGTTGATTCAAACAAAAGGCGAGCACGGCAGAGGACCCATTTTGGAAATCGCCGGTTCGGTATGCGGAGTCGTCTTTAAACATGAAGATGAAAAAACCGTATATATCGCTGGCGACACGGTCTGGTATGAAGAAGTGGAGAAAGTGATCAAGCAGCATCAACCGGAAGTCATCGTCGTCAACGCAGGCGACAACCAGTTTGTGGAAGGTGGCTCACTGGTGATGGGAGCGGAAGACGTCTTAGCTGTCCACGAGGCCGCACCAACCGCACGGATTCTTTCCGTCCATATGGAAGCTGTGAATCACTGGGCATTGTCTCGGACAAATTTAAGAACGTTTGCCGTTGAACATCACTTTTCTTCTCAACTCATCGTGCCGGAAGATGGCGAGCGGTTTGTGTTTTAAGTTTAACTGGAGTTGCCGTAATTTTTGGAGGCACTCATTTTGAAACAGATAGAGAAACGGTCTTTATGGACAAAAGAATTTGTGCTGTTATCAAGTATCAACTTTTTCTTGATTTTTATCAAAATTAGGCGAGAATACTCCCACTTCTAAACGAAGTGAAAGTGGGAGATGAATCGCTGGCCTGCCTTTCGGGTATATTCCCCTTGAAGGAGGTGAAAAATGGTGTTGAAGCACAAGGCCTACAAATTCAGAATCTACCCCACAAAAGAGCAGGAAATCCTGATTGCGAAGACAATCGGGTGTTCGCGCTTCGTTTTTAACCACTTCTTGGCGAAGTGGGAGAAAATGTACAAGACCACTGGAAAAGGACTGTCCTACGGTTCTTGTTCTAAAGAAATTCCTTTGTTGAAGCAGGAGTTCGACTGGTTGAAGGAAGTCGATAGTACATCTGTTCAGATCAGCGTCAAACATCTTGCTGATGCGTTTGACCGCTTCTTCAAGAAGCAGAATAAACGCCCTCGATTCAAGTCCAAGCGCCATCCCGTCCAGTCGTACAAGACCAACATCCAAGGCAAAAACCAGCTTCCTGAAGTCTCGATTGGATGCAACAAGCTCAAACTTCCGAAGCTGAAATGGGTTCGTTTCGCCCATTCGAAACAGGTCACAGGCCGTATCTTGAACGCCACAATCCGAGGTAACGCGTCAGGAAAACACTTCGTTTCCCTGCTCGTCGAGCAGGAGATCAACGAGCTGCCGAAGACCGGTTCATCTGTCGGCGTCGACGTCGGACTCAAGAACTTCGCCATCCTGTCGGACGGCACGATCTATAAGAACGACCGTTACTTCCGTAAGCTCGAGAAGAAACTGGCGCGCGAACAGCGCAAGCTCTCCCGCCGTCAACGCATCGCTTTGAACAAGAAAGTCACGCTTTCCGAGGCGAGGAACTATCAGAAGCAGAAGCGAAAGGTTGCCCGTATCCATGAGAAGATCGCCAACAAGCGAACAGACTTCCTGCACAAGGTATCGAACGAAATCGTCAAAAACCACGACGTCATCGGCATCGAGACCTTGCAGGTGAAGAACATGCAGAAGAACCGCAAGTTGAGCAAGGCCATCTCGGACGTCAGCTGGTCGGCGTTCTTCCGCATGCTGGAGTACAAGGCGGAATGGTACGGGAAGACCGTCGTGAAAGTCGGCAAGACCTTTGCTTCCAGTCAACTGTGCTCGAGTTGCGGCCATCAACACAAAGACGTGAAGCATCTTGGCTTGCGTGAATGGACATGTCCGAATTGCGGCATCCACCACGACCGGGATGTGAACGCAGGACTGAATCTTAAACGAGAGGCTGAACGAATCTTGGCTTCTTCAACCGTCGGGACGACGGGGCTAGCCTGATCAGGTTTCGACCGGTAGGTCGGATAACTCAGGAATCCTCCACCTCTAAGCAAAGCGTAGGTGGAGGTAGTTCAACAGTTGCTGCGAAAGTTTGCGGGGAACCTGCTATTCCTTCTCTTTAAACCGCGTATTACCAAAACAAATTTGAATCGTTAACCAGTATCAACGAAACCAGTTCCAATACATCGTCCCTTGCGAAACAATCAGATAATCAAGCCACTTATCGAAGGAGAACGGGAGTCGTTCGAAATCAGAATCTTCGTACGTCAGGAATTCACCGGTCCAGATCCGATTGCCACCTTCACTGATCGATTCGCAAACGAGCCATTCGCCGTCAGGTCCGGCACCAATCGGGATAAAGCCCGGTGGACATTCCCAAATCGGGAGGTACGTCAAAATATCATCAATCGAAAACAACTCGAAACCTCCACCGCCGTCCGGCGTGAAATAAAGACGAGCACCATTGTGAATACTTAAAAAATGTACGATTTCTTTTGGTGTGTCTTTTGGGAGTCGAGCCAATTCTTCGGGGCTGGCGCCTGAGTGGAAGGTGAACGACTCGACCTCGACGTATCCTTCTTCCTTTTGCACTTCGAGCTGACCGTTTTCTAAGCGGGCCTGTAATTGAAGTAATGTTTCCATCCCTGCCTGATACATGTCTTTAGTTCATCTCCTTCAAAAAGTCTTTTGCGACTCGATTCTTTGGTTCCATCCGTAAGATTTCATTCGCCACAGCGAGGGCTTCCTGTTTTGGTGTGACTTGATCGGGCACTTCCGCTAAAAATAACAAATACTCCAGGAAAGTGACGTCTTGACGATGGGTCAGGGCAACTATTCGCTGAACATGGTCATACGCTCGGTAGTAGGCGCGGTCATAATGACAAAAAGGATGGATCAATAGACCAAACGCTAACTCGTGCAGTTTGACTGTTTCTTTTTGTTCAATCAGATAACAGACGAACTGATACAAAATGTCTGTCTCGTGATCAAAGGCGTCCCCGATGAATTCATCACTGATTTCATCGATGTCATACGTCTCAAATAAGATTTTTGCCTTGCCGAATTGATTCATTTTAATCAGTGTCGTGAGGTAAGTGTAATCGATTGGCATTTAAATCCAGTTCCTTACTGAAAAGTACTCGTCGTGTTCTGTTGACTGTCATGCCACCACATTTTAATCACCGGACACAGCGCTTCGTAGTCTTTGAGTGCTTTTAACGTCTCGTGCACCTGTTGAACGGCAACTTGTTGCTCCTTTTCAGTTACGGGTTCAAGGTGAAGAGCTTTGGACAGACTATAGGCAAGCCATCCGAGTTTACTCGCATATCCAGCAGACAGAGCGGGCTCAAGAGGGTAGTCAAGTCGACCGCCTGCCGAACGATACCCTTTGACGAATGCCTCGAAATGATTTCGTCGCACACGATTTTGCTCATCGAGCGACCAATAGAGGACTGTTTCTAAAAAATCGTGCATCGGATGAATCGGACCGGCCGATTCCCAGTCGATGAGAACCGGTGCACCGCACTTCCATAACACGTTTTTGGCATCCAAATCGCGGTGACTGAGGACCGATGTTCCTCGCCATTGTTTTAGGGCAGAAGACGCTTCGTTGTCCCAACGCTTGATTCGTCTTAAATCCGACAAGTAAGGTTCTAGCACTGTGAGTCCTTGCTGACGGATTTTTTCTGCGAATGTGTCCCATGGAAGCGGAGACTCTGGTGATGCAGGGGTTTGTTGAATCGTCAGCGAGGACAGGTCCGCAGCGTGGATCTGCGCCAACTGTTCGCCGATCAGTTCAGCGTGGCTCGGTGTGACTTGGTTAATCGGCAAGATCGAACCGTCCACCCACGGGAAGACAAGGTAATAGTGTGTACCGATTTGTTGCAAGGCAGATCCATCAATCGTCAAGGCAGGCAGAGCGGAGACTTTGCCTGCTAAAGCGTTGACAATCCGTTCCGAGTCGATGAAGTTTTGTCGTGCGGTCGGACGAGAAAGGATGGATGGATTCAGCAACTTCACCGCATATGTCCCGGTCGTTGTCTGAATTTGATTCATCTGATGCAGGAGACCACCGGACAGTACTGTCGGTTTCGTAAGCAGTTGACCAATTTTTGATTGCTTGATGATGTTCTCAAAGAGTATTTGATTTGCTTTTGTCGTCACGTCGTTCCTCCTCGTAAAAGCAAAATCCCTCTTCCATACAGATTTGGTTATAATTAGAGTATATCGTACAGAAACGACTAGAAGTCATTGAAATTAGGCGGTTGGCGTTTCTGAACGGCATAGAACAGGAATAATCAAACAAAGGAAAAGGAGGGATTGACGATGGAGCAACGACAAGAGCGGCGCAACAGGCGTTTCTCGATTATGGATTTCGTGTTCGGGATCGGGTTCGGGCTCATCTTCTTTGCCGTGTTATATGGCCTGATGACAGTCGTAACCGGACAAATCGAGTCTTCCAGTGATTATCAGTCACTCGTGAAGCAAATGCAGGACGCGGACGTTACCTGGGGAAGCAGCGACGTGACGGTCACACTGATGTTGCTGTTTATCGGTGGACTCGACGTAACGATGCCGGCTGCCGTCCGGGAAGCAATCATCAACCAAGTAACTGGTGCCAGTTCGGCCGGTGATGTCCTGTCTATCTTCGGAATCGATTTGAACCAGGTTCTATCACCGCTGACGTTCGACGTGACGTATGGTTCCTTGTTGCTGTCGGTATTTGGTATCGTTTTTGTTTTTATTCTCTTTTTAATGATGCGGATCAAAGCCAACCGGCTCGGCTGGACAGTCCGGTCCGTCAGTTTTTTGATAACGGCGTGGATTGGCTGGTTCATGCTCGTTCAGCGCAGTGATTCGATTCCCTTTTTATCGTTCCAGGACGGTGTGTTGACCCAAGGGTTGCTTGCGCTCGGCATCGTGATTGCATTAAGTTATCTGGCCCTGTATCCGCAAGGGTTGTCCGGGTTGGCGGCAGCCGCCCGGGGAAGCTTGCTTGTCTTAATGTTTGCGAGCTGTCTTCAGCTGTATCTCGTCGTGACGGATGAAACGCAGTATGACGGGGATTCGGCCCTTCGGACAGCTTTGACCGTCGCCAGTCTTGATGCCGGCAGCGGCGGCATGTATGAATTGTTGCATGGTGGACAGATCACCTATAAGGCGAATGTACTCGGTGCGGATGTTGATGTCCCGGTGACGATGCTGAACGGTGAGACCTCGACCGGTCAATTAAATCAATCGATTGAAGATGTTCTGGAAGAAGTCGACACCGATCGGGTGACGGAACAACTGTTGACGATTATCGGCGGGGAACGACCTGATTTGTCGGATACCCGGTTGAATCTCGAACCGATCGATTACGGCATCGCCCGGCAGACGATTCAAGCGCTTGATGCTGAATCGGCCGGAGTCACGCCGGAGCCGGTCAACTCGGAAAGTGCGTACTGGGTCTTGATTCTGATTCCGTTCCTACTGTATCTGCTTGCCGGTATCCGGTCCTTCAAGACCATCCTTGATCCGATTGTCTTCGCTGTCCTCGTCGGGGTCACGAGTTTCCTCGTCGCTCAAGCGACGACGGCAGACTTTACGGTCGCTTGGCGCAATGAAGCGCTGTTGCAGTTTTCACAGCAACCGACCGGACTGACACCGCTCTATGTTGCTGGAATGGCATTGATTGCCGGATTGATCGGATTTGTCATCAAACGAAAACCAACTGTATAGTCCATGGCGCCGGTCGACCTGAAAGGGCAGACCGGCGCTTTTTCTTTGGCATGTAAAGTTCATTTAAAGATTATTAAGCCAGTATTTGGAATTAGTTAAGCAGGTTAAATAAGACGGATGTCCGACCTATTCAAAGAAGCTATAAGCTACAATGAAAGCGTGTTAAATTAGTTGAGCAGTCAATTATACTTAGGGGGAAATCAGATGAAACAAATCACGAAAATCGTTATTGCCAGCACGTTGATCGCACCGATGCTTGCGCCCGTCATTCAAATCAAGACACTCGCCGCCGATAACAGCGTCGTCAAACTTCGTTTTTTAGAGACTACTGATTTACATACTAACTCGATGAACTACGATTACTTCAAGGATGTGCAAGATGAGACGATTGGTCTTGTCAAAGCGGCAACCGTCATTAAACAGGAACAAAACGTCGTCGGCGAAGCCAACAGCTTCGTATTCGACAATGGGGATACGTTACAAGGGACACCATTTGGCGATTACGTCAAAAATCAGTACGACAAAGGCAACAAAGGGAAACATCCGATGTACGAACTGATGGAATACATCGGTTATGACGCCGTGACACTCGGCAACCACGAGTTTAACTTCGGGCTCGACTTCCTGAAGTCAGCGATGAAAGCATCAAGCGGCGAAATCAAATTCGTGAACTCGAATGTGCTCGATGCCGTTACGAAAAAACCGATCGTTTCCGAATTCAACACGGACGGGAAAGATTATCAAATCATCGAACGTCAAGTCAAAGACCAAAACGGTCAGATGAAAACGGTCAAAGTCGGTGTCTTTGGTGTCGTCACTCCACAAATCATGGCGTGGGATGCCGGAAACCTGACAGGAAAAGTGACAGCGGAAGATATCGTACCGGTCGCTAAAGCAACGGCGAAGAAATTAAAAGATGCCGGTGCAGATGTCGTCGTCGCACTTGCGCACACAGGAATCGGTGATACAGCGGATCAAAAAGACGGCGATGAAAATGTCGGGTACGCGTTGACAAAAATCGCGGACATCGATGTCTTGATGACGGGTCACCAGCACGGAAAATTCCCGGACAAGACATCAGCGTTCAATAACTTACCGAACGTCGACGCAGCAAACGGTCTCATCAACGGCAAACCGGTTGTCATGGCCAACACACAAGGGAAAAACGTCGGCGTGATTGATTTGCAATTGAAGCAGGACGGCGAGAAATGGATCGTCGATACAGCCGGATCAAAACTGGCAGACGTCACAAAAGACACGGCAGCTGATGCCGGTGCCGTCAAATTGATTGAAAAAGCACACGAAGGCACACTTGCCTACATCCGCCAGCAAGTCGGAACAATCAATGATGATATCCAAAGCTTCTTTGCGCTCGTTCAGGATGACGATTCCGTCCAGTTCGTCACGAACGCGCAAAAATGGTACGTCGAGAAACAACTGAAAGAAAATGCCGATCTCGCCCAATATAAAGATTTACCGCTCCTGTCTGCCGGTGCACCGTTTAAAACCGGCGGTCGCAATCAAGTGAACGCGTCAGACTATACGTTGATCAAAAAAGGACCGATCGCGTTGAAAAACGTCGCCGATCTGTATGTTTATCCGAACACACTCGAAGTCGTCAAAGTGACAGGAGCTGACGTCAAAAACTGGCTCGAGATGTCAGCCGGTCAATTCAACGAAGTGACGGATGCGCAGACAGATTTGCTGAACAAAGAGTTCCGCAGCTACAACTTCGATATTCTGGACGGTTTGACGTACGATATCGACATCACGAAACCGGCGAAGTTTGATTTCAACGGGGTGGTCGTCAAAGAAGACGCAAGCCGTGTTCAAAACATCAAATACCAAGGCAAGGAAATCACGGATGATCAGGAGTTCCTCGTCGCAACGAACAACTACCGTGCCGGCAGCGCAAGCTTCCCTGGTCTCGGCGGCGGAAAGAAAATCGTCTACAAATCGGCTTACGAAACACGCAACGTCATCTCGGATTTCATCAAAGCAAAACAACCGGTTGATTATCAAGCGGACAACAACTGGTCACTCGTCGCAAGCAAACCGATCACGGTTGATTTTGATTCAGCCGAAGCCGCAGCGGACTACACGAAACGTTACGAAGGCATCACGAACACGGGCGTCAAACGCGCCGGTGAGACCGGTACGTTCCTGAAGTTTAAACTCGACGTCCCGATGAAAGACTTTAACGTCAGCGTCAGCGCTGTGAAACCGGGAGCAAAACTTGTCACGGGAACAGCGGTTGCCGGAGCAAAAGTTACAGTCAAACGCGGCACGACAGTCCTTGGCACGACGACAGCCGACGAAACCGGCAAGTATGCCGTCACCGTCCGTCCGGTCAAACTGCGTGACAAGTTGACGGTCGTCTCGGAGCTCGGTTTCATGAAAAAAGAAACGACGGTCACGGTCGGAACAGGTGTCGTGGCGACGCCGGCCATCGACAAGAAATCAGCCGTCTACGGTTCGACGGTCTTGACAGGAAAAGCAACGGAAGGACTCGATGTCACGCTCTATAAAGGGTCGACGAAAATCGCGAAAGCGAAAACGACGGCAAGCGGCTTCAAGATTCCGGTCAAAAATGGTCTGATGACGGGCACGTACACAGTCAAGTCGACGGACATCTCAAACAAGATTACGAAAAAGGCGTCATTTACGATTAAAAATACGTATCCGGTCAAAAAATGGGCGGGTAAAAAGACCTTGACGGGCAAAGTGGAAAAACGTCAAATCGTCCGCTTGTTCGAAAAAACAAGCAGCGGTTACAAATTGATTGCGCAGGACGTTGCCGACAACCACGGCAACTACGTCCTGAAGATGCGGACCGGTCTTGCGACAGGGTCATACAAGATGAACATCTATACAGCATCTGATCGTCTCGATCAATCGCGTTACTTCATCACGAAAAAATAAGGCAGGAAAACGGCTTCTCGTCTGAGGAGTCGTTTTAGTTTTGCAGAAAAAACTGGCATACTATATACGAGGGGAGCGGATAGCATGCGGCAAGTCATCGTCACACCATATCAAGCGTCGTGGCCGGAGGCGTTTCAAGAGGCAAAAGAGCAGTTGGAGAAGATTTTCGGCGAACGTCTGCTGGCGGTTCATCATATCGGCAGTACATCGGTTCCGGGATTGTTGGCTAAACCGATTCTCGATATTCTGCCGGTCGTCGATTTAATCGACGGGATTGAAGCGTTTGACGCAGCGATGGAACAGATCGGCTATGAAGCGAAAGGGGAGTTCGGGATGCCCGGGCGCCGCTATTACCGGAAGGGCGGAGACGCGCGGACGCATCACATTCATCTTTATGCAAGCGGCAACCCGGAAATCACCCGTCACGTCGTCTTTCGGGATTACTTGCGGGAACATCCGCACGAAGTCGAAGCGTACAGTACAATCAAAGAGCAACTGGCGAATTGGTATCCGGAAGACATCAGTGCCTACATTGCCGGAAAGGACAGCTTCGTTAAAGCGATGGAACAACGGGCACTCGCCTGGTGGTCGCATGACTGACTGGCAACAGGCACTTGACCGGCATGTTGGTGTCGGCGTCCGGACGACACGTGAGCTGATCCGGCTGATTCAGCCGGAGGATTGGGACAAACGTCCGATTTCCGGCAAACGGTCCGTCTATGAAGTGGCGGTTCATCTCGCTGTGTTGCTCGAAGCCGATCTGCGGATTGCAACAGGGGCGACGGCGGACGAGATGGCACAGTTCTATGCCGTTCCGGTGCGGCCGGAGCAACTTGTCGACCGGCTAGAGCAGTCGTGGCGGTATTATCAAGATCGGCTTACGGCCGGTTTTTCGACGGAGACGACCTACTGGGGCGTCACCGATAATTCGACCGGTTGGCTGCTGGAAGCAGCTGTTCACTTGTACCACCACCGGTCACAGTTATTTGATTACTTGAACCTGCTTGGGTATGACATCAAGTTAGATTTGTTTGAATAGGAGAGGATTTTAATGGAACGGATTGTCGATACAGCAGACGGCCGCTTTGATACACGCTTGACGGGGACGGGCAATGTGACATTCATTCTTGATCACGGGATGATGTCGAGTCATTACCAATGGGGCTGGCTCCGCGGGGAACTTCTGAAACAGGGACGGGTCTTTGAATATTCCCGACTCGGTTACGGTCGATCGACCCGTGGCAAAACGAAACGGTTGTTTACGCAACAAGCGGACGAACTGGAACGGGTCCTCGCGTTGCTTGGGATTAAAGGACCGTTCGTCTTCATCGGGCATTCACTCGGCGCCTACATCTCGCTTGAACTCGGACGCCGCCGTCCGGACGAGACGGCCGGAATCGTTCTGCTCGATCCGTCGCATCCGGAAGTCGATGCCGAACTGCCGAACTGGTACGAACGGACGCAGGAGGAATGGAACCGCTTTTTGTATGTTTTAAGTCATGTCCGGCCACTCGCCTGGCTGATTCCGGATGATCTCGGCGCGCGGATGTTTACGAGTCTGCCGGAAGCCGACCGCATTCCGATGTGGCGGAATATGGCACGGAAAAACCACTGGCGGGGGACGCTCGATGAGTGGCAGGCAGTCGAAGCGAATAATCAGCACGTCTTGGAAGTCGTCGAGCATATCACGCCGCCGGTCCTCGTGTTATCCGCATCGGACTGGGCCGGCGGAATGCCTGAGAACTGGCTGAACCCGGAACTGACGAAGCGAATCAATGCGGCGCATGAACGGTTTGCTGCGAGTCTGCCGGACGCGGAATTTCACGTCATTCCGGACACGAATCATTATACGATTGCCGGTTTTTCGGAAGAGGCTGCGACAACGATCGTCCGCTTGATCCGCAACGCCTTTTTTAAATAAGTTTGATTCCTGGATCCCGTTTCCATGACGCCTTGAGGATTGTCATGGAAGCGGGAATTTTTTAATGGTGTAAAACAGCAGTTGACAGGCTAAACCGGAACGATTACTATTTAAAACGTAATGATTCCGATTTAAAAAGGAGACTGTGTATGAATCCGATTCCGATCACCGTCTTGTCCGGCTACCTGGGTGCCGGCAAGACAACTGTATTAAATCATCTGTTGAACAACCGGCAAGGACGCAAGCTGGCCATCATCGTCAACGATATGAGTGAAGTCAATATCGATGCCGTGTTGATTGAACAAGGCGGCTTTTCACGGACGGAAGAATCATTCGTGACGCTATCGAACGGTTGCATCTGCTGTACGCTGCGGGACGATTTATTACTCGAAGTCCGGCGCCTCGTTGATCAAGGCGATATCGACGGCATCGTCATCGAATCGAGCGGAATTTCGGAACCGATTCCGGTCGCCCAGACGTTTACATACCTGGATGAAGACAGTCGGATCGATTTGACGGAGACGACGAAAATCAATGCGATGGTGACGGTCATCGACGGCTATCGTTTTCTGAAAGACTTTGAATCCGGTGAATCGTTGATTGAGCGGCAACAGGCGGTCGACGAGACCGACGTCCGGGAAGTCGTCGATCTCCTCGTCGATCAGGTCGAGTTCGCGGATATCATTTTGCTGAACAAGATCGACCGGTTGACCGAGTCGGAAAAACATGATGTCACAAGCTACTTAAAGGCGCTCAATCCGATCGCCAAACTGATTGAGACGACCCACGGGCAAGTCGATCCGGCTGAGATTCTTGACGTTGATCTGTTTGACTTCGAACAGGCGGCAGCAAGTGCCGGCTGGATCCGTGAGCTGAACGCCGAGGAACACGTCCCGGAAACGGAAGAATACGGCATCAGCTCGTTCGTCTATAAGCGCGATGTCCCGTTTCATCCCGAACGGTTGATGGCGTTGATTGAAGCCTGGCCGGAAGAAATCGTTCGCGCGAAGGGCTTTGTTTACCTTGCGACCCGTCCGGAAATCGCCTTGCTGTTCCATCAGGCGGGATATGCGTCGAATATGGAATATGCCGGACGCTTCGAGTCAGTCGCGGATCGCCGGACGGAACTCGTTTTGATCGGGATTGGTTTCGATCAGGTAACGCTTGAAGCAGAGTTCGACACCTGTCTTGTTCAAGAGGACGAAACGGATTGGGCCAGCCTGAGTGATCCGATTCCGGGACGCGAGCTGTACGATCTGAATTTTTCAAAATAGGTCAACTTTTCAAGAAATCACATCTGTGGTTTCTTTTTTTGCTATATTTTTAGAGAAGAAAGGGAATTAGAAGAACAGAGTACGTTACAGAGGAGGAAGTCTAGTGCGCAATCGGATTTTACAGTTCGCGCTCGTGTTTTTAGTCGCAGGCGGAATCATTTGGGGACTATACCAATTGGGCTACCTGTTTTATGTTTTGACGATTTCCGCGACCGTTGTACCCTTGGCCGTCATCATGATTATCTTCATCGAGAACCGGACGGCGGAGTCGACGATTGCCTGGTTTTTAGTTTTGATCTTCTTACCGATTCTCGGTGTCATCATCTGGATGATGTTCGGGCGCAATCCGCGCCGCCGTCGCCGGAACCGGCGGTCGCACGATGAACGGATGTTGCTTAAACAGGCAATCCGTCCCGTCCGGTCGCTCGCGGTCAGTGAGTTGCCGCCGAACCACCTGAAGCTTGCCAATACGATCCGTAACTTTGGCGGTGGTGGGGTCGACGTCCATACAGCCAGTCAAATCCTGACGAACGGCAACGAGACGTTCCCGGAAATTCTACGGATGATCCGCTCCGCCAAGCATCATGTTCACATCCAGTATTACATTTACCGGAACGACGAGACCGGGCAGGCGATCCGCGAAGCATTGATTGACCGGTTGAACGACGGAGTCGAAGTCCGGTTCATGTTTGACGGTCTTGGCAGTTACATGCTCGGCGAAGGATTTTTGAAACCGCTCCGGGAAGCCGGGGCGAAGATTGCCGCCTACGATCCGATTTCCAGTCCGTTGTTCATCTTTACGGCGAACTTCCGCAATCACCGGAAAATCGTTGTCGTCGATGGAAAAATCGGTTTTACCGGGGGGCTGAACGTCGGCGACGAGTATGACGGAAAAAGTAAGAAGTTCGGCTTTTGGCGCGATACCCACCTCCGGCTCGAAGGACGGGCCGTCAAGGAACTGCAGGCGACGTTCCTTGACGATTGGCTCTACGCCCATTTAGAAGGCAGTGATACGTGGGAGACGTTTGCCGGCGAAGGGGCAATCGATCAGTACTTCCCGAAACACGATGTCGAGACCGACGGCGCGGTCCAGATTGTGACGAGTGGACCGACGTCAAAAGATCCGGCGATCCGGAACGCTTTGATTGCCGCCATCATCTCGGCCCAGCGGTCAATTTGGATTTCAACACCGTATTTGATTCCCGATAACGAGACGATGACACTGCTCCGTCTCGCGGCCCGTGCCGGACTCGATGTTCGGATTCTGACACCGGGTAAGGGGGACAGTTTTACGTCCTACTATGGAACACGGTCTTATTTCGGACCCTTGCTAAAAGACGGAGTCAAAATTTATACGTACAACCGTCATTTCATCCATGCCAAACTGTTTCTCGTCGACGGAAAGATTGCCGTCGTCGGAACGGCGAACATGGATATCCGGAGTTTCGTCTTGAACTACGAACTGATGGCCTTCATGTATGATTCCGAGAGTGCGGCCCGGCTCGAGCGCGATTTCATCGATGATTTCGACGTCTCGATTCAGTTGTCCTCGGCGGATTATCTCAAACGGCCGATGCGGTTCCGGATCTTTGAATCGTTCTCCCGTTTGATTTCGCCATTGTTATGATGACAAACGCACCATCCTTGATTTTCAGAGGACTGGTGCGTTTTTTGATTAGTTGTGACTTGAAACGGGAACAACAACTCTTATACACTATTAGTGTAATCGGTTGCACATTCATTTTTGGAAGGAAGTGACAAGGACGTTCGCGTCCTGATCCCGTATGCGCACAATTGACGAATCCCATTTCTATACCCGAGACATGAAACCATTGGCACGACCGGAAGCGATTGTTCAAGGAGACACTTACCGCTTCACCGTTCTCACCAGTCGTCTGATTCGACTCGAGTACGCAGCAGACGGTCGATTTGAAGATCGTCCGACCCAAACCGTCTGGAACCGCGATTTTCCGGTCCCCTCGTATCGAATTGTCGAGGACGAGACGGAACTGCAAATCATCACGGAACACGTCCATTTGCATTATACGAAAGGACCTTTTGCGTCGAACACCCTCTACATCGACGTCCTTGGAAACTTCAGTACGTATTACAGCCGCTACACGTTCGGCGGACCCCTCCGGACTCTTAAGGGGACGGCGCGGACGCTTGACCATGCCGACGGTGAGATTCCGCTCGAAGAAGGAATCATCTCCCGCCAAGGCTACGCGGCAATCGATGACTCGGCGTCATTCGTCCTGACGGAAGACCACTTCGTCGAACCGCGTCAGGAAGGGGCGCAGGACATCTATTACTTTGGTTATGGCCATGATTATAAACAAGCCTTAAAAGACTTTTACCGTCTGACCGGTCCGACACCGATGTTGCCGCGGCAAGTGCTCGGGAACTGGTGGAGCCGGTACTGGCGGTACAACGAAAAAGAATACAAAGATTTGATGACCCGCTTCAAGGCGGAGGACGTTCCATTCTCAGTCAGCGTCATCGACATGGACTGGCATGTGACGGATATTCCGGAGAAATACGGCAGCGGCTGGACGGGCTATACGTGGAACCGTGATCTGTTCCCGGATCCGAAAGGCTTCCTGCAGTGGCTGAAAGCGGACGACCGGATGGTGACGCTCAACCTTCACCCGGCGGACGGGGTCCGTGGTTTTGAAGAGTCTTATGAAGCAATGGCCGTTGCGTTGGGTGTCGACCCGGATACGGAAGACCGGATTCCGTTTGACTTCTCGGACCGCGACTTCATTGAACATTACTTCACGAAACTCCATCATCCGCATGAAGAGGATGGTGTCGACTTCTGGTGGATCGACTGGCAACAGGGGGCGAACTCGAAGATGAAAGGGCTCGATCCGCTTTGGATGCTCAATCATTACCATGCGCTCGATATCGCGCGTGACGGCAATCGTCCGCTGATTTTCTCACGCTATGCCGGACCCGGCAGTCATCGCTATCCGGTCGGTTTCTCAGGCGATACGTTAATTTCCTGGGCATCACTCAAGTTCCAACCGTACTTCACGGCGACGGCATCAAACATCGGTTACGGCTGGTGGAGTCATGATATCGGCGGTCACCAGCGCGGTGAAAAGGACGATGAACTGTCGACCCGCTGGCTACAGTATGGTGTATTCAGCCCGATCATGCGTCTGCACAGTACGATGAGTATCTTTAACGGGAAAGAACCGTGGCGGTATTCGGTCGAATCGGAACAAGTGATGAAGAAGTATTTACGACTTCGCCATCAGCTCGTGCCGTACATCTATACGATGAACGCCCGCAATCACTTTGACGGTTTACCACTCGTCTCCCCGATGTATTATGAACATCCGGAAGAAGAACTCGCCTACGCGGTGCCGAACCAGTACTATTTCGGGACGGAACTGATGGTCACGCCGATCGTCGAACCGATGAATCCGAAGCTGCACGTCGCGGCGACAACGGCCTGGTTACCGGAAGGGGAATGGTTTGATTTCTTCACCGGTCACCGCTACTCGGGCGGCAAACAGATGCGTCTGTTCCGTAAGCTCGAGGATCAAGGCATCCTCGCGAAAGCCGGAGCCATCGTTCCGCTCGGTCAACACCTCGAACATTCGAACGCGCTCCACAATCCGGAGCATCTCGAACTGCTTGTCTTCCCGGGGGCGTCGAACCGCTTCACGTTATTTGAGGATGATAACGTCGGTGTCGCGCACCGCGACGGGGAAAATGTCGAGACGGCCTTTGAACTCGACTGGGCGGCCCGGACGTTGACGATCGCAACGCCGTTCGGCAAACGGGAACTGTTGCCGGCGAAACGTGAAGTGACACTGATTCTGCGTGGTGTCAACGAAGGACACGTCTCACGGGACGGAGAAGTGCTGCCGAGCCGTTATGACCATCAGACACAATCGTTATCGGTTGATCTTGGTGAACTCGGTGAGACACAAGTTCTGTCGCTCCAGGTCGACATGTCGACGAACGATAACCGGATGGAGCGGCTCTATACATTCCTCGACCAGGCGGAGATCGGTTATGATCTGAAAGACCGCCTGTACCGTTTGTTGTCCCAACGACTCGATCCGGTCAATATGATGCATCAGTTGCAGGCCCTGGATCTTGAGAAGGATCTGGTCGACTGTCTGCTTGAAATCATGTTGTTCTAAGACTGAATGTAATAAGAGTTGAATGAAGACCACTGAGATTTTCAAACATCAAAAAGAAGCGATGGACACGTCCGTCGCTTCTTTTTTGTGCAGACAATCAGTCTGTACGTGTATGGTATGCCGTAGTGGACAACGAGTGAGCCGGGCAAAAAAAGTCTGCCAAAAAGGTGTTCTTTCGCAACCTGCGGAAAGAACACCTTTAAGATCATTTACGTTTTAATTTCTTCGCCTTCAACTTCATATCCTGATAAGTGATCATCGGGCTGTCGTCGACGGTCAACCGGAGATGGTTCGGTTCACCTTTTGATGTGATACCGGAACAATACAGAATGTCGGCATACTGGTCAAACAGCTTTTCATAAGCCGGCAAATGGTGCATCAGGCGGCCGGGTGAACCCCAACCGCACAAGACGACACCATTCGTTTCCTTGACCCGGCGTAACGTCT
Source organism: Exiguobacterium sp. s166 (assembly GCF_018618855.1). NCBI lineage: Bacteria > Bacillati > Bacillota > Bacilli > Caryophanales > Exiguobacterium > Exiguobacterium sp. s166. The sequence goes on along the minus strand of NZ_JACSMU010000002.1, from coordinate 61,107 downwards.
GTTCGATGAACTCGTAATTGATTTCGTCGAAACTGGCTTGAGCGAACGGTAAGTCTTCACTGACAAGCAGGTCCGGCATCAGGCTGATGATATCGTATTGTTTGATTGGATCTTCAATGTGTTTCTTCATCAAATTATACGCACGCTGCGTCGTCGTTCCGGATAAAAAAGCATCCGTCGTCCGCGGTGTGTAAATCAGGGCGGCCACGTACGCGCCGTCCGTCACATCATCAAAGATGTAACTCCGGAGATAGCGTTTTGTTTTTGCTTCGTCAAACGTCGTCTTGACGCGGATTGACGATTCCTCAATCGTCAATGACGAACGATCGGGTTGTGTCATGGTGGTGCCTCCTTTTAGTTGGTCAAACGTAAGCTGATGCGAAGGAGTTGGGCAAGTGTCTGTTGTTTGAAATCGAGATCGTTCGCATCAATCAATTCGATTTTTTGTTGATAGGCATCGTATTGGTCGAGGACGTCAATGACATACTGTTCACTGCGATTGTATTCAAACAGGGCAGTTTCAAGCGTTCCCCGGTCAGACCGTTTCGTGACGTCATGCTGATTGAGGTACTTTGCTGCCGTGTGGGCGCTGTCCGTCAAATCTGTCGGATCGGCTTTACCGTCTCCGTTTGCATCGACGCCAAGGCCACCATATTGTTTGATGGCTTCTGGATCGGTCAAATCAATTCCGTCATGCTCGATGTCGCCAAGTGACGTTCCGCCTTCATACCCCCAACCGACCCACGTTTTCGGCATGAACTGAAAAGGGCCGATTGCGCCGACAGAAGACTGCATCGCGGACGATTTCGAGAAGATGGTCTCGACGCGGTGAATCGCGGCAAGCAACTTCCAATCGACCTCGTACCGGTCACCGGCTTGTTCGTAGATGTCGATATTCTCGGCTGGGACACCGTACTGTCCATAATAGGTGCGATACAGCTCATTTTGGACGCGTTCCCGGTTTTGCCAGTAGATGATGCTACTACCGATGAGGACGATCAGTACGAACAAGATGCTTAATCGAAAAACTTTTCGCATATTGTTCTCTCCTCTTTCTGTGATTCCACTGAATGGTATCATATTTCGCAAGGCGCTAATAGTTTTTTTATGAACTCCGTTCCCGGGCAACGGTGAGAGCGGTCACACCTTCGATGGATCATGTCCGATTTTTAACATGAAACAAGAGCAGAGTGGATTTAAAAAACAGCTAAATGGGAATGAGGATGTTAATTACTGACATCGTCAACACAACGAAAATTTGTTAGACTAAACGTCAGATGAAGTCATCGTTCATTTTTAAGAAATTGACGGTTGCAGGAACTGTTGATGGGCTTGTAAAATGAAGAGGTAAACGCTTACACATCAAAGGAGATGGACGAAACCATGCGAACGATCACTTCCACTGGCGAACGAAAGAAAACAAGTTGGACTCTAAATATCGGGAGTCAACCGAAGTTGATGATGGATGGACTGACGGAGAAAGAAACAGATCAAGAACAACGGATCATCTTCGATCACTTTTACATTCCGACGACGGCTACACTGATTTTTCGGTTCAAGGAGCGTTTCCCGAACCATCTCTGCGAGAACGGGTATGATGTGTATGGAGCAGCAGCATTTGATGAACAGGTCGTGGAACTGATTTCGAACTGGTTCATCGAACTGGTCACCGTCTTGACGGCCATTCAACGCACAAAAGGCATCCAGCACTTTTTGATTGAGGGTGGGGTCGCCAAACGGACGGATTTCCTTCCGACCGTGCGCCGGACCTGCCGGGCACTTGAATCAACGGTTGATATCGCATAATTCCTTTTGACCGACGGCAGATGCCGTCGGTTTTTTTTGTGAACAGCAAAACGATCCCCTTCATCGCCGAAACAGATGGGGGGACCGTCATTGAAAAATGATTTTAAAACTAACGAGGAAAAGACTTCCCCGTAGTCGAATGCCTTACATAGGGTTCGAGAAGCTTTTTTCAGCCGCCCGACATGCCCGGAGCAAGGCATCTTTGAAGAACCGGTCTTCCTGCGAGGCGAGCAAACGTGTCGCTTCCTCGTCACCGCGTAACGACTTACCGAGCATCTGGATGACTTTGACCCAGCGCCGGACGTGATCGAGCTGCGGACGACCCATTGCGACGTAGACCATAAACCAGTCGTTCTGATCACGGCGGATCATCCGTTGGAAGAGTGATTTCGCGAGATCGACTTCTTCCGTCGACGGGACCGTCATCGTCTCGAAGTACTGGCGAAGCGAAGCGATGGCCGTAACATAGGCTTCTTTTACGTCAGCGGACGGTTGGTGTTTTCCGTAGTCGGACGTCGACAGGTGAATCAAGGCCGGTTTCTTTTCAATTCCGGTGATCCAGGCGGACATCGTCTTGCTGCTTTTGATGGCTTGACGGTTCGCGACGGGCAGTTTCGCCGTCACTTGGCCGACCTTGCCGATGACGTTGACTTTTCCGTTACGTTCCTGGACTTCCGTCACGGTCATTTCGACCGTGTCGCCCATCTCGAACGGGATGGCTTTCGGTTGAAGTTTTTCACCGGCCGTCAACGGCGCGCGTTTGCGGATCATCCGTAACGCTTCCTGCTCCATCCGGTCGTCGAGCGACCAAAGATGTTCCGGAGGGACGTTTCGGAACCGGCGGCGGCGCACTTTGATGTATTGATCGAGGGCGTCGGCAGCCTGATCCCGGGACATCTCGCCGGTAGCGACCGGTCCGATGATGTCGCGCAATGTGATGGATTCGAGTCGTTCCATGATTCCTTCGAATGGAATCAGCTCCATCACGTAGAGGCTGCTGACGACGAGTTCACATTCGCGGGGCGTAAGAGGGCGTTTGGCCATAAATTGACTTCCTTTCCAGTTGCTTGATGTTTCTAGTATACCAAAAAAAAGTCACCATCACCTTTATTGGTGATGATGACGGAATAAGTTTTTCAGCTTAAATGACGTAAGGTGATTCCGAACTGTTTTGCAGCTCGGCTTGGCTCAACTTGACGAGCCCGTCATGAAACGGATCGTGGTCGACCATCAATTGTCCGAGTGCCTTGATCTCGGCGACCGACGTGTCGGGTTTCGCACCCGTCAGACGTAAGCGGTACGGTTTTTTAAGTAACGTATCGAATGTCAAAACAATCGTGTGTTCCATCCAATTCCTCCTTCATTAGTGTAGTGAGAGTGAATTAAGCGTTAAGTAAAGCGAAGTCACGGCTGATTTCCGTGTGTGTGTACGAACCGGCAAGCATATTGCCGATGGCTTGACCAATCGACGCGACGACTTGCGGTTCGAGATCCGACCGCAGACCGTTAAAACGGCGACGGGCGAGAACAGCGTCCCCGTTTGGTGTCACCTTGTCGTTTCGTTCGAAGACGACGACTAGACTGGTTTTGATTTCCTCAGCTTGTGTCATGTGTATCACCTCCTTCGCCCTTATTGACAGGACGAAAACAGCAAATGTTCGGAAAGGGTGAAAAAAAGTATGGTCTGGTTACGATTTTTACGACGGATGTCCTTTTTAAAGATGCGAACGCTCGCCTATGCGTCGTTTCTGTTTGTATTCGGTGTCGCCCTGATCATGTATCTGGCGGAGCCGGACACGTTCGGAACTTACTTCCGGGCTGTCTACTGGACGATGACGACGGTCGTGACGGTCGGGTACGGGGACTTTTTCCCGAATACGGATTTCGGACGTTTCATGACGATTTTCGTCTTCATCTTCGGGATCGGAATCGTCGGGGGTTTGATTTCGAAACTCGTCGATGGTGTCCAACTGATTCGCAATCAAAAGGAAAGAGGGTTATTGCAAGTGAAAGAGACGGGACATACGTTAGTATTCGGCTACAGCCGGCGTTCAAAACACGTCATCGACGAGTTGCTTGAAACGACGGACGTCATCCTGATTGACGATCTTGAGCGGGAACCGTTCAGTCATCCGCGGTTCCATTATGTCAGCGGTGATCCGGCGCTTGACGCGACCTTACAGCGGGCGAACATCAAAAAAGCGACCCGGGCAATCATTCTCGCCGATCATTCGATTCCGCCGGCACTTGCCGACGGCCGGACATTGTTGATTGCCGCGAGCATCGAACGGGCGAATCCAAACATCTATACGATCGTCGAGATGATGCTTGAGGAACATCTTGACAGCTTTGAACAGGTCAAAGTCGATGAAGTGCTGCTCGGTGACGAGACGGTCGCCCGTATGGCGATTCTTGCCGCGTATCATCCCGGCGTCTCGAAAGTCGTGACGAACCTGTTGACGAAGAACGGGGACGGCATGTTTTCGATTCCTGCGAAACCGGAGTGGCAAACGTTTCGGGACGCATTCCACGTCCTGCTCGAAGACGGGGTGACAATTTTGTCGGACGGTAAACGACTCGACTTGAACCGGCGGCTGAACGAACCGATTCCTCCGAATACGACGTTGATTGTCTTATGCAGTGAAGAGACGGCGCAGCGAATCGGGGCTTTATAAGGAAAAGGATTACATTAATTCTTTTTCGGGTATAGTAAATACATTTACTATGCAGAGGAGAAAAGTGTATGACAAACCCACAACCAGAATGGATTCAGGAATTATTTGAGACGGTCGATCAAGGGGAATTAAAAGATGTCCCGAAATTACTCTATATGGCGTTGACATTAGAGCCAAGTTATTTCACAAAAGCAGTTAGTCGGTTAAATCAGCGACTCGAAGTAGAACAGCTTCAGGAAGTCTCGGAACTGTTGACGGTCTATCGCCAATTCTTCATTTCCGCCAATCCGTCGGAAGAATACTGGTCGATCGCCTGGAACGAATTGATTCAGACGATGCACCATTTCATCGACCGCAATGAAGCGCAACAGTTGTTTAAAGAACATATTGATTTGATCGATTGGTGGTCAAGTGAATCGTTATTGTCGTTACCAAGTTGGTTGACGGTACTTGATCTCGCAGAACGAATTGACGCGCTTGATCAATTTTCCAGTTACTTACCAGACATTTTTGAAAGCTATGCGCTTGAGACAGCGAAGGATGAACCGTTTGCCCGCCTCGCGTGGTACGCGCTCGCGAGCGGTCAGCAGGATTTACTGACACCGTTCCGGTCACGGATTGAGCAGTCGGACGCACCGGTCATCCGTTCGCTCGCAGAAGCGGATTTACTTGATCAAATTGATACGACACGGGTTCGTATGTTAAAGTCAAAGGATAACAAACCGATAGAATTGATGTTTGATCGAAAATGGACATTATAAATTAACCCATAGAAAGTGACATCTAGATACTGCATGAATTTAATTCAAGGGGTGTAGGGATGATACACGTCAATTTGCCGCAAGGTGATTATGTCGTTTTGGTTGAAATCAACCGGGAAGTCTTATTGTGCCACTCACTCGAAGAGGCCGAGCAGGCGGAACGGGATCGATATGAACTGGTTGGTCGGATGAGCGAACGTTTGCCGTCTGAAGTAATCGGTCCGTCGATTGCTGATTTTGTTCGGTTTTCCACCGGTTTCATCGGGGAGGCCGTGACGTGGAGCGAGGCAGAGGAAGCATTCTTCTGCCAACAGTTCGAAACGTTTGACGGCTCCCCACTCGGTGAAGATTTGACCGGGATTGATGCCAAGCGTTGGCGTGCCGTTCTCGTCCGTTATTACTCCTATGTCACGATCGGAAAAATCATTCCATTTGAAGTCAGCGAAGAATCCGATGGGACGGTACCATTTTTTTAGTCTGTTTGGATCAGCACATCAATAGAATCGGCGTGTAAAAAGTGAAGGGCAGGGTCCACAATGAAAAAGAAACTTGCACTACTCACATTTGCTGTTGTCGTAGGGTTACCTACTTCTGCGTTCGCTAATTCTCAATATGTGCAGTATGATCCGACATTTAATGAACAACAGAAACAAACATGGCTTGCAGAACAGGGTCTGCAGGAAGTGCGGGAACTGAAACAGAACGGCTTTTCACTCGTCGAACCGTTGCCGCATGTCGATAAAGAAGATGTCGAAGCCGACCTGATTCCGGTCAGTGTCGTTGAAAAGGCGACGGATTCCGCGCAATTGCAACAGACATATCTTGATCAATCGCGTATTCCTACTTACTGGAAGTACAGTCGCGGTAAATCCGATGTTCGTGTGGCGGTCATCGATGATGCAATTGATGTCAATCATTCCGAGTTCAAAAACGTCATCTATAAGACGACGACGATTTCCGGGATCCGGAAACCGGACGATCACGGGACGCATGTCGCGGGAATCGTTGCAGCGGCGGAAGACGGGAAAGGAACGGTCGGAGTCGCATCTGGTGTCAAACTGATCGGCGCCGACGTTTTTGACGGCGACTTCGCCAGTTCAATCGATATCGGGGACGGCGTGTTGTATGCCATTTCCCAAGGCGCCGATGTGATCAATCTTTCGCTCGGCCAATACGAATACGATCCGTACATGGAAGCCGCGATTAAAAAAGCGGAAGCGAAAAATATCGTCGTCGTCAGTGCAGCCGGAAACGACGGCCGCAATAAACTGTTATTCCCTGCTTCGATGAAATCCGTCATCGCCGTCGGTTCAGTCGGAACGCTCGGACGCGCTTCGACGTTCTCGAACTACGGCAGAGGGCTGAATATCATGGCACCCGGGGAAGGTGTTTATTCGACGATGGTCGGCAATAAGTACGGGTATCTCGACGGGACATCGATGGCAACACCGATCGTCAGCGGTGTCATTGCCCTGGCAAAATCGAAGAACCCGTTCATTACGAACAGTACGCTTCGCAGCAAGCTGTATGCGGCAGCGGCGAAAAAGACCGGCGATACGTCGCTGCATTACGGGACAGGCCGTCTGAATGCCGGGATGCTCGCAACGATTCCGTCACCGGTCTCGAAAGTGTCCGTCCCGTCCGTCTTAAAGCCGAATCAGCCGTTCGCGCTTTATTTTGACGAGTATTCGAATGCGAAGACGCTGACCCGTCTGTACAAGGACGGCAAAATCGTCAAGACGTTTACGAATGACTATCTGCGTAACGGCACGCATAAGTATACGTATGCCTTAAAAGAAGCAGGGACGTATAAACTCGTCTTTGCGACCTCAAGCGGGCGTCATACACGCGTGACGGAACGGATCATTACCGTCAAATAAAAACAAAAAAAGCCGTCTCACCCAGGGGAGACAGCTCGTTAGGACTCAAAGTATTTACTTTGGGTCTTTTCCTTTTTTATAGATGGGCGTCGGAACGTCTAGCGTTTCGCCGGTCCACTGAATCGTTGCTTCCATTTTGTAGCCGGTATCGTCTTCATGGATGAACGACAGGCGTCCTGAATCGATTAGCTGATACAAGCCGTATTCCACTTGATTCGCCCACGACCGTAACGTCGTCGCTTCATCGTACAGCGGAATCTGTTGCGGGAACCGTTCATTCATCAGTAAGATGTCATGCTGGTCAAAATGGTAACTCCGTTTCGAAAATGCATCAGGTTGTTTTACATTAAATGGCTCGAACGCATGGATGAGTTCACCCTTGCGGTAAAAGGCAAAAATGCCGTTCCGGAGATGAAGGGCCTTGATTTCATCAATCTCGATCAAGAACGTCAACTTCCGTACGGTACGCTGGTTCGTACCAGAGCGTCTTTTTTTCATGGTATATGCCCCTTTCTGAACCATTGTACTATACCGTAAAATCAGGAAGAATTGCAACTTTTCCGCCCATCAATCGCGAAATACCTCTTGCTAGAAACGCTTACGTGCGCTACACTGTTAAGCAGTGACTATGTTGGTTCGGACAATTGCGGGGCACTTCGGTGCTTTGAGGAAAGTCCATGCTCGCACAACCTGCGATGGTTGTAGTGATCGTGCTACACGAAAAGATAAGTGTAGGCAGCGTCGTGCTGACGGCAGAAGGAACGCCTAAGTCTTCGGATATGGCCGAAACTTCTTGAAAGTGCCACAGTGACGGAGCCTTACTGGAAACAGTAAGGGTGGAACGAGGTAAACCCCACGAGCGAGAAACCCAAATTTGGTAGGGGAATTTCCGGAGCGGAACTGAACGCGAAGGAGAGCGTATGTAAATACGGAGATAGATGATTGTCGCCCACGTGTGAGGGTCAAACCGTTTGCAACACTAGGGAACAGAACATGGCTTACAGGACCACATAGGCTGTTATTTTTACTTTGAACGAGAGTCCAGGTCCAACTGGGCTCTTTTTTTATTGAAATGATTTTTGGAAATTTTAGAAACAGGTAGGAGCGTGAACAATCATGGCAAAACGTTTAGTCATCGCGACGGCGGCAATGGGAATCGAATCCCTCGTCGCCAAGGAAGTCCGCGATTTAGGATACGAATGTACGGTCGAAGACGGAAAGGTCTACATCGATTGTGAGCTCGAGGACATTCCCCGTCTCAACCTCTGGTTACGGACGGCAGACCGCGTCAAACTCGTCGTTGCGGAATTCAAGGCGACATCATTCGAAAAATTATTTGATCAGGTCAAAGACCTCCCGTGGAGCGAACTGTTGCCGTGGGAAGCGAACTACGTCGTCAACGGCCGCTCGGTCAAATCGAAGTTGTTCTCGATCCGGGACTGTCAGAAAATCACGGAAAAAGCGATCGTCTCGCACATGCAGGAAGCCTACAACATGGGCGACGAGTGGTTACCGAAAACCGGCGCCAGCTTCCCGATCGAAGTCGCGCTTCTAAAAGACATCGCGACGCTGACGATCGATACGTCAGGCGATGCCCTCCATAAACGCGGTTACCGCGAGTTTCATTCGGCGGCACCGCTGAAAGAAACGATGGCGGCAGCGATGCTGATGCTGACGAACTGGAAACCGGATATGCCGCTCTACGACGTCTTTACGGGATCCGGGACACTGGCAATCGAAGCCGCCATGATCGGCCGTAATATCGCACCCGGTATCAACCGTGAGTTCGCGTCGCAAGAATGGGCCTGTATTCCGAAAAAAGCCTGGTTCGATGCGATCAAGGAAGCGAACGACAAAGCCGAGTGGGACAAGCCGCTTAAAATCTATGCCAACGATACGGACCCGGAGATGGTCAAGCTCGCGAAACAAAACGCCGAACTCGCAGACGTCCGGGACGCGATCAACGTCATGCAACGCGACGCGGCCGACTTTAAGCCGAAGGAAGACTTTGGTGTCATCATCGGGAACCCGCCATACGGGGAACGTCTCGAGGACGCACGTGAAGTCCATCAGCTGTACCGGAAGATCGGCAATGCGTTCCGTGAATTCCCGTATTACAGTGTCTACATGATTACGTCATACGTCGAGTTCGAAAAAGCATTCGGCCGCCCAGCGACGAAACGCCGTAAGCTGTATAATGGGAATATTGAAGTTCAGTTTTACCAGTACTACGGATTGCGCCGGAAACGTCCGCAAGCGTAAGTTACGTCCAACATTTAATGAAAAACCATTGCACACTTATTGTGCAATGGAAGATTACCTTAAGAATCGCTCAATTGAGCGGTTCTTTTTTAGATATGAGTATAAAAAATTAATGGATTTTTATACGATACAGGTAAAGATAATTTACGATTATTTATCGGATGATACGAACCTGTAACCATGATTTGTAGTGATATGAGACTTAGGACGTCAGTTTGGATAATTTTTTAAGATGTACAAGTCAATTTAAATTATATATTTCATTAGTAATTTTGTGGAGATGCTTGTGTTGTAATGGCGTCAAATTTTTTATTTGAGTTTCTAGACCTAAATGATGGTGGAAAATAATACCGTTATAAGTAATAATTTTAATAATAGGGGAGAAGTAAAGCAGAAAAGAACTAACTATAAAAAATGTTGTAATAAACAACAAAGTAAAAGGATGCTATATATGATAAATAAATTAAAAATAATTAACTATAAGTCTTTTCAGAACTTTGAGTTGGATTTAAATTCTGATTTAAATATAATTATCGGAGATAATGAAGCTGGAAAATCAACACTATTAGAAACAATAAATTTAGCTTTGACGGGTCAGTTGAATAATAGGCTGCTTCAGAATGAATTAAGTCCATATTTGTTTAATATTAATAGTGTAAAAACATACTTAGAACAATTAATAATTAATTCAAAAGCTGAATTACCTAGTATCAAAATTGAACTCTATTTTGATAATCCGAACAACATATATAGCGAATTAAAAGGTACAAATAATTTGTTAAGAACTGATGCTCCAGGTGTATCTATCAGTATTGAATTTGATTCAACATACCAATCTGAATACGAAATTTATATTCAAGATGTAAGAACAATAAAAACGTTACCAATTGAATATTACAAAATTGTTTGGCGGTCTTTTGCTGGAAATAGCTTAACTTCAAGAGGTATACCTGCCAGATCAACGTTAATAGATACGTCCACTTCAAAATATAAAAATGGTGCAGATATATATCTACACAAGATTCTAAACGACTCCTTAGAACCTTCACAACGCACAGAATTAGCTGTTCATTACAGAAAACTAAAAGAAACATTTTCCGAAAATCAATCCATTGCAACCATAAATGAAAGCTTAAACGAAAAAAAAGGAGATATTACTGATAAAAATTTAAATGTATCAGTCGATATCTCAAGCAAAACAAATTGGGATAAAATTATTACTGCATATTTAGATGATGTTCCATTTGATTACATAGGGAAAGGTGAACAAAATGCTATAAAAATGAAATTAGCATTAGAATCTAATACAGATTTGGAAGCTGTAGTCTTAATAGAAGAACCTGAAAACCATTTGTCGCTTTCAAATTTAAATAAATTATTAAATATAATTAAAACTAGGAACGAAAATAAGCAATTAATAATTACAACGCATAGTAGTTTTATTTTAAATAAATTGGACATTGGAAAGATGATTTTACTCTCTAGTGATAAGGTAACTACATCGTTCAATGATCTTGAAAATGAAACTAGAGAGTTTTTTATGAGGTTGCCTGGTTATGATACACTGCGTCTCGTATTAAGTCGTAAAGTTATTTTAGTGGAGGGGCCATCTGAAGATTTAATTGTACAACGAGCTTATAAAGATTTGTATGACAAATTACCTTTAGAAAATGGTGTGGATATATTTTGTATTGATGGTTTGTCTTTTAAAAGGTTTATAGAGATATCCGCTAATCTTCAAAAAGAAATTACAATAATAACAGATAACGATGGAGACATCGAACAAAACATTAATAACAAGTACGAAGAATATTTATCAAATAATTTAGTTAAACTCTGCTATAGTCTGGATGAAAATCTTAAAACACTTGAGCCAAATATTATAGACGCTAACAAATCAAATTTATCGGTTCTTAAAGAAATTTTAGGTCACTCTGATTACGAAGATGATCGTTTAATCACGTACATGTTAAATAATAAAACAAAGTGTGCATTGAAAATATTCGAAACTGACAAGACTATCAAAATGCCGAGGTATATATTAAATGCGATTGAAGAATAAAATTATTGTAGCAGCTGCTGGGTCCGGTAAAACAACATATATAGTGAAAGAAGCCCTTAATAATGCTCCGAAAAAAACATTAATTGTTACATATACTAATAAGAATCGTGAAGAAATTGAGAAGAAAATTATAGAGCTACATGGATTTATACCAAATCATCTTATTGTAAGAAGTTGGTATGCATTTTTATTATCTGATTTAATAAGACCTTATCAAAATTTCGTTCATGAAGAACGCATAGAAGGTGTATATTTTCCTACGGAACCAATTAATAGATTTGCAACAAAATCTAATATTAAGGCATACTTTTTAAATGCAAAAAATGAAGTTAACAAGGATAGACTTTCTGAATTAGCAGATCTAATTGCACGAAACAGTGATTATAAAAGTATTACTCGTTTTAGTGAATTATATGACTATATTTTTATAGATGAAGTACAAGATATGGCTGGGTATGATTTAGAGATATTTAATTTTTTTATGCTTTCTAATACAAACGTATTATTTGTAGGTGATATTAGGCAAGCGACTTATACAACAAATAATACAAATAAGAACAAAAAATATAAAGGTATAAATATTATTGATTACTTTAAAGAAAGAACAGATATTTGTGAGGTTGATCAAAGTTTGAATATTAGTCATAGATGCAACAAATTTATATGTGATTTCAGTGATGGTTTATTTGAAGGGATGGCTAGTACATTATCTAAAAATGAAGAACGTACTGGACACGATGGCGTATTTATTGTTCATCCAAATGATGTGGAAGAGTATCTTCAAAAATACAATCCTCAGTGTTTAAGATACGATGCTAGAACGGTTTTACCAAATGCGATTAATTTTGGAGATTCAAAAGGTTTAACATTTGAGAGGGTGCTAATAAAACCTACAGCTAAGATGGAAAAGTATTTGAGAACTGGGGAGTTGGATTTAGATGAAACTACTTTAGCTAAATTTTATGTTGCTTTAACAAGGGCAAAATATAGTGTAGGAATTATTAGTGCAACTAAAAATATTAAGATAATAGGCACTAATAATTTTAAGATGTTGTAAAATCTTATTATGTTCACATGGGAAAGACTCATAATGTAAAAAAACACAATGTTTATAATACTTTTGAAGTATAAATATCATGTCCAAAGTTCGAAAAAATAGAGTTGTTTTAGTAAGTGAATCATCTGTTGCAAGAGCGCATTAAAAAAGAAACCTTCAACTTCGCATGAAGATTATTTGGTTAATCAATCTACTCTACTACCGGTATAGAAAAATATAAAATCTATATAAGTATGTTCATCTTTATGTTATACATTAGTAAATTTGTCTAATATATTTTTAAAAAAACTATTGTAACTTAGCAGAAGGTATTGTAAGATATTAAAATACTTTATAATTTTAGCCTTGTGCCTGATGTTGCTAGTTCGATTCTAGCAATTATCTTCATCGTAAAAATTTCTTTTGAAATAGTAAACTTGGAGGCGATGCCATTGGATAAAAACACTGTAGGCTTAAAAACATTAATTACTGGTGTATCAATTAATGTGGTTTACGATTTATTAAAATTGGTGGTTCCGACATCAGGCTAAAATTATAAAGTTTAATAAAAAGTACAATTTAGAATAACTTACTCGTATGAGTAGATTATTTTAAATTGTGCTTTTTGTTTTCTTTTCTAAAATCCATTCAAAACAAATGTAATCAGTTTTACAGCACATTATAATTAAGATATCATTCATGCTGTGTTATTAAATCTTTATTTATGTGTTATTAAATCTACTTCAATTCAAGGTGACGAACAAAAAAACGAGTAGGACAAGCCGCTCAAAATCTATGCCAACGATACGAATCCGGAGATGGTCAAGCTTTCAAAACAAAACGCCGAGCTTGTAGACGTCCGGGACGCGATCAACGTCATGCAACGCGACGCGGCTGACTTCAAGCCGAAGGAAGACTTTGGTGCGCCATACGGGGAACGTCTTGAGGACGCACGTGAAGTCCACCAGCTGTACGGGAAGATTGATGTAATGCCTTTAAAGAATTCCCGTATTACAGTGTCTATATGAACACGTCATACGTCGAGTTCAAAAAAGCATTCGGCTGTCCGGCGACAAAACGTCGTAAGCTTTATAACGGAAATATTGAAGTACAATTTTATTAATATTATGGTCTCCGTCGGAAAAGACCGCAGTCTTAAGTCATTTTCGATGATGGGATGGACGCCAGTTCCCACTCAGTTCCCACTTTTTAATTTTTTTAGCCAAAATGTCAGGAGCCGCTCGGTTGAGCGGTTTTTTTGTCGTCTAATAAAGACGCGAGCGTGGTGTATTACGATTAGTTTGCTTCTGGTCCAGCAGTTTTGAAGAATTTTTCAAAGCCTGGTCGTTCAATCTGGGCTGCTGCTTTGATTCGTTCAAGGTGGCCTTTCGCTTGTGTAAGTGTGCCTTGTGGATCTTGCCGGAATTCACTTGAATACACTTCGAGGAGCGCACTCAATTGATCCAATTCTTTTATGATAATACGGTGTGAATCCATAGCTTGCGTAAATCCATCTGTCGTATAATCAGGTGCTTCGAAATGAATGCTCACTGTGATTTCATTCGCTACGGTTGCGTCAAATTTGTATAAATCATCTAAGTCGTCCACTGAGATGTATTCAAACTGACCAAACCCGTCCTCCTTCTCATAAGGGGTAAAGCGCTGTTGTAATTCATCAGCCGTTACATAGATAGCATTCATAGCTTCTGAGATTTTAAAAACGCTTGTGATGGCTTCTGGATATCGTTCGGCGTCGGTTTGTTCTGTACTCGCAACCGATTCCCCGTCGACATTTCTTTCTTCCGTAACCGGCTCTGCAATAATCGGTTCATCGATAACGGATGAAGAATGGATGATTGCTTCGTTTAATGGAATAGCAAGAAGCGATTCTTCCCGACGGCTTGGAAGGTAAGCAGAGGCTTCTTCCCACGATTCAAAACTACGAGCCATCCCGTATGTCTCTAAGCTAAACGCCATTGAATTAAAATTGTCTGCTAACTGTTCAAGCTTCACAAAATCAAGATTTTCAGTACCTTCGACTGAAATGTTTTTTTCGTTGTTCAAGAAAACGCCAGTTGCCATGGAATGAGCAGTTTGAGCTGCATCGTTCAACAATAAAATTTGATTATCGAGCTTTTCCACGACATCACCAGTGATGGTTTTCTGGAAATCTTGAATAGCGAGATTTTTAGATTTACGTAAGGCTTCTTGCTTTGTCACGAGATCGTCTACAAATTGATTTGTTGAATCGATGGCGTCTCGCAAGTCATCTTCTCCCGTATTCACAGCTTGTTGTATTTCATTTAGATTGCTCACATCGCTAGGTGATTTCACTTTAACGGTAGTTTTAATTTTCTTTTCAGACATTCCTTGATTAACTGTTTCTTTTTTATCCTCCGCTTTCGCTTCTTGCTTGGGTTCTTTCACTTCCACCGTTTCATCATTGCTCGCCATACCCCCAACTGCTCCTATGACAATTACGATAAAAATAGCCAGTAGCGTTCCTTTCCCATTAAGCCCTGATGAATAACGATCCGAACGTCTTCGTTCTCTCAAAATATACAGACCACCTTAATTTTCATTTTACTTATGGATACTTTATGCTTTCATCATCGTTGATCTAATTGACGTTTTCTAATGAAGTTCCTAATGAAGTTCCTAATCACTTTTACAACACCGACAATAAGATAAAGGATTCCATTACCAACGATAACGAATCCAATAAAAGCTGCTGAATAAGCTGCTCCAAAACCGTCTCCGCCCATACTATAGTCGATCTTTAAAAAAATAGAGCCGGTTATCAAAGCGATGATTGGTCCAAGAATTCCGATTATTAACCCGGATCCCAATAAAGGCATTTTTCCTTTTCTGTATAAAAGAATAGCCGATACATTTAATACGATTAAGCTTGATAGTAGAACACTCCAAGTTAGTCCATCACCACTCATTCAAAAACCTCTACTCTGCTTTAAAAGGTAATATATGTAATTTTTATATTGGGTTGATCATACCATAAACATGAGAAGTTGGTATCTTTATTTCCAATTAAAGGTATAGAATGAAGAGAACACTTGTAAATAGGAGCAGTTCGAAAATTGAGGGGGATATAAGATGAAACCAATTGAAAGAACATTGACTTTGCTCAAACAAATGTTTAAAGATGAGCCTAGATTTATTATGGGAAGATATGGTAGAAAAGGATGGGCAACCTGTAGTTTTAATAAGCCCTTAACTTCTCATGAAATTGAATCCTGATTGCCTGAAGATAATTTTACTTTGCCGAAAGACTATAAACATTTTTTAACGTTACATAATGGATGCGGTTTATTTGAAACAGAATCCGATTTAATCCTAGAATTGTTTCCTCTTGAGGAAATGCTCGAAATGTCGGAAGAGCACCATTCAGAAGACGGTCTCCTCTCAAAAGGAAACTACTGGATCATAGGTCAAATAGATGAGAAATGGATTTTAATTGATAAAAATCAATGTACAGATGCAGAAGACTCCTTTAAAAAACCATATATCACGGTCGTGCATCCATCAGATGGTCTGGACACTGCTGTTGCGTTAAATTTAAATTTCGAATGTTTTTTAGAACGTGCTATCATCGCGCAGGGCGATTACTTTTGGGAGTGGTCAGAAGACACTGAACTAACTGTAACGTATGATGATGTTTCGACGTATGAAGAAATCCACGAAACATTTTATCTCGAAGATAAGAAATAAAATATTTGATTGATTGCTGAAAGGAATAACAATAGGAAACACAACAAGGAGAGGAGGAATCGTATCATGTGGCTACTGTTCGGGATACTTGCGATTCTAGCAACGGCGGTGAATCTGATTTTGTACTTCATCGGGAAAAACTATAAATTCGCAATGGCTGCCGGTTTATCGCTTACGGCACTCACACTGTGCGCAGAATACAGCCAACTGGCGAGCTGGGTCGAAGCAGAAGACTGGGCGGCGCTTGCAGACGTTGTTCCCGGAATGGAACGCGCTTGGTGGTTCTTAACGATGGTGTCGATTGGACTGAATCTGACACCACTGTTACTCGAATACAGAAAAAATCCATCTTGATTGATACATAAATTCCTTTTGAAAGGAGATCGCTTACAATGACCTATACCTACTTACCACTGACACAACGTCAGGCGGAACAGATTGCATATGACTGGCAATACGAGGGTGACTTTTCGTTCTACGATATGCCGAATGATCCAAAGGACCTGGCGGAATTTTTGGATCCGGATCAACGGACGGAACATTACTATGCTGTTATGGATAGTACACAACTAATCGGATTTTTTGTGTTCGAACCCGGACAGGGCAGCCTTGAATTGGCGTTAGGGATGCGGCCGGATTTGACGGGGCAGGGAAACGGGACAGCGTTCTTGGAAAGTGGTCTCGCCTTTGCGATTCAAAAGTATCAACCACAGCAAATCGAATTAGCCGTCGCGGCTTTTAACGAACGGGCCATCCGGCTGTATACGAAAAGCGGTTTTGAGCCGGTCGAACGGTTTCAGCAGGAAACGAACGGCGGAAGTTATGAATTCGTCAAAATGCGTCTGCATACAGAAATCATGAAGTGAATATGGAACAAAAGTTAATGGGGACGTACAACGAGGAAATCGAGTCGAAAGTGAAAGGGGGGAGTCGATGATTTTGTACCGACTATTAGGAGGATTAGACGACACGTTTAAATGGAAAACCACACTTCAAGGAGACACGCAATTCTATGCTTTTTTTGATGATACAGATTATGAGCCTGTATTTCCTGGAGCAGATCAATATCAAGATGGGAAGTTTTCTCTTCTGAAACACTTCGTTTTGGGACTGAAACGGTATCCGCTCTATGTGCATTCTTTTAGTGGTGGTTCAGAGATTTGCCTTCCAAAAGTAGGGGAAACGACCAAGTTATCAAGAGGACGGTATCATGATCTCCTTGAAATACGTTCACTCGAAGAAATCGAACAGCTTCTTCCGCTAGCTTATTTTGATGCGTATAACGGGCAAAATGTTCTGATCACGACGGAAAAAGACGTTTCGATCATCAATGATCCGGAGGACTGGTTGTTGTTTGAATTTGATTTTTCAATTCCTTCTAAGGATATCTACTATTTAATGATTGGTCACGATGCTGCCGGTTTTGATTTTGTTGCGAACTTCACGGAGCACCCGTTTCAAGACCGGGAAATCATCGATGAATAAAACTGATTCAAAAAATGTAAGGTCATTCTACATAAATTGAAAAAGAGAAGCCTGCACATGAGTTGATGTGCAGGCTTCTCTTTTTCATATGACTAGATAAAAACAATCAGCGAAAATCCAATCAGGATGTTAATAAAACTAAGGACATCTGTAGTTTTGATGAAAGTAGAGGTTGCAGTTTTCTTTAGTCGATTGTTGAGAATCAGCAACACTATTGCAATGAGAGTCGTTACACCAAGCGGTGCGTTGAAGACGTTATCGGAATAAGTAAAGAGGTTGGTTGCGATGTAGATGCTATTGAGGACGGAAGCGTAAAACAATGTTTGAGGCATGGGATCAACTCCAATATAGATTCATAACTCATTATACCTTCCAAACAGGAAATGACAATATTTAGGTTGTGTAACGAATCGAATCATCGAGTTGATACTTCTGAGATAGAGAACATCTGTGAGGGAGTGAATCACCCTAGATATGCCGCTCCAATGACTCCTGCATGTCCTTTCAGTGTCGCGAGACGAATATCGATATTTGTTCGGAGCGCTGGATAAACCAGTCCGCTGACAGCTTCAAGCAACTGTTCCCAATACAAATCGGCTGATCCGGTAACACCGCCGCCGATGACGATGACATCGGGATCAATCGTATGAATGATATTGGCGAGTCCTGTCGCCAGGTGGTTGATGAAACGGGTCCGTTCTTGCGGGTCCTCCAGTAATCGTTCGATGGACGACGTCTGCTTTTCTAAAGCCCGTGATTGAAGAGCTGTGCCGCTAGCCAGTCCTTCAAGCGAACCGGCATTAAGCACAGGATGTGCCGGACCGGATGAATCGATGATCGTATTGCCGATTTCTCCAGCATATCCGTGTGCCCCACGAATGAGTTTTTTCTCATACACATATCCGCCGCCTATACCCGTACTGACGGTCACGTAATAGACGGAAGAGTACGATTGACCTGCTCCGAATAGTGCTTCGCCGAGGGCTGCGGCATTCGCATCATTCTCAAGCGACACCGGGATGTCGAACGTCGAGGATAGAGGGGTGACGAGATCGACGTCATCCCAACCCGGCAAGTTCGGAGGAGACAGGAGATGTCCCGTCTTGGCATCGAGCGGCCCGGGGGCGGCGATACCGATTGTGGTCAGCTGGAATTCGTCCGAGAACAGTTGAATGGCTTGTTTGATGTGAGAGATAGTTTGATCCGGACCCGCTGCCGGACGTGTCGGAAACGACAGCTGCTTGATGATGGTATCCTGATCGACGACGGCGACGCGTGTCTGGGTGCCGCCTAAATCGATCCCGATCCGGAGCGGGCGCATTATTTTTAGTGCGGGACCGGTGACGATCAGAAGTCCTGTTCCGGAGACAGTATGCTCGCTGTTAGCGGGTAAGAGGACCGTTGTGCCAACTGATAATTTGACACCATTTAATTCGATCGTTCCTTCGATGACCGTAAGAATCTGGAAAAAAGGGGATGACTCCAAGGTATGTGTCTGGCGAATTGTCCATTCTTCGACGAAGAAATCAGGTGTCTGCGTCAATCTTTTGCGGAAGGAAGACAAGAAAACAGGAGGTTCCGCGTAGTGAAAATGCGGGAAACGGATGACGCGTCGGGCTTGCTCGAGATGAAGCGGACGTTTCATTCCTGTCACAGGATCGAGACGATCATAATCATACAGCCGGTAAGTCGTATCTGAACTTTGCTGGATTTCGAGGACGACACAGCCTTTCGTCAAAGCATGGATCGTTCCGGCCGGGACATAAAAGAAATCACCTTTTGAGACTGGGATGTGCTTCAGCGATTGGACTAAGGTTCCCTGGTCGACTGCCGTATCAAGTTCGGATGGCGAGGACAGGGAATGACCGTAGATGAGAGTAGCGTTCTCAGGACAATCGATGATGTACCAACATTCGTTCTTACCGAACGGCTGGTCTTCATAGCGTCTCGCATCCGCGTCGGTCGGGTGGACTTGGACCGATAAATTAGTTGAGGCATCGATCCACTTCAGTAAAAGCGGGAAGTCATAGTTCGTCTCCATTCCGAAAATTTCAGGGTGATTTGACCATAATTCTTCCAGCGTAAGACCTGTCAGTGTTCCGGATTGAACGGTCGTCATGCCGTTCGGATGACTGGCAATCGTCCAGACTTCACCTATACGTCGTTCATCTGAAACGGGGAAACCATACTGTCGAAGCTTCTGACCACCCCAAATTCGCTCTTTCACGACGGGTTCGAAAAAAATCGGTTCCTGCATGTCTTTTTCCTCCTTCAATCTATTTTCAATAACAACTCTACACTTTTGAAAAATAAAAATAAACAAAATAATTATCAAGTATAGACATGAAAGAATAAATCCGTATAATCAAACTTGTAAGCGATTTCAAAAAAGGAGGAAATATCAAATGAAAAAAATTATGTTGGCGTGCAGCTCGGGAATGTCGACGAGTATCCTGGTATCGAAAATGCAGGAACATGCGAAGGGAATCGGAGAAGAAGCCAAGATTTGGGCAGTGGGTCAAGATCAGGCATTGAAGGAGATCGACGGTGCTGATGTCATTCTGATCGGACCTCAAATGCGCTTTTTATTATCGAAATTTCAAAAGGCGACAGATAAGCCGGTCGAAGTGATCGATATGATGGCATATGGAATGGCTGACGGAAAAGCGGCGTACGAACAAGCCGTAAAATTAATGGGGTGAACAATATGCCGACAAATGAACAGACGATCGAACAAGTAGCGTTCATGATGATTTTGCACAGCGGAAATGCACGAAGCACAATCCGCGAAGCCATCGAAGTATACAAAGAGGGCACTTTTGAAGAGTTTGATCAATTACTGACCAGTGCACGTTCGCAACTACAGGAAGCGCACCAGGTTCACTTCAGCCAAGTCCAAAAGGAAGCAAATGGTGAACCGACGACGTTATCTCTTCTCTTGTTGCATGCAGAAGACCATTTGATGTCGACACAGACGATGCTTGATTTAACCTCAGGGCTCATTGAGCTCATGGAACATAAGTTTTCTAAAAAATAATAAGGAGTGTTTGAGATGACTGAGAATAGTAAGTGGTTCGACCTGTTGAGTCGTTTCCTGATGCCGATGGCGGCATTTTTGAATAACAGTCGTTACCTGCAAACGTTACGTGATGCGTTCATGCTTGCTTTTCCGATTACGATGTTCGGTTCGTTGATCGTCGTCGTCGCCAATCTGCCGTTTCTTGATAAGTTCATGTCTCCCGGCGTACTCGATGCCTTCAAGACGTCACTCGGAAATGCACCGTCCGCGACGATGGGAATCATGTCATTGTTTGTGGTGTTTGGAATTGGCTATTATCTTTCTAAAAGTTACGAAGTTGAAGCCGTATTCGGTGGTGTCATCGCTTTAGTCTCGTTCTTATTACTTACTCCGTTTTTTGTTTCAGTTGAAAATGTCACAGGTCCGGTCGGAAACGTCATTCCACTCGACCGTTTAGGTGCGAAAGGCATGTTCCTTGCCATGATCACCGGATTCTTGGCAGGAGAAATCTACCGCTTCGTCGTCCAAAAGAACTGGACGATCAAAATGCCGGCCGGCGTACCGACCGCGGTCGCCAAATCGTTTTCGGCCCTCGTTCCAGCCTTGTTGACCCTCACGATTTTCCTCGGGATCAACATTGCAGTCACTTCTATTTTGAACACGAACTTACATGACCTTATCTTTGATCTCGTTCAAAAGCCGCTCGTCAATCTAGGAAATGGACTCGTCCCGACCTTGATCGCGATTTTCTTTGTCCAGCTGTTTTGGTTTTTCGGTCTGCATGGTCAGGTCATCGTCAACTCGGTGATGGACCCGATTTGGAACACGCTGTCTCTCGAAAACCTGAACGCCTACACATCGAACGGAGAAATTCCGAACATCATCAGCAAACAGTTTATCGAGATCTATACCGTCGGGATCGGCGGATCAGGTTCGACATTGGCTGTTGTCGTCGCCATCCTGTTGTTCATGCGCTCCAAACAATTGAAACAAATCGGGAAGCTGTCGATTGGACCGGGTGTCTTCAACGTCAATGAACCGATGATTTTCGGACTCCCGATCGTCATGAATCCACTCATCATGATTCCGTGGATCGTCGCACCGCTGATTACTGTCACCGTGACGTACTTCGCCATGTCATCCGGTCTCGTTCCTCCTCCGACCGGTGTCGCCGTTCCGTGGACCGTTCCGATGTTCATCAGTGGAATGATGGCGACGAATTCCCTTGCCGGCGGGTTATTACAGCTCGTCAACTTCGCCATCATCATGGCCGTATGGTTCCCGTTCCTCGTTTTCATCGATCGTCTGAACCTGAAGAAGGAAAGAGAAGAAGAAAAGGCTACACAAGAGAAGGACCAACAAATCGGTTAAGTGAAAACTACAGATAGGATGTGCATACGATGAATCAGATTGAAAATATGACCGGACGGACAAAAAAATATACCTTCCCGACTGACTTTTGGTGGGGAACGGCTGCTTCCGCAACGCAAATGGAAGGTGCCGCTGATGAAGCGGGGAAAGGCCCGAACATTTGGGACTATTGGTACGAACAGGAACCGAATCGCTTCTTTGACGGCGTTGGGGCAACGGTAGCTTCGAACTTCTATCATCAGTATGAGGAAGACATCGCCCTGATGAAGGAACTGGGACACAACTCTTTCCGTATGTCGATCTCCTGGTCCCGGCTGTTCCCGACAGGTGAAGGGGACATCAATCCGTTGGCCGTGGATTTCTATAATCGTGTCATCGATGAGCTGATCGAGGCAGGGATTGAACCTTTCGTCAATCTCTATCATTTCGATATGCCGCTTGCGTTACAGCAGAAAGGTGGCTGGGAGAGCCGGGACGTCGTCCTGCATTTTGTCGACTATGCTAAGAAATGCTTTGATTTGTTCGGGGATCGCGTGGCGAAATGGTTCACACATAACGAACCGATCGTCCCGGTCGAGGGTGGATATTTATATGATTTCCACTATCCGAACGTGGTGGACTTCAAAAGAGCCGTTCAGGTCGCGTATCATTCGATCCTGTCAAGTGCGCTGGCGATCAAGGCGTATAAGGATTCAGATCAGGCGGGCAAGATTGGTATCATTCTGAACCTGACGCCTTCTTATCCGAGAAGTCAGAATGAGGCGGACGTCCAAGCTGCTCATTTGGCGGACATCCTGTTCAACCGCTCCTTCCTGGATCCGTCCGTCTTAGGCAGCTTCCCGCAGGAATTGGTCAAACTGTTAGAAGAACAGGACGCTTTACCGGTCATGGAAGAAACGGACCGGCAGATGATTGCGACGTATACGGTCGACCTGCTCGGTATCAACTATTACCAGCCAAGACGGATCAAAGTGAAGGAGCATCTTCCGAATCCGGCGGCTCCATTCATGCCGGAGCATCTGTTCGATTATTATGAGATGCCGGGACGTAAAATGAACCGTCACCGGGGATGGGAAATCTACGAGAAGGGTGTCTATGACATCTTGACGAACTTGCGTGAGAACTATGGAAACATCGAGTGCTTCATTTCGGAGAACGGCATGGGCGTCGAGGGGGAAGAACGGTATCGTGATACGGACGGAAGCATTCAGGATGATTACCGGATTGATTTCATCGCGGAGCATCTCAAGTGGGTGCATCTTGCCTTACAGGAAGGTTCGAACGTCAAAGGGTATCATCTCTGGACGTTCATGGACAACTGGTCATGGAGCAACGCCTATAAAAACCGCTATGGTTTTGTCGGGGTAGATCTGTCCAGTCAGACGAGAACGGTCAAAAAGAGTGGGCTTTGGTTCAAGCATTTGATTGAAGAGAACGGATTCATAAAATGAGGAAAGATAATCAGGGTATATCTAGCCCTGATTATCTTTTTTTGTTATATTGTTCTTATATGTCTATACATGGGGTGGAATCATGTCTACAAAAAAGAAACCAAAATATGAAAAAATCGCAGATGAGTTACGCAAACGGATTCTTAACGGAGGTTATGATGTCGAAGAGGCGATGCCGGACGAGATTCAATTGGCCGAGGAATTCGAGGTCAGCCGGATGACGATGAAACGCGCCTTGGAGATCTTAGTACTCGAAGGCATCATCTACCGGCAACGAGGACAAGGAACGTTCATCCTGCCGTCGAGCTTTTCGCAGGGAAGAATCAATGTATTGAACAAAGAATCGCAGGGCTTGACGAAGCTGCTTGGCGAACGGGCAGTCAAGAGTGAGGTCTTGCAGTTCGAGGTCCGTTTTCCGGAAGCGGAAGTTGCGCGTCACCTGATGATCGAAAAGACGGATCCGGTCTACGAAATTCGACGTGTCCGTTACGTAGAAGAAGAACCATATGTCATTGAACATACGTTCATGCCATCTTCCCTGATCACCGGATTGACGAAAGAAATTCTGGATACTTCAATTTACCGGTACATTCAGGAAGAGCTTGGGTATACGATCACCAGCTCACACAAGATGATTCGCGCGGACAAACCGAATCAGTGGGACCGTGAATACCTCGGGAACGAAGAAACCGATCCTGTGATTGAAGTCGAACAAGTGGTATTCCTCGGAAACGGAAAACCGTTCGAGTATTCATTTTCGAGGCACCGGTATGACAAGTTTGTCTTTACGTCTGTTCACATCGGTCGATAAAAATAAAAACACAAATGTATTGTGAAAAATTTAATTCTTATTTGAGGGTTATTAGAAAAATAACGGTAGGAATTAATAATGAAGTGATTATATTTTTCGGGTGGAACATAATTATCCCCTCCTTCCTGATTGATGAACTGAACCTTGAATGGTGGACACTTGATAAAAGCCCCCATTCAGTGTTCAGTTCAGAATGGGGCTGAGCTGGGGAAAAAATGATATTTGGTGAAAATGAAGGGAATTATTCTTGGTATTTTGATTTTTGATGAAAACTTGAAAATCCAAAAGTATGGTGTTTAGAAATCTCTGACGAGACTGCACATTTTGTAACAGAATCTTTTGAAGAACTACTACCAAATCTCGAAAAACGAGATAACGATGTTGAGCTATTATACGACGATGTATTTGCGGACTATCCTAGTATGGATGAAATTCGAGAAACAATTAAAGGAAATGATGAGGATGCACGATTCGAAGCGAACAATAAACGCTTTTTCTTGATAAAGAAAAGAATGACTACTTTGTCTTCAATCTGAAACACCTCCGATACTAGTACTTTTAAAAGTACTAGTATCGGAGGTGTTTTATGTTATCTCATAAATTTAGATTATCCTAATTGCAATAAAAAGGGAATTTTTCTTTTCTCTTCGTTAAAATTTAAAAATACATTTTTTATGTTTTCGATAATGTACAATTTAATTGATGAAGATACAACTTTGTTGTAAAAAACATAATAAAAGAGAAACCAAACAATAGGTAGAGAGGTGATTGATAAGCCAGGACAGCTAATGTTGCTAGTAAGAGGAAAGCAAGCAATAAAACGTGTACGTAACGAATAGTGCTAAAGAAAGCTAACTTCAAGACATCGATTTTTTTCATTTCAAAATGTGACAAAATCGGGAAAAGAAATAGAGAAAGAGCACAAAAGACCAAGCTAACGACGATGAGACCCGTAAATAGAATAGTCTGACCCGAGTCAATCTGACGAATGATCAAGAAATCGAATATCAAGAACAACACTATACACGTCCATACGATTCCGAATTTAAAATGCTGTTGCGTCGCTTCTTTAAAAAAATGAACGTATGAACGAAACACACTATAATCTTGATGAATGGACCACTGCCGAGCTACTGAGGTCAGAGCATACAGAGCTGGAAATATCGTAAAGACGGGTAATAGGGTTAACAGAAAAATGAAATTTAATTGTACGAGCCCAGTGACGAATTCAAGCAACTGAAATAATTTACTTTGTTCATGTTTTAAATTCATAATGGCCTCCTTGAAATTTCCATAAAATTAACCTAATTTGGATTCGAGACGATTGAAGGGTGCTGTCGAATTCCGAATGATAAGCTCAGGTTCATAGATGTGAGAGGGTGGAGCCTCCTGTTTTTCGACTGCAGCGATAATCCATTCTGCTGCTGCGCGGCCTAATTCTTGCTTAGGATGAAGGACTGACGTGAGCTTTACTTCTGTCGCGACCGCAAGAATCGAGTCATCATATCCGACGAGCGAGATATCTTGTGGCACTGATAAATGTAACTTTCGTAACTGATCCAATACGCTTAATGCAAGTTGATCATTGTAGCAAACAACACCACTCGGTCTTTCTTCCGCATTCTCAAAAAAATATCCAATCGAGTCATAGAAACTCGGAACCATGTCTTCTGTTGTATAGGTAACGATCAGCTCTGGTTCTAAAGGAAGACCGTATTCACGAAATGCTCGGATGAAACCACTCATTCGATGGACACCCTGTAAATCATCTGTTTTGAATAGACCTAGGATTCGTTCATGTCCGAGTTTAATCAAATGTTCCGCCGCTAAAAATCCACCTTTTTCGTCATCCATTATGAGGTGAGCAGGTACCAATTGTGAATAGAACTGGTTGATCATGAGGTAAGGTATATGTTGCTGTTCTAGTTCCAAATAATACTTAATATTTGGATTATAGTTACTACTCTTCGTTGGTTCGACAATCAAACCGTCGATTTGACGATCAATCATCATTTCAAGGCATTGACGTTCTCTTTCTACATCATTATCTGTACACGATAAGGTTAACGTATAACCTTTAGAGGCTAAGTGTGATTCTATCCCACGGATGATGGAGGGAAAAATATAATCTGACATATAGGTCGTGATGACGCCGATGTTTTTTCCATTACTTATTCGTTCAATGGTTTCCGGAATGGGATTCGGTAACACATGGGAACAATAAGTTCCTGAACCTTGTTCGCGATAAAGATAGCCTTCATTGACAAGCTCACCGACAGCTTGTCGAATCGTATGTCGACTTACTCCGAAAGAGTGGACCAGTTCACTTTCCGGAGGAATTTTTTCGCCTGGTTTTACTGTTCCATCATTTATCCAATTAAGAATATGATCTTTGACCATACTGTACTTTGTACGTTGTGCCATGAGGCGTCCCTGCTTTCTTTCTTGTACCGGTATCAACTCATCCGTACAAGACATGATATTAACTTCATAGTAGCAAATAATTGTATGGTTTGCTACGAATATAAAGAAATAAACCAGATTTGTTGAATATATGTACGTACAAAAAAGGAAAAAATGACAAAAATCAAATTGACATGTTCAAATCCATGTAATAGACTCAAGTTGTGTAGAAAACGCTTTCATTACCGTTATGAAAGCTTTTTAGTCGATTTAAGTATAATGTTGTGTGGGCTTCGTTATACATCTATTACTTTTTATTAATTAAATATGTACGTACATCTTAGTTTTTTTGAATCCGAAAACTTAATCAATGGAGGAATTGACGATGAATCGTAAATCAAAAAAGATGTTTGCGTTAACGATGACGGCCCTCATGACAACTTCTATCGCACTTGCTGGTTGTTCAGGAGACGGAAAGAGCGCCGATGGAAAAGTGGAACTGACATTCATGTTCCGTGGAAATCCTGAAGAATTAAAAGCCTATAAAGCGACAGTTAAGCGATTTGAAGAAGCACATAAAGATGTCAAAGTAACGATGGTTCAGACGGCCCCCGATCAATATGATACAAAATTAAAATCTGCTATTGCGGGACGCAAAGTACCTGACGTCTTCTTCTATAATCCAGCGCAAGTCAAAGCGTATGTGAACTCGGGTGTGCTATTAGATATTACAAAAGACGTCGAAGGTTCAAAAGACATCAAATTAGAAGACATCTGGCAAAAAGGTGTTGATAAGTACCGTTATGATGGAAAAGCCCTTGGTAAAGGTGCGATTTACGGGCTACCGAAGGACTTAGGACCTTTTGCACTTGGTTATAACAAGACGATGTTTGAGAAAGAGAATGTTCCACTTCCGGATAAAGATAAACCCTATACATGGGATGAATTTGTGAAAGTAGCTAAAAAATTGACGAAAGATACGAATGGCGACGGAAAGATGGATCAGTATGGTACTGGTTTTAACGCGAACTGGGCACTACAACCGTTCGTTTGGAGCAACGGTGCAGATTGGATCAATGAAGAGGGAACAAAGGTGACGATCGACGACCCGAAATTTATCGAAGCCTTGCAATTCTTCGTCGACCAACAAGTGAAACATAAAATTACGCCTTCTATCGGTGAGACGCAAACACTGGATACGTATCAACGTTGGATGAAGGGGCAACTCGCGTTCTTCCCAGTCGGGCCGTGGGATATGGCAGCGTTCAAAGATCAATTGAAATTTGAGTATGATCTACTTCCTTGGCCAGCGGGATCAACGGGTAAGCCATCTGGTTGGGTCGGATCGCTCGGTATCGGTGTCGGATCTACGACGAAACACCAAAAAGAAGCGGCTGAATTAGCCATGTACTTATCGGCTGATCAGGAAGGACAACAGGCATTAGTCGATGCACAAGTCCAGTTGCCAAATAGCATGGAAATTGCAAAAGACTGGGTGGAGGACACATCCATCCAACCAAAGAACAAAGAAGAGTTCTTAGACTTGATCAATGATTACGGTCGTGGTTTCCCAGCCGAGAAAACGTACACAGCAGAATGGTACGACGAGTTCTTTAAAAACATCCAACCTGTCCTTGATGGTAAAACATCAGTCGAAGACTATGTAAAGAAAGAGCAACCAAAAATGCAGAAGTTGCTGGATGCTGCCATCGCACAAGAGAAACAGGCGAACTGATCAAAGGTTTTAGAAAGGGTGGTGTTTATCACCACCTGACCCTTTGACGTGGAAAGGATGGAAGAACGATGAAAACAAAAACGATTTCTAAGTTATATCGAACCGAGCAACGTTATGCCTACTTGTTTGTTGCAGCGCCAGTCATTGGATTCTTTTTTTTCGCATTATTGCCATTGATGTACTCCTTCTATGGCGCATTCACCAATTGGAATGGACTTGGACAAATGAAATTCATTGGTCTAGAGAACTTCATTAATTTGTTCCAAGATGAGTATTTCTATAAGTCGATGTATAACACGCTCTTCATGATGCTTGGTATTCCAATCGGGATCGTACTCGCTCTCATGCTCGCTTTAGCACTGAATCGCGGAATTTTTGGCACGAATACCTTCCGAGTCATTTACTACATCCCCGTCATTTCCTCTATTGCTGCTGTTTCGATTTTATGGCAGTGGGCGTATAACGGGGATTACGGTCTAGTAAATCAGTTCTTAGATCTGATTGGTATTGACGGTCCGAATTGGCTACAAAATACAAATACGGTCAAACCAGCATTGATTGTCATGGCCATCTGGAAAGGGTTAGGCTATACGATGCTCCTTTATTTGGCGGCATTGCAAAGTGTACCTAAATCCTACTATGAAGCAGCGAAATTAGATGGTGCGAATGCGTGGCACTGTTTTTGGTACATCACTCTCCCGATGGTCAAGCCTGTGACATTCTTCATTATCGTGACAAACATTATCGGTGGTGCTCAAATCTTTACGGAAATTAACGTCATGACGCCAACGGGTGGACCGGAGTATTCTTCTGCTTCTGCTGTCTTTTATATTTGGCAAAAGTCGTTCGGGAACTTCCAGTTGGGATATGCTTCGGCGATGGCACTTGTGCTAGGTCTCTTTATCTTCATCATCACGCTACTTCAATTCCGGATGAACGAAAAATCATCATTCGACATCGATTAAGCAACTAGCACCTTGGAAAGGAGAATAACCATGCAGTTAGCTCTTACGCGTAAAAAAGAAAACGTGGAGAAGATGTCAGTAAAGAAAAAGGATCGGATTACGGATGTCTTTGTCTTTGTCTTCTTAACGATGGGAGCGGTCGTCATGATCGCACCGTTACTTTGGATGGTATCGACATCCTTGAAGTCGAAAGAAGAGGTATTTTCGCTTCCACCGGTATGGATTCCGACTGACATATCGTTTAATAAGTATTTTGAGATTTGGAATATGGGTCCACTCTTATCAGGGATATCAAACAGTTTAATTGTTGCGTTGTCTGTCACGATCGTAGGAACATTTACTTCAAGCTTAGCAGCGTTCGCTTTTGCTAAATTGAATTTTAGAGGGAAAAATAAAATCTTTCTACTTTTGTTCGCCTCAGTCATGATTCCATACCCGGTCCTGATGATTCCACAGTTTATGATGTTCTCGAATATTGGATGGGTCGATACATTACTGCCGCTGATTGTACCTGGATTGTTTGGAAACATCTTCATGATTTTCTTCTTGCGTCAATTCTTGAACAGCATTCCGAACTCAATTATCGAAGCCGCTAAAATCGATGGTTGTTCGTATTTCCAAATCTTCTATAAAATCATCTTTCCACTGATCAAGCCCGCTGTAGCGGCACAATTGATTCTTTGGTTTATGGCCATTTGGAATGATTATCTAGGTCCAATTCTATATCTGAATTCACCTGAGAAACAAACGCTTCAACTGGTTATTGCAAATTTCAATGCATCTTATGCAATTCAAAGTGACTATCCATTAATCATGGCTGCATCCGTTGTGGCATTACTCCCGATGTTAATCGTCTTCATGATATTTCAAAAACAGATCATCGAGTCGATTGCCATTTCTGGTGTGAAGGGCTGAGGTGTATAGAGAGAAGAACACCCGTCTTGATTAAAGGCGGGTGCTTTTGATTGAAGGAGGAAACATGTATGAGAAAAATCATGATAGGAATAACAATGTTAATCCTTGTGATCGGCAGTTTTTTGTTTTGGTGGTCTACGAGTGCATCTATCAAAGGTTTGGCACTACCAAAAGCACCTTTTGAAAAACAGATTTCAGATGTACGACCTGAAATACTCCATCAAGAGAACAAATGGACGACCAACTTTACGCATGATGGTGCCATTCTAAAGGAAGCGGATACCTATTACGTCTTTTCAACAGATTATATGGTAGGAAGTCCACCAAAACCTGGGATTCAAATACGAAAATCAAAAGACCTTATTCATTGGCAATTCGCGGGTCGTGTATTTGATCAAGTAACAGAAGAAGCCTTTGATTGGACAGGTGGAAACACATTCTGGGCTCCAGCCATTACGAAAATAGCAGGGAAGTTTTACTTGTACTATTCTGTCTCCAAAGTCGGGAGTCGTACTTCTTATATTGGATTAGCGACCGCTGCGCACATTGATGGACCATGGGAAGATAAAGGAGTCGTCGTAGCATCGAAAGACGGAGATGGAAAGACGGTGAACGCCATTGATCCACACGTTCTTCAAGATGAGCACGGTAAGTGGTGGATGACGTACGGTTCGTACTTTGGTGGTATTTTCTTGACGGAGATTGATCCGAAGGACGGTAAGCTCATGAAGGAATCCTACGAAGGTATGTTGCTCGCCAAAAGAAAAGATATGACGATGGGAATCGAAGGGCCGGAAATTCTCTACAATGCTAAAACAGGTTATTACTATTTGATGGTTTCATATGGATGGTTAGAAGATACATATAACGTTCGAATCGGCCGTTCGAAATCGATAAAGGGTCCTTATGTGGACTCCCGTGGGCGTGATTTACGTGATACATCAGATGAATCGTTTGATACTGGCGTGAAGATTATAGGTGGTTATCAATTTAGAGGAGATGATGGATACGTCGGCACAGGCCACGCTGCATTCTTAAAGGATGGGAAAGATACGTTCATCATTCACCAAGCGCGGCCTAATGAAGATATTTACTGGTCCCAATTGCAAGTTCGAAAAGTGTACTGGACAAAAGACGGTTGGCCCGTCGTCTCACCTGAACGCTATGCGGGAGAATCTGAAATTAAAATTAAAGACGCGCATATGGTCGGTGAATGGAACATCCTTACATTTCCCCGCTTTGATGATGGACAACAGAAATCGGAAAAAGTGACGTTGAAAAAGAATGGAAAGTTACTAAATGAAAAGGGATCATGGCGTCTGAAAAACCATATGCTTACACTTCGTGTAGGGCAAGAAACATATGATATGCAAATGGGTGCAGCATGGGATTGGGAGAACTGGAAGTCGACGATAATTATGACCGGTATGAGTAAGGATGGAACTACTATTTGGGCAAAACGCTTATGAAAAATAAGAATGCAATGCTGAATAAGAGAAGCATATATTGAAACGAATACCTGATGTAAGAAGGGTCAACTAATCAAATGCGGATTCAAAAGCAACCTATCTTACTGTGTGCTTTGGTTTGAATTCTAGTCTAGTCTCTGAATAATTAGACAAACACAAATGGTGTTCATCATTAAATTAGTCATCTGAATGAACTAAAACTATTGAACGCAATTCAACATGTACGTACCAATTGTGATAAAATAGACATGAAAGAGTCTTGAAACAACCTTAAAAGTCTTTTTGAACAAAAAAATAGCCTTATTTACGAAAAAATAGTTGATTAATTGGAAATAATTGATACAATCATATTGTAAGTTATACGTACAAATTTTTATTTTTATTTTATTTTTCTACACACTTCTATCAATTGTCCGGATGAAAAAAAGGAGTGCCCACACACTTTATTTTTTTATTCCGAAATGTAAGCGTATTCTTTTTGGGAGTAGGGTGATGAAATGTCTAAGTATACAATTGGAATTGACTATGGGACACAATCAGGTAGAGCGGTCTTGATCGACGTAGAAACAGGTCGCGAAGTAGCGACTGCTGTCAAAACGTATACACATGGTGTCATGGATAAATTTTTACCAGATGGAAAAACGCGTTTGGAACATGATTGGGCACTCCAGCATCCGCGAGATTACCTTGAAGTGTTAGAAGTCACCATACCATCCGTTGTAAAAAAAGCAGGTGTCCTGGCGGATCAAGTGATTGGTCTTGGTATTGATTTTACTGCATGTACGATTTTACCGATTGATAAAGACTTGAATCCGTTATGTTTCCGTGATGAACATCAACAAAACCCACATAGCTATGTAAAGTTGTGGAAGCATCATGCAGCCCAAGATGAAGCAGATGCTTTGAACCGGATTGCTAGTGAACGTGGAGAAAGCTTCTTGCAACGTTACGGTGGGAAAATTTCATCAGAGTGGATGATACCGAAAGTCTGGCAAATCTTAAATGAGGCACCGACTATTTATGCGGAAGCACATGAAATTTTAGAAGCGACAGACTGGGTGGTCTCTCAGTTAACAGGAAAAGTTGTACGTAATAGTTGTACGGCTGGATACAAAGCAATGTGGCATAAACAAGAAGGCTATCCTTCAAAATCATTCTTTAAAGCGCTGGATCCCCGACTAGAGAACGTGGTGGAAGAGAAACTCTCCAACGACATCTCACCTATCGGAGCAAAAGCAGGTGAACTAACGAAAGCTTTCGCCGCTCGGATTGGACTTCTTCCAGGAACAGCCGTTGCGGTAGGGAATGTAGATGCGCATGTAGCAGTACCAGCCGTTGGAATTACCGAACCGGGTAAATTATTGATGGTGATGGGCACATCCACCTGTCATATCTTGCTTGGAAAAGACGAACAAGTCGTACCGGGTATGTGTGGAATCGTAGAAGATGGCGTTCTACCCGGATTAATGGGCTATGAGGCGGGTCAGTCCTGTGTCGGAGATCATTTTGAATGGTTCACTGAAAATTGTGTGCCAAGCAACTATATAGAAGAAGCAGCTCTAAAAGGAATGAGTATCCATCAACTCCTGACAGACAAGGCGGCAGCACAGCGTGTCGGAGAGCACGGTCTGATTGCTCTAGATTGGTGGAATGGAAATCGCTCTACGCTTGTCGATACGAATCTGACAGGAATACTGCTTGGAGCCACCTTGCTCACAAAAACGGAGGATATGTATCGAGCGCTGATTGAAGCAACTGCCTATGGAACACGAACCATCGTCGAAGCGTTTCGGACAAGTGGCGTTCCGGTACACGAAGTCTATGCAGCAGGTGGAATCGCAGAGAAGAACACACTGATGATGCAAATTTACGCGGACGTATTGAATATGGAAATCAAAATTTCAGCCTCTTCTCAAACGCCAGCGTTAGGATCTGCAATGTTCGGTGCCGTCGCAGCAGGAGCAGAGCGAGGAGGATATGCCACGATCACAGAAGCAGCGACGAAAATGGGACGCGTGAAGGACAAGACCTATGTTCCGATTCCAGAAAATGTCGAGGTGTACGATGCCTTATTCGCTGAGTATACGAAACTGTATGATTATTTCGGTCGTGGAGAGAACGATGTGATGAAGCGTTTGAAAAAAATTAAAGCTGAAGCGTCACGTCAGAAGGGGGAACCCGTATGGTAAGTCGTCAATTGAAAGAAGAAGTACTAAAAGCCAATCTAGCTTTACCTCAACATGATTTGGTTACGTTCACGTGGGGCAACGTCAGTGGAATCGATCGCAATACAGGTTTGGTTGTCATCAAACCGAGCGGGGTGCCCTATGAGCAATTGACGATAGAAGATTTAGTCGTCGTTGATTTAGAAGGAAATATTGTAGAAGGTGAACTGCGTCCATCCTCAGATACACCGACTCATCTTGCATTGTATCGTGCTCTTCCAGAGATTGGGGGCATTGTTCACACGCACTCACCGTGGGCGACGAGCTGGGCCCAAGCAAAACGATCGATTCCTGCTTTTGGGACGACGCATGCTGATTACTTCTATGGAGAAATTCCTTGTACGCGGGAGCTATCAGATGAAGAAATCGAGGCAGCTTATGAGTTAGAGACGGGACATGTCATTATTGAAACATTGAGCGAACTCCACTTAGAAGCCGTTGCTGTACCTGGTGTGCTTGTCGCCAATCATGCTCCCTTCTGTTGGGGAAAGGATGCGGATGAAGCAGTGCATAATGCCGTCGTACTTGAAGAAGTAGCAAAGATGGGAATCCATGCCTTGAACTTGAATCCGAATTTGACACCAATCAAACAAAGCATATTAGACAAACACTATCTGCGGAAGCATGGAGCGAACGCATATTACGGTCAGAAATAATACCTGCTCATAGCTAGATTAGGGGGACTTTAGATGTTGACAGCAAATACGCATGAATTTTGGTTTATAACAGGAAGCCAGATGCTTTATGGAGAGGATGTTCTGCGCCAAGTCGAAACGCATTCAAAAGAAATGGTTTCAGGGTTAGACGGAGCCGACGTCTTTCGTGATCGGATTGTCTTTAAAGGAGTCGTCAAAAATGCCGAGGAAATTCGGCAGATGATGCTCCAAGCCAATGCAGATGATACGTGTGCTGGTGTCATTACATGGATGCATACCTTCTCTCCATCCAAAATGTGGATCAGTGGGATGCGCGTTCTACAAAAACCATTGCTTCATTTTGGTACACAATTCAACCGTGACATTCCATGGGATGCCATCGATATGGATTTCATGAACCTCAATCAGTCGGCACACGGGGATCGAGAACATGGCTTCATCACAAGCCGGATGAATGTGAAACGCAAAGTGCTAGTCGGGCATTGGGAAGATACAGGTACTCGCCAAAAGATGGCGTCTTGGATGAGTGTCGCCCATGCTTTAGCGGAAAGTAAAGTCTTGAAGGTAGCGCGTTTTGGTGACAACATGCGTAATGTTGCCGTGACGGAAGGCGATAAAGTTGAGGCACAGATTCGGCTTGGCTGGACGGTTGACGGTTATGGCGTTGGGGATCTCGTCACATACATGGATGCAGTGACGGAGACAGCGTTGGATGAGCTGATGGAAGAATATCAAACACGATATGAATTGACGAATAAAGGAATGAAAGAAGAAGCATTCCTCGCCTCAGTTCGCTACCAAGGACGCATCGAACTCGGGATGAAAGCTTTCTTGGAAGCGGGAGAATACACAGCTTTCACTACAACTTTCGAAGATTTACATGGAATCAAGCAATTACCCGGTCTAGCTGTTCAACGTTTAATGGAACAAGGCTACGGATTTGCGGGAGAAGGGGACTGGAAGACAGCGGCTTTAGTGCGTCTTATGAAGATCATGGCCAGCAACGAGCGCACCTCCTTCATGGAAGATTATACGTACCACTTTGAGCCTGGAAACGAGATGGTCCTCGGTGCACATATGCTCGAGATCTGTCCGACGATTGCTGTAGACAAGCCACGAATCGAGGTACATCCGCTCGGCATCGGAGATCGGGAGGCACCGGCGCGAATGGTATTCGAAGGACAGAACGGTAAGGCACTTAATGCCAGTCTGATTGATCTAGGACATCGCTTCCGCCTTCTAGTCAACACGGTGGAAGGAATCCAACCTGATGAAGAAATGTCGAACTTACCAGTTGCACGTGTTCTTTGGAAAACACAACCGTCGATGGCTCAGGCCGTTGAAAACTGGATTCAAGCTGGAGGCGCTCATCATACTTGTTACTCTTATGAAGTCACAACAGACCAACTGCGCGACTTTGCGGAACTTCTCAATGTCGAAATTGCTGTCATCGACGAACAAACGGAGACAGTCAGGTTCAATAATGAATTACGCTGGAACGAGCTGTATTATCGACCATAATCTATCGGGACCTGATCAGGTCCCTTTTCATGGAGGAGATATTATGAATAACCAACTCATTAAATCAACACTGAAGACAAAAGAAGCGACAACACAACTGATCGTCAATGCGGATCTACCGAGAGGCAAAATCAGCAAGCATATCTATGGGCACTTCGCGGAACACCTCGGACGTTGCATCTATGAAGGTCTCTGGGTCGGTCCGGAATCGCACATCCCAAACACGGATGGCATTCGGAATGACGTGTTAGCGGCGCTGAAGAAATTGAGTATTCCTGTCTTGCGTTGGCCTGGCGGTTGCTTTGCTGATGAATACCATTGGAAAGATGGAATCGGACCGAACGAGAACCGAAAACGGATGGTCAACACGCATTGGGGTGGCGTTGTCGAAAACAATCATTTTGGGACACATGAATTCATGCGTCTCTGTGAACTACTCGAATGCGAGCCATATATCTGTGGGAACGTCGGAAGTGGAACGGTTCAAGAAATGTCTGAGTGGGTCGAATACATGACATTCAACGGAGAGTCACCGATGGCGAACTGGCGTCAGGAGAATGGTCGCACGGAACCGTGGTCGCTTACATACTTCGGCGTCGGCAACGAGAACTGGGGTTGTGGTGGAAACATGCGTCCTGAGTATTACGCAGACCTGTATCGCCGCTATCAGACTTATGTACGAAACTATGATGGCAATCAGCTCTACAAGATTGCTGGTGGCGCCAATATTGATGACTACAAATGGACAGAGGTTCTCATGCGTGAAGCAGGTACGATGATGGACGGACTCAGCCTTCACTATTACACAATCCCGGGTGATTTCTGGTTAGGTAAAGGATCGGCGTTAGATTTCACAGAAGACGAGTGGTTCATCACATTAAAACGTGCTTATTACATGGATGAATTGATCACGAAGCACGGTCAAATTATGGACCAATATGATCCGGAGAAGCGAGTCGGCCTGATCGTCGATGAGTGGGGAACATGGTTCGATGTAGAACCAGGAACGAACCCAGGCTTCTTGTATCAACAAAATTCAATCCGTGATGCACTCGTAGCAGCGATTCACTTCAATATCTTCCATAAGCACAATGATCGTGTTCACATGGCGAACATTGCACAAATGGTCAACGTGCTTCAGGCGATGATATTGACGGAAGGTGATCAGTTCATTCTTACTCCGACGTATCACGTGTTTGAAATGTATCGTGTCCATCAAGATGCTGAACGTGTCGAACTAGCAGCCATTACACGTGACTATGTCACTAAACAGGAAGCCATTCCCGCGATAAATGCAACAGCTTCTCGTGACGCAGAAGGTGTGTTGCATATCAGTCTTTGTCAGCTCGATCACGAGAACGGCGATAAGGTAGAAATTGATTTGCGTGGTATCGGGACAATTTCTGAAGTATCGGCACGTATTTTAACAGCAGATCATCTCAATGCCCATAATACGTTCGAACAACCTGATCTGGTTTCTCCACGCGATCATGAAGTGCAGCTGACGGAAGAAGGAAAACTTATTTTTGATGTACCCGCAATGAGCGTCATTACGCTTACGGTTCGCTGAGATGAAGGTCGCAGAGACACGACGTTGTCGGACTTGTTCTCCCACAGCGCTAGAGACAGATTGGTTGTTGACCATCGATGCAGAAG
This sequence comes from Exiguobacterium sp. s166, assembly GCF_018618855.1. NCBI lineage: Bacteria > Bacillati > Bacillota > Bacilli > Caryophanales > Exiguobacterium > Exiguobacterium sp. s166. Next base: position 23,217 of record NZ_JACSMU010000002.1, on the reverse strand, counting down.
TGATGCAACAAGTTACGGATGCCGAGTACCAAGAACGACTTCGTCAGTGTTCGACCTGTCCGTTTCATCAGGATGATACCTGTTTAAAGTGTGGATGTTATATCTCTTATCGAGCACGTCTTGCAACGAAGCATTGTCCTATGAAGGTTTGGTGAGAAAGGAGCAACAATATGGAACGACAGACAGAAGTAGTGGATCAGACGGCAATCATGCTTGAGAATGAGACGTGTCGTTTGCGTATCTTGACATATGGAGCTACGCTTCAAGAATTTTCGATACAAGATGAAGGATGGAAAAATCTTATCCTGTCTTACGATACGTTGGAAGAGTATATGGCAGATACCTATTACTTAGGAGCGACCATCGGGCGCGTCGCAGGTCGAATCGAAAACGGCGCATTTGATCTAGAGAAAACGACGTATCAGTTACCGCAAAACGAAGGGAATCATCATTTACATGGAGGAGACGGTCTGCACTGTCAGTTTTGGAAAGTAGAAGACGTGTCAGCAGATTTCCTAACCCTTCGTTACGTAAGTCCTGATGGTGAGAATGGCTATAAAGGAATGCTTGATATTCGGGCTTCTTTTGAGTTACTTTCTGATGGTGTGAGGATTAGCTATGAGGCAACCAGTGATACTGATACGGTGTGTGATCTGACGAACCATACGTACTTTAATCTGAGTGCAGGTAAACGTGATATTTTACAACATGAATTGACATTATCTGCTGATCGCTTTGCTGAGCTACGTGAGGATTTGATACCTACAGGAAAATTACTAGAGGTAGACCAAACACCATTCGACTTCCGATTAGGCCGAACCTTATCGGAAGGTTCTGCTTCGCATCATCCTCAAAACCAATTGGTCGGTGGTTATGATCATCCGTTTGTGTTCGCCGATCAACGAAAAGCGAAGCTCTATGATCCTGAAAGCCAACGCACATTGACATTGTTTACATCTACTCCCGCACTCGTTTTGTACTCAGGAAATCAGATGAATGAGGAGACGATGTTACGTGAAGGACAATCAAGAAAACATTACGGTGTATGTTTAGAGCCGCAGCATCTTCCTGACGCGGTCCATCATGAAGAGTTCCCTTCTATCCTATTAGCAGCAGGACAGACATATCGATGGGAAACGGTGTATCGAGTCGAGAAAGGAGTCAGTCGATGAACCTCGAACAGATTCAGGAACAGGTAGCCGCTTGCACATGTGGAAATCCGCATCACACCATTACAATAGAACAGATTAGTGCTTCAGAAAATGTTTGGCAATCGTTAGCCGAGTTTGTACAGAAAAAAGAATGGCGTCACCTTCTCGTCATCGCAGATGCAAATACGCAGGCTGTCGGTTATTCTCCATTGAAAAAAGTATTAGAAGAAGTGGGCATCGACATATCATTCGTCTCACTTTCCTCGAACGAACAAGGGGATGTCTTAGCTGGTGAATTATCAGTTGTTCAAGTGTTGTTAGAGCAAGATGCGAGTGTAGATGCATTGATTGCACTAGGAACAGGTACGATTCATGATGTGACACGATTCTGTGCTGCAAAAACAAAAGTGCCATTTCTCTCGGTGCCAACTGCTCCTTCAGTGGATGGTTTTACATCGAAAGGGGCACCATTGATTGTAAGAGGTAAAAAGATCACCTATCAACTTGTTTCGCCGATTGCTGTATTTGTACCGAATGATATTATTCGCAACGCACCACAAGCTTTAGTGGCAGCAGGTGTAGGTGATATGCTCGGAAAATATACATCCTTATTGGATTGGCACTTTGGCGCTTTTGATGGAAATGAACCGTTTTGTCCTATTGTCGCTCGATTAACAGAACGAGCATTGTTTGCCTGTATGGAGGTTCTACCAGAGATCTACGAAGGAAAAGCGAAAGGTTTGGATAAACTCATGGACTCACTACTCCTATCTGGAATTGCCATGTTGATCTTTGGTCATTCGCATCCCGCTTCTGGTGGGGAACATCACCTGTCTCATTACTGGGAGATGGATTTCATTACGCACCATCGCCCGGCAGTCTTACATGGTACAAAGGTGGCTGTCGCCACAATGGAGCTCATTGATCTCTACAGAACAATGATCCAGGAACGTTCTGATACGCCAGTGAAGCTGAACGATTGGGCACAACATATGCCGACTCGACAGGAGATGGAGTATATCTTTGGTGCTTTAAAAGCACCTCTTCGACCGGAAGAAATTGGTGTCTCACCCCTTCTGCTAGCAAGTAGTAAACAAGAAGCTTACCGATTGCGAGAACGGCATACACTTTTAAAACAGATGAGCCTACAGTCTACTCATTCTGAGGCAGAGGAGAATTCTTTATGAGAGAAGCAATTATAAACCCTATCGTTGAACAACGCGCAGATCCATGGATAATGCGTCACACAGACGGCTATTATTATTTCACAGCTTCCTTACCTGATTTTAGTGGGATTCCCCTCCGTCGAGCTCAGACCATTAAAGAGTTAACAGAAGCAGAGGAACAAATCATATGGACGAAACGTCCGACAGGTATCATGAGTGCTAACATTTGGGCGCCTGAACTGCATCATATTCAAGGGAAATGGTATCTCTATTTCGCAGCAGCACGTGAGGATGCTATTTTTGATCATCGTATGTATGTTCTTGAAAATAGCGCAGCTAACCCTTTGGAAGGTGACTGGATAGAAAAAGGGCAGATCAAAACATGGCGAGAATCGTTTGCACTCGATGCGACAACGTTCGAACATGAAGGACATCTGTATTACATCTGGGCACAGAAAGATCCTAAAATTGAAGGGAACTCTAATCTGTACATTTCAGAAATGAAAAATCCTTGGACTTTAATCGGACCACAAACGATGATTGCTAGTCCGGAGCATCCATGGGAAAAGATTGGTTTTCTTGTAAACGAGGGTCCGGCTGTTTTGAAGCGACACGGGCGTATATACGTAACGTTTTCAGCAAGTGCGACCGATCATAACTACTGTATGGGTCTTCTTAGTATTGATGAGACGGAGAATGTGCTGGACGTAACCCGTTGGAAGAAGCATCCGAAGCCTGTTCTTACAACAAATGAAGCGATCAGCGAATACGGACCGGGTCACAATAGTTTTACGACGCTTACAGATGGGACGGATATTTTGGTTTATCATGCCCGTAGCTATAAAGAAATCGATGGCGACCCACTATGGGATCCAAATCGTCATACGTATATACGACCGTTTACTTGGCAGGGAGAACTACCTGTATTCGAGAAGAGTTTAGCAAACGAGGAGGTAATACGATGAATCAGACAGAGGATCAGCATCTTATAGTAGAGCAACGAGCAGATCCGTGGGTGTATTTACATTCTGATAACTACTATTATTTCACGGCGTCTGTTCCTGAATATGACCGAATTGAATTACGTCGTGCCACATCGCTTCAAGAATTAAGTGATGCAACACCTGTAACAGCCTGGGTCAAACACGAAACAGGTCCGATGAGTGATTTGATTTGGGCTCCAGAGTTACATTATATTGATGGGAAATGGTATATCTATTTCGCAGCTGCAAAATCACGTGAGATTGTGAATGGACTCTTTGATCATCGGATGTTCGTACTGGAAAATAGTTCTACGAATCCTCTTGAAGGCGAGTGGGTAGAAAAAGGACAAATCGAAACGGAATGGGATTCATTTGCGCTTGATGCGACTGTATTTGAGCATCGAGATGTTCATTATTTAGTCTGGGCACAAAAAGATCCAGCTATTGAAGGAAATTCTAATCTCTATATTGCAGAGTTAGAAAATCCGTGGACCATCAAATTACCACAAATTATGCTCACAAAACCCGAGTTAGAATGGGAAACAAAAGGGTTTCTCGTCAATGAAGGTGCGGCAGTATTAAAACGCGATGGTCAGATTTTTATAACGTACTCTGCTAGTGCAACAGATGAAAACTATTGCATAGGTATGTTAAGTGCTTCTGAAGAAGGAGATATACTCAATCCTTCCATATGGAAAAAAGTACTTAAGCCAGTATTTAAAACAAATATAGAGGCCGGCCAATATGGTCCTGGGCACAATAGTTTTACTGTGAACGAGTATGGTGAAGATGTCATTGTCTATCATGCCCGCACTTATACGAACATTGAGGGCGATCCATTGTATGATCCTAATAGGCATACGCGCGCACAAGTGTTTACATGGGATAGAGATATGCGACCCATCTTTGGTAAACCTTCTGAATAAGTAATAGAAATCATAAAAGGTATACATTTCGACGTCGAAATGTATACCTTTTATGATTTCTTGATTGTATAAGAAAGAGTAACACTGTTTTATACTTAATTCCTCATACTAGTTTTTAATCTTTAAGAAAGAAAAAGATCTTTAAGAATGTATTGAAAACATCTAAATATAGCGCTTACTGCTAACGGTACTACAACAAGAATTATGCCCACTAGTACCAAACCTGGAGCATCGTCCATTTGCCCAATATAAAAAAATATCGGTAAAATACAAAGAGCTAAAAAGGCAATAAATAAAAACGACTTTCTTATCATTTGAGCCGATAAAAAAATCAAATCGATTGATTTAGAGCTTTTTGATATGAATTGTAATATACGAAGGCCATGAAAAATAGAGAATATTAAAGGTATTAAAGCCATATAAGCAACTAGCAATACTATATATCCGGGTTTTTCAAATATTAAAGAACTTGTTATTCCTTTCATCAGTGCAGAAATTCCATATCCTGCTAATCCAATTAAAAGAAGTAATAGTATGATAAGACATGTTTTTTTATTGCTCTATAAAACATGGAGCGCTTTAGAAATTTAGAAGAATTGATTTGAAATAGTTCAATAACCGTATATTGTACAGTCTATTCGAGATATTCGATACGTCCATGGAAACGAAAGAGTTTCAGTAGAATGGGGTGCGCTTATAGTGGCATATGTTGAAGTTCACTGTAAAAAACATAGCTTCCTGTTTTGGTTTGTTTCGCATGATACATCGCGAGATCCGCGTGCTTCATCATTTCTAGCATAGTCAAAGCATCATTCGGGTGACAAGAAATTCCGATACTAGGTGGACAAGTGATGACATGATGATCGATTTGATAGGGTTCCTGTAATGCCGTCAACAATCGGTCTGCTAATTGAAGCAACTGTTCATACGTGGCAACATCTCTCAACAAAAGCGTGAACTCGTCGCCTCCCTGTCGCGCCATCATGTCGAAAAGGTCTTCGAATGTTTTTAATCGTGTAGCAACGGCTTTGAGTAATTGATCTCCGACATCGTGTCCGAGTGTATCGTTGACATGTTTAAACTGATTTAAATCCATAAAAAACAAAGAAACGTTTGAGTCATTTTTCGAGGGGCGGTGTTTAATAAGTCCAGACAGACGCTCCTCGAAAGCAGGACGATTGAAAAGTCCCGTAAGTGCATCGTGGTAAGCGAGGTAATGAATCTCTTGTTCAATCCGTCTCGCTTTGGTTACATCCTTACCGATGCCAAAAATTCCGACCAATTCGTTTCGGACGATGATCGGGACGTTCGTGATGTTCATATGTAGTGCGGAGCCAGCCACGTTTTGGACGACCGTCTCATAACTACGGGGCATGCCATTAAAGACTTCTTTTAATTCTTGCGATACACGCTTTCGGTGAGAGTCTTTGACGTACCGCAAACTGTTTTGGCCGATTAAATCAACCTTGGATATGCCGAGTAGATGAGTACACGCTGTATTGGCACTATCGAATTTCCCGCTGAGATCCGTGGAATAGACAGGGTCCGGATGGTATTCGAATAACGATTTATAGCGCTCCTCACTCATTTCGAGAATCTGAGCTTGATGATAATAACGCCGGATTAATTTGTGATTTTCGAAAATGATTAAAATTTGCCGGATGATGACCAATAAAATCGAAAGACCAGAACCCATCGTCACGATATCAAAGTTTGTAGAGTGAAATCCCATGAAGACGAACAGGATCAACACGCCGCCATAAGGCGTCAACATTTGAAACACGTTTAGTCTTTCAATTTCTTTAGGAGACTCTATATTTTTTTGGTCTAAGTTACTTTGAAGACCAGCGAAGCTTAAGAGAATCATTCCAACAATGAACAAAGGATCAATCCAACTACCTGTAATATAAGTGTCTTGCGCGATTAAGTACAGATAGACGGAGTCGGCAATGGCTTGCAATGCCACCGCTACGATAATGAGATACATTGAATGATTTTTGTCTTTAGTCGATAAATTGAAAAATAGAAAAGAAACAGCGACCAGCATGCCTAGGTCTCCAATCGGATAGATCAAAGAAACGACTAAAGCCTCCATAGAAGCAACACTTGTAGTCAGGATAGGTGCAATCAAAAAGTGCCATGAGAACGTACTGGCCACGACTAGAATAATCATGACATCAAACAAAAAAGAAATCCGTTGTTGGATAGCTGCTTCCTTTAAAATTTTATGGATCAAAGCATAGAGGAGGCAAAGAGCCTGTAAAATGTAAAAAATATCTGGTGATCCTGGAAATGACACGTCTTCGTTTAAGACACTCTCTGAAAAAAACCAAATCAATTCAGCGATTAAATAAAAAAAGGTTCCGAGTCCGATGAAGGACCAAAACTTACGGTCTTTGGAATTCGCTTGACTGACGGCTAATTTTAGATAGAAGAGCGCAATCAAGAGTCCGACGATCGAAAAGAGACTTCCTCCTACTATTTGTAGAGAGGCTGAATCAGGGAAGGTGAATATCCAGCCGTAATATCCTAAAACATATAGGAGAATGATCAGGATAAAAATCTTAGGTCGTTTAGACATGCTATTCATATACTCCTTTTAATCATATTTTCTAAGTATACAATGAGTTCTTCTTTCATAAAATATGGTTTATAAAACAGGTCTATGATTTTATAAAGTGAACTCTAGGTATTCCTGTCATATAACTGAATTCATCATACGATTAATAAATCATGAAATGCATGATAGAGACAGTCAAGCATCGTCTCCATCATGCACTTCAATTTCAATAGGACATTTCTTTAGGAATAGGATGATTTTGTAGTAGATGAATGAACGAGTCAAAATCGATGGGCCGAGAAAATAGATAGCCTTGGCCAATCATACATCCATAGGATTCCAGCTGCGATTTTTGCTCAATCGTTTCGATTCCTTCCGCTACGACGGTTAAATTGAGATTTAATCCAAGATCGATAATCGTTTTCACCATGGGAGAAGACGTATTTTGAGTCAAACGGTCGATGAATGACTTATCAATTTTCAACGTATCAATGGGTAATTGTTCTAATACATTCAAAGAGGAATATCCCGTCCCAAAATCATCGATGGATGTCTTGATGTTTAAAGACCTCAGTTGTTGCAAGATGGAGACACTTTCCTGAATGTTTTGAACGATACTCTCTGTAATCTCCAGTTCAAGCCATTGAGGATCTAACTGTGTTTCTTGAATGATCTGATGGATCATTTTGCAGAAGTACGGATTTTGGAATTGAAGTGCCGATACGTTCACAGACAGGAGTAACGGATCAAATCCAATCAGTTGGAGTTGCTTACTTTGATAGGCCGCAGTTCGAATCACCCATTCGCCGATTTCGTTAATCAAACCAGATTCTTCAGCGATTGGAATAAATTCTATAGGCGATATCCATCCATGTTTTGGATGATACCAACGGAGTAGAGCTTCCATTCCGACAATCCGTCCCGACTTCAAATCAATTTTAGATTGATAGTAGACAGCCAATTGATTTTGGCTGATGGCATGACGTAAATGAGATTCCATTTCGAGTTTACGCACCACGTTTGATTTTAGTTCGGAATCATAAAATACGAAAGAATGATTTCCATGTTGTTTCGCTTGAGATAGAGCTTCCGCTGTTTGTAACTGCACTTCCTCAATGGTTTGACTTTGATCAGGGAATGTCGTGATGCCACCGTGCGCGATGATATTTAATTCAAAGTCCTTTAATTTAAATGAATCTTCTAAAGACATCAGGATATGTTCCTTTACTTTTCCAATAGCTGATTTCGAACTATTCTTGAGAACAAGTAAAAACTCATCTTCACTGAAACGATAGATTGTAACCTTCATCGTATCTAAATGTTTCAGTCGTGAAGAAACTTCCTGAATGAGTTGTTCGCCGACCTGATGACCAAAGGCGTCGTTGAATATCTTTATCCGGTCAATTTGTAACAATATAAAAGAAAGAGATCGTTCTTTATTGTTGAACAAGGATGCTGTTTCTTGTTTAAACGCAGAACGATTACCTAGTCCTGTCAATACATCTATATAAGCAGTCTTTTTTAATTCAAGTAACAACGTATTATTTTTAAGGACAGTAAAAGCTTGTCTGACTATGACGAGAAGAAAAATGATGATCCAACCGGCACTCAATGCATTTAAATTCCATTCGTAACTCTGCATCATCAAGATAGAGAGAATAAGGATGCTCGTGTAAGGAAAGATAAATTCTTTTTTTAAGTAAGGTCCTGTCGCAGGAGGAACATCTCTCTCATTCTGTTCATCTTTGTAAAAAAGAGCAGTGAATCCAATGAAGAGCAATGCGATTGTCCAAATGAAATCCACAATCCCGCCGGTTTTATAACCGCTCTCCATATTCATCTGTGCAAAAAGAACATCGCCTAGAACTTGAAGGGATAATCCAGTAATAAGAAAGAGGAGTGAATGGTTTTTTTTATTGAATTGAATCAGATAAAAAAGTGTGATGACAAAAAATAAAATGCCTAAATCGGCAAGTTGAAAAAGAAATGTGAAGGCTATATTCCATATCGAATGTTGCTCGATCCGATAAAGCGGATAAAGTAGATAGTAATAACTGATTGAGCTGGCTGTAATCATATAGATCATGGTATTAAAAAGGTAGGTGGCGTTCGAAACTCCAAGCGAGCTTTTTTTTAGTCTGTTTAAAAGTGCTGCAAAATAAAAGAGATAGGACCCTGTCCATGCAAGATAGGATGTAGTAGGGAAACTCATCGTCTGTTCGAAATAAAGTAAAACGATCCATATGAAGGTACCTGTAGCAGACATACTAGTTGCTAGGCTCAAAAAAAGCCAAAATTGCTTGAGTGATGGATGAGAGCGATAGTAAGCTCTTGCAATCCAAAAAGTGCTTAATAGACCAACTAGAAACTGAATAATATTTAGTAAAACCAATGCATTCCATCGAGATGCTTCAAAAAAGTTGTTACAATACCAAAATAATAAACCAATTCCAGTGGTTAAAAGAAAAGGATAACTTTTATTTTTGGGCAAAATAGTTCCTCTCCTTTTAAAAATAAGTAAAGTATGTCTTAAAGTAATATCGGATATTTTAGATTGATTTTTAATATAAAAATGATCTTTATAAAATATTGTTGATAATCTAAATTTCTATGTAGATAAAGGTGAACAAGATAGACGAACTGTTCCAGGGTAGATTTGAAAGAAAAAAAGTCCACATCTGAGGAATGATGTGGATTTTTTTCTATAGTAACTATGCTGTTTGCTAGGTTAAATATTTAATTATTCTTCACAACAATCATTTATAAACATCACGACGATGCCCGATATCGAGAATCAAGATGACGAATTTTGTAAGCGATCAGACGATAGTCCGATGCGATACCGCCATTCACCCGAACGATTCGAAACAAGTCCCTTTCCATGACAACGCGAATTATCCGTCCTGACCACATTCTTCTTGATCCAGGACATGATGATCCGCGGATCTATCTTGTTAAGAGACTTTTGAGCTCCGCGCTCAAACTATACCGTATATACTGTCATTCTAAAACAAGTTCCTTCATCATATCGTCAAATGAGATTGCTTTTGATTTTTTGCGGTGTGCTGCCATGGAATCATGATAGAGTTGTAAATCGATCTCATCTTCAATACGATCGAGGACGGCATCGCGAACAAGTGTAGAAATCGTGATGTTTTTCGCTTTCGCATATTCTTTGATCAATTGTGCATCCTGATCATCGAGTCAGACAGAAATTATACTCATACTTATCATCTCCTTTGCAATACATTGTAATACGTATTTAGATGTATAGACACAAGATCTATTCGTTCTTCCTTCAATCTACTTTGATTAAGAAAGCAAACTGACCGTCACCATTCTTTGACCATCTTGCTTGAAGTTCATAGGCATATGTGCCGGCTTTTTTCGGTGTTACGAGTTGATTATTTTTTAACGTAACCGGGTTACCGGTCTCCTTATTAAATCGAAGGATTTTGATTGTATCAGGTTCTGGATCGAAGGAAATCTGGATTTTCTCGTTCGGCATGACGGTGACCGGTTTACTTTTTTCAGTCATGTGTAAACCGTCTACATAGATTTTGTCTACGCATTGGCCGCTAAACAGGCCACTCCAGCAAAATGTCCCTTGGACCGTCGGAATACTTTTTCCCTGTATCTCGACACGGGGATCGGGTGGTTCATCACGGAAGGGTTTGAAATGAACAAAAAAAGCAATGATGATAATCACAGAGCCGATTAATAAAAATTTACGCATCTGAAACTGCCCTCCTTCGTAAGTAATTTCTTAAAAGATCAATCGTATGCTTAATAAGATAATCTAATATGAGTTAAACTGAAATGTGGTTTACACTGTATATCAATTTCCGTTTTTCCTGAATTGCCTCTGATTTTTAAACACTCATTTTCATTTCTGATTGATTCTATATGATGTAGTTCAAAATCGAAGATCGTCCAATTGTACTCATCATTACTTAAGCTGATGGTACATTCTTTTCCATAGTATGAGATGAACAATAATAGCTGAAACCCAAGTTTGTCGACCTTCTTATACATATAAAAACCGGCCCCTTCCTGATAAAGTTCTTCCGGTTCGGATTCGAATAATTCAAGCAGTTCGTATTCATCATAAAACATGTTTTCTACTCCTTCATTTTGTATTTGTTGTATATAGGTACCCGGTTATGACTTTTATGAGGATTTCGTTCTTAAGGTTTAGGAGTAGGTATATTTGTACCTGGTTTTGATAAAACTACTGGAATCAAGCAAGGTGATCTTGCTTGATTCCTTTTGGAGGTTCTAAATGACAATCGAAGTGATTAAAAATATTAGCGTTTTATTTCGTGAAGAAGCGAAAAGACCAGTTTCATTGTTGGACTATCTTAAACTAAATGATTTACGAATCAATGAACTTCTGGAAGATGAAAATAGGAATGGTGAATTTATTATTGAATTCGAGCTGGAACAAGACACCATCACATTATCTTACGAAATGCATGAGCTGGAAGAAACATCGCAAGTAGAATACATCGTGTATTTCATCTGTAAGTGGAAATGGATTTGGGAATGGTATTCGGAACGATTTTTAGAATACGACATACCATTTGGCATTTATCCGACAATCATCGATTACGCGCAAGCCCGCATACGTCCGCTCGAATTAATGGAAGAAAAGATTCTAGAATTAGAAGGATTTACAAAAGAAGACTTACTCTTTTATTATGGCTCAGGACCGTTCGATGACTTTGAGGAAGCCAATCGAAATCTGAATCAAATTTTAGAATTTGATGAAGTGAACAATAAAGAAAACATGCGAAAACAAGGACTTTATTTTGACCAGGTAATGGAAAAATGGATTCAGATTCCAGCTTCTCTCGACATCATCGAAAATGTAATTCGGGCATTATCCAACGTAAGTTTAAGAGAAGATTGAAATCCGTTTACTAAGTAAACATCTTACAATGATAGTTTTTTCGAAATGTATTAATGTATCATTCCAGAATATCTTGGTACTTGTAGCCTTTTAAAATATCCTGTTGATCTGCAAATGTCCATTCCGATATGGAATGATCAGGATTCGTTTTAAAGTAATGATCCATGACATCCCGTCCTAAGATATAGTTACTCCATTGGGGAATGTCTTTTTGCTGACTACCGCCTACAACTTCTTCATAAGTAGCTTCACCGCTCTCGATCAAACTGGCTACATGTTTCTTGGACTTGTCATCCATCGGTACGTTCCACGGCGGTGAAACGTCCTTGACGACACGGTCGGCAAAGGCATCCGCCTTGCCCTCTGTGATGATTGAATCAAGAATCTCATTCATTTTATATTCGGCTGTATCTTGAAGAATCAAATGATGGTATTCATGTGCGACTGTGTAAGCAAGTGTATCCTGATCAAAGTTTGTATCGAGATACAGGATGAACGTGTCCTTATATGCTGCGGCAAATACGCCTTTCATAGATTCACTCATAGAAGAATATTCCGAGTTGGTAGGTACGATGAAAATCGTACTTTTTTTTTTCGGAAGTACCTTATTTGCAGCGGTATAGTTTTTTATGATGATGTCTTTGATTTCGTCATGGTGTTTCATCAACTCGTTTGTCCGATCCACCAGTTCTTGCTCGTAAACAGTTGATTGCAATAAAAAGTAGCCTTTTAAACTGGTCGTATCAAAGTTTTCCTTCTCTCCAATTTCATCTATGTAACCGAGAACAGATTTCGCATAACTATTTTTATCCGCTTCTGGATCATTTTCTTTAAGGGATGCCTTCAAATAGTTTTGATAGGGCGTATAAAGCGGAACGATGTTTAATTCACTATCCTTGTTGATTTTCACAGTTTCCGGTTTAAATTCTTTACTTTCAGAGTGCGTCACTGTTTTTTCTGTTTCGTCTGTACAGGATGATAACAGCAGGAACGGGATGCAAAGCAAAGGAGTAATTACTTTTTTCAACGGGATGACCTCCATTTCTAAATCGTTAGGACTATGAACTTCTTTGTTTCACGATGAGGATAGAGTTCAGAACTTCATATGTAAAATTATACCATAAAAATTAAAGGATTTAATGCCTGAATTATTCATATGATTATTTAATTGGGAGATGATGACATGAGAACTATTCAAATCGATGATGTAATAAAAAAACTGGAACACGTTCTGAAAAAACAACTGACACGAGAGGAAGTATCCGAGTGGGCATATGAACGGATGGCGGCTTTGGAGTGGATGGAAGAGAAAGAAGGCAGGTCGTTGACGAAGCAGGAATTGGCTGTCTTTCGTTGTCTGACGATAGTCTATGGAATGGATTTGCAAAATACTCCGAACGAGTATTTTCATGTAGACAACGATTTTCGGGATTGGATCAAAGCATTTCAGGAAGAGGAGAAAAACTTTAAAATTAAGGATTGAGTACATTTCGCTGATTGGCTTTTCTCAACCAATCATCATATTCATGAAACCTTTGTTGGAACAAACAGGTAAAAGAATTCAAAGGGGATGATGAGATGGTACGGTGTACAAATTGCGACTATAAGTGGAAGACGAAGGATGTGCTTGCTGTCACTATTGCAAACCACGGCAAAACATGTCCGAACTGCGGGAAGAAGCAATATCTTTCAAAAGATACCCAACATTATCTGTCACTCGGATACATCAGTCTGTTTTTTCTGTTGATCATGCCGTTTGTCATTAAGCTGAGCGACCGGGATGAACACATCTGGTAAGTAAGTTGACGCGTGTTCAAAAAAGACGGTGCTTTTTCAGCGAGGTATACTGATGACAAAGGGGGAATGAAAATGAATACATCGCTCTATGAAATCGAGGTACAGGACGCAACCGGTCAGACTGTTTCACTCAACGACTACGCCGGAGAGGTGCTTGTCATCGTCAATACTGCAAGTAAGTGCGGGCTCGTCAAGCAACTCGGAGACCTGCAACAGTTGCATGACAAGTATGCCGATCAAGGTGTCAAAGTGCTCGGATTCCCGTGTGACCAATTCAACAATCAGGAGTTTGCCGATCAGCAGGAAACGATGCAGTTTTGTCAGTTGAATTACGGTGTGACATTCCCGATGTTTCAGAAGATTGACGTAAACGGACCGACGGAACATCAGTTGTATACGTATTTGAAGCAACAGCAGGGTGGTCTGTTATCGTCAAAAATCAAATGGAATTTCACAAAGTTTCTTGTCGATCGAAAAGGACGGGTCGTCAAACGGTTTGCGCCGGTCGATTCGATTCAGACGATTGAAAAAACACTGGAGCGCTATGTATAATTGAATTACGTCCCGTCCGGCGCAAGCCGTCGGGCGGGACGAGTCGCATCACCCTACCTTTGGCGAGGTAGGGCTTTTTTTATATTAATTCTCTTTCGGCAGATTAAAAGAATGTCTGACCGTAAAGTCACTCATCTTATGACCAAGATCCGTAAAGACCGGCGGACGCGGGGACAGGACATGAAAATCCTGCTCGAATGCTCGGATGGCATAGTGCGTCCAGTCGCGCGATGGGTCCCGCTTCAAGCCCATCCAGGCCGTCGCAAAGGTCAGAAGTGCCGAGTCCTGATACAGAGTGAGCGGAACCGGACTAAACTCCAGCCCGTCATCCAGTTCATGCAAATCCGACGAGCGAAGCAGGACGCAATCTGCTTCAAACAACAATTCAAAATAATTGCAGGAATAGTCACCGATGAGCACCATGATTTCGTCCGTATGGCCGCGAAAATAAAAGGCCAATCGATCGCCGTTTTTTTCATCTATGACAAAGTGATCGAGCGCAATCTGGTAGTCTTCCCGGTACAACAGCTTTTCGAATGTGAGGTGCATGAAGGAATCCCTCCTTAAGAATGTTTTTCCTTGGCGAGTTTGAGGATGTCCGGCTGCCATGGCGAACGCGACGACCAGATGAGCAGACCGATACCGCAAAATAAAAGTAAAATGCCACTCCACGACAACAGACTGAGTGTTTCCCCGAGGACAAATACGCCGAGCAGTGCAGCGGTCAACGGTTCACCAAGTGACAGTGTAACGGCGGTTGACGACGAGACGTGCGCAAGACCGCGGGCAAACAATAGATAGGCAAGTCCTGTTGCGAGGACACCAAGGTGGAGACTGATACCGGCACCGCGCAGACTGAAGACCCACGACAGATCAAACAGGAATAACAGTGGCGATAACAAGAGGGCGCTGAGTGTAAAGACGACCGCGACGACGGATAGCGGAGGGTGTGTTTTCACTAAGTCCCGGCTGACAAACGTGTAGACGGCAAACGATAGTCCGGCACCGAGTGCGAGCACGATCCCGAACGGATCGACTGAAACGGATGCCTGATTCATGACCAACAGTAAACAACCGGCAATCGAAAGCAATGTCGACAGCCACCAAATGGTACCCGGTCGATTTCTTAAGACAAGCCATTCAATCACTCCGGAAAAAATCGGTGCACTGCCGATTGCGACGACGGTTCCGACGGCGACTCCGGTCATAAGGACAGCGGAAAAGAACAACGGCTGATAAGCGGCCATGCTGAGGGCAGCGAGGAAAATCGTGGGCAGCGGCCAATTTTTTAAGCTTAGCTTTCCGGTCAATAAGACGAGACAAAGTAAAAAGAAGCCGCCGACCGCTAAACGGACTGCACCGATCGCAATCGGATGGGCCGCTTCCGGCGCAAACGCCTGGGACGTGCCGGTCGTACCCCAAAGCATTGCCGCCAGTAAAATCAGCAGCATCGAAGACTGTTTCTGCATGGTTCACCTCCAGGTCGATGGACATAGATGCTGTTCAGGAATCATTTTTGATTAGAAAAAGAATACCACAGAAACAGGAAGTTGAGTTCACCCAAATTATTGGTAAAATGGTAGACTAAAGGAAGATGAGGCCAGGTGGCTCATACATAGAGAAATAAGAGGGTGGATCCAATGAATCAAATCGCAGTTGTCCTCGACGGACTCAAACAAAAAATCAGCCATGGATCGACGTTTATTCAACGCAGTTACAATTCAATCGGTCAGGCCACGTTCCATCTGCCAAAACCGGTCAAACCGGAAACGCTTCAAGCATTTGAAGCCGCGTTCAAGCAACCTTTACCGAGCGAATACCAGACATTTCTCGAACTGCATAACGGCGCAAAACTGTTTATGTTAGGCGACGAGGGGCTGGTCTTACATCCGCTCGAAGAAGTGATCGAAAAGACGATTGAAGCCAAGGAAGACGGTCTGATTGATGAAGACTATGATCATTACTGGATCATCGGCGAAATCAACGAAGGGTACCTTTTGATTCACACGGATCATGCAAAAACAGAAGATACCCCTTATATGTACTGGAAGTATCATGAAGGATCGACTGAAGACACCGATGCCATCGGTCAAAATTTCGGGACGTTTCTGGAACGGTCGATGATCGCCCAAGGCGACATATACTGGGAGTTCAACAGCTTTGATGTCCGGGAAGATGATTACTATGTTGAAGAAGAAACGGAGGACGTGCAGGCGGGCGTACCGATTGCATCCGAGGAACGGGTCCGGATCGAAATCGAGTATCCGATTTACCGCCAGGGAGATTTTATCGTTTCTTTTTATACATATGAAAATGGAAAACCTGATTTATGGTGGAAATTTGACTACGATACGATGAAACAGGTGCATCAATCTCTTATGAGAACGCTGGAAGAACCAAAGTTCCATTTTACAGAAATCACTGTGTTCCAAAAAGAAGCACCACTTTGGGAAAGTGAAGATGCATCCGGTGAACAGATTGCGAAACGCGTCGAACATCCGCAAATCCAAATCATGCAGTACGACGGGTATCAAGCATTTGTGAACGACTTACCGCGTCCGTTACCAGGCTGGGAAAAAGCATGACAGGGAGAGAATGATATGAATCAAATCGCAGCAGTACTCGGTGGGCTTCAGCAGAAAATCAGTCATGGATCAACGTTCATTCAACGGAAGTACAATGAAATCGGGCAGGCAAAATTCAATCTTCCGGCACCTGTGACGGCAGAGTCACTTGCGGCATTCGAAGCCGAATTTAATCAAAAATTACCGAGTGAATACCAAACGTTTCTTGAACTGCATGACGGAGCGGATCTGTTTATTCTTGACGACGGTCTTGGTCTGGTGTTGTATTCTCTTGATAAAGTAATCGAATCGACAATAGAAGCAAAAGAAGATGGTCTTATTGATGAAGATTTTGATTATTTTTGGGTGATTGGTGAAGTCAGTGAAGGATATCTTTTGATTCATACGGAACATGCTAAAACAGAAGACACACCTTACATGTACTGGAAGTATCATGAGGGAACAACTGAGGACACCGATCCAATCGGCCAAAACTTCGGCACGTTCCTTGAGTATTCGATCATCGCCCAGGGTGATATGTTTTGGGAGTTCAAGGGCTTCAGTATTGAAAAGGATAGTTATTTTGTCGACGAAGATACTCCAGAAGAAAACGTCAAGCCGCCATTGCCGATTAAGTTCGTTGATTCCGTCCGGGTCGAAATCGAATATCCGATTTCAAAATCCGGTTCTTACTATACGGTCTCGATCTATGAAGGCAAGTCTCGAAAAGAGCAGTTGATGTCAAAATATAACGATGGACCGCGTTTTAAAAAGCTGATGGAAGACGTCCGTGAGTTACTTGCAGATCGACGATTTCAGTATTCTTCCATCCACGTCCTGCAGGCGGAACCAAGCTTTTTTAGAAATGAAGCCGAAACCGGTGATCCACTGATTCGAAACGAACATCCGCAACGTCAAGGTTTGACGTATGACGGCTACCGCGCCTTTGCGGATCAGTTACCGCGCCCGTTACCAGGCTGGGAATAAGCAAAGCATTACGTTCAAGGAGCACTTTCATTTCATCTACTCTTTTGAAACGCATGCGAAAAGGAGGAATTGAAATGAAAAAAATACTGATTATTCCGTTGTTATTCAGTTTAGCCGGATGTATGTCCCTCGACGTGAAGCCGAGCAGTCAGACAATCGAAACGGGGTACACAGGAAGTGTCAAAGACGGGTTTGTATTTGAATACAAACTGACCAATACCGGCGATTATCCGGTGAAAGTCGCCTCCCGGGCCGGTCATCTGCTCAACGTCAAGGTCCGTAAACATGGTTCACAAAAAGTCGTCTATGATTCGTACGAAGAGGTGGAACCGAAACGGTTGTCGAAAGAAGTACAACCGCATAAAACGGTGACGCTTAAGAGAAAAGTCAAAGCCGGTGTCATTCCGGCGGGTGTGTATGACATTGACTATATCGTTCGTGACGATAAAGGTGAAAGTAGCGGTGGCGATATAGAAATCAGATTAAAATAATTCAATCCAGGAGGAACACACATGTTGAAGAATCCAAATTATCGTTATGGCACGTGGGCATTGATTGTCAGCTTTTTCTTGTTTTTCATTGTTCAACTGTTCAGTGCCTACATCGAGCTGTCACCGAACTTTGCCGGTGAATCGCTTGATGATTATTACCTGAAGTATTTCCCGATTGGTGCTTTGATTGTCGGCTGTACGTTTTTCATCAATGGCTGGTGGAATGAAGATGCAAAACAGGAAGCTCAAAAACGGACAGCACTCGGTGCGGATAAATCGGCAGAGTAAATGTGATTTTAGGAGGAGCGACGATAATGATTAAGAATTTTCCTGCTTTAGTGATGCTGACGATAGCCGGCATCGTCTTCATGCGTTTCTTATCGGATACGGAAATGGGACCATTTTTGAAGATTATTTTAACGCTCGTCGGACTCGTCATGATATTATCGGGCATCATCGGAATGATGTTACATGGTTGGGTCATAGGTTATGAGCGAAACCGAAAACGGATATAAACAGGATAGATGCTTTGAAACCAACTGACGTGAACTCTTCCCGACGCTAAATACAGCGTAGGAGAAGAGTTCACGTTTTTTTGATGAAGAAGATACAAAGCAAAAGCTAGACGTATGTTAAGTGTTGGCGATTAACCGTTTTAACTTTTGTTCCGTCGTCGTGCCCTCCATTGGTGTATAGATACTGCATCTTAAATCAGTCTCTCCCTGAACTTGTAGCGAGGTCAGATCAAACAGCATTTTTCCGGCTTTTGCATGCCGAAATTCAATCATGATCTCGGGAGCTTTACTGACCTGGCTTTGAGTCCATAATTCTAGGAAATCCGGATATGTGATACTCATCTCCTCGATAAAGGCGGTATACCACTCGTCTCCAGAATACTGACCGTAATAGGTGCGGAAAATGGACAAAAAGCCTTTTGCGAAATGTTCCCAGTTAACAGCTAACACCTTAAATTCCTTTTGGGAAAAAACGAGCCGAATTAAATTCCGTTGAGATTCCGGAATGTTTGAAAAGTCTACGAATACGTGGGCCGCCGCCGTATTCCAACCGACAATCTGGCAATAGCGGTCCGTGACAATCGTCGGACAATAAGTCAGGTCCGATAAAATTTTTTCGAGCGATGAACTGATCGGGGATGGATCTTTTTTTAACGACGGAGTGACGGATTTCGCATCAATCGTTAAATCATACAGGTACTCCCGCTCATCCTTGTTCAAACGCAATGCTTGCGCCACACAATCCAATACACTTCTCGAGACTTTGATGTCTCTGCCTTGCTCGAGCCAGGTATACCATGTCGTGCTGACGCCTGCTAATTGGGCGACTTCTTCCCGGCGTAACCCCGGGGTGCGCCTTCTTGCACCTGACGGAAAACCGAGGGATTCCGGTTTAAGCTCGGCTCTTTTGGTTTTTAAAAACGTTGAAAGGGCGTCGAGTCTGTTTTTATCGTTCATGTCTTGGTCCTCCAATCGAAATCACCATCCAAGTATAATTTATAATAGGATAAACAGCCACTTGTAATAGGATAGTAAACGGATATGATTACCCTATACGATAACGAGGAGTGAGGAATTTGGAACGAGTGGTTATTACAGGTGTTGGTGTGATTTCTCCTATTGGAAATGATGTCGATACATTTTGGAAGCATTTAATTGAAGGAAAGTCCGGTATTTCAATGATTGATACGTTTGATACAACGCCGCATAAAGCGAAGATTGCTGGAATCGTCCGTGATTTTGATGCGGAACAGGTCATCGGGAAAAAAGAGGCACAGCGACTGGATCGGTTCACACAGTTTGCACTCGCAGCAGCAACTCAAGCCTGGGAAGATGCGGAATTAGAAGGCATTTCCATCGATCCAGAGAAGATGGGTGTGTATGTCGGTTCAGGAATAGGCGGAATCGAGACCCTGATTCAGAACGTGGATGTCCTGGATAAGCGGGGACCGAGAAGAGTAAGTCCGAGTTTAGTACCGTCCATCATGTCAAATGCGGCTGCGGCTCATATCAGCATCAAATGGAAAACCATGGGCCCGACGATGTCGCCTGTATCGGCATGTGCCATTGGAAATACGGCAATCGGAGAAGCATTCCGGCTGATTCGTATGGGAGAAGCGGATGTCATGTTTGCAGGAGGGACGGAAGCCGCAATCACGGATTTATCTTTAGCAAGTTTCGGAAACGCGACTGCCTTATCTACACGAAACGATGCCCCCACTCAAGCCAGCCGTCCGTTTGATGCAGGACGGGACGGGTTTGTGATGGCCGAGGGGGCGAGCATCTTAATAGTCGAATCACTGACACATGCTTTAGCAAGAGGGGCAAAAATTTATGCTGAGATTGCAGGATATGGCGCGAGTTCTGATGCGTATCATATCGTGGCCACTCATCCGGAAGGTCAAGGCGCATACCTGGCCATGAAAAAGGCATTGCAGAGTGCTGGAATCGAAGCCGGTCAAATTGACGTGATTAGTGCGCATGCAACCAGTACCTTGGTGGGCGACCAGTCAGAAACACTGGCCATCAAAAAACTGTTTCAGGAGCATGCCTACACGATTCCCGTTACAGCAAACAAGTCCATGCTTGGCCATATGCTCGGAGCGGCAGGAGGAGCGGAAGCGATCGCCTTGGCGAAGAGTTTACAGGAGGGGATCATTCCACCGACGATCAATCTCGAAACGGCAGATCCTGTATGTGATTTGGATTATGTTCCGGGAGTGGCCAGAACCGCAGATATGACATTCGGATTATCCAATTCCTTTGGGTTTGGCGGTCATAACGCGGCGATTGTCTTAAAAAAATTCGAAGACTAACCGATTGATTTCTTAATGAGATGGACGCAACAGGAAACAGTTCGTCACGACCAGTCTTATTCGGCACCGTCTTGACCGGGTATCACTTGCATCGAATTCAGCAGTGAGCCAATATGAAGGGGAAGCTACAAAATCGAGTATTCAAAAGGGGATTCGACAGATGATTAAGCTGATTTTGACTGACATGGATGGCACGTTCTTAGACAGTAGCGGCGATTTTAATCGGACTTTTTTTCAAGAAATCCAGACGTTGTTGAAGCAACACAATATTCAATTTGCACCAGTCAGCGGTAAGCAGTGTGAACGGATTGAAGAGCTCTTTTTGGAAGCCGCCAACGGGATGTGGATTTTAGGCGACAGTGCGACGCGGATTAAACGGGCGGGTACTTACGTTTATGAATCCCTGCTTCCGAACAACATCGGTCGTCAAATTATCCGGCAATTGGAGAAACTGGAGCTCGGACATACGATCATCGCCTGTACAAGAACAGCAGCAGTCGTCAGCGAGACGATTTCAGACGAGGAGTGGGCAATCGTCCGTGGATCGTACAGACAGGTGGAACGGGTCGCGGACTTAAAATCGATTGAAGACGATTTTGTCAAAATTACCATTCATGATCCGAAGTTACGTTGTTTTGAGACGGTCAAGTCACTGGAACCGTTCCGGGATAGTGTTTATTTTGTTGCCTCGGAAGCCGCCTGGATCGATATTGCGAATCATGGGGTCCACAAAGGAACGACCGTTGAACAATTGCAACGGATCTTACAGGTCCGGCCGGATGAGACGATGGCATTTGGTGACGGCTATAATGATTTGGAACTGTTTGAACAGGCGGATTTCAGCTATGCCGTCAGTAATGCCGTACCGGAGTTGAAGGCCCGGGCGCATGCCGTAATCGGATCAAATGATGCGGACAGTGTGTTGCAAACGATTCAGCGGACGATCGAGGAACAGGCGGAAATCAAGATAACTTGAGGACACGTAAGGAAAGCTGAAATAGATGGAGGCAAAACAGTCAAATTAAAATGTCATGGTTTCTCAATCGGGAAGCCATCTGACTGATCCGATTTATATGTTTCCTTCAGACGGTGAAAGGTTTCTTCCTCATTGAGCAGAATGAAACAACCCCGGTCGTCAAAAATATACAGGATGATGTCTTTGCCCGGATTCACAAAATAAATCTCGGGATAGTACGTCTGTCTTGATTTAAATCGGGGTTACAACTCAGGAAAGTCTTGATTACAGATCGCTTGAAGCAACTTTTTATAACGAATGGTCTGTCTGCTCGGCAACAAACGGGCGTATTGGTAAATGACTTCCTCCTCACCACGGACATGCTTTTTTTCAAACTCAATCGCGTATCGTTCCTTGTTATTTTTGAGAAAACGCTCAAAAATTTCCGTACTTTTCATTGCAGGAGAATAAAGTTCTTTTCGGACACGTACAATGAGATACAGACGATCATCTTCTTGAAACAGATCTTCAAACAAAGTGAGGGATTTTTGATAGACCTTCTCAAAGTACGCCATGTTCAGTTCGTCAGAATCCTCTTGAATTTGGTAAAGTCCTTTTTGCAAGTCGAGACTGAGTGTCAGCGGACGCTCCGCAAAAGATTCTTCCAAAATATCTGGATTGTCAAAGTGAGTGCGGAAATAAGCATTTAGATTCATAAGGACTTCCTTTCTTATTGATCGTTATGTACTTTTCTGATGGGATTAAATAAAGAATGATGCCTCCAGATAAATAAAAATGTTAGCGTATACATAAGCAAAATAAAACGATTTACCAAAAAAGAATTGAATTCCTAGCGAATCAGCATGTAACATCTCATCCAAAGGACATTATGGACTTTTTTGTTTTCGGATAAATGCAGCACTTAATATTACAATTCAGTTCTTGTATTCGATTTTTTTCAAGATTAGTCGATAGACTAAAAGCAAATAAGACAAATGACCGTCAAGTAGACAAGACAAAATCTTTTAAGCAACTTAATTCCTGATTCTAATAAATTCAAGCTATTTAGTTGTTACTGGTACCGTTCTTCATTATAAAATTGAAGGTGCCACCGAATCGCTTGACAGAGTTGATTAGGAATTACGATTGGTATGTAGAACAAGATGTCATACAGAGTGCACTCCAAGGTGAATTCAAACGTTAGGAAATATGAATGAAAATTCTTCATGTAACCATTAAAAAGCACCCCTCAAAATGAACTGCCCCATAAAAGTTGGACATGAAAATCCAACTTTTATGGGGTGTTTTTTATGGTCAAATATACGAAGGCGTTTAAAATCCAG